>SHAP01000002.1 GCA_004213555.1 Phycisphaeraceae bacterium | reverse complement strand
TCGGTGAAGGAAGCGCCAGCGAAGTCGGCGGAAGCCATGGCGGTCGCGCCAAGAACGGCTGCAAATGCAAATCGGGACATAGTGGTCCTCTTTCTGATTGGGGTCTCTTCTTCTGCTGCGATCTCTTCTTCTAGTCCGGCCCGCAGATCAGCCGTACGGACAAAATGTAAGACACACTGAGACGAGTTCCAACCCCTTTCTCAAAAAAAATCGTAAAGAATCGGTTTGGGTACTTTGGCCTCTTGTCGGGCCAAACAGCAAAAACAGCCCTCCTGATAAGGAGGGCTGCTCAAGATTCAAATTTGGGCTTTTTCCCCCTCGAGAAGGGGGGATGGCCTCAAGATTTAGCCACGGCGTCGGCGGCCGAGGCCGGCGAGACCGAGGAGAGCCAGCGCACCAGGGGCAGGCACGGTGGTGACAGAGAAGGAGGCAAAGGTCAAATCGCCAGCTTCGCTGTTGTAAGAGGCGGTACCGCCGAAGGTGATGTCTTCACCAGAAGCAACGGTCAATTGGGCAACGAGGATGCCAGAGCCAGAGTCGAAGGCACCGGAACCGGGATCGCTGTCGAAGTAGCCACCGTTGTTTTCCCAAGAGAAGCTGCTGCCGTTGACGACAGAGCCGTCAGCGCCAGTGTTGCCAGCCAAGAAGCCTGGGGAGAATGAAGTGTCGGTTTGTCCACCGATGGTGAAGTAGGAGTCACCTTCCATACCAGCGAAGGCTGCGTACTGGCCGGTGTCGTCGGCCAAAACACCTGCAAACAGGGCGTTGTACAACTCGCCACCTTCGTAGCTGATTGCCGAGTAGCCACCGGCGACGTCGCCGTTGATGGCCAAAAGCTTGTCAGCCGGGCTGGTGAAGTTCAGGAAGATTTTGTACGTGTCGTAACCGGCCACTGCGGATTCCACAGTGTAGGAAGCGCTGCCAAAATCGGCGAAAGCACTCCCAGAAACGATGAGCGCTGCTGCGCTGAGTCTGAGTGAATTCATTAGAGAGTCCCTTTCTCGAATCTCGAAAAACTCTTCTTCTACTTGAACATCCGATTCTCACGGCGGATGCGGTGGGCAACATTCCCACCAAAGGGGCTCTCTCTCTTCGTTAATTAATTTAAGTCAGCCTCGGATGGAATCAACCCCGAAGACAGACTTTTTTTATTTCATCTGCATATCGTTGGCTTCAGTGACCAAATCGCCCTCCAGGTGGAGAGATCCGCTTTCTGACACTCGAACGGGACGTATGGTCCCAAGATGGGCCACCACGGCATGTTCTGGGACGTCAACAAAGCAAATCATGTCTCCAGGGGTCCTTCCACTGAGTTGAACCCCTGTGGAAGGGGATTCGCCTTGAATACGGAGTTCGACCCCCGCATTTCTGGCTCCAGAAGCGGATTTTCGACCTTTCCCAGTCCGTTTTTCCAAAAATACTGGGACTTCTCGCCCCACCCATTCGGCGTGCACTTCAGAGCCGATTTCCGCCTGAAGAGCCAGCAAATCGTTGTTGCGACGCCTCTTTTCGAGTTCTGGCACATCATCTTCAAGGCGGCCAAAGGCACTGGTTCCAGGTCGAGGTGAGTATTTGAAGATGAAGTTGTTTTTAAACCGCACCTCCTGCAAAAGGGTCCGAGTGGCCTCGTAATCGGCTTCCGTTTCTCCAGAAAAGCCCACGATGATGTCCCCGGCCAAAACCACATCCGGAAGGATTTTTCGGGCTCGAGCCGCAAAGTCCAAGAACGTCTCTCGGTCATATCCCCGGTTCATCCGGGCGAGCACCGCATCGGAGCCGCTTTGGGCCGGGGCATGCAGGTATCGGCAGAGCCTTGAATGTTCGGCGATGGCGTAGAGGATGTCATCCCCAAAATCCCTGGGGTAACTGGTCACAAACCGGATGCGTTGTACGCCGGGACAAGCCTCATGGATCATCACCAACAAATCAGCAAAAGTGGTGGCTTGGGCTCCCACCGCCGCGGTTGGACGGCCATCGGGTCCCGGGCGAAACCCCGACAACCCTGGCCCCACCTGAGGAGCGGGTGTCCCATCAACCGTCAAGGCCGTTCCATGAACGTACAAATAATGGTTGACCGTCTGGCCCAGCAGTGTGATCTCGAGAACCCCTTGCTGCTCAAGACGCTTGCATTCTTCGACAATGTGGTGCGGCGGCCGATGGATTTCAGGCCCACGAGTGTGGGGCACAACGCAGTAGGTGCAGAACTTGTTGCAGCCCCGGGTGATGCGGACGTAGGCCGATCGGCCTGCAAAGCCAGCTTGGTCAGGGTCAAAGGCACGAGAGAGGTCAAGAAGTTCCAAGCGATCCGCGGCCGCGCCAAGAGTCTGGGATCTTCGGGTGGTCGACCCTTGAAGTGCGGTCCGAATGCCCTCATCGGCGTTCTTGGATGCGTTGTCAATCAGCAAAGGCAGTTTGTCCAACTCTCCCGGACCGCACATCAGGTCCACCTGAGGGAACCGCTTTAAAAGGCCTGGGCCCTCCCGCTCAGCCATGCAGCCAATCACCCCGACAATGACATCCCGTCCCTCCTGCTTCTCAACACCGTCGATGCCCAGTCGACTCCAGACCTTGTTTTCAGCTTGTTCACGAACCGAACAGGTGTTGTAAATCACCACATCTGCTTGGGTACGTTCATCCGTAAAGATGTACCCCAACGCGGACAATTGGCTGCGAACCAACTCGCTGTCCAATTCGTTCATTTGACAACCAAAGGTCTCAAGATGAACGCGGCGTCCAGTCATGGGGGGTGAATCCAGCATGGCTTGCCATCGTACTCTCGACAAAATGGAAAAGCCCTTTGGAACTCATGGCGAGATGTGCGAGTTCCTTCCGATAGACGAGAAGTGCCTCGAAGTCGTGAACTGGTGGTGATTTTCTCGTTGCTTCTGCTCACCTTCGGCGTGGGCTTTGCCCAACTCACCGCAAGCACCAACGCCGATCCGGATCCCGAGCTCCCGCTCCTGACCCGCCATCCCGAGTTTTTGCATGCCGGGATCGCGGCCTGCTGCTTGCTTTTGGGATGGTCCACCACGCTCTCTGGGAAGATGATCGACCGATTGCTGAACAAACAGGTGGTTGGTTTGGCTCTTGCGATTGGGCTCGGACTTCTCGGCCTCAGCCTCTTCGTGGCCAATGAACGCTGGGTCACCCTTGGAGGATTGCGCTTCCAAGCCAGTGAACCCCTCAAATTCGCCATCCCACTGCTGTGCGGGGTGTCCTTGGCCCGAACCAGTGGGAAGGTCAAGATCCGTGAACATCCTTGGCTGTTGTTGATCACAGCGGGTGTGGCCGCAGCCATTGCGATCCAAGATCTTGGCTCAGCCGCGTTGGTGCTTGGCACTCTGGTCATGCTCTTGTTCGCCGCCGGTGCCGATTGGCGATGGTTGCCCGCAGGAATCATCACCCTCGGACTCTTCGGAGGCCTCTACATTGGGATGGAGGAGTACCGAATCCGACGCCTCGGCGTGTGGCTCGCACCTTGGGAACAGACCAACACCAACGAAGGCGCCCAACTCACCGAAAGTTTGCGAGCGATCCACCAAGGAGGACTTGAAGGAGCGGGTGTGGGGCAAGGGTTGCGTTCGCAAGGCTATTTGCCAGTGGATGAGTCTGATTTTGTCTTTGCCATCTTGGCGGAGGAAACGGGAGTGCTTGGCTCGGCACTGGTGCTGACGACGTTTGCCGGTCTCATTTTCTCCCTCTGGAGGGTTGCTTGGCAATGCCCCAATCCTGCCGCCCGCTGGTTTGGAGTGGCCGTCACGATCACTGTTGCGATGCAAACGGCGATCAACGTTTGGGTGGCCACGGGATTGCTGCCCACCAAGGGCATCGCCCTCCCATTCATCTCCCGAGCCGGAACGGGTTGGATTCTCTTGGCGGGTGCCATCATGGCGACGCTGATGGCTTCCCATCCAAACCACGAACCTGAGCCAACCCTCGCGGCTGACCACTGAGCCATGAAGAGCATTTTCATCGCAGGCGGCGGTTCAGGTGGGCACATCACACCAGGATTGGCCCTCGCGGAGCAATGTCTTGCTTGTCACGTCCATCCCATCTTGCTGCATGCACCACGATCCATCGACCGTGAGATGCTGGCCTCCGAGGCATTTGACGCCCACGCCATTCCCGCGTCTCCTCCCAGTTTGCGCCCCATACAGACCCTTCGTTGTTTGCGGGGTTACCTGCAATCTCGCCAAGAACTTCGGCGGTTGGCCAAGAGCCACTCGGTTGGTGGTGTGATCACCATTGGGGGATTTACTGCGGCCGCCGTTGGGCTGATCGCGCGAGAGGCCGGCTGGCCGCTGGCGGTTCTGAATTTGGATGCCATCCCCGGGCGAGCCAATCGCATCCTGTGCCGCTGGGGAACCAAGAATTTCACAGTCCACGCCCACGACCAGTTCCCCGGGGAACTGACCGCCCATCCCATTCGTTCGGCGGCCAGAGTCCAAGGCGACAAATCCGAGAATCGAGCGGCCTTGGGCTTGGCCGCAGACCGTCCAACGCTGCTCATCACCGGAGCTTCCAACGGCGCGTCCACCCTCAATGCATTGGTTCTTCAATTGGCTCAAAAACAACCCGAGGCCTTTGACGGCTGGCAAGTCTTGCATTTGGCTGGTTCTGCTCACCACCCAACAGTCCAAGACACGTGGAACAAAACCCCGCTTGCCAACTGTCCGGTCATCGTCATCCCATTTTTAAGACAGATGTCCCAAGCATTCGGCGCCTCAGATTTGGTGGTTTCGCGGGCCGGTGCGAACAGTGTGGCTGAAATTGAAGCTGCAGGACTCCCCGCCCTGTATTTGCCCTATCCCTGGCACAAGGATCAACACCAACGCTTCAATGCCGAAGCCGCCGCGGTGGCCAAGGCGGCCATCGTCGCCCACGACCATATCGATGAACGGGCGAATCTGGAGCAGATTGGGCCCATCCTCTCGGACCTTCTGACCAACCAACGCCGGCTCATAGAAATGACCAACGCGGCCCGAGCAAGACAATGCCACAACGGCACGTCCGAATTGACGAGGAAAATTCTGGATGCCTTCGGGATTGTTCCAACTCATGGAGGATCCGCCTGACAACAACCATTCTCGTCGTAAACTCACGGTGTGGACGAGTCGGTTGAAAAACACGCCATCTTGTATCTCCCGCCCGACGGTGACCATGGCATCCTTGACGCCCTCAAAACCGACGGGTGGCACATGGCCCACAAGGATGATCAGTTGGAAAGCGCTTTCAGTTTTCTCTTGATCGTCCGTCAATACCTTTTAGAAAAGTCGGTGCCCCACCCCACCCGTTTGGCTTTGATCATGCCCTCATCCCCCGAACCTCCGCCTGGGCTGCTGGATCTTTTGAACGGCCCCTTGCAATCATGCGGACTTCTTCAATGGAATGGAGCCACTTTGATCGAACGGCGTCCTGGAGAATTGCTTCAGCCGCCCGTCGATCCACGCTGGAAAATTCATGGTGATCCGATCAAATTTCCTCCAACACCTACCCGCGAAGAAATTGATGAACTAATCGGACCAAACAAACCTGGCAAGCCACACCGCCCCAAAAAGCCACGCCGCTTCAAAAAAGTATCACTCGCACTTACCCGTGACGCCAGGCGCCGTGCCGAAGCTGAAGGAATTGCCATGGCCCGCGGGACCGAGTGTTTCGATGCTGCCAATACGTTCGATGCGATTTGGGCCATCAAGGCGGCCCAAACCCAACGTCGCCAAATCGCCTTGCTCATGTTGGGTGAAGAGCTCGGAGAAGAGGGGCACAGGCTCAGCAAGGCCGCTGACATCTTAGAACCAGAGCTAGACATCCACTGGCTGGGAAAAGAACCTGTCGATCCCCGCCAAAGCACAGGACGCCTCCCTGATGTGCCTCCAGAGGTTGAAATCGAAATACCAACCCCGAAAGCTCCGAACGAGTCGGTTCCTTCTGGTGAAGTGACCGAGGTGAAGGATGATCACCAAAGCAGTGAGTCTGTCGAAGGTCCCGTCCATCCCGAGGGGAACTCCGATCAAAAAGCCTCCCTGTCTGGATCCCGAGGTTCAAACTTGCAAGGAAGCGGTCCTCCTCCTCCTCCTCCTCCTCCTCCTCCTCCTCCATCCGAGCCCGGCACTGAGGGAAGGGAACCACCACAAGATCCCACCGATCTCGACTTGCTCCGCGCGGCTGCAGAAAGCCCCGAGGCTCTGTTGCCCATAGCGTTGCAGGCCATAGCTGCCGCCACCGGTGGAAGCCTCCCCAAATTTCACTCCAATGCGGGGGAGATTCGGGTCGGACTCCCAGGTGGCCCGGAGTTGGGTTGGTTGTCAGGTCTCCCCTCCACCGCCAGTACCCCGGCCGAAGCTTGGGGTGAATGGCTGGCCCACTGGCTCGACCACGCCCAGCGGTTCGCGGAAGCCAAACGCGACGCCATTACCGACGCACTCACCCTCACGCTGAACCGAAGAGGGTTCGAGCAACACCTCCGCGAAGTGATTCACGAAGGCACCAGCCAGAGACATCCATTCAGTATTTTGAAATTGGACGTGGATGACTTCAAACAGTGGAACGACCGGTATGGCGATGAAGCTGGCGACGGTGTATTGAAAGCTTTTGCCGAAGCGATTCGCAACGCCATACGGCCGGCCGATCAGATCGCGCGGGTGGGTGGTGACGAATTCGTGGTGATCTTGGCGGACTTCACCCGGAGAACTGGTCCGGAGAGTCACGTTCCCCGCGGCTTTAGCGTTGAAGCAACCCAAGATCTGCTTGACCGCATTCGTGATGGTGTCGCTCGGGTGCAATTGGAAGTGCCTGGCCGCATCCGATTCTCCGGTGGACTCGCCACCTGGCCATGGGACATCCTGGACCAATGCGACCAAGATCCCATCAATGGGTTGGTCCAACTTGCCGATCGCCGACTGAAGATTTCCAAACGTGACGGTAAGAATCGAATTGAATTCGGTGGCCAGCCGCCCGCATAAAAAGCCCCTCCATTCGGGGAGGCTTCGAATTCAATTGGCAGTCAAACTGCGTCAGGCAATGTCCACGCTGTCGTCGAGATAGACGTCTTGAATGGTCTGCAGCAGTTTCGCGCCCTCTTCCATAGGACGTTGGAATGCTTTTCGGCCCGAAATAAGGCCCATGCCACCAGCGCGCTTGTTGATCACCGCCGTGCGGACCGCTTGACCAAAGTCATTGTCACCAGAGCCGCCACCTGAGTTGATCAGGCCAGCACGCCCGGCGTAGCAATTCAGAACTTGATATCGAGTTAGGTCGATCGGGTGATCCGAAGCGAGTTCAGAATAGATCCGATCATCGAATTTCCCGTACGCAGAGTCTCCGGCATTCAGAGCAGCGTATCCGCCGTTTTGCTCGGGTTGCTTTTGTTTGATGATGTCGGCCTTGATGGTGACCCCAAGGTGGTTGGCTTGGCCGCTCAAGTCAGCGGAGACATGATGGTCGACCCCATCCTTCTTGAACATGGGCGACCGAAGGTAGCACCACAAGATGGTGGCCATCCCGAGTTCTCGTGCTTCTTCGAAAGCTTCGGCGACTTCGATGATTTGACGACGAGATTGATCGGAACCGAAGTAAATCGTGGCACCAACTGCGACTGCACCCAAGTTCCAAGCATCACGCACCGAGCCAAACATGACTTGGTCAAATTGGTTTGGCATGGTCAACAATTCGTTGTGGTTGATCTTCACAATGAAGGGAATGCGGTGGGCGTATTTTCGAGAAAGTCCTGAAAGTGCCCCAAAAGTCGTGGCAACGGCGTTGCAGCCGCCTTCAATGGCAAGCTTGACAATGTTTTCGCCGTCAAAATATTCAGGGTTCTTGGCAAATGAAGCGCCGGCTGCATGCTCGATGCCTTGGTCCACAGGAAGGATCGAAAGATACCCCGTGTTTGCCAAACGACCATGTCCATGAAGCGCCTGGAGAGAACGCAAGACTTGAGGTGAGCGATCACTTGGCCCCCAAACGGAATCGAAATGATCAGGACCTGGAAGGTGCAGGGAAGATGAAGGCACGACGGCCTTGTGGTTGAGCAGACTTTCGGCTTCATCACCGAGCAAAGAGGCGTAATCAAGCGACATCAGATTCTCCTTAGAGCGGGGTCGAACCGTCTAGCGTATCTTGAACCGGACCGCATGACGCAGCCTTCGAACGAATCCCGACCAAACTCTGGCCGAAAAATACCGCCCCAAAGTGCCAGAGCACTGGTTGAAGAAGGCCATCAGCTGGCCTCCACGGGTAAAAAGCAAGCTGCATTTGCGCGATTCCAGACAGCCGTGGCGCAACGCGCCGGTTTCGCTCCCGCGATGCTGGGCATGGCCGAGATTCATCTGCAAAGCGGCCAAACGTCCGCCGCGCGAATGGTCTTGAAATCGGTTGACCAGTGGACCGAGGATGGGCCCTCTTTGTCTCGGGCCGCAGGACTCCTGCTGCAACTTCGGTGCGAAGAAGAAGCAGAGCGTGCTGCAACCCGTGCGTTGGCAGCAAAGGGAACCAACCGGGCCACCATCCACCGCATTCGCGGAGAGGCGCGAAGAATTCTTCGTCGACTCAAGGAGGCCTTGGTTGATTTTGAAAAATCAGCCCGCGGTGGCGATGAGTTTGCCATGGTCCGGCGTAGCACTGTGCTTCGAGAGTTGAACCAACTCGATGAAGCCCAAAAGCACTGCCCAGATCCCCACACCTTCCGACTTCCTGCGGCAAAAGCCGCGGCTTGGCACGAACGGGCGACTCTTGCGGATCAGGTTGGGGACGCCTCGACGGCCTTCGAGGGATGGTCCAAAGCTGGGGCGTTGGAAAGCGAGCTCCCAGAGTGGAGAAGGCTCGATCGCACGCTTTGGCTCCGACAAGTCCACGTTTGGACCGAATGGTGCCAAACCCACGCACAGAACTCCCCCGCACCTCAAACAAACAGCGACGAGACCACCCCTTCTTCGCCACATTTTTTGGTCGGGTTCTCCAGGACAGGAACCACCCTGCTGGAACGTATGTTGTCAGGACACTCATCCATAGCAACAAGTGGTGAGGCCCCCTTGGTAACAACCGTCCGACAACATCTTTTGCAAGGCCAGCCCATTGAGCGCTTGCCCCATTTGGTGCCGGACGGCACCAGCCCGAAAGCCGAACAACTGCGGGGCCTGTTTGACCGGACCGCAGAAAGCTTGGTGCCGGAGGCCGCCAAGGCTCCGTGCTTCGTTCACAAACAGCCCATGAACATCATCGATTTGCCCATGATTTTGCAATTGTGGCCCAAAGCCCTCATCATCAGGACGATTCGAGATCCTCGTGATGTGGTGCTGTCATGCTTTTCTCAACATTTTTCGGCAAACGGCATCAACCGTCACTTCTTGGACATTGAATCCACGGCGAACATGGTGGCCAAAGTGCAGGCACTCAACGAAGCCGTAGATGCTCGGTTCCCTGACGCAAACATCGTTGATGTGCGGTATGAATCTTTTGTTGCGGACCCTGAATCCATTCTTCGGGCCATTCTTGAACGGCTGGGGCTCGACTTCGAACCAGAAGTCTTGGACCCCACGCGTGACACCAGCATTCAGCAAACGCCCAGCTTCCTTGAAGCAAAGAAGATGGTGCACTCGAATCGGACGGAAAGATGGCGCCGATACGAGTCGCACCTTCGAAGCCCATGCCAGATCTTGGATGAGTGGATTCAAAAATCAGGATGGCCGCCGTGGGACATGGACGTGAATGCAACACGACAAGAAATCACATAACTCAACTTGGGCCTGACGAGTGGAGCTCCCCTCCATCCGCGATGATGCCAGCCAAACCAAGAGCTCTGTCAGGATCAATGTCCGACACAGCATCAAAATGAGATTGAGCACTCTACAAACGGACACATGCAAAACGAACACAGCCCCTCCGAGAACAGAGGGGCTGTGTGATATACAAAGGAACGATCAGAGCCATCGTGTCAGGTCACCCTGACACTTTGTCGCGTATGCGACACGAGATTGTGTTGACAAGGTCCGGCGGAGATTGCTCTCCAAGATCTTGATGTTGAGTCGATGCACAATTGCAGCGACAGGCAAGATCAACCGAACTCTAAGGAAATCCCTTAGAAAGGAGGTGATCCAGCCGCAGGTTCCCCTACGGCTACCTTGTTACGACTTAGTCCCAGTCACCGGCCTTACCGTGGGCACCCCTGAACCGGGGCGACTTCGGGTACTACCAGCTTCCATGACTTGACGGGCGGTGTGTACAAGGCTCAGGAACGTATTCACCGGGGCGTAGCTGATCCCCGATTACTAGCGATTCCAACTTCATGTGGGCGAATTTCAGCCCACAATCCGAACTGAGGTTGGCTTTAGCGATTTGCTCCACCTTGCGGTCTTGCTTCGTTCTGTACCAACCATTGTAGCACGTGTGCAGCCCTGGGCATAAAGGCCATGCGGACTTGACGTCATCCCCACCTTCCTCCGGTTTGACACCGGCAGTCTCACTAGAGTCCTCGACATTACTCGCTAGCAACTAGTGATAGGGGTTGCGCTCGTTAAGGGACTTAACCCGACACTTCACAGCACGAGCTGACGACAGCCATGCAGCACCTGTGCATGTTCCACGGCAAGCCGCGTCACTTCCCTTTCAGGAAGCTAATCCATGCATGTCAAACCCAGGATAAGGTTCTTCGCGTTGCTTCGAATTAAGCCACATGCTCCACCGCTTGTGCGGGCCCCCGTCAATTCCTTTGAGTTTTAGCCTTGCGGCCGTACTCCCCAGGCGGTGCACTTAACACTTTCGCTTCAGCCGAGAGCGGCGTCAAACCCCCTCGACCTAGTGCACATCGTTTACGGCGTGGACTACCGGGGTATCTAATCCCGTTCGCTACCCACGCTTTCGTACCTCAGCGTCAGAATGGCCCCAGCTCCCTGGCTTCCCCTTTGGCGTTCCGGTAGATATCAACGCATTTCACCACTCCACCTACCGTTCCGAGAGCCCCTAGCCACCTCAAGATCTACGGTTTACCCTGCAATTCCACGGTTGAGCCGTGGGCTTTCACAGGATACCTGTAGATCCGCCTACGTACGCTTTAAGCCCAGTAATTCCGCGTAACGCTCGGACCTCTCGTATTACCGCGGCTGCTGGCACGAGATTAGCCGGTCCTTCCTTTGCGACTGATCATTTTTTTTCTAGTCACTGACAGCAGTTTACACCCCGAGGGGATTCATCCTGCACGCGGCATTGCTCCGTCACACTTTCGTGCATTGCGGAATATTCGTTACTGCAGCCTCCCGTAGGAGTCCGGGCAGTGTCTCAGTCCCGATACTGCGGGTCATGCTCTCACACCCGCTACCCGTCTAAGGCTTGGTGAGCTGTTACCTCACCAACTACCTGATAGGACGTTCCCTGCTCCCATGGCGATAAATCTTTCCTCCGAAGAGGGCGTCGGGTATTAATCCGGGTTTCCCCGGGCTATCCCCGACCATGGGGTACATAGAAACGCATTACTAGTCCTTTCGCCGCTCTACTCGCCCCCGAAGGGACTTTCGCGCTCGACTTGCATGTTTTAGCCATGCCGCCAGCGTTCACGCTGAGCCAGGATCAAACTCTTCAATTGATATTGCTGTTGACACCGAGCAAACTCGGCGTTGACTGCGAGAAGGTTTGATTCTGGACATCCTGCCAATCGGCCTCGTAAGGCCGAAGGCAATTTCTTCTTAAAGCAGAAATTGAAAATTTGGCATCACAAGGATGTCCAAGGACAGCAGGCTGTGAAGTTGCTGCCCCAGGGTTGATCGAATCATGTTGACATTGTGCATGCCAAAATGATCCGTCCACATCCTCGCGGCTTCTGATCGTTCACTTGTCAAAGAATACGGCCCTCAGGCCGTCTCGCTTGGAAATAGCGAGAAGGAACATCGTAGCAAAGCCCAAGTCAACTTGCAAGCCAACCATCACACAACTTTGGAACTTTTTTGGCCGCCAATTACCGGACCATCAATTTCTCACGTTCGCTGCCACCAAAATGACGGATTGCGGACGCAAGCGGCAAAGCAATGTACTGGCAGCAGCACTCGTGGAACCGCTTGCCAGCAAATCATCCACAAGCCATAAATTGCAGTGCCTCACAAGGTTACGTCTCGTACCAGATCGCAGGCGAAACAACCTACGAGATGTCTTTTGACGCTGCTCTCGGCGTTTTCCGGCGATCCGGCCACCATGCGCCCGGAACAAAGGACGCCAAACGGGCCATCCCACAACCTCTGCGATGCCCTCCGCCAGTCGGCGTGGGGGGTCAAATCCCCGCCTTAAACAGCGCCCCCACCACCCTGGCACCGGCACCAACAGATTGCCATGGGACAAATGCGATTGCCTCAAAAGGTTGTCGTCGCATCGGCAAAGCAGCATCTCACCCAAGAGACGTCCCGCGGCCCGACAATTGGCTTCATTGCCCGGCGCTGACTTCCAAGATCTCAAAGCCTCGGCCGATGTTCCACTGTCGGACCAGCCGCAATACACCGAAGAAATTCCCGCGTCTTGCAATCGCCCCCCCCGACAATTGGCTCCATGAGCACATCTCGGACACGTGGATCTCACGTCACCTCTCGAAAGCACATTCTCAGAAGACCTCGAAGACCATAAAAACAATTTGTTGTCAGGCTGTATTGCTGCACACGAAGAACAAAACCGAAATGAATCTGGCTTGGCCACATCCATCGTTCCATCCGAACCGAAGAAAGCATCTGCCTTATGCATGAGCCAACCGATAGTCCTCATGCAACATACCTTGCTCTCATTCTGAATCTATGGGGCCAGTCGATGGAAAATTTCTTCAGGAGAGATGCAAAGAAGATTCGTAGGATTTGACTCGATGAAACCGCATTGCAACCATGACACCAATCGCCTGCTAGAGGCATTCCATGTAGCCACCGACGAGGGGCCATTCGCGGATACGGCAAAAAAAGCACAGGCATTGGTGGACCAGCTTGAGCGTCAAGAATCATCTTCTAACGAGCTCGCCACCCTGCGAGAAATGGCCAGGTCTATCCAGCAACTGTCGGTTGAAGAGTTGATACAAATTGTTCGCCTTATCACCGCACGGTTTCACCTGCTCAACAAAGTTGAACAACTCCAAATCATCAGAATCAACCGAGAAAGAGCAAAAGACGCAACCAAAGAGTCTCCAAGGAACGAGTCGGTACGTTCTGCGATCTTGCAAATCGAACAAAGGGGTCGCTCCAAGGCCGAAATCCAAAAGTCTCTTGGAAAGTTAAGGATCGAACCGACCCTGACCGCTCATCCCACAGAAGCAAGACGTCGGACCATCCTTGACAAACAGCTCGAAGTCGCCAGCACCTTGGTCAAGCTTCGTCAAAAAGACCTTACACCTGATGAAAAAGAAGGACTCCATCGCCACTTGGTCAACCGAATAGAACTTTTGCTTGCCACTGATGATGTAAGAGTTCGACGACTTGAAGTTCCCGAAGAAGTACAAAATGGCTTGTATTTTCTTACCACCACAATTTGGCGCACGGTTCCAGAACTGGCTCAAGACTTGGCCCAGAGTCTCGGTGTGGATGCAGCCGAAATCCCTTCCATCCTGCAGTACCGCTCGTGGATAGGCGGCGACCGGGATGGGAACCCGAATGTCACCCACCAAATTACAAAAAGCACAATTGAAGCCCTCCATGCCGCCGCAAGAGAGTTGTGGGACGCTCAACTCAAAGAACTTCACCGGGAACTCAGCCCTTCCACACGCCGGACAAATCTCCCTGAAGCTTCAAACGACCTGATCGAGGGAAAGGATCAACGTCGGCACGAACCACTCCGGCTCCGAATTGCAGCGCTCCGTCACGGCATTCAAAATCAAGTCATTTCGGCCGCAAAACTCCAGACTGAATTGCTCGCCATTCGCAATGACCTCATCAAAGCTGGACTGTCTCGGGTTGCCAACGCCCGCCCCCTGACCGATGCCATTGTTCGATCACGAGCCTTTGGCCTTCACCTTGCCAAACTGGATATCCGACAACACTCCGAAGTTCATTTGTCCGCTCTGTCAGAACTCTTCAGACACGCTGGAATACACGACGGATTCGCCTCATTGACCGAATCTGAAAAAATGAATCTGTTGCGACAGGAACTCGCCAACCCACGACCACTGGCAGCTCCGGGAACGCCACTCTCCGAGCAGACCGAAGAAGTGCTTCGTACGCTCCTAGTTATCAGAGAAGCTCAAACTCTGGACGAAAATACCATTGGCTCATGCATTGTCTCCATGACCCACCACGTCTCAGACCTACTCGCTCTCCGATTGCTCATGAAAGAGGTGGGATTCGAACTTGAAGACTGCCGAACCCCTCCAGTGGTCCCTCTGTTTGAAACGGTAGAGGATTTGCACCGCGCGCCAAATCTCCTCGAGTGCATCTTGAATGAACCCGTGTTGTCCCCCCGCGGAACCGAGCCCGTTGAGATCATGCTTGGCTACTCCGATTCGAACAAAGATGGAGGTTTTCTCTCCGCAAACGTTGCCCTGCATGAAGCCCAACATGCGATGTCGCAAGTCGCCAAAGCTGCAGGAAAAACCATCCGATTCTTCCATGGCCGCGGCGGTACGGTTGGACGTGGAGGAGGTCGAGCGGGTCGCGCCATTCTTGCTTCTCCAGCCGGCTCAATGCACGGCCAAATCAGATTCACCGAACAAGGAGAAGTCATCAGTTTCCGCTACGCCTTGCCTCAAATCGCACACCGGCACCTCGAACAAATTGTCTCCGCTTCCATCCTCGCATCAGACGACGGCCACGAAAACAAATCCCAATTGGAACCATCCATCCTGCGGGAATTGGCCGAATCGTCCATGAGGCATTACCGCGAACTCATTGAGCATGATGATTTTTGGCCATGGTTCTCTACCTCCGCTCCAATTGAGGCAATTGCGGGACTGCCCATCGCATCTCGACCAGTCTCTCGAGCGACTGGGAGTCGACTTCAGTTTGAAAACCTCCGAGCCATCCCCTGGGTTTTTTCATGGATTCAAATGCGGGTCTTGGTGCCTGGCTGGTTCGGACTCGGTACTGCCTTGGAACAGCTCGAGCCCATCAAACTCGAACAATTAAAGGCCCATGCCAACACCGATCCATTTCTCAATACGGTGCTGCAAAATGCAGCTCAAGAAATGGCCAGAGTACGCCTGCCCATTGCCCGCCTATATGCTGAAAGTGGACCAAATGGTGATCGATTCGCAGAACGAATTGAAGAAGAATTCACGCGTACTTCAAACGTGTTGCTCCACATCTTGGAACAGCCGACCCTTTTGTCTCACGCTCCAGCCATTGAGCATGCCATCCAAGAACGGAATCCATGGACCGACATTTTGAATTTGATTCAAATGGATTGCCTGCGTCGTCAAAATAAAGGTGAAGAGCATCCCCAGCTCAATGCCACACTGCAGGCAGCTGTGAACGGGATCGCTGCCGCAATGCAGTCCACTGGATGAACGCGCCCGGAGGGGTTCGAACCCACGACCTGCGATTTAGGAAACCGCTGCTCTATCCAGCTGAGCTACGAGCGCTTTGATCTAGATCGTACCTGACTTGGTTCTGATGAAACCACAGCGCCTGATGCGTGCATAACCGGTCAATCTCGGGGCAGATTCTAAAAAGACATGCGTCGGGAAGGCTACGAACATCTTGGCGATCTAAAATATGGCCATGCGTCGAATGTTGATGATTTTGGGAATGTTTGGTCTGGAGGCCTGTGATCAAGCGGATTCAGATTCAACCACTTCTCCCACTCAATCGGTACCCGGTCCCCCGCCCAATCCGATCAAGTTCGAATTCCAACGGCTCACACCAGATCTCCTGGTCGGACCGCGTCCGTCCCCCGAACAAATCGCGGAACTGTCAACGCTAGGCATTCAAAAAGTCATTTCTGTGGATGCACTTCCGCCTGAATCCAGCCTTTGGGGAAAATCAATCCGAGTCCGACATTTACCGTTGGGCTATCGCGATCTTCCCCAAACACTCCAACTGAGACTGGCTCGGGAACTGGCGACAGACCCAGTCAAGACGTATGTCCATTGTCATCACGGCAAGCATCGCGGTCCCGCCGCGGCCCTGGCGGCTCTGCGAACCCTGGACCAGCTTGATCAAGCGGAGGCAATGGTTTGGCTCGATCGATGCGGTGTCGAGTACCAAGGCTTACGCGATGCTGTGCAAAATGCCAAACCCGAAAGCATCGACAAGATTCAGGCGGCAACACCACTGGAAGAAGTTGCTGCCACAAGATCACTTTCTCGACTGATGGCGGAGATTGATCAAGTGTGGGACCGTTTAAAAAAGGTTCCTTCACCCGAAGATCCCGTCGCTCGAACCCAGAAAGAGGATGCCTCTCAACTGGTGGATCTGTTCCGGTTGTCATCAGAATCGGCTGGGCCGGTCGATCCTGCGTATCCGAGGCAAATGCGTGAAGCAATTGATTTGGCCACCGAGTTGGAGACTCAAGTCCAACTTGGCCAAGATGCCGCTCAAATTCGGGCGGCCCTTCGGGCCAGTTGCCGGGCGTGCCACAGAGCATTTCGCGACTGAATCCAAGATTTACGAAAAAATTCGATCCTAGATGTAGCGCGAGACAGTATTCGTTGCACTACATCTTGGAACATGTCGCGCGCATTTCGCGCGCCAAACAAAATCTGAGGTCCGACTCTGGTTATGCATTCACGATCGGCGCGCGCCACACCCGACGAAGAGTTCACCCCGGAGCGAAAGGAACACTCATCATGGGTACCAAAGAACGGCTTGTTTTGGAGATTCTTGAACGCAACCCCAGTGCAAGTGTGGACTGGCTGAAAGCATTCAGCGAAGAAGAACTCAAGGATTACCTTCAACACCTGTGCTGGTCATGCGGTCCAAGGGAAGAGGGTTGGTGTGCCGCCAGAGATGAACGCTCGGTGGCTTAAGCTTCTAAGCCAAGACGCGAGCAAACTTCGGTACGAAGTTCATCACGGTCGATGGGCTTCACCATGTAACCATCTGCCCCTTCAGACTTCGCACGGTCTTGGTCCACCACCGAGTCCAGTGCCGTCACCATGACGACAGGAATGTCCCGAAGCGCCTCATCACTTTTGATCGCTCGACAAACCTCGAATCCACTCATCCTGGGCATCATGACGTCAAGCAAGACCAAGTCGGGCCGACTTTGGGCAATAGATTCAAGAGCCCCTTGACCATCCGATGCGACCACACAATGGACTGGAAGTCCTTCCAAATAAAGCGCTATCAAGTCTCGATTGCCTTCGTTGTCATCAACCAAAAGCACAAGGGGAGTCGTCATGGGACCCACTGTACCGACGGAGCCGCCTCCAAGCAGGCCAAGTTTGATTTGTTGGGTTTGAATCAGCCCTTATCCCCTGTTTCGTATGGGACGTCATTTCAACGTTACGGCCCCCGGGCGGAAGAATCTTGGAACTTGATGCAGGGAACTGAGCAAGCGTCGTACAATGTTTGGTTATGACTGATCAACGCAAGCCATGGGAAGATCGATTCCGCGTCCCGTCAATGGGCGAACTCCGTGCCGACTTGCCCAACGCCCCGGAAGCACCGAAATACTGGGACCGTATGGTTGAATTTCTTGATGGACTGGGGTGCCAGTCCGAAGTCCGATGGTTTGGCCCAACTTGGCGATGGTGTCCCGCTTGGATGGCCCCAGGGCTTGCTTCCCACACCCAAAATATTGTGGGACTCATCGTCCCAAATCCAACCGACTTGCAAATCGCCCTCCCGTCTGATCAAGCGTTTGTCGAAAGCCTTCCGGTGAAAATGGTGCGAGCGAAGATCCGTGAGTCACTTTCACTCACCTTGCCGCCGTACGAAACGCACTGGGCTTGGACCTCGCTGGTGTACCACTTGGATGGAAAAACCACGTGGACCATTGAACGCAACCAAGTGATGGAAGACTTCCTTGAACTGACCCGCCGCCGATTGAAGTTCCTGACCGAACAGACGGCCTAACGCGTATTGGGATTCAAAATTGGGGAACCTGTCCACTTGCCACGGCGAAACCATGCCTGACTTGGGTCACCGTCAAATTCCAGTTCCAAGCGAGTGGGAAAAACCTCTGGCAGAGGACGAAGCCCAGCTCGAAGTGCGAGCAGTGGATCAACCACCCGGTCCCCAAATCGGCACCATGCTTCAAGCACCAACAACGACGGGTCGAAGGCATCGCGCGGCTCAGAGGCTACATATTTCGAAGCCCTGACTGGAATGTCACTCGAAGCACGCCGAGCCGCACGCATCGCATCAGCAAGCTGAATGAGATCTTCGTTCCTTTGGGTCAACCCATTTGCGCCTAGTGCTTTGGCCAGCCGGCGGTAACGCTCTATCTCAAGCGGGGATTCGGAAGTTGAGGCGTACAGCAGTGCGGTTGAAGCCGCAAAACCCTTCGGGTCCAATCCTGCAGCGATGCCAGACAGCCATCGTGCCAGAGAAAGGTCACCCCCATCGAGAACCACTTCTGCCAAATCAAAATACCGATCAGGCCGGTTTGGCCGAAGACCTTCCAGCGCGGCCTGGAATTCAGAGGGCACTTGCATTGGGACGTCCGAGACATCCTCAGGCGCTGCGCGGTCAAGACGACGTCCATCTCGCCGCACCGCGAGAGCTCGATCAAGCAGCTCACTTTCGGTCCATTCCAAATCAGACAAGATGGCTTCAGGATGACGCAGCCTCTGTCGACGCAACGCCCGATCACGGAAGACTGCTTTCACGTCCCACGAATCCAACCAACCGCGTCGAATCGCATGATCGGCCAATGCTTGGACTGCATCACGGCGACGCTCCAACAACTCGGTCACCGTACGAGGGGAAGCAAGAGGAGGATTCAGGTTTGGAACCCTCAGCAAAAGAGCGTCGAGTGCTGGCAACGGGTCTTGCACACCTGAGGCCCACGCCTCAGCCAAAGCGACCAAAGAACGACGCCGGTCGGGCAACCCTGGCAGGGCCGCACGGACCAGCAGTTGTGCCGCCCGGGCCTGCCGACCTGCCGGCATGTCGCCTCCAAAAAATGGGCGAAGGAATCGATCGGAAAAATCCAAGCCCCGATCGGAAAGAGCAACCAAGATCGCGGGATCGTCCGTCAATCCCCGGTGCAGATAGTCTTCTGAAGCACGGCGCTCCGTTGGAGATCCCTCGGCGATTAGATCAAGGAGCAAGTTGGCCAATTCCCTGGAGGCCACAACCGGCTCTGCTTGTTCGAGGATGTTTCGACGTGCACTCCGGCTCCGGGCCGCCTGCAGACGATTGATCAATTCGGTGTCTGCTTCTGGGGGCATGGGGTTTGGATTTTCGAGCAGAAGGAGTGCCGAGGGAAGATTCGCATCAAGCCCCCGCCGCGCCTCAGTCAAACTGCCCAGCAATGCCTCGAGCCCCAACCGGTTGAGATGGGCCAATCGGCCCGCCCGAGTCAGGCCCGATGAGCCATCACCATCGATGCGATCACGCAGCACCCGCCAATCGGCAACGAAGTCGGACCAAAATGCCTTCTCCTCTTTGGCTGGTGTCCATTGGGTTGGCCAAGCTTCCGAGATCCGGCGGGCGAGTCTTTCGCGTGAGGCTTGTCGATCCACGCCCACCAAGCCCAAGTGATCCAAAACCAATCGCCCGTCAAAGAACCCCCCCCACCGTTGGGAAGCGAAGTAACTCCCCAAGGCCCAGATGGTTCCCGAACGAACCGTTGGATCGCGGTGGCACCTGACCACGAGTTCTCGCAAATCAGGATGCCCCGCTGGGAGCACCGAGAGCATGGACCCCAGAAAATCCATAAGCCCGTTTGGTGATTGTTCTTCAAGGACACGGCGGGTTCGAAGCAGCGTGTGCAGGACTTCTATCACAACCTCAACACGACTGGCCTCCGCCGTGGGTAGAAGTGCCATCCAGCGGGCTGCGGCCTGACTTCGGTCGCGTTCATTGTTCATCGCCTCCACAAGGCGTTGGCCAGAACGAACCAACCATTCGGTTTTTGGTTCGCTCGAGGGTCGGGCGGTAGATTCACCCAACGCTCTGCTGATGGCCTCCTGAACCACCGAACGGACTTCGGTGGGCATCCGAGAAGAACGTTCCAACTCGACCAAAACCTCCAATCGAGCCCGGGCATTTGGCAATTCGGGTTCAGGAGCCCGCGCCGGGGACAATGATCGCACCAGCCTGCCAAATTCAACCGGGTTTTCCTGTGCTTGCCAAAGCAACACCGGGAGAAGCTCCCGGACAACCGCGTCTCGTTCTGAATCCGAAACCGCAAGCCAAGCCAAACCAAGTTGATCAACAAAGCGAACCAGTTCCGTATTTTCGACGGGTTGGGCCTGAGCAGAGGCGGCACGCAATGCGGTTCGGATTGAACGCAGCCCGGCTGCGGCCGCGCGAGCACCCTCGGGCCGAGCTCGAGCAAACAGACCTGGAGGACGGTCCCAACGCAAGATCTTTGAAGGCGTTGGGGTGGAAATGTCGGCAGCAACATTTGGGGGACGAGCCACTTCAAGGACCGCCGCCTGTGGTGGTGTGGGAGACACGGCTGCAGATTCCGATCCCCACCAACGCGCGAAGAGGATTCCGACTGAGACCAGCAAGAAAATGGACAACCCAACAGCCAAACGGAGGTTGGCCTTGTGGTCAAATGGGAGTGAGGCATCTGGCAAACCGAACTTCAACCCCTTTGCTGGTGCAGAACGACCCCGGCCCGCTTGAGTCCATTCCGCGAGCCCCAGCATGATGTTGCCAAGTTGTTCAGGCTTCACCCTGTGACGTTGGGCAAGGGTCAGAATTTTTCGGCGGCCTGACCCACGAAATCCTCCCCGAGACAGCAACGCCAAAAGTTGACGGTCGAAGACTGTCAGATGAAGCTCAGAAACTTCTGAAGGCTTGGCCTTGGGCGGAACCGGAGCTGGAGGTGGAGCGGCTGCAATTGGTGGCAAAGGACCGCCATGCAACCGAGGGGCAAGATCAGAAAGAATCAACTGACCCTGCTGGCGAAAGTCGTCCGTGAGATGCGGGTCCAGTAGGGCGCGGCGAAGGCGTGCCACCGCTTCACGGACCTCAGCAGGAGGGGCGGCCGGGGTGACGCCCAACCTTTCGTGATCGGGCAAATTCGGATTCAGGAGATCCTCCACCATGGAGTTCATGGCCGGTCCCCCAATGAACGCTCGAGGTTGGACAGCCGATCAGCAACATCAACTGGAAGGGGATCAGGCCCCAAACCCCGAAGCTGCGAGAGCAAACGTGATGCCTGTTGTGGATCGGAAAGACGAACCCAAGCAGCCGCTTCACCAAGCATGGACTGACACCAAACATCAGAGCCCACTGCGCATTGGGCACGCACCTTCGACCAGCTCGTGACGGCATCCTGGTCCTTCCCTTGCAAGCCGAAGATCCTTGCCCACAGAACTTGGGCAGAAACAGACTGAGCACCCTCAGGACGAAGGGAAGACAACATTTCGGTAGCCAATTCGGGCCGGTCGGGCAGGAAGTAGGGGGCGATCAAGAGGCGAAGTTGATCGGAAGTGTCTCCAGCTTCAAGCTCCTTCAGAACCTTGGGCCCAACCGATGTCAGGATTTCAGGTGTATGGTTCGATTCCGGGTGGCGAGATGCCCATTGCACAAGGCGAATGTTGGCAGCTTGGGCCCAACGACCTTCTGGGTCTTCGGAAAACAATTTTTTGGCCAGGTTGCGAGCTGATTCCAAATCCTCCGAGGCGATGGCACTCTCAACCGCGCGAAAATTCAATTCCGGTCCCAAGTCGGCAATGCCCACCATGCCTCGAGAGCGGAGATCAGACAGATCCGCCAAGACTTCTTTACGAACGGCGGCAAACTCGACCAAATCACCTGCAGACTCCAACAAACGTCGGGCACGGATCAAACCGGCACGGGTGCGTTCGGTGTCAAGCAGTTCGGAGGAGTCAAGCCACAAGCGATGCAACTCGAGGGCAAGATCAACATGCCTTTCGATGGGGAGACTGCCGCTTTGTGACAATACGAAGAACAATGCTTCCGCCCGGCTTCGGGCCTCGAGAAACCGAGGTGAATCTTCGGAAATCCCCAACAAACCTTCAACCAAATCCAGAGATGGGGCTTGCACTCGAGATTGCTGCAAAAGGATTTCAACAGAAAATGAATGGTCGGGAAAATCGCGAAGAAAGATCCTGTATTCCTCGTCAAATGAATCTTCATTGTCACTGGTTTGCTGCCATCTCATGAGAGCTTGCAAACGACGCGCGATGAGATCAGCGACGTCGCCTCCAGATTGAGCTGCCTTTGACCACATCTCAGCACTTGCGAGAAAACGCTTCGCTTTCCAAGCCGACCAAGCGGCCCTGACTTGTGTGTCATGCCGAATTTGTTGAGGACGGCCCTGAATTTTGAGCGCGCTCAAGCGATCAAACAAATCAGACCAGACTTTCAGAAAATCTTGCTTGGGTTCGGGGTCGGGGTCTTTTTTGATCAGATTCACATAGGACAGGTGCGCCGCAACCAGTTCGGCCAAGTCATCATTGGCCAATTCAATCTCTTCCAAGTCGGTTCCCACCGCGAGCAAAGAATCCAAAGCTTCTCGAGCGATCAACGTCTGCACAACATCTTCAATCACCGATTTTGGCCCCTTGCGGCTCAAGAATCCAAGAAGCATGACCAATTCTTGACCTTCCACAACATCGTCCAGACGGTCGCGAACGCCAATGGGATCCTGGGCAATGGCGCGAGCCAAGGCTTTTCGGAATCCAGCCCGACGACGATCTTCAGCATTTCCAAACTGATCCAACAACGGACCCCATTGGTCAGGGAGTCCGGCATGAGATTGCAAAAGCAAAACACCATGAATGGCAAAAGCAACATCACGGCGAGTGATCCATACCTCAGGCACCTCCGTGACATCAGGTAGCGTTGGCTCGCCGGCCAGAATCCAAGCGAATGACTCCAAGCCCGCCGCGCGGTCTTGGGCAGGGTCCACTGAAGCGTCAAGCAAAACTCGGAAGGTACGAGCCCATCCAGCCAACAAAGCGGATCGGGTACGAACAGTTTCCGAAAGACCACCAAATTCTGACAGACGGGTGCGTTGCTCTTCACTGCTTGATCGAACCACAGTGTTCGCGGCCGATTCAAAACGGTTGTTGGCTCGCTTCAACAACTGCTCCGCCTGGTCAATCACTTGGGAAAGGCCAGCCACAATGTCATCAACTTGCACGGACTCAAAAGAACACAACGCTTCAGAAGCAGATTTTTCAAAGGGAAGGGCCTGGGCGGCCAACAGTTCGATTTCCAAACGCAATCGAGCAGGAGATGATTTGGGCAAACTCTCGAGCAGGGTTGAGGCCTCTTCTCGATATTCCTCCACGCGTTCTGGTTGCGACAAAAAAGCTTCGGCGAGCACGGTGGCATACCGAATGGCTGACTCTTGACGCGCACGACCTGTGGTTGACTTCCAGGTCTCGGCGAGTGCCCAGCGCTCAATTTCGACGAGCCCCGCCCTCTCGGCATAAGCAGAAACCGATGCATCCTGAATCAGGAGCAACCAACCGGCCAGACAGAACATCGTCAAGATTCGTCTCCATCTGCGGACCACGTGATGTCCTGAAAACCCACGTCACGCCCAGCCTGGATGGCACCTGCACCCGCTCCAAATGGTGTTCCAGCTTCAGCTTTGATGACCAGACCAGGATCTTGGGGCAGTTTGCGTAGAGACGAACGCAGGCTTTCAAGCGTCATGTGAGTTTGAGCGCCGAGTTGGTACACCACTTGACCGCGTTGGTTGCGGACTCGCACAATCTGCGGCTCCACTTCTGCGGATGCATCAGCACCCTGACCATCCACCGAAATCGCTGGAGTGAGAGCACGTTCAGGCAAGGCAAACGCCGCGGTGAGTACGAAGTACGCCAGAAGGAGAAAAACCACATCGATCAGACTCGAAAGGCTTGGGGAATCCACGGATTCATGGCGACGCCGATTGAAGTTCACGAGGCACCTCCCGGGGCAACCGCCATCTCCACACCGGGCACACCACTTCGAGCCAGCAAGCGTATGACCCGATGGATAACGACAACATCCACTTCACGGTTGGCGCGAAGGGTCACCGATGGCATTCCGTCCCGACTCGCTTCGGCCAGCAGTGCTGGCAGTGCCTCAATATCACGGGAGACACCGGCAATACGCAATGTCCCATCAGCCAACAGGGTGAGCACCAACCCTTCACGACGCTTCTGTTCCATCTCACCGGCTTGCTGAGGCAAGTCCACCGGTTCACGCCGATCTTGTTCCAGTCGAGCCGCGGCCAAGAAGAACACGATCAACAAAAAGATCACGTCCACCATGGGCGTGAGGTCAGGCGTTCGACGGGCGGGATGGCCTCGTCCAAGCCTCATTCTGCGTCTGCCCCCAGCTCAAGCGGGAGCACCAAGCGCTCAAGTTCCCGGCCTGCTTCGGCAGCAGTCGCATCGATCCGACTTCTCAGCCACGATACCGACGCCACACACGGGATGGCGATGACCAGCCCCAAGAGCGTGGTGGTCAAGGCCAGTGAAATGCTGCCCGCGATGGACTCTTGATTGCTTTGCGCTCCGGCTCCCAAGGCGTCAAAAGCACCAATCATCCCAAGCACGGTTCCCAAAAGACCAATCAATGGGGCGATAGCGCCAATGACCGCGATGGGCTCGGTTTGGCGATGCAAAGCCGCCACCTCTACTTCACCAGCTTCTTCGATCGATGCCCGCAGTTCAAAAACTGCCATTGGAGACGCCGAGAGCCGGGCCAGAGCAGGCTCGAGCGCTCGGGTAACAAATGAGTCGTTTGATGGAGCACTGCAGTAAGCCAGAGCCTCTTCGGTTCGGCCTCCGTGAAGCAGTGATTCGAGTTCGGTCAGCTGCTGCTCTGGAAGCAGCACCACTCGACGCAATTGCCACAAGCGAACCAAGATCAACGCGAAGGCTGCCATGGAAAGCAGAATGAGCAACGTCCCAACTGGTCCAGAGTCCGAGACCGCCTGCAACAGCGATCGGGATGATTCAGCTTGCGCGAGAAAGAGTACTGGTCGCATATCAGAACGGTCCTTGTGGAGAGGAAGAAAGAAGAGCATCAGCGTCAACTCGACGCAAATGTTGAAGAAGTCGATCCGCTTCGGTAGGGAAAGACATCGAACGCAGCATTTCAACCGCTTGCCAGCCTGCGAGGTCTGACATTGGTGACGACGCGCCTCGAGCCAAGACTTCAATCCGATCAAGCACCGCTCTTCGAGAAGGGGATCGATCTGCGAACTTCGTCCAAAGCGCAAACTCCGCTTGAGGATCTCCCCCATCAACCCCAAGCTCACATGATCGAAACACCTTCACGCTCGGAGGCACGGGCGCGCCACCGCCCCAATCGGGCAGAGGGCCAAGTTCACCGTCTGCTCGAGCGAGCACCACGTCCCATGCACGACGAAGCCAGTCTGAGAGTGGGTCCACCGGAGGAGGCAACTCGGCAATGGCCTTGCGGGCGATGGCAACGTCTGGCCCCGGGGGAACGATTGGCGGAAAATCGGGATGCAAGCGAAGGGCCTCGGTGACGGGAGTGTTGAAGCGGGACCCCACGGTGTCGGTTGATCCCTCGATGGCCAACCGATCCCCGAAAGCCAACAGGTGGGGGACCGCCCCGGCAAGATTCCCATCCGCCAAAGCAATCTGAAACAGGCCTTCCCGAACGAGCAAACCGATTCGACTGGGATGGTCTTTCCACTGGTTGACGTCTGGTTCCAACCGGGCGGCTCCTTGGAAATCGAGACGCTCTAAACGAGTTCGGAACCGCCAAAGAAGTTCTGCATGAGGGAGCCAGGCATCGATGGCCGCTTGGTGTTCTGAGTTGCTGGAGAGTCCTTCGATCCGGAGGATTTTGTCCCAATCCACCCGTTGCATTGAGAGGCCCTGTTGCACCAAAACACCATTGGCATCAACCTCTGCAATCTGAACTGACTCATGGCCTCCACCCCTCATATGGAGAATGGCATCGTCGTTGGGGCCCAGCATGGCAAAGAGTGTCGACAGCACACCAACCATCATTTCACCACCCTCATTCGACCACCGGTCACTCGGCTGAGTTCTCGGAGCGTGTCGGCACCCGCTTGTGAACCCAAGGCCACCGTATGTACGGGGCAGCGGATGCCTTGTCCTTTCATGGTTTGCAACACTTGCATCGCAGGCTCCACTGGGAACTCGCCGTCGGTCAAAAGAAAAATGGCATCGGGTGGTGGCTGCAGCAACAGTGCGCTTTGGATTGCATCGACGGGCTGGGTTCCACCGCCCGGAACAATCCGGTTGACCCAGTTCTGAACCCGCGAACGACCTCGACTGCCTGCCGGCACCCAGTCTTCACTCCAAGGTGGCGAAGAGAGTCCCGAGTCGTAGAGGTAGGCTTGGAATCGCGCGACCGTGGGAAGCTTCGAAATGCTTTTGAGCAACTCAGCCACCGCACGACGCCAACGGGTATCCCCTGAAGACAGTCCCACCGACAGGTTCCCCGGGGTTGCATTCCAGCCGGTTGACATTGATCCTGACTTGTCCACGATGTACACAAAGCGGCGACCCTCCGCCGCCAAACCAAAAAAGGTTGCGCCACCACCACCCAAACCCGATCCGCTGCCGAGGCCCGAACCCACCCCTGCCCCAACTCCAGCCCCCCCCAACGAAGGAGTCGCAGGACCACCTACGGGCATCGGAGCCGACGGCACGGTGCTGCTGTACGCTGGCGAAGGGTCCGTGGGTTCCAGATCCAGCGCATCAAGACCCGGTAACAGATCCTCAAAATCAGGACCTGGACTCAGGGCCACGTCCTCAGAAGCATCGAGGGCCAACCGAAATGAAATGGATTCCGGAGGGACTTCGGTTTGATCGATTTGATACCGGTAAAGAAGAAGCAGCACGTGCGTGATGACGCTTAAAGCAGCAGCCGCCAACAACAAACGACGAACTTTGGACCGAAGAGCCTCCTTTCGGACGGCGGCCAGCTCGAGCCGCTCGGCGTCGAGCTTTCGGTACGTCTCAAGAATTCGCGGTGAAAGAGGCGCCACGAGGCGCAATCGTACGCCTTGACGAAGCAAGATGCTTCCCATCCGGCTTGACCGCATTGCCTATTGCGGTTCAACTATCCCTCATGCCCGCCCCCGCCCGAGTTGTCCTCAAAATCTCCGGAGAATCTTTTGCCGCCCCAAGTGGATTTGGCATCGATTCAGAACGTCTTTCCCTGATCGCGAACGAAATTGCCAAAGCTGCTGACAAAGTGGATTTGGCGGTTGTGGTCGGCGGCGGAAACATTGTTCGGGGTGGCACTTTGGCCCAGCAGGGACAGATTGCCCAAGCGACCGCCGATTACATGGGCATGTTGGGCACGGTGCTCAATGGACTGGCTCTCCGTGAAGCCCTCGAGCAAATAGGACACCCGTCACGACTGATGAGCGCCTTGGCCATACCTTCTGTTGCCGAGCCGTTCATCAGGAATCGAGCCATTCGGCACTTTGAAAAAGGTCGAATCTTGGTGCTGGCGGCCGGCACGGGCAATCCATTTTTTACGACCGACACTTGTGCATCTCTCCGTGCTGCCGAATTGGGCGCTGATCGGTTGTTAAAAGCCACCAAAGTTGATGGCATCTACAACCGGGACCCTGCCAAACACAATGATGCGGTCCGATACGACACACTGTCCTTTGAAGACGCAATCGAACAACAGCTGGGGGTGATGGATCTCACAGCCCTCACGATGTGCATGGAACGAAGAATCCCTGTCCAAGTCTTTGACTTTTTCACCCCTGGGAACATCGCCCGAGCGGTGGCTGGGGAAACGATCGGGACTCTGGTCTCTCCCCGTCATCCTGACCCAGCCAATACCGACTAATATTGCCGTTCCCCAAAGGAGCTATTCATGTCCTACAACGATGCCATCCAAGATGCCAAAGACCAGATGCAAAAGGCATTTGAGTACCTGGAGAAAGAACTCAAAGGCATTCGAACTGGTCGTGCCAGCAGTGCTTTGGTGGAGTTCATCAAAGTTGAAGCTTGGGGCAGCCTCCAGGACATCAGGTCGGTGGCCATGGTCAGTGTTCCTGAGACCACACAAATCGTGATCAAGCCCTACGACGGGTCGATCAAGCAAGAAATCCTGAAAGCCATCCAAAATTCAGACTTGGGGCTCAACGGTACCGTTGACGGGGATGTGATCCGCGTGAATGTCCCCCCACCGTCGGCCGACCGCCGAAAACAACTGGCCGCTCAAGTGGGCAAGCTCGGTGAAGAAGCTCGGGTATCCGTCCGAAATGTTCGCCGTGACACCTTGAAAGCGATTGGCAGCTTGACCAAGGACCAAGGACTTTCTGAAGACGACCAAAAGCGAGCCGAAAAGCAGGTCGAGGATGCGACAAAGAACGCCATTGCCAAGGTCGACACTGCGGCCGAAAGCAAAGCCAAGGAGATCGAGGCGATCTGATGTTGGCCCTGTGCCTGTCTCCCTTGATCTGGTTTGGGGGATTCTGCGAAGCTCCAGTGACGGAGCTGCCCGTCGTGTCCGTCGATCGGGACGACTTCCCCATCACCTCCTCCTGTCGCTTGGTGGTCGCGCCTGGGGCTGAACTCAAAGACCTCAAGAACGACGGCTTGATCCGCGTCGTGGGCCACAACATTCAAGTCGATGCCACTGCATTTTCGCTGAAAGGCGATCAGGGCATCGGGGTACGCGTTCTGTCCGACGGTGTTCGCTGGAATGGTGGAACCATCGAAGGCTTTTCTGTAGGGATGCAGGTGTCTGGAAATGATCTGATCTTGACCGACATGAACTCACGTTCTTGTGAGATTGGGGTGCGCATCACCAGCGAGCGCTTCCGTGGGTCAACCCTCAATCTCAGCGATGGTTTCGTCGGGCTCAAAGCAACCGGATCCAACAGTGGGACCCTTGAAGATTCAACGATCTCCCGGATGGGTCGATCTGGGATCCACTTGGACACCGCAAACGAATGGAAGATTCACACCAATGCCATCGATTGCATCTACGGCCATGAAGAGGCATCGGGCATCAGAATGACAAGCTCGGGCCGGGACCACTCCATCCGAGGAAACGTATTCAACCACATCGAATACGGCATCTCTCTGGACACTGGTGCCGTCAACTTGGGGATGGACATGGCGGAAGACGCCCGTCTCCGTGGTTTGGCCTGGCCGCCTCCAGGAGAGGAAATCAATCTCTTCAAAGGCCAAGGCTTTCAGGACATTCTCTGCACTGAAAATACCATGAGAAATCACCAAGCGGAGGCGTTCAAACTCCGTGGTGTTTCGGGACTGCGGTTGTTCGGAAACCAGTGCTTTGGGCCTGGCCCTGGGCTGACTCTGGACTTGGGCGAAGATTTGCAGTTTGGCCAAAATCGGATGCAAAGCAACCGTCCCCATGCCGTGATGATCCAAGATTGTGGGGTGATTCGTATGGACGCTTCCGAGTTCAGCGGCGATCGTCGAGGGTTGGTGGTGCTGAACCAGACCGACGTGGAACAGCTTCCCCCCTGGGCTTGGGCGCATTTGCGACCCTCACAGTGCACGTTGACCGACTGCGTGTACGAGGGTTTCGAAGTCGCCCTCGACATTGGCGAAGGCCCTGGGGCGGTGCGACTTGGTGGGAATCAATTCACCACTTGCGATCGTTCTTTTCAAACTGCAGGGGCCGCGGAAGTCACGGTGGCCAGTGGTGATCCCGAGATCTCCCCTCCGGCCGAGTTGAGTTCATCTGCACCGATCCAAAAGGCTCAAACTGAACATCTCAGGCTGGTGCAGAATGGCAGACCGTGGAATGGCTCAACCCCCATTCTGACGCCGGGAACGGTAGCCCCTGGATTTGTGCAGTTCGTTCCTACCGGTGACATCGGCCACGACCAAGAATTTTCGTTTGAAGGTGAGGCCGAACTGGTGGCCACCGAAAATCGGGATCGAATCACCATCCGTGCGATGGAGAAAGATCGCTTTGAACGCTGGAGTCTTGACTGCGGAGGCCAAACCTTGTCTGGGGTCTTGACCCGCGGATGGTGGAAGGGATTTATGTGGGCATACACGGCCGATCCCGTGACCAGTTATGAGCAATGGCGGAACGAAGCCGAGATGGGATGGGTTTTCCAGTGCCGGGAACCCGTGTTGGATTTCGGTCGGCAGTCACCGGGAGATCTTCCGGGCATTTTTCCGGCCGTGCGCGATGCTGGTCTTCCCCGCGACGGTTTTGGTCTGGTCTGCGAGACCGAACGTTGGGTGCCCGCTGGACGCTGGATGCTCCAGGTTGAAGCCAACGACGGGGTTCGAGTCGAAATGGATGGGGAGACGGTGATCGATGCTTGGGATGGCCCCACCCAGCAAGTCTTCACCCACACCTTCGAGATTCCAGAAGAATCTGTGCATCAGTTTTCAGTGGAATGGTTTGAAAGAACCGGACTGGCGTATCTCCGCGTCACCCTGACGCCTCAATCGGAATGACGCTTCCTCAACTCTGAATTTGGAATGCCCAACTCTTCTCGGTACTTCGCAACAGTACGTCGTTTGATATCGATGCCCTCTTCTTGGAGTGCCTTCTCGATCGAAGCGTCCGACAGGGGGCGACGGCGATCCTCGCCTTCCACCAACGCTTGGACCTTTTTCTTCACTGTCTCGTAGGCGACCGGTCGTCCTTGGCGATCGACCAATCCGCCAACGAAGAAATCACGCAAACACAGCATGCCTCGTGGCGTCTCGGCCCACTTGTCGTCAACCGCTCGACTTACCGTGGAAACGCTGATGTCCAGCTGTTCAGCGACCTCTTCCATCATGAGCGGGACAAGGGTGCCATCACCCTCGGTAAAGAAGGCTTGCTGGCGGGCCACAATCGCGTTGGCCACCCGTTCGACCGTGCGGTACCGCTGTTCGATGGCTTCAAGAAGCTGGCGAGCCTCGTCGCGGGCCTTCCGGAATTGTTCGGCATCTCCCTCGTTCAAGCCTCCTGTCTTCAGAATGGCCTCGTATTCGGGATTCAGGCGGAACTTCGGAAACCGGCTCTTCAGAGATCGCGCAACCATCACTCCAGATTCGTCACGCTCAATCGCAATCTCAGGACGGACGATAGAGGGACGTTCATGGGCAAGCGTCCTGACTGGCTGCTTTTTCAACTGGCCAAGCAAATCCCTTGCCGCTTCAATGTCCGCAATAGGACACTCACGCTGTTCTGAGATCTTTTTGAGTCGGTTGTTCAGCAAGTCATCCCAGTCGTGCGCGAGAAGCTCAACCAACAGAGACCAATGACCAGAATCTTGCGAGTGTTCAGTCAATTCTCGGCGTTGAATCTGAATGGCGTAACACTCGGGATAACTGCGGGCAGCAATGCCAGGAGGCTCCAGCCATCCCTGAACGGCTTCAAGAGCGGATCGCAAGTGGGATCCATCCAACTGGAGACTGGTGGCCAACTCTTCAACATCATGACGAAAAAAACCGTCAGGATCCAAGTGCTCAATTACGCGAACTCCCAAGGACGCCACCTCGGTCGATACTTCAGCTTCTCGCCATTGGTCAAGCAACTGTTCTTCGATGGATTGAGGACGTCCCTCTGCATTGGCCATGGCGTCGGTCTTGCCGTCGCGTTCTTGGTCTGATTTGGCTTTGGGTCGAGATTCGTAGAGGTTGTCTGTGGCCTCAGGCATCGAACGCTCGGATTCCGCGAGGCGATCAAAGCCCGCTTCATCTTCTTTTGCTGGAGCATTGGTTTCCCCCTTGGCGGTGGGCTCTACTGCAGCCTCAGGTTCTACTTGCTCCAGCATGAAGTTGGATTCAAACTGCTCTTCGAGTGTCGCCTCCAGCTCGGCCAAGGGCAATTGCAACACCTGCATGTGCTGGATCATGCTTGGCGTGAGCTTTTGGACCTGCCCCATTCGTTGATGCTGGGAAGCGTCAAACCTCATGGCGTTTCTCCGCCCAAAGGTCGACGGTCGTCCATGGCATCGGCGAGCACAGAAACGCTGGCTTGCTCGAGTGTCCCGCCGCTGGGCAGGCCTCGGGCCAAACGGGTGACCCGAATATCAAATGGTTCGATTTGCTTGGCCAAATGCAACGCGGTGGTGTCGCCATCGAGGGTTGGATTCAGCCCCAACACGACCTCCCGCACGGGCTCTCCGCGAAGGTTGCAGGTCGCGTCACGGCATCGACGAATCAGTCCATCGACTCCAAGGTGTTCTGGGCCGACTCCAGACAGAGGATCCATGGCTCCGCCCAAGACGTGATACACCCCTTGATGAAGGCCAGCGGATTCAAACCGAACCAAGTCCTTGATCTCTTCGACCACCAGGATCACACCTGCATCCCGACGCGAGTCCGAGCAAATGGCACAGAGATCTGATTCTCCGAGGTGTCCACACACCCGGCAAGAAACAAGATCTTCCTTGACCGCGCGAATCGCTTCGGCCAAGCCCAATGCCTCATCTGAAGAGGCTCGCAGCAACCAAAAAGCCAGACGCTCCGCACTTCGGCGGCCAATGCCCGGGAGTTGACCAAGACGATCAACCAATGCCTCCAAGGTGGGTGGCCCGCCAGCACTCAAGATGCACCACCAAGCAAACCACGCAGGGATTCCGCAGGGATGGGCAAATTGAACTCCTCAGCGGCGCGGCCGAATTCATGCGCCGCGAGTGCCGCGGCTTTTTCTTGGGCATCACGAACTGCATCGGTGACCAACGGTCCAATCTCTTCAGTTGCGCTGGCCAAGGCTGGAGCCACCAGGACCTCGACCAAACGACCTCGACCGTCCGCGCGGGCTCGAACCGCACCACCACCAGATTCGCCCACCACTCGAGCCGCATCAAGCATCTCGGCAATCTCTTTTGCTCGAGCTTGGAGTTTGGGCAAATCCTTCATGATCCCCGCCATGGCGCCCGCTTGTTTGAAGGCATCAAACATCACGGTTCTCCGAACGAGCATGAACACCAATCACTTCACCTTCCAAGGCGCGGGACAAGCTTTCAATCAAGGGATGCCCTTGAATCTTTTGCTGCGTGGACTTGGAATCTGTGTGACCGACGGGAATTTTGACTTCAACTCGGACACCAACCATTCCAAAGCGGCGCAGTGTGCTTTGCAGCCATTCCTCTTCGGCAACGCGTTGAGAGGCGGGAAATGATTCAGGGATTGGATTTTGGAAAGAAAGACAGTCACCCGAGAATGCAGGTGGACCGAACGATTCCACCCGAAGTTCCAGACGAACATCGCCTTCCACTGAAGCCAAAAAAGTGGACCAACTGTTTGTGTTCACAGCAAACTCGGGCTTCGATGAGGCGGGGGAAGGCTCGGCAACTTGACCTGATTTTTTGGAGGTGGGGTCTGGTGAACCCGGCCTGTGCTTGGCCGGCAAGGCTTGTTCGGGAAGTGGGCCATCTGCCTCAGGTGATTCGGATGGCGCTAGAGGTTTCACTTCGCGGACGTGCTCAGGCTTTTTTTTTTGGCTTGGCGTCGGTGATGAATTGATGTCCAGTCGACCCCCAAGGTTGAACACCAACTGAAGCAACATGGCCTCCACCACTGCGCGTGGGGTGCTGCTGTATTTGGCGGCCCGAGCGGCTTCATCCGCCAAGCCGACGCCTGAGGCAAGGTAGTCTGGGGGAAGTTGGCCTGCGATGGCTTCAAGATCTTCTCGACGACCAGCACTGAGATGAAGGCCAACCGACTCAACGCCTCCAACGGCGAACAACAAAGCATCACGGAAGCATGTCGCCAGATCAGAAGCAATTTCTTCGGGCTCGGCGCCACTCTGGAATGCTTCAGCCAACGCACTTAAAACGCCTCGGGCATCGGCTGCGGCAATGGACCGGGCGACCAATTGTGCCGGAGATACTGTCGCAAGCCCCAGAAGATCACGGACGCCGGCCAATGTGACCTCTTCCGGATCGGCCGATAGCACTCGATCCAACAGGGACAAAGCATCACGCACGGAGCCCCTTCCGGCCTCAGCCACAAGGGTCAAAGCTTCCATCTCGGCTTGAACGCCTTCTTGCTGCAACACATCTTGGAGGTGGGCGGTGAGCCTTTCCCGGGAGACGGGGCGAAAGTCGTACCGCTGACACCGACTCAAAATGGTCGTTGGCACTTTTTCTGGATCGGTCGTACACAGGATGAACATCGCGTGAGCCGGCGGTTCTTCCATGGTCTTGAGCAAGGCATTAAATGCCTCACGGGTAAGCATGTGGACTTCATCAATGATGCAGATCCGCTTCCGCCCCCCCAAAGGCGCGATGACCGACCGGGCGATCACCTCTTTGGCTTCATTGATGCCACGGTTGGACGCACCGTCCAGTTCTTGGACATCAAGATCTTCTCCGCGGAAAATAGCTTCACGAACATTCGCCAGGTCCTTCTCATCTTCTGGTGCATTGATCGCAGCGGCAAAAATTCGGGCACTGGTGGTCTTCCCAACCCCCCGGGTGCCGCAAAAAAGATAAGCGTGGGCGATTCTTTGGGATGCAATCGCCTTGCTTAATGTGGTCGAAACCGCCTCCTGGCCGACGAGATCTTCGAAGCGGCGTGGGCGGTAGCGACGAGCAAGAACGGTGTAAGACACAAAAAATCCTTCTTTGAGTCCCGGGGAGGACGGCCAGGCGATCCACGGCCTGGCCGGTCCGCTTATGGCTGCTGCGGTCAGGCCCTGACCAGGTTCACGGCCGTGCCACCCGCGGGGCCCGACCGTCCTCTCCGGGAGTCGAATGCATCTTAGTCGAGGTTGGCGAGCGGTACACTCGGCTTCCCATGCCGCCAAACACCCAACCGCTTGTCCCCACCCTTGAGGATGCCCGTCGAGGCGCCGAAACGGCACGGCGTCGCCTGCTGATTGTGTTGCGACTGACCTACCTCCTGCTGTTGGCCACTGCCGCCCTTCTTCCCTTCGTGGGAGATATGACCAATACCGCGGATGAGGTGGTGGTTTCGGACTATGCCGGGGCCTTCATGTTGCTGGTCGGACTTGGCTCCTTGGTTGTTCTGGTCGACGTTTTCACTCCAGAGAAACGATTGGCCAATGTCATTGCCATTTATTTCGGGGTGGTGGTGGGACTGGTCAGCGCGTACGCCTTGTCCGGACTCATCGACTTGGCGGCTCGAACCTGGTACCTCACCGCCCCACCTTGGCCGGCCTATTTGCTGATGGGCAAGCTCGCGCTGGGAATCACTTTTTGTTATCTCGCAGTCTCCATTGTGCTTGCGACAAAAGATGATTTCCGAATCGTGTTGCCGTACGTGGAGTTCTCACGACGGGCCAAAGGAAGCCGTCCCCTCGTGGTTGACACCTCTGTCTTGATCGATGCCAGGTTCGCCAATTTCCTTCAGTCAGGAATGGTGGACAGCTCAATTGTGGTTCCTGAATTTGTGCTTGGAGAGTTGCAGGCTCTTGCCGACTCTTCGGACAGCAACAAACGGGAGCGTGGGAGACGAGGCTTCAAAGCCCTGCAGACCATACGAGAATTTCGCGGTTGCGCCGACGTCGTATTGGAACCTTATGACCCACCCGGTCATGGTGCGGACGAAAAGCTTGTCGCTTTGTCCGAACGGCTCCAAGGCAGACTGCTCACCCTTGATGCCAACTTAAGAGCCATCGCCAAAGTTCGGGGGTTGTCGACTGTAGATCTCGAACAGGCGTCTTTGGCTCTTCGGCCGTTGGGGAACCCAGGATCTGAGTTCGAATTGCGTTTGGAAAAAGAAGGAGAGCAACCCGGCCAAGCGGTGGGACGACTGCCAGACGGCACCATGGTGGTGGTCGAGCATGCGGATGCTCATATTGGCGAAGTGGTGGCTTGCGAAACAACGAACACCGTTCGAACCAATGCGGGGAATCTGGTTTTTGCGCGAATCAAGAATCATCTTGATCGATCACATGAACAGTGAATCACAGCCAACACATTGCGTCGTGGAAAGGAGAGGGCGGAATCAGGTCACCTCTTAGCACCTTACTCCCACTCAATGGTCGCAGGCGGCTTCGAACTGATGTCGTACACCACGCGATTGATGCCCTTGACCTCATTTGAAATTCGGCTGCTCACTTCTGCCAAAACTTCGTACGGCAAACGTGACCAATCCGCCGTCATGAAATCTTGCGTCTCTACGCTTCGCAAAGCAACAACCGACTCGTACGAGCGACCGTCCCCCATCACCCCCACCGATTGGATGGGAAGCAGCACGGCGAAGACCTGACTGGTCGTTCGATACAAATTGGCACTCACAATTTCTTCAAGCAGAATTTCGTCACACTCACGCAGAAGATCCAAACGCTCTTCGGTGATGTCACCAATGATGCGGACGGCAAGGCCAGGACCCGGGAAGGGATGTCGCCAAACGATCTGATCCGGAACCCCCAAGACTTCACCGAGCTTTCGAACTTCGTCTTTAAACAGATCCCGCAGTGGCTCCACCAACTCAAAACCAAGATCCTCCGGCAAGCCACCCACGTTGTGATGCAACTTGATGTTGGCGGCGGTCCCCGCATGGCCATGTCCGGATTCAATCACATCGGGATACAGGGTTCCTTGGGCGAGGAACTTCACTGGACCCTCGACATCAGCAGCAGCTTCCTTGAACACTTCAATGAATCGATGCCCAATGCGTCGTCGCTTCTCTTGGGGTTCCGTGATTCCCTCAAGGTCCTTGAGGAACGCTTCTGAAGCATCGACCACCCGGAGATCGACATCAAAATGATCGCGGAAGGTGGTTTCAACCAGATCACGCTCATTTTTCCGCAAAAGACCGTTGTCCACAAAAATGCACGTGAGTTGGTTCCCGATGGCCTTGTGCAACAAGGCGGCGACCACCGAAGAATCCACCCCACCCGACAAACCACAAATCACTCGAGCACCCTGGACTTTCGAGCGTACTTCGGCGGCGGCGGTTTCCACGAAATCACTCATCCGCCAGGTGCCTTGGCAGCCACAAATTTCGTACAGGAAATTTCGCAGCATCTCGACCCCATGCGGCGTGTGGGTGACTTCGGGATGGAACTGGACGCCGTGGAGATTTCGAGTGGAGTGTCGAACCGCGGCGAAAGGACAAGTTGGGGTTGCCGCCACGGTCTCAAAACCTTCGGGCAACTCAACTATCTGATCACCATGACTCATCCATACACTTGTGTCCGAAGGAATGCCGTGGAACATGCCCCCACGGCTTTCAACCGCCAACTTGGCCCGGCCGTATTCGCGCTTGTCGGCGGGGACCACACGTCCTCCCAACAAACTGCACATCAACTGCAGCCCGTAGCACACACCAAGCACAGGAACGCCCATGTCCAAAATTCTGGGATCACAGGTGGGCGCGTTTTCACCATCCACACTGGATGGTCCGCCAGACAGAATGATGCCCTTGGGTCGAAGCGCTTGGAGCACCTCCGCCGGGGTATCCGGAGCAAGCAAAATGCTGAAGGCCCCCGCTTCTCGAACCCGACGGGCGATCAGTTGGACGAACTGCGATCCAAAATCCAGAATTGGAACAACTTCAACACCAGCAGGGACACGAGGAATGTTTGTGGAATCAGACACGGGTACTCCAGGGAATCGATCGTCTTGGAAGACCGCACAGGATACCCTCGAACGCATGAAGACCCGTCTGGCCCTAGCTCGCTGCCAAAATTTGCCCGAATGGGAAGTGGATGACCAACCCCTGCACACCGCCCTGCGCCGACTTGGCATCCATCTGGAGACCCCCAACTGGGAAGAGAACGCCAATTGGAGCTCGTACGATCTTGTGGTCCCCCGCTTGACTTGGAACTACCAAGAACATCCCGACGCCTTCGCCAAGTGGATCGATGCCCGAGAACGCGACGGCAACCTGTGCAATCCCGCCTCGACGCTGCGTTGGAACATGCACAAAAGATATTTGCGTGACCTGGCCAAAGCCGGGATCCCCACCATGCCCACCATCTGGCTGACCGCTCAGAACCTCCATGCCATTCAGGAGGCCGCCCACTTTGGACGAGAGCAAGCTTTTTTGAAGCCAGCCATTGGCGCAACCGCCAGCGGCACCCTTCCATTTTCTGTACCCAGCGAAACTGGCGTGGCCCGACAACACGCAGAATCTCTGCTTCAAACCTTTGATGAAGTGTTGCTCCAACCTTTTTGCCCCTCGGTGATGGTCGAAGGCGAATATTCCGTGCTCTTTTGGGGCGGAAAACCATCCCATGGCGTGCAGAAAATTCCCGTGCCGGGGGATTACCGGGTTCAGGATGATTTTGGCGCGAAAGACAAGCCTTGGCAGCCCCCTCGAGAGGTCTTGGACATCGCCCATCGAGCCGTGGCCGTCGCCCCTGGTGGGTGGACTTACGCTCGGGTTGACCTGCTGCGGGACCCAGAACACGGCTGGTGTGTGATCGAATTGGAAATGCTCGAACCAAGTTTGTTCCTTCGGCACGCGCCCGCGGAGCAAATCACCCGGCTGGCTGATGTTCTGCTGGCGCAAGCACGCGGCTGAAAGCAAGCGCAACCTATACTTTTCCGGCAGAGCCACGTTGCTTCGTGGCCCGATGTGGAGCGCTCATGGGTCTCTTCTCTCGCCGTCCGAAACCAACCTCACCCACTGCCGTCAATACCGGTGGCGGCCTTGGGGCTGGCCCCTCCGAAAAATTGGTGGCCCAACACGGACTTCGGATTTTGGAGGCCAGCCAACGCCATCGAGGTGGGCTGCTCTCCAGTGGGCTGTGGCAAGACAAACTCATGCAGTGGACGCTGAAGGACGAGGCGTTCAAGGTGCAGTTGTTCCGATTCGTAGACGTCTTTCCACGACTGAATACACCAGAGTCGGTACACGAACATCTCATGGACTATCTGACGCAGCCCGGTGTGAAGTTGCCTCCATTTTTGGGCACCGCCGTTTCTGCAGGCGGTCTTGCCAAGGGAGTCTTTCGCAGCGCGGTGACGAGCCAAGTCGAGACCATGGGCAAGCAATTCATTGCCGGGGTCGATGCCGAAAGCGCCAAGAAGAGTCTGAGCAAACTTTGGAAGAGTGGGATTGGGTTCTCGGTGGATATCTTGGGTGAGGCGTGTGTCCGTGACGCTGAGGCCGAAGTGTATCTGCAGCGATATCTCGACATGATTGAGGGACTGGCCACGATTGCCTCCACATGGGAACCCAACCAGCGTCTTGACCACGACCACATCGAGTCAGTGCCCCGCGCGAACGTCTCGGTAAAAATCAGTTCCTTGTCAGCAACCCTTGACCCCATTGATACTGAGGGTTCGATTCGAGACTTGTTGTTCAGAATGCGGCCCATTCTGAAAGCGGCGGCCAAACACAACGTTCTTATCAACTTTGATATGGAATCGCACGAGTCCAAAGACCTCACGCTTGAATTGGTGCGCCGAGCCTGTGAACTGGAAGACTTCCCCGCCGGGATGGCCATGCAGGCTTATCTCAGATCCGGCAGCGACGACGCCCAAAGCATGATCGATTGGGCCAAAGCCACGGGCCGAAGACTGACCGTTCGTTTGGTGAAAGGCGCGTATTGGGATTACGAGACCATCCATGCCGAAGAGATGGGCTGGCCCGTTCCCGTATGGAGCCGAAAACAAGACAGTGACGCGTGCTTCGAACGAATGGCTTGGCAATTCCTCCAATCCACCCCACGATCCACCGACGAAGGTGGTATCAAACTTGCTCTGGGCTCTCACAATGCTCGATCCATCGGATTCGCACTGGCTTCCTGCGAGCACTTGAACCTTCCCGAGTCAGCTTTGGAATTGCAAATGCTCTACGGCATGGCCGATGAACTCAAGGCCGCCAGTGTGGACGAAGGACTGCGACTCCGTGAGTACGTCCCCGTGGGAGAGATGATTCCAGGCATGGCCTACTTGGTGCGGAGGTTGCTGGAAAACACTTCCAATGAGTCATGGTTGCTTGCCGCTGGTTCGGAAAAACCCGATCCCAGCAAGTTGCTCGCATCACCACATGTCACCCACACCCAGTCTGATCCTGGCGAAGTTCTGTTGGACACCGCGTCCGAACGACACCGATTGACCCCAGCCGTCAAAGGAGTTGGTGATGATCGACCGTATGTGAACGAACCCCCACGCGATTTCGCTCACGAAGCGGTTCGAACCGCGTTCCAAACGGCCATCGAAACCACCACCGTGCCCCATCAACCGGTGGACGCCACAAACGATGACACTGAAAACGCGCTTGCCACCGCCCACAAGGCGTTCCCCAGTTGGCGAGACGAGGATCCAAGAGCCCGGGCAAGAGTCCTCACCCAAGCGGCAGCCATCATGCGTGCTCGGCGCGACGTACTGACGGCCGTGATCGTTCATGAAAATGGCAAAGGCTGGCGCGATGCCGATGCGGAAACCTGTGAAGCCATCGACTTCTGTGAGTTCTACGCCCGCGAAGCCATTCAGTTGTTCGAAGAGCAACGACTCGGCGAGTATGTTGGAGAACACAATGCACTCATCCACGAGGGCCGCGGCCCCTGCGCTGTCATCGCACCGTGGAACTTCCCTTTGGCGATCTTGTGTGGCATGTCAGTCGCCGCCTTGGTCACGGGCAACCCCGTTCTCATGAAGCCAGCCGAGCAAACCATGGGGATCGCCCGGATGCTCTTCGACATCCTGCGTGAAGCTGGAGCTCCCGCAGACGTGTTGCACTTTCTGCCGGGCCGCGGAGAGACTGTGGGTGTGCAATTGGTCAGCGACCCTCGCGTTGCATTGATCGCATTCACTGGTTCCAAAGCGGTTGGCCTCAACATCATCGAAACCGCAGGATTGACCAACGAGGCGCAAACCCAGGTCAAAAAGGTCGTTTGTGAAATGGGCGGCAAAAACGCCATCATTGTTGATGCCTCTGCGGATCTAGATGAGGCGGTGCTTGGCGTCAGAGCCAGTGCCTTCGGATTCCAAGGCCAGAAGTGCTCAGCCTGTTCCCGCTGCATTGTGGTGGATGAAACCTGGGATGAGTTTTTGGAACGATTTATTGGCGCAACCGAGGCCCTGATCATTGGCGACCCTCGTTCGCCGAGCACGGATGTTGGGCCTGTCATCGACGAGGACGCAGCCGTCATGATTCGACAGCGGATCGAAGCCGCCAAGCATTCCGACCAATTGGTTCTTGGCATGGAACTCCCCGAGGAGGGCCTGATGCCAGGGCGGTCTTACATCGCGCCGCATGTCTTCGTGACGGATGATCCAAAGTCCAAACTTATGCAAGAAGAGATTTTTGGCCCCGTCTTGGGACTGATACGAGCCCGGGACTTCGAGCACGCGCTGGAGTTGGCCAATGACGGTCGATACCGCCTGACTGGTGGGGTCTACAGCCGGAAGCCCGCCCACCTCACCCAAGCCCGACGAGATTTCCGTGTCGGGAATCTTTACCTCAACCGAAGCATCACGGGCGCAATTGTGGGCCGCCAGCCTTTTGGTGGGGCGGGAATGAGTGGCGTTGGATCCAAAGCCGGCGGTCGTGATTACTTGTTGCAGTTTGTCGAACCACGCGTGATCACGGAAAACACGATGCGTCGTGGCTTTGCTCCCGGGTTGGGCTAAACCACCTCAGACCTTCCAAGCGAGAAATTAAAGATGTTGATGCTCACCGCTATTTTGTGCCTCCCTCCGACCGCTGAGACCGCGGTCCCCGTCCATTCCCACAACGACTATTGGCGGAGCCGGCCTCTGGAGGAAGCCCTTGAAGCAGGTTGCTTGTCCATTGAAGCAGATGTCTTGATCCGTGGAGGAGAACTCTTGGTTGGACACGGGCCTGGAGAAGTAACAGATGAACGAACCCTGACCTCGATGTACCTGTCACCTCTGGCCGACATTGTTCGGGCGAGAAACCGCGTGTACCCCCAAGACCATCGCCCCTTGATTCTGCTGGTGGACCTCAAAACCGAGTGGGGCTCCAGCAAGTCGACCTTGGAAGCGGTTCTCCAAAACTTCGCAGACATCTTGAAAGCCCCGGCCGGCCTTCACCAAGGGGAAGGAGGTGTTTTGCTGGCAGTCTCCGGCTCAGGGGCCGGCCGAAAAGAAGCCCCTTGCGGCATCGACGGACGGGTCAACGGACTTGGCAGTCAGCATTCCTTTCTTGAAAAGCCGTTGATCAGCCAATCATTCCGCAGCCGCTTCCGATGGTCTGGGCTGGGAACACTGGCCCCCGAGCAGCAAACCAAGCTTCGCTCACTTTCCAAGCGGGTCAAAGAGGAAGGTCGCCTGCTTCGATTGTGGGCAACCCCGGATACGCCGGAAGCTTGGAAGACTCTTCTCGATTGTGGTGTAGGCCTCATCAACACCGACCAACCCACCAAAGCGGCAAGGTTTGTGCGAGAACTCTTGCCCAGCCCACAAAAAGCGTCCGGTAAGAGCGAACCTCAAGCCCCCCCCGCCTCGAATTCAGACCCGACGAACTGAAGCGTCGATATACAGAGCCGGGGCGAATTTGGTGTGATTTTCGCTCCAACTCTTTGTCCTCAGCCGAGGTCGGCTGTCTGGAGTTGCTTCATGCGTCATACAAAACAACAACGTGCATTCACAATCATCGAGTTGCTGGTGGTCATCGCGGTCATTGGCGTGCTTTCGGCAATCTTGCTTCCGGCAATAGGAACCGCTCGGAACAACGCCAAAACCACAACTGCAAGTTCCAACTTGCGGCAAATTGGCACCGCCGTTGCCAAGTATCAGAACCAAAATAAAGATCGGTTCATCGACAACAAATACAACCTTGGTCGTTGGCTCGCGCCGCAAACGAACGCTGCTCCCGAAGCACTCAACTGCAGCAAACCTTGGGACTACAAATCAGCACCAGGAGCCGCCTATTGGGGCCTGCCTTTGGCTGAGTTCACCGGCATTGGCAAAGAGGCATGGCATGACCCAATGACAAAGTATGCCGACGTTGACACCGCGGACATTCCGATGGACTTTCCAGACAACAACTTCAATGGCTCGCCAGCCGAACCCAATCCATGCATCGACAAGTGGTACTTGTCATTCGGACTGAACGCAGTCAACAAAAACACTCCTTTCAACGCACCTCCACGAGGGTGGTACGACGACTCCAGTGGTCGCCGCATCTGCCTCTTTTACCGAAGTGGAGCCCGGGCCGGTCAGGGTCGAGCCCTCAGTGGACTCAAGCACCCTGACAAAGCCTTGGTTTGCCATTCCCATCTCGAAGCAAGAATCGAAGGTTCCGGAGACCACTGCTGGGATGCCAACGGGGACGGCCTCATTAACGGTGCAGACATGCCCGAATGGAGCCAGCACTGGAAAGAATGCTTCCGGCACGTCGGAGATCGCACGGTCACCCTTTGGGTTGATGGTCACACAGACGCCATCGCTCGAAGCGACTGGCGAGAGGATTTCTACTTCGGTGTGCCCGCACCCGAAGAATTTGCCAATCCGTAATCAACTCCTCTACACGACCATGTCAAAACCCAAAACCCGCAGTTCACAACTGCGGGTTTCACTTCATGGGTCAAACCGGATACGCCAAGCGAAGACGTCTCATCGCGGCAAAATCTGGTGTCATTATCCCAAGTCGCAGCCTCAACTTGGACTGGATGTGTGGATTGATCACCTGGCGATTGAATCGTGGAGTTCAAAGTCAAATTGAACGAGCCAACATAAGTGCCGCCATTGCGGCCATGGTTCCGTTTTCAACCAGCGTGACTTTGGTCATAGGAAGATTCAAAGCTGTCCCCAAACAAGCACATCGAATGGTTTTCTTTTGCAAAAGCGATTGCATCACGCCCACCCCACCAACAGACATCAGAACGAGAGTGACAGCATTGGTTGCCAACGGTTGCCACGACAACAAGTATGCGACGCCAAGCAACAACTCGACATATGGGTAAATCCAAGACCAACCAGGGATTGCTTTGGCCAAGGGGTCGTACATCCTGAATGCCGACGCGAATCCCGACGTGTCAAGAAATTTGAAGAAGGAGAAAACCAAGAAAAAACCTGCCATGAAATGACGCATCATGGTGCTCAAGGACCACTCGGAGGATGCCCAAGCGATCAGCAGCGTGACTGTGAAGATGTAACCCACAATCAAGAACAATGGGAACAGGCTTTGGGGAGTATTTTCCTCGGCCGAAGAGTCAGACTTGTCTGTGGTCAAAGGGACGCCAACACTGGACGGGGCAACCGCTCCCGCCTCCATGTCAACCAAAGCAAATCCTCCGGCTTCGGAAAGAACCAATTGGACCTCTCGATCATGGAGGTCTGCAGTTGTCGAGACCACCGCGCGGTCACGTTGGTGGTCAACCTCAACGGCGTGAACCGCAGCGAGAGACGAAAGCGCACCATGCACTTTGGCTGAGCAAGCGTTGCAGCGCATGCCCTTGATGTTCATGAGATATTGACGCATGGGAGGGCCTCGATAGAAGTGAACACATGGTTGGGATCTGAAACATGAAGGAAGTTGGATGGGCAAGATACCCAAAGAGCAGGATCGGAGATTCAGCAAAAAGCCCTCAAAGAGTGGATTCGCTTGGCAATTCAAGGGGCTGCCTCACCGTAAATCAAAACACCGAGATTTTGGGTTAGCCAGCGTGGTCACATCGGCACCAAGTCCCAGCAGAAAGGATTTTGAACGACCAGTCTGGACGAGGCCTAGCGTGACGTGTCCCTAAGTCCCCTAATCACCCGAGGCTTCCTCATGTTCAGCACTCTTTTTGCTTCATTCGCCTTCACCGTTGCCGAGCCTGGTGCCCTTCAAAACACGGCTTCCATTCCTGAGGTTGCAGTTGCGTCCAAACGACTCGACACCTTGGTGGCTGCTGTCAAGGCCGCCGGCTTGGTGGATGCGTTGGCAGGTGACGGTCCTTTCACGGTCTTCGCACCGACCGATGCTGCCTTTGGCCGCTTGGGTGAGGAAGCCTTGCAAGCGCTCCTTCAACCCGAAGCCAAGCCAGTGTTGACTCGGATCCTGACCCACCACGTGGTCGCCGGTCGATTCGACGCCAACCGAATCCTCTCTGGCGAGACTTCATTGAAAACGCTCGCGGGCACAACGCTTGAGCTTGATCTGGTTCGCGGCCGGGTCTTCGTGGGCGAGGACGTCGTGGTCGAAAGCACGGACGTGTTCGCTTCGAACGGCGTCGTGCACTTGATCGATCGCGTGCTGATGCCACCTCCCCCCCCCATGTCCCCTTGCCAAGCATTCTTGGAGCGTGCACTGCGTCGTGGAGTCCCCCTGTACAACGAGGGAGATCCCATCGGCTGCGCTGCCGTGTATGCCACGGCCTTGGATGCCGTACTCAACACAAACAATTGGGGCATCCCAGAAAAAGCCCGCAAGCGGCTTTTGGGCGAGTTCAATCGAGTGGTCGACATGCACGAGGCACGAGATCAAGCTTGGGCCTATCGAGAAATCATTGACACAATGCTGACCTCGCAAGACATGATGATGACCTCCACCGGTTGATCTTTATGGGCTTGCCCGCGCGAATCCTGGCTTCAGATCGATTCTTCTTTGGGTCTGGGCAAGAATGCTGAGAATCAACGGCTCCAGCCGTTTGGGGCATTCAAAATTCGGGGCCCGGGAAGCGCAGTTCCGAATCAACCCCAAGGAAAGCACTAAGATCTGTTAAATGATGGCCGAAATCAACATAAGCATGGCTGTGTTTATGCAAATCCTTTTGCCAATTGGGTTTGCCCTCTTTGTTCGAAAGCAGAGCCACCGATTTCAAAGCAACGCCATCAAAGTCATGCTGGTGCTGGGCCTTGGAAGCACACCTCTTCTCATCTGGTTGCTGAATTCCATGCTTGCCAAATCGAGTTCGTGAGTTGCCATGGCAATCCAGGGGGGAATCCTAAAGACAGGCACCCCAGTTCCCAAGAACTTGCAACAGCTCATCGAACCCGATGTCAGGCCCCCAAGAAGACAAAATCAAAGTGAGATCTTGGAATCCGACTTCTCCGTTGCCATCTTCGTCGCCGACGCATCTCGTGATCGGAGGCCGGGAAAGGAATTCTTCCGCATAGGCCTCATGCCCCGGGGACATGCCATGTTGTGCAACGCCTCGGAGATGGGTCACTTGGCCTTCAAGGTAGACGTATTCCCAAATTGGCTCTCCTGGAACTTGGGGCTGCGGGCCAGAGAGAGCGTCGCCGTTGAAGCCTTGACTTTGGGCAATTCTGTAGATGGCATCGGTTGCAGATAAAAACGTCACACCAACCGGGGAGCTACCACCTTCGTAAGGGACAATGCCATCGTTTACGTTGCTCATACTGAGGTATCGACGAGACAAGGCTGGGACGGTGGCGTTGGTGTATCCGCACCATTGCAACCCAGGATCCGTCTGAGAATCAGGGGAGTGAAAGGAATTGTCGTGGTACTGCGATTCGTTGAGGTGGGAGACCACGGCGACATAAGCTTCGACGGGCACTGGTGGTTGAATGGCAAAAATGGTGTTGACCAAAGCAGCACCGTTTGAAATTCCCAACATCTGAATGCGGTCAGCATTCACGTTGCGAAAGCTTGCGAGTCGATCGACCAACTGCCTGATCATTTCCCAATCAGGAGCATCACTGGACTCAGCACAGATATTCCAACTGTTCGCGTAGCCGCTGGGCGCAACCAAAGCATGCTCTGGCAAAACAGAGCGAAACTGTGAGATCATCGGAGGGCCAGATGAACCGTTGCCATGAAGAAGGATGCAGACCGGAAAGCCTTCTTGGGGCGGAGGGGATTCGGGTACTGAAATTGAAATTGGATACACCCAACCCGATGGCATCTGGGACCAGGATTGAGAAATCTCAATAGAAGTGGTGTTCTCAAGCACGTCGATGGAGGAACAACCAAAAGAGGAGAAAGCCAAGATCAAGGTCAAATAAGTCATGTGCATCTCTACGGTCAAAATAGTGCAAACATCCCGACTAATCGAATAATTTCATAAAAAGCGTGCGCTTTCATCCACGCACTGTAGAAAATACATGAAGACACTCAGGCATCAACCGACTTCCACATGGTCATGGCAAGGCGTGAACGCCAAGGCGAGAAGGTTGCCGCAACTTTTGCGGTGCTGTGCTTTTTGCCCACCAAGTCTTGCAGCGTTCGCTGAGCCACCAAATCACCCTGCGGCCAGATGTCTGGATCACCGCAATAAAAAATCCCAATCATGTCGGCCGTCCAAGGACCAACCCCAGCAATTTTGGTGAGTGATGCTGTGCGTTCCGGGTGTGCCATACGCAAGACACGTTGTGTCTGCAACTGGCCGAGTTCCGCGGCGACACCGATCGCACGCACAGAACGAATTTTTGCAAAAGAGAAACCGCAGTCACGGAGATCCTGATCGGTCACTCGCGATAAGAAATGCACCAAGGAACGCTTCCCACGGATGCTTTCAAACCGAGACCAGATCGTGCGGGCAGCGGCAACTGAAAGCTGCTGACCGGCGACGGCTCGGCACAACGATTCTGGAAGCGGCAAATCCCGGCGTGCTTGGCGATGAATCGGACCAACAGACTCCAGCACCCGGTGGAGTTTGGGCCATCGAGCGGCAGCGTCCAACAGGAACTGGTGCGACTTGGCACTCAAGAATTTCAGCCGCCTCGGCCGGCCCTCTTCTCGATCTGCTCTAGGAACCGCTGAACAGGCTCCCGAGGATTGATTTGCTGGGCCCGACGAAGTTTGGGAAGGGCTTCCGCATACTTGCCTTGAGCCGACAACAATTTGCCCAATTCAAGGTTTGCGTCCGCTTCAGAGGCATCGATCGCCATCGCACGCTCGAAGTAGAAGATCGCTTGCGCATCATTCGATGTTCGAACCGCGTGACGCCCCAAGAGCAACAAGGCATCGCCATCGAGTGGGTCAAGATCGACAATTTGCTTCAGAATCTGCGCTTCTAAATCACCGTCGCCTTCCGCCAACGCGATTCGGGCGGAAAGACGAAGAACTTCTTTCTCCAGTTCAGGATCTGCCTCATCATCACCGATCGTGGTCTGAACGGCCGACAACAACCGCTTGGACTGATCATTGGCATTTCGGGCCGAGAGAATCTTGGCACTTCGGACCAACCGGCCGAGTTCTGGACCCTCACCTTCCAATACCCTCAGATACACATCCACTGCGGGAGCAAAGAGTTCGCTGTTGAGATAGATGTCACCCAGAAGCATCAAAGAATCAGGGGTGGCTTTGCCCAGACGATCGACAATTTCAAAATTCTGCGCGGCCTTCATGGGCTTTTCGAGGCCGATGTATGCGTTGGCTTGCAGGCTCCACAATTGGGCGGACTCGGGGTCACTCTCGAGCATGTTGCCCGTCAGTGCAATGGCATCGTCCCAACGCTTCAAATCGAAGAATGCACGTGCCAAGCCCATCTGCCAATCCTTGGTGGAGGGGTCCAGAAGAATAGCCATGCGAAAAGCAGATTCCGCCGAGAGATGATGGCCCTCACTGGAATGGGCAAAGCCAAGCAGGCCGTAGCAGATGGCCGTTCCCCCGCCCATCTCGATCACTTTGACAAACGCCGGGATGGCTTTGGAAAACTCCCCCCGTTTGATTTGAACGATCCCAAGATTCTGCCAGGCCTGCCGATAGCGAGGCCATTTTCGAGTGGCTGATTCGTAGGTCACGGCCGCCAAATCAAGCTTCTCGTCTTGGAAGTACAGATTCGCCAACAAATAGTCGTAGACCGCGCTGGAAGCCAACCCAAGATTCTCCTTGAGAAGGGCCTCCGCCTCATCACGGTTGTCTTCTGAGAGAAGTTGCTGCACCTCTTGCACCACCAACTGCTCGTCCGCCGTGACGGCGGGCACAACATCATTTTCAGCCAAGTAGCTCTCGGCGAATCGTTCGGCGAATCCCGATGAACCAAAGACGCGCTGCAGGGCAGCTTGCTGGAGGCCATGGTCACTTTCCGAAGAGACTTGACCACAAGCGGCCGAGACCAGAAAAGCAAAGTTGACAGTAAACATTGAAATCATGAAAGGAATTCCTGCACGGAACGATGCTTAGTTGTTGTTCTCAAAGGAGAATGACTGGCGGAGACGACTGGAAACGGGACGACCTTGGGCCTTGGCTGGCTCAAATTTCCACTGGCGGATGGCCGCGAGCGCCGAACGGTCGAACGCAGGGTTCGTGGTGCGCTGGACCTTGGGATCTTGAACCCGACCGTTTTCATCAACGATAAAGATCAAGACCACCGTGGCTGGTGTTTGACGAAGCAAAGTGGAAGTCAGACGCGGCTGCACCACGTTCAGCCGGCGAGCTTTCTGATCAAGCTCGGACGAAGAGAAAATTTCATTCATCTCCTCGCTGCTGGCCATGGCACTTTTCAACTGCACACCGAAATCGCCACCCAAGAATTCACCAAATCCTGGATTCAGCATGACCTCCAACTGGCTGATGTCGAGTGGCTCGGGGGCGGAATCCATCTGGGGCGGCTCAGGCTCCGGTTCGGGCTCCGGCTCGTCGGGCTCTTCCATCGGAGGTGGCGGCGGAGGCGGCACGGTGACCACTTCCATCGCTCGACCCACGGAGTCCCCCTTGAATGGAGAGTTGATGGCCTGAAGCAGCGGAAGCACCATGAAAAAGAACGCGGTGCAGCCTATGGCCAAAACGAAGGCCAAAGAAGATCGTCCGAAGCGGGCCAGCCAAGATGAATTGGAATGATCATGCATCATGCACCTCCACCTTTGCGAGTGGCCACCGAAACTTTCAATTCAGGTTTGCCAGCGGCCATGGCGCCGATCTTTGCTTCGTCGATCACCCGCATGAGATCACCCGCGTCAGCGGACCGGTCGGCCTCGACGATCACCGGAAGTTCTTCCCGTTGGAGCTTTCGACGAATCAGCGGCTGAATGCCACTGAACCCGATGGGCTTTTCATTGAAGATCACCTCGCCCTCCTCGGTCAGGGCGATGATGATGCTCTGCTTCTCCAAGTTGACACTGGAAGCCGCTTGCGGCTTGTCGACCTCGACCCCGGTCTCTTCAACAAAGGTGGTGGTCACGATGAAGAAGATCAACAGAATGAACACACAATCGATCAACGGGGACATGTCGATCAGTGTTTCTTCACCGGAATCTGTGTTGTCTCGGAATCGTCCCATGGCATGGTCTCCAGAATCAAGCCACCATCGACCGGCGAAGCAGTCGCTGCCGGCACATTGTCTCAAGTCGGTCGAGGAAGTGGCGGTATTCCGCAAACTTTCGACCAAGCACGTATTGGAAGAAAAGCCCCGGCAGGGCAATGACCAGCCCAGTCATGGTGGTCACCAACGCTTCGGAAATCCCGCCGGCGATCGCGCTCATCGTCTGATCGCCACCCGAACCTTCTGACAGGGCCGCGAAGGTCGTGAGCATGCCGGTGACCGTGCCCAACAAGCCGAGCAGTGGGGCCGCGCTGACACACACCTTCATCAGCTTCAGCTCACGCTCCAAGGGACGAATTTGACTGGCCTGCACGCTGGCGAGGCGGCTCTGAACGGCGTCCAAGGAATCGCACGCGGCAAAATCAGAAACCAGATCACCCACCCGTCCCTCCCGGAGGTGGGCTTGTTCCAGCCACCTCGGTAGATCGGACAATTTGACACCACGGTGACCAAAGGCCGCCACCTCAAGCCAAACCCGAAGCCCCAAACCAAACATCGCCAGCGCGGTCACCGCGATGGCAATCATGGCCCAACCACCCGTATTCCAGGTCTGAAGGGCTTCCTGCCACAGGGAACCAGGTTGGAGACTCGGGCTGGTCAAGATCAGTCCTCACCGTCTTCCGGAGTGGTTTCCTCAGCTGCAGCGCTGGTCGGAGTCATCTCTTCGGGTTCTGGATCGGCCGCTTCCTCCGCGGGCTTGCCTTGGAGGATGGCCAAAACGTTGGTGAAAGAAATGGCCGCTTGCTCCATGCCATCGATCTTTCCTTTCGCGGTCCGGCTCAGGAAGGCATGAATGATCAACGAGGGAATGGCCACCACAAGACCGAACTTGGTGGTGATCAAAGCTTCAGAGATACCACCCGAAAGGGTTTTTGGATCACCGGTACCAAAGACCGTGATCATCTTGAAGGTGTTGATGATGCCGGTCACGGTGCCCAACAGCCCCATGAGCGGGGCCGCCGCGGCAATGATGGCCACCAGAGGCAGGAGCCGTTGCAGCTTCAGTTTGGTCTCGAGGACGGACTCGTACATGATCTCTTCGACGAGTTCCTTCGGATGGTCCATGTGTTCAATGCCATCCGCCAGCATCCGTCCGGTCGGACCACCAATACGGCGGGCCTCGGCCAACGCGGTTTCTGAATCATCCGCCAAGATCGCAGCTCCCAGACGCTTGATCCGGCGCTTGCTGGCCCCGGGGGTGAACAACATGGAGAGGTATTTCAGAATCGAAACCAGCATCGCGGCCACGAACATCCCGGCGATGGGATACATCACCGGCCCACCTTTTTGGACGTGCTCCAAGAAGGTCTCTTCCGTTTCCTCGATCTTCCTGGCGTTCAACAGAGTGGGGTCGAGAGGGAAGGTGCCGGCACCGTCTTGCACCAGAGCCTGAGCGGCTTCGGCATCGGCGGGATTGATAAAGGAAAGCATGGAAGGTTCGAGCGAGTTCGCCCGGGGGTCAGGATGAGACGCGCCGGTTCGACCGTCATCCGCCAGGAAGACCCCCGCCGGGCCGATCAAGACGAATTGACCGGCCAAGACCGAGCCATCATCATCGACGGCCGTACCACCGAAGCGCGTGCCCCCGAAGGAATCCTCCAGTCGCTCTAGGGCCAAGTCAAGGATCTTGATCTGTTCAGCGTAGATCTCGGCCGGAGTCAAATTGGAACTTTCCGGTGCGATCCGTGCCGCTTCAATGCGGTCGCCGTAACGCTGCACCTCGGCGATATGAAGCCGGGGCTCAAAGTTGCGAATGAATTCGCTCAGCAGATTGTTGAGATAGCTGGCTTCATCATTTCGGCTTTTGATGTCGGCTGCGAGGTTGGTGAGATCCAAGGTCCGGCCATCGAGAAGACGAACCGTACTGTCGTATTCGGATCGAACCTCTTGCAGCTCGGCTTCCAAAGCCGACAGTTCCCGGCTCAAGGGAACGGTTTCAGAGGCAATCCGATCTCGAAGTTCGGCCAGTTCAGCAATCGCCAGTTCCAACTGGTTTTGGATGTCGGCGGACGCAGAATCGAAAGTGACCTCATCGGATTGAGCGATGGAGGGAAGCGCCAAGAAGGCAGCCACGAGGAGCGAAGCAAAGTTGCAATGCATCAGTCTGATCCTTCTTAGTCGATACGAATGGGAAGCCCGACGTACGCCGCAGGCTCAGTGTTCTGCAAAATGGCAATGACCCGGCGAATGGCATCCGCTTCCGCGGGGGCTTCGGACCACACCCAACCATCAGGACGAGCGGTCCCGGTCCCCGCGACGGCCCCACGTTCGGCGGCGTAATAGGCTTGCCCCAGACCGAGGTAGACGACGGTGACCTCGGCCGAAGCACCGCTTTCAAAGTCTCGCCGCTCGGTCGCGGTGGTGATGGCACGATTGGCTTTGTTCAGCTCGTTGAGGAGGCCCACGACGTTCTGGAACCGCTCGCCCAGACCAACTTTGGTGTCTGATCCTGGTTCAGGAATACGGGCCGAAAGAGGTCGGAGACGATCAGCCAACACCGGAGGCACCCGGCCCAACAGGCGTAGCGTCCTCGACTCGAGTGCGGCAATGGAATCGACCAAGGAAACCGAAGCGGCCTTGAGGGCATCACGTTCGGTTTCGAGTTCGGTTCTTCGGGTGTCCGCTTCGGTAATGCTGGCCGAGGTCTCGGCGGTTCGTGCCTTGAGGTCCGCGATATCACGCTGGTAGACCTCCGCACGCTGCATCAGCATCTCTCGGCCAATCTTCCAGTTGGCCATCTCTTCGGAATACACCCTTCGGGTCTCCACCCACTCGGCAATCATGCTTCGGGTGTCCTCGAGATTGACGCTGTCATCCTCGGGAAGCAAGGTGGCGGAGGCCCCGAAGGCCATCAGCAAAAGCGACGTTGGGAAGAGCAGACGCAAGACTCGGGTTTGAGGTGATCGAGGGGGTGGCATAAATCAATCCTGCAGATTCAGAACTCGATTTTGGTCGAGAGGCTTAATGAAAAGTCGATGCCCTTGGAATAGGCGTTGGCGATGATATTTTGCTGGTCGATGTACTCAGAGCGGTACACCTCTTTGATCAGCGGATTCAACAAATTTCGTGCCCCCAAGCTCAGCGTGAGGTAGCGGCCAAGACGCTGGGAGAACGTGACGTTGAGCGTGTCGTAGGGCACGCTGAAAATGTTGGGAATGTAGTTGTCGTTTTCGACGGTCGCCCCGGCAACCAGACTGGTGCCCTGGCGGGTGTAATACACGCCGAACTGTGAACCAGTCTCCTCATTGTCGTAATTCAGAAAAAGGTTCAGGAGGTATTCCGGAGCATTGGCCATCTGGCGTTCACTCATCGGCGCCTGGATCACCGGAGAGTCAAACGTGGCGGCCTCGTCCGCCGGAAGGGTGACCACCGAGTCAATAAACGTGGCATTGAAGCCAAGTGAAAAAGCCGACCAATCGTCGTTGATCTCCCCAAGCTTCTGGCGAACCTCGAGTTCAATTCCGTTGAGGGTGCCCTCGTCGTAATTGGTGACCGTTGTGTACCCAAAGCCGTTTTGCCGCCGCTGAACGGTTTCGATGGGATCGGTCAGATCCTTGAAGAACCAGGAACCTGAAACCAAACCACCTTCATACGGGGTCCAGTCCATGCGAAGGTCAAGATTGGACAGCGTCGAAACACCGAGCCGCTGGTTGCCAATAAAGATTGGCCCTCCCAGATACTCCTGCTGAATCAGCGGGGTCAGTTCTTTGTAGGTCTGGCGGGCAATGGTTTTGGACCAGCTCGAGCGGAAGCTGATGTCGTCCTTGATGGACCATCTCAGACTGGCGGCGGGCAAAAAATCAGAGCGGGAGAAATCAACATCCGCCACCCCTGGCTCCAGTTCAATCGGCCCCCCCAGCACATAGTCGTAGTACACCGCAAAATCAGACTGTGGCGTGACGGTGATCCCAAGATCGGTCTGCTCCAACCGGGCCCCAACCGTGGCCGACATGGTTGGAGAGATTGGGTAATCCATCATCAGATAAGCGGCATCGATGGCTTGCGTTCCCACGTAATCCGCACCGACTTGAGCATCACGCAGGTAGTAAGGATTGTCTTCAAAAAAGTCGGAATACGAGCCGTCAAAGCCCGCGCCATTCAAAATTTGAGTGGCCTCTTCGTAATTGATGTCAGACGGATCAAGGCCATTGTTGAAGCCGAGATCACCCGTGTTGGACAACGCAAAATTGTCAAAGGTTCGGTCGGTTCGATCGGCGAACAATCCAGCCGACACCGCCCCAGATCGTTTTCGATCGACCTCAAAAGGCAAGGAAAGATCCAACGAAAGTTGATCACTGGTTTCCTCAATGTCTTCCCACGTGCGAGTGAGATTGCCGAAGTTCACGTTGGCCCCGGGCTGGAACAGTGTCCAGCCACCGTCTGAGTTACCGTCGGTCCCGCCCTCACGCCAGATCCCGGCCAATCGCCTGGAGTCTGGGGTGTAGGAAGAGGCCACGGAAGAAGAAGCACTGAAGGTAAGTTCAGGAGTCAGCCATTGGACCCCTGGCAAGTTGGGTTGCCAGCCAGTGAATCGGTGGGTCACCAACAGTTGCAGGGTCTGGGTGTACCGTTCGTTGTAGGTCAACGCCTCCGAACGCACATACGGCGAAACATCAGGATTGACTTCGTTGCCCCCGGGGAAATCAGGCGAACCGTCGCCATTGCCATCGAAGGCTGGATCGAGATAGAAGTCACGGCCGCGGGTGTTGGTGGCCAAGACAGCGGTGTCGCTCACATCGCGGGTGTAAAGATAATTGAGGGCAACGTTCGTGTTGTCCAATTCCAAGGTCAAGGACGCAAACCCACCCCAATTCACGGACTGACTGGCGCGGGTGACGTCGTAGACGCGGGTCAAAAATTCCTCGGGAGCGGTTTGCTGGGTGTCGGCCGGAGCCATGCCGGCATCCAGACCTTCACGCGACCAACGGTCGTTGATGCCGTCGTCGTAATAAGAGGCGTCTCGGTTATAAAAGACCGAAGTGTTCAAGCCGAGCAGCCCCCCCCCAATCAGTGGGATGCTGCTGGACAATTCCTCTCGTCCTCCGGCCGCCAGAGTGAATCCCCCTTGAATGGGCGACTGGATGGTTGAAACCCCGAGCGCCCCTGGCCGATCCACCACGAAGTTGAAATCTGGAGTGCCCCCACCGAGCCCTTCGAAATACGGACCAACCCGGCTGATGGTGCGGCTGTCACTTTCGAATCCAAAGTCCCCCACACCTCCACCGTCGTAGGACAAGAAGTCGCTGCGGTCACTCGCCTGGGAATTCCATCGGGTGGAGGCTTTAAAGGAGAAATAGGTGACATCGGGGACACCCTTCAGCACCATGTTCACCGCCCCACCCGAGGCATCCCCCTGCTGATCGGGAGTAAACGTTTTGCTGACCTCGATGGTCCGGATCACCGTGGAGGGGAACTGGTCCAGTTCGACCGCGCGTTTGTCAGCATCGGCGGTGGGCAAACGGATGCCGTTTAGCTGGCTGTTCACGTAACGGTCAGGAAGCCCGCGCACCACAGCGTATTTGCCGTCTTGAACCGTGGCACCAGAAATGAGCTTCAGGGCCGCTCCGGCATCGCCGGCACCCGCCCGACTGATGAGTTCAGAGCTGATCGAGTCCAGAAGGGCGGGGCTTTCTGCTCTCAATTGAAGCAGTCCCAATTCGGTCCCGCCAACCGTCTCCACTTTCTCAACGACAAATTCTTCTTGATCGTCGAACTGCCCCATCAGTTCGAAGTTCACGTCCGAGGGGGTGCCGGATCGAACCACGACGTCACCCCGTAGGCTTTGGATGAAACCAGCCTTGGAGACCACAATGGTGTACACCCCAGGCGGGACATCATTCAAAAGCCAGTTTCCGTCCGAGCCCGATTGGGCGGTGCGTTCAAGCTCCGAAACCACAATCCTTGCGTCGGCCAGAGGAAGACCAAAATCGCCATCCATCACTCTTCCGCGCAGTGCTCCAGCATCTTGGGCAAAGCTCCAAGATGCGAGAACGAGCGCGAAAATATGGGTGGGATGGAGCATGATTTACCAAGGGGACGAAAGCGTGTCCCCAACAGTGCGAAGCCGCGCCGACACCTCTTTGTTTTCGGATTCGGCATGAATCGCGTAGGAGCAAGCAACTTGAACAATGGCTTGCATTTGGGGGCGACCATTGGGGTTTGACGCCGAATGTTCAAAGCCTGCCAGATACGCGGAGAATGCTTCAGAAGACGCTCCTACCGACAGGTACCCCTCGGCAAGGGCAACCATGGTCCGGTTGCGATATACAGAGTTGATCTCATTGTTTGCCGCATCAAAAAGGCCGCGACACTCGTCAAGCATCTGGCGTGCTGCGCCTTCTTGACCGGCAGCATGTTTGAGAGACGCCACTGGAGCCAGCAAACGGATAAACCACTGGGGAGTGAAGCTGGCGGAACGAACCATCCCATCGGCCTCAGCGGCAAGTCGCTGGGCATTTTCAAGGTCGCTGTTTTGGACCGCGTGATTCCCCAGGGTGATCAAGGTGCGGATCTGAATTTCAATCGGAACGCCCTTCCAGCCCGCTTTGATGGAAGACTCAATTTCGCTCCGGATCGTCTCGTCGCTGTAAAATTGCAAATGCAACCCAAGCAGTGACCGAATGGCCGTCTGGCTTCGATCCATCAATTGCAATCGCATCGTCTCTTGCAGCTCCAAAAGCCTCTCTTTGACATTGCTGGAAGTTGTACCTTTTGCCTGCGCGACCGCCGAATCCACAACGCCGACTTGGTAATCCTCCAGTTGCTCACCTTCAATAAGAGCCTTTGCCTTTTGAAATTCGCCCACTGCTGTCCAAGCCTTTGAAATGGCAATCAAAATGTCGGTGCGATGCCACTCCTGCTCAACCCGCTCTGGTGCTGCAAGATTGTTTGCGATCTCGAGAGAGGGGCGAACCAAGTCGAGACTTGACTTCCCTTCCCTGAGCAGCACTGCTTCGGCGTAACGGGCGTGGGCCATGCCACGACGCCAATCGGGGATGCGGTCGCCGAGTCGCTTCGCTTCACTTGTGGCTCCAAGTTCCAGCAAAGCATCCACCACGTCGAGCATGGCCACTGAGCGGTTTCTGATGTGAGGATCAAGGGGCAATTTCTCCGCCGAGGCTCCCGCGAACTCCAGCAAATCCACCCGCCAAGCGTCGGCAGAATGGGGAGAAACGACAGCAAGAAAAACGGCCAAAAAAGACTGAATAACCATCGCAAAAAGATATCTCGGGGCCATTTTGGCGGATGTGGAGGTGGTCAGGGAAATGTGAAGGTTGTGTTAGATGCAGGGCAAATGGCCTAAAAAAGGGGCCGCCCTGCGGCGGCCCCTTCACGAAATCCTAATGGAAAGGCCTCATTTAAAGGCCGTTCTCTCGGAGAGCAACCAGATCAGTTGCCGGTGCAACCCCAGTCAGCGAGGACGGAGGTGAGATCGGAGAAGCCAACCTCGCCGTCACCGTTGACATCGCCGGAGCAAGCACCACCGAGGAAGAAGCCGAATTCATCAGCCGCGGTCCATCCCAAGCACCAGTTCTCGGTTTGGGAGAAGCCACCGCGGTATGCCACTGGAGAGTAGAAGCCATCGGATGGAGGAGCATCGGTGGCTTGGTTGATACCAAGTCCGAGGGGACGAGGATCGATACCCACGACAGGGTTCACGTCCTTACCACCAGCAACAACGACTGGTCCACGAACCAAAGCGTTGATGGGGAGGGCGTCGGTTTCAACGTTGGTGTCGCGCATGGACTGCGGAAGCAAGCTGTTGTAAGGGTCGCCGGAGATGTCACCAAATCCGGAGATGACGCAGTCGGTGATTTCGCAAAGCTTGCCACCAGCGGTTTGGGCCTGGTACATGCCGTCCATAAAGGCAGCGTCGGCGGAAGCGTTGACGCTGTCAACGTATGGGGAGCCGTCGGCTTCGTAGGCGTCGGTGGTGAAGCGGTCAGCCAAGCTCAGGGTGCCGTTGTGACCGTAGCCAGAAGAACCATCGCCGTCATCACCGTCGGCGCGGACAAGCTTGTCGCCCTTACCGATGAAGATGCAGTTGCGGTATTGGACGCTCGCATTGTCACGCCAGGTGGTGGTGCCGTCACCAGACTCGGTGTTGGCCACGGTGGTGAAGTTGTAGAAGGTGCAACGGGTACGAGGCTGAGCATCAGAGTTTTCAGCACCGTCGAGTTCGAAGATGTTGTCACCCAAGCCCGAACCTTGGCCAGCATCACGGGAGTACCCTTGGACGATCAGGCCAAACTGAGCACGGCCACGCCATCCCATGTCGCAGTCGAAGGAATCATCACCGATGTTCCAGATGGCCACGTACTTCAGGGAGACGGTGCCGCCCCAGATTTCGATGCCATCATCAACGTTGTTCATGATTTCAACGTGGTCGATCTGGGTGTTGCGACCCAAAGCGCCCAAGGAAAGACCATTGAGTTCGTTGGCCAAACCAAGCACTCGACCGCCGTAGCGGAGAGACAGGTAAGAAATGTTGCCAGCGTCGTAGTCATCGTCACCACCGCCATAGTTGTTGAGCGTTGGGTTTCCAGCTTCTTCGACCAAGCCTTCCATGTTGGCTTCGTTGTCGGCACTTGGAGCGAGGGTGTTGTCGGGGAAGCCACCAGAGTTGGTGACACCATCGAAACCGATGTAAGCATCGCCGCAGACGGTCAAGTTGCCCCATTCGTTGCAAGACGCACGCCAGTTGCCGTTGTCTTCGCTGGAAGTCATCACAACGGGAGCGTTTGAGTCACCGTTGATGAAAATTTGACCACCATTCACAACGCAAAGAGCGCCGGAGCCGTTGGCGGTTGCGGTGGAAACGACCCGAGTTCCAGCTTCGATGGTCAGGGTTGCACCTGGTCGAACGTAGATCTGGGTGGTCAGGTTGTATTCGTTGTCAGCCGTCCAGGTGACAGAGGTTTCGATGTCGGAAGTGACATCAACGGTTGCGGCCATTGCGGCACCAGATGCTGCAAGGGCAATGAACATTGCATTTTTCACGGGTCTAACTCCATAAGTGTGGGGTGAATAAGGAACCACTACGTTGGGCAAGAGAAGCCGGGGAACGTTCCCCAATCTTTCCTACAGTTGAGAAAATAGGACGAAACAGTAAAGATTCCGTTCAGACTCTTAGTCATCTCCATTAAAAACTACTGGTTGTTGAAAAGTTGTCCGGTTCGATTCTTCGGTGCGAAAATTATCGTCTTAGACATCGCCTGCCTGAGTCCAAGATCTACGATTGAATTCAAAATGCGGCAAATTAACCAGTCACTTACAAGTCCTTAACATTCCCATGAAAATTGCACTTGTCTCCAGCGTGTTCCCTGAGGGCTCTAGTGAACTGCGGGAAAGGCTTCACTCCGTCAAATCCAACGGGGCCGACCTGGCCTTGCTCCCCGAATGTCCCGCCCAAACCTGGGTGGCCGCCACCTCCAACGCCTCCTCGCAAGATGCCGAACCCGCAGGCGGTCCGAGAGAGTCCCGGCAAGCCGCAGCAGCTCGAGCCGCTGAAATCGCGTTGTTGGGTGGATCGATCGAGCAGACAGTGGACGGCGGTCGCCTCAACACCGCGGTCTTCTGGGACGACCACGGCCGGGAGCAACTTCGGTACAGCAAAATGCACATCCCCGATGAACCGGGGTTCCGAGAAGCCGCCCACTACGACCCCAGCACCAACGCCGTTCAGTGTGTGGAGTACCACGGCTGGCGCATCGGCGTGCAGATCTGCTCGGACAACCAGCGCCCCACCGGGTGCCAAATGCTTGCCGCCCAAGGGTGCGATTTGATCCTCAACCCGAGAGCCACCGAACGAACCTTTTTGGAAACTTGGATCACCATCTGGCGGGCCAACGCCATCACCACGGGATGTTGGGTGGCCAGTGTGAACCGGCCAGAACCTGAAGGTGGCGTATCACTGGGCGGCCCTTCGGTGATCATTGACCCGTTCGGTGAAGTGCAACTGTTCGAAGATCCGCTGGTGGTGGTCACGCTGGATCAATCCAAAGTGCTAGAAGCAAAACAGGCTTACCCGGGCTACCTCGCCATCCCTTCCGCCACCTATGCCCAGCTGTGGAGAGACATCCCTTCGCGTCAAGCATGGCCGCATGGCGAACCCGATTGACCGATAACGACGCCCCTCAATGACAAATTGTCGCAATGAACCACACATTCCATACGAAATCTTCGGAACTGGCAAGAATGGGTCACTACCCCTTGCACTCCGCCCGATGTTGCCAATGATGTAAGTACGTAAGAAACGTTTCTACTGCATTCCTTGTGACATTTGGAGATACCACATGAATCGCATCGCGCTTGGCCTCTCGCTGGCCGCATCAAGCATCGCATTCGGCCAAGTCTTGGCCTACGAGCCATTCCAATACCCCGCTGGCAACCTCAGTGGCAAAGATGGTGGCATTGGATTTGGTGAACCTTGGCAACAGACCGTGACCACCAACTCCGTGACCAGTTCAAGCCTCGAAATCGAAGGCATCAACACCACGGGCAACCGTCTTACTGAAGGTGGCGGTTACGTTGAAAGCTACCGAACGCTTTCACAAACTTGGGCCCCCGCGGACGCCGACAACCCCGTGGCCACTGAAATTTGGTTTTCTGTCCATGCGGCCCTGAACGAAAACAACGACCACGATCCATTCTTCGAATGCTTCACTGGCGTCACGCTCATTCGTGAAAATGGAGACGAAGCGTTGAGAATTGGACAAGCTTGGGCAGATGGTGTGTGGGGCTACAGCCAGCCATTCGTCACCGACGTCCGTTCCACCGTCAACATGGACCAAACAGCACGGCTGTTGGTGGTCAAAATGAGCGACCCTGGAACCGGTGCCCAAGATTGTGTCGTTGACTTCTGGGTTGACCCCCCATTGTCAGGCGGTGAACCCGCAGCCGACCCAACCGTGAGCAGCGTTGTTTATGGCGGCGGATTCAACCGGATCAAAGTCGCTGCGGGTCAAAATGGCGGGGCCAATTGGTTGACGGACTACGATGAACTCAAGATCGGCGTCAGCTTCGAGGAAGTCACAACGGGCACGCCGTCCATCGCGTACGAAGGCTTTGATTACCCGGAAAATGACATCGACGGCACCATGAATGGTGGTATCGGCTTTGCCGGTGCATGGTCCGATGCCCCCCCAGTCAACCGTACCGTTGATGACGGTATCGAGTCCGATTGTGCCGCTGGCGTTGGAGGCTCCGGACAAACCGGCGGCAACGGTGCTGGTGCTTTCCGATACCTTGACGCGTCGTATGGTACCTCTGGGCAACCAGAAACCGTGTACTACTCAGTGGTGGCACGAACCAACCCCGAAAATCCAGTGGCCGAAGGCGAATTGGGCTGGTATGCGGGCGCGTCCTTGTTCAATGGTGATGACGAAGTCCTCTTTTTGGGCAAGCCATGGGCTGCCAATGCTTGGGGATTCGATGCCCAAGATGGCGCTTGCGACAGTGACGTGAATGGATGCGGATTCAGCGCCGTTCAACTCAGCGACACCCCAAGCCTCATCGTGGTCAAAATGGACTTTGATGGGGTTGGTGGTGCGACCACTTCACTGTGGGTTGATCCAACCGACTGTGCTGAGGGAACACCTGAAGTTGTCTACGAAGACGCCAACAACCCTGGCTTCAACCGACTCCGGTTCCAAGCCGGAAATGGACCCGCCTACATGGACTTCGATGAAGTTCGTCTGGGACGCAGCTGGGACGATGTGGTTCCCAACGACGGCGGTGGCGGCAGCGACTGTCCTGAAGACATCAACGGCGACGGCATTGTCGGCTTCGGCGACGTGCTCTCGGCGTTGTCTGCCTGGGGAACCACCGATGCCGCTGCTGACGTTGATGGTGACGGTATTGTTGCCTTCGGCGACGTGCTCGCGGTGCTGTCTTCCTTCGGCTCCTGCTAAAGCAGGACCGAATCCATAGATCAAACAGATCTCATCGCACGGCCCCGCTTCGGCGGGGCCGTGTTTGTTTCAAGCGGACCAAACATCCTGCTCGATCAACTGCTTGGTCACCGTGCCCGACCAATCGCGATTGGCCGCCGGTGAAGCTGGTGAGGGATGAAGAATGCTGGTCACCCGGACCTCATCCGGCAATGCTCTCCTGGCGGCAGCCTCTGCCACTTTCCCCACACCGATGACGTGGGGGACCTTGAGGATCTCCACCAAATCACGCAGACAAGAGTCGCAGGGGCCAGTCAAAGCCAACCGCTCGTCCGCGGGGAGTTTGTCCGGAGTTCGGTTGCGTCCACTTTCTTCCATGAACGCCAAAGGGCACCAATTCCACACAAAGTGAGAGGCGGCAAACGCATCGGCGGTGCCGAACCTCTCCTGCATGAGCCCCCAAAACCGACGCCCCGACACCTCACTTTTGGTGCAAGAAAAGCCCTCAATGGGACGATTGGGATGGGCATCCGCAGCCGAATCCACGGCCCCCTCCAAGCCGAGAAAAGACCGCACCGCGGTCACTTCACCAAATGGCACTCCAGTCTGCGACATACCCCATGGACCAGGGTTCATGCCCAAAAACAAAATGCTTCCTTCGCACCGAGCAAACCGTGTGAGATACGCCTCGTGGAGATCTCGAGCATGATCAAGGGGTCGAGAGATGTGGGTGACCGGCAAGGCAAACCGGAGATTTCTGGTGTCCGAAGCAACTTTTCTGGAGCAGGCCAAGACCTTTTGAGTGATCGCGGGAGAAAGAGGCATTGCAGGTCGCACAAAGAATAAACAAGAAAGAAAGTTAAAACGCAAATAACTTGGGCATCACCACGTCTGAAGGAGCATCAAACAATAATTTCTCGGATTCCAGTGGTTTTCCCATGGCCCAAGACTCAAAAATGAAAGACGATTGACCGGTCGTCCGCCGACATTGGTTGGAGACCCAACTTAGGAGGACTGCTGATGTTCCTTGTCACCTCTTTGATGATTCTGGCCCAATCCAATGGACTGGGCTGTGCCACCGACCTGTCTGAAGACGGCAGCGTTGGGTTTGACGACCTCACCGTCGTGCTCAGCCAATGGAACACCCCAAATGGCGATGCCAACCAGGATGGCACCACCAACTTCCCCGATCTCGTTCTGGTCTTGAGCGATTTCAACCGAGTGTGTCACCCATTTTCTTCGGACGTCGACGTGCAATTCGATTACGACAACCGGATGGTGACCATTTCCACCAGCGGCTTGGCCGATCACGTGATGGGTCCATTTTCAGGGCCCGGCGCAACGTGCCAAAACCCCAACACGCCAAGCGACCAAAACCGGACCATCATGCTGCCCATGGACCCAGTGTTCACTCCAAATCCATCGGTCAATTTGCTCAACACACTTGGTCCCGTTGGGGTCGCAATCAATGGAGTGGCGTTGTACAACCCGTACGACGGCGGTGGCGTCGACGCCCCTTCAACCATTTGCATGGATGGTTTCAAGGGCCATCCAAGTCCAGATGGCTCATACCACTATCACCAATGGAGTCCTCGCTTTGATGGCACCCTCAGCAATGGTCACTCCGAACTGATCGGATACGGCTACGACGGGTTCCCCGTGTTTGGGCCCTGGGAGTCTGCGGGTGTTTTGGCCAAAGATCTGACCGGTGAAAACCAATTGGACGCCTGCAATGGGCACGACGATCCCATCCTGGGATGGCACTATCACGCGGTGGCCTACGGGCCAGTGAAAGACATCGATGCCGGCGAAGATCCTGATGGATTCCCATGGATCTTTGGCTGCTTCCATGGCGAACCTGTTGCCGGCAACTTTGGCGGTGGCGGCGGCGGTGGTGGTGGCGGCGGCGGTGGTGGCGGCGGCGGCGGTGGTGGCGGCGGCGGCGGCTGCAACGGATGCGCGCAAAACACGATCCCACCACCAATCTGCAATTGTGTCCACACCACGCCTGGGTACGAGTCTTGCTGCATGGTTTGGACCCCCGCATGCCAAGCCGCAGCCGAGCAATTCTGTGGCTTCTAAATGGGTGGTATTGGTTTGGCTCTGCCTGACCGCCGGTTGCCAAAATCTCAAAGCCGCAAACCAAATGCAGGGCCGCGATGGGTTTGATTCAAGAATACGCTGTGCCGTTTTTCTCAGTCCCGACTGCCCCATCGCCAATGCCATGGCCCCGACTTTGGGCCGTCTGGGTGAATATGCACGGCAAGAGGACATAGAAACACTTTTGATTTACCCCAGAAAAGGGCTGACCAACAGCGAAGTGGACACCCATGCCCAAGCCTATGGGTTGGTTGGTCGTGTCGTCCTGGATCCAGATTGCCGATGGGTCAAGGCCCTCAACGCGTCCGTGACGCCGGAAGCATTTGTTTTTACCGGTGAGATCAAGGATGCAAATGTTCTGTATCAAGGACGCATCAATGATCTGTATCGGAGCGTCGGAAATCGACAAGAACAAGCAAGAACCCATGACTTCAGAAAAGCAATCCAAAGAAGTATTGCCGGCAACTGGAAACAGGTTGTAGGCCCGCCAGCGGTCGGCTGTACCATCGAGCGGTGATTGATCCCCCCCCTCCCACATTTGACGACGTACGGGACTTGCTCAGCCAGAACTGTGTCGCATGTCACCAGCAAGAAGGCCCCGCGCCCTTTGCATTGACGAGGTCCACGGATTACCGGCGTCGTTCAGGATTCATTCGGGCCCTGATTCAAGAGGACCGCATGCCTCCCCACTTGGTGACTTCAGAAAGATGGAGCGATCAGGACAAAGACCTGGTGTTGCGATGGCTTGCCACGGCATCCCGTGATGAAGAATCCCAGACCGTTCCGGCACCAAAAGGAGAATCGTTTCGAAGGGATCGAACATTCCGAATCCCGGAAGGATTTGTGATTCCATCAGAAGGCGGGGAGAGATGGCATCGAGGAGATCGGGACATCAGAACATTTCGACTCGCACCCAGAGCAGATGAAGTGCTCCGGGTCCAAGCTTGGCGATTTCAATCATCAGCCCCCAGAGAAGTGGAAAGTGTTGGTCTTGTCCACGATGACGGGACCATTGCTCGGTATGGCGATCTCCAAGAGCCCAACACTCCGGGGTACGAAATGACAGGTGACATGGGATGGCGTCCGGCTGGCATGTTGGGCGTCCTGGGCGTGGCGAATTCGACCTTTCGTGTTCCGGAAGGCTTCCATTTTGAAATTCCGAAAGACCACGAGATCGATTTTGAACTTCGATTCCGGCCCAGTGGGATGAAGAAGGCGTTTACCGCAACTTTGGATGCTGAGCTCGTCAACAATCAGCAACCAAGCCGAGCGTTGCAATTGATACCCCTCAGCATTCGTTCATGGCGGGCGATGTCTGGCGAATGCGGGATCCTTGAAAAGCGTTGGGTGAGTCCGATGGATCTTGACATCCCCCTCGTGTCTGTGCGAGCAGGACGGCGAATCAAAAGTGTCAGCCTCAGCGTCGATGGAAAAAGGATTTTCGAAATTTCAGATTGGGACCCACATTGGCAAGAAACTTGGAAGCTGCCCAGCCTTCGAATTGCCCAAGGCACGCAAATCGTGGCCACATTCAACGTTGACAATTCTGAGGAGAACCCGAGAAACCCTGACACACCTCCCCGAGACATCCAATTCGGAAGACGAACCGGAGCACTTGGAGTTTGGCTTCATGCTGCGGCAGTCAATCCTGACGATCTCAGCCGCCTTCAGCGAATCCACCACGAGATTTTTGAGGCCCAACAGGCCGATCAAGTGAACAGATTGCGGGAAGTTCAACAGAATTCCAGGACTTCGCCACAACAACCCGAAAGGTAATGGAGGCTGAAATTTGAGCGGAACGTTCTGCGGATGTTAGAACTTCACCCAGCGCAAATGCCCCAGTCCGCAAGACCCTGAAGAATGTCGGCGAAATCGACGATCCCGTCAATGTTGACATCTTCCGGGATCCAATCGCCCTCAGAGCCATACGCCGCCAGAATGTTCAAGATGTCGTTGAAATCGACCGTACCGCTGAGGTCCACATCGGCAGGGCAATCAAGACGCCCATCACAGTCTGGGAACAACTCGACTTCATCAACCGCTGTGAGACCATTCCCATCGGTTGCCGTGGCGACGACTCGATACCAGAAGGGCTCAAACCCGCAACCCAGGGGGCTGAGCACAATGTTTGTTTCACTGGTTTCGAGCACCAACTCCGGGTGGGTGTGATCATTGTGATGCAAGATGACCTGCATGGTGAGCTCCAAGTCATCGTTTGGGGTTTGCTCATCGCTGGCCACTGAACGGAAGGGAACCTCAGATTGCGAATCAATGCGGTAAAGTTGCAGGTTGACTGGTTGCAAAATTTGCACGCTTGGCGGTGAATCATTGACCACGACTTGAAAAGACTTCTCATCGCTGAGTCCACCCGGGTCACTCACTCGAAGAGTCACATCAAACACTTCTGGCTGACCAGGATTGGAGGCCGTGAATACATGAGTGCCATCGGGATAGCCGTCGGTGGTCCCATCGCCAAAATCCCACTCCCAATACGTGATACCGCCATTTGGGTCATACGAGTCGGAAGCTTGATAATTGACCACCAACGGACTGGTGCCCCATTCCACGTCGAGATTGGCCACCGCCACTGGGGGCTGGTTGCCTGAAGGTGAATACTTCCAAGCGGTCATGTAATCGGGCCAACGAATGTGCCACATCTCATCGGTGTAGGGATTGTCGAAAAGTCCGGCGATGTTGCCCATGTTGGAGCGAAATTCTTCGACCGAAACCAAATTGCCCTGTTCATCCTCGCGAAGCACGCGAATCCACCCCGTCGTGTGGTCGGCAATAAAGCAACTGCCACGGTAAGACTCCGGGTAGAGATCGCCCATCGAGAAGCTCACGCCACCAGCACAATTTCCCCCAAAGGGTTCGCCGGAGACTGGAGAACCGTTCGCCCCAACCATGGTCACGGTGGCGTTGCCGCTGGTATCGAACAAGGGAACCTCGGCCCGAGGATTCCCGAAATAGGTATGCAGCCATGCAATCATGGGACGCTTGTGCACAAACGTGGGAACCGAAAGAATAGGATTTTCCCCTTGGCCTCCTGATTCCGAACTCGCTCCGCCCACAATCAGGGCATCAAAATTCGCACCACTTTGCCCAATGGCGGTGATGCGAACCGAGTTGTCTCCCTCAACAAACGGGACTTCCACCTCCACCAACTGCCAATCGGTCCAACCAGCAGTTGAGGGGAAGTTCAGGCTGGGATCAATCACCACACCGTTGACTTGGAGTTCGAGGGGGCGAGGACTGTTGCCCAAGGCGTAACGAAATGCGATGGTCTCGAGGTCGTCGGTCGCCGCAGGCACGGTCCATTCAATCCAGTCGCCCGTAGGATTTTGGAAATCCAACAAGCCACTTCCCGTCGCGCCGCCCGAGGTGCCTTCAAAATAGGAGGGGCCGTCCCACATCGCGTCTTCGGCTTGCAGAATCTGCTGCACTTCGAGAACACTGGCGTCGTCAAACCAAACAGCACCAACTTCAAAAGATGGTTGGTCAAACGCCAAAACCATCCGTCCTGTGACGGCCGTCTCGGGCGCGGCGGCATAGATTGATCGCTCCACGACCACATCTTCGCCGGTGCTTCCCGAGATCACTTCTTGGTCTGCGCTACCGACCAAATTGCCTTCAGAGTCAAAAAATTGCAAAGACATCGATGTCGAGTTGGATGTGCCAAAAATGGAGTCCCATGACGGCGTGATGGCTTTCACGCTGGCCGCGTAACTCTTGCCGTCGACGACAGGGAAATCCTGCCAAATACGGGTTCGGGTTTCTCCCGAGGCAAACGGGCCGTACAACTTGGCCGCGTTGTAGGCGAAAACAGATCCCGCGTCCAAGTAAGCATTGAATTCGGTCTGCCATGGGAAAAAGTCTGACGAGTTGAATCTGCTGTTCTCCAGCAACTCGTCGCCCGCAATACCGCCATTGTCACAGGGGTTGCCCCAATATGGCTCGTTCAGCGTGTCCTGCACGAGCAAGTCTTGGTATCGGAAGAAATCAATACCGCAACCTGATGCCAATGGGTTCGGGGCCGATGGGTTGTCGGTCAACACCGGAGCGTATCCCGGCTCAAGGTGGTGCCCTTCGTAGATTGGCCAACCGAAATTCTGGGCTGGGCCGTCGCAGACGTTGAGTTCTTCCCACGTCACATAGCCCACGTCACCAATGTACAGCGCCCCGGGGTTGCCATCTTCAGCGTTGTGGCTGCCAGTTCCTGGCTTCAACGTCATCCGGAAAGGGTTCCGGAGTCCCAAGGCCCAAACGCGACTGCGCGGGGCACGCGGTTCTGAAGAGTCAAAAAAAGGATTGCTGGGAAGACCATCTCCATTGTTGGGGTTCAGCCGCAAGATCTTGCCACAGTGTGAGTCCACCGTTTGGGCCCGGAAAGCGCCGACATTTTCGTGGGGCTTCAAAATGCCTTCGTTCAGGGCAACATCCACGTAGGTGCCAGGCTGTTGTCCCCCGTTGTCCGTGCCGTTGTAACTGGCACAATCACCCACCGAAAGCAGCAGGGTGCCATCGGTGCCGAACACCAACGAGCCCACCGCGTGCGATTCATGGACGATCGGGATCCCGGTCTGGGGTGTTTCGCCCAAGAGGACCAACCGACTTTCCGGATCAACACTGTTGAAACCATCAGCAGATCGAACGGTGTAACGGGTCACTCGACCAATGGTCGCGCCGTAATACTCGTCAACTCCGGGTTCGTACTTTCCTGTACCGGCGTACAAAAGGTGGTGGCGATCGACGGCATACAGCAAGTAGATCCAACCGTTCTGCCGGAACCCAGGGTGCAAAGCCACACCAAGCAAACCATGGTCCCGCCATCCGCCCACCTCATCAGAGATGTCCAAGATGGGCTCGGTCCCCCGCGTGCCATCGGTCTCGACCGCCCAGATTTTTCCGGAGCGTTCCCACGGGTACGCCCGTCCGGTCGAGTCAAAGGTCACCCCCACCAACTGGTCCCAACCGGTGGCCACCCCTTGCTCGTAGAACCCTTGGGGAAGCAGGCCTGAAGGCCCTTCAGCTCCGTCATGGGCATCGGCCGAACTCCCCAAAAGGCTCAAAACGAAGGTTGCGGTGGTAGACACCAGTGTCGGTTGGAGGTTGCGCATGTTCTGTCTCCTGCGGATATCTATTAAGATACTTCCTATTCAACCCAGAGCCTTGAAAATCCCCCGAGATCAAGGCGTCGTTTGGACGTTTTTATGGGTCAAAAAGCATGCTGAAGTCCTCGTTTCGATGATTGCTTGAAAGTCCATCAAACAAAGCCCCTTGAGGAGCACAACGGACACCTGTGATGACGGTTCGTGTCGACACGTCCTGTCCTCCAGGACACTCACAGCGACCGCCTGACGTCTCACTTCCTTCCGCTGGTAGCATGTTCTCATGCGACGCAAAGCATTTACGTTGGTTGAATTGCTGGTGGTGGTGGCCGTGATTGCCATTTTGATTTCACTGTTGTTGCCCGCCATCAACCGATTCCGGGTGCAAGCCCAATCCACCGAATGCTTGACCAACCAGCGAAATCTGATCGCGGCGTACACCCAATATTCGATTGACAAAAACGGGCGTGTTCCCGGGACTGACACCGGGGCATACGCCTACGACTGGATGCAAACCGTCGGCGGACAACACAACCCCGGTGATGGATGCTGCAATGGATTCCAAAATGGGGTGGTGAATTGGGACCAAGGCGGAGATGACGCCAACCCCAACACCGAGTACCTCAGCGCGTTCACCGAGGGATCACTTTGGGATTACATCGGTGACTTTGATGTGTACAGCTCGCCACAAGATCCCCGATTGATCAACGACCCCGAAACCTACCGACTTCGCAGCTATTCATTCTCGGCCTTTGCTGGGAAAGAGGCGTACTGTCGAGACTGCTCCACAGGTCTTGTTTCGGCCGCCGACAGTTATTCGCAATTTCGTGACCCATCCAACCAACTCTCGAGTCTTTGCGAAGCGGATACCCGTGGGGCAAACCTCAATGGCTTCTTGCAATCAGCAGAGTGGGCAAATCCTGATTTTGACCCCTGCGCAAATTCATTTGGTTGGGTCGATGAACCGGTGGTTTGGAATCCTGGCCGCTGGAACGTTTCATTCATTGATGGTTCGGTGATCTCGTACCAGCTCAAAATGTCTGAAGAAACCGCCGAAACCCATTTTGGGGTGGAACGTCCAAACGGCCCTTACAACAACATTCCCAGTGGCACGGCTTGCGAAGACGCAGCATGGTTGGCGAGCAAGTTGCAGCCCAAGATGCTTCCTTCGCAATGATTCGAACCGACACCCTCTGAGGTGCGGTTGTCAAATGCGCTGTTGAACCTAGGAATCAGAAGGACTGTTTGAAACCAAATTCGATGGTGTCCGCGGTCAATGCTGGACCACTGCCTTGCAGATCAGCGGAGCCGTAGTCGGCGGCCCGCCACCCCACGTACAGCGTGCTCTTGCGGTTGATTTCGTATTCGACCCCCGCTCGCCAATGCCAGCAGAAGTCCCATGTGTCATCGGTGGCCAAGGGAACAGTGGCATCGATGGAGTCACCGGCTGGTGAACCCTCGGTTTCAAAAAAGGTTTCAGAGACCGTCAGGTCCAGGGTGTTCCTCGAAAATCCCGCGCCAACTCCACCATAGACTCCGAAGCCTGATTCTCCGAACTGGTAGTCGAAATGAAGGTTCGCGGTCAGCGCCAAAGCTTTGAATTCACCACTGGCGCCATCCAAACGGAAAAATCCGGGGACGGAACCATCGTTTGGATCAAAAGGAAACAGTCCTCCCCCGTTGTCATTCGTAGTGGGAGTGAAAGAATCCAAATCCAACTGGAGCGACTGGACTTCCCACTCAAAAGCGATGTTTTCTGTGAGCTTTTCACCCAGAGCAAATTGAAAATTCCAGCCATCAAACTCCAAGGAGGGTTCGAAGGTCTGCAAAATTTGACGAATCAAAACCGATTCATTGGCGCCGGTCAGGGTGAAGTCGGCTGGCGATGACGTCGAAAATCCAGCGCCGAAGCGGGCATAAAGATCCTCGATGGAATCAGCGGCGGGAAGGACCAGCGGCAGGCAAAGAATCGGACATGGAATCATGATTAAAGGATACCCCAGTCGGGAGCAGACTGTCATGGGAACCTGCTGGAACGAGCCAAGAGATGGCCTCCGCCACGGGGGTGTGAATCGGGAAAACCGCGGCCGCCCGAAGATCCACCGGCAGGTCTGGCATCAACTCAAATTGGTTCAGTGGCGATCTGGGTGCCAACCCGCTGAGCCACTCCCCTCGGGCCACCGTAGTCCCCCCGGCCAACACCGAAAAATTGAGACCTCGTGGAGATTGTTTGAGGACCAAGTGCAAGACACTTTCTCGGGCCCAATAGTGTCCATCCAAAGTGCCCAGCAATGGGAACCGAAAGCCTTGGGTGATTTGAGTCAACTCGACCCGCCCGGCCAAAAGATCCCATTGCACATTGAGAGACTCCCCGAAGTCATTTTGGAACGATCCAATGCCATACTTCCAACCCAGTTCACGCAGGAACACGTCCAGTCCACCACTAGGAATTCCAAGTTCAACCACCGTCAGACTCTTGGTCAAATTCTTTCCAAGGGATTGGGTCACCTTTTCTCCAGAAGTTGAAAACTCCATGACATCCGCGGAGACCACCCCGGGAGCGTCAGAAGCGACCAACTGCTCTGGGGCAACAATGAGGTCGACCAGGCCTCGACCCGCCCTCATGTCACCAACCACAACCCTCAGGGTGGTTTCAGCATCCATGGATTCAATTTTGACCGGAAGAACGACCGTTCGCCATCCATCCGCACACGTCAATCGGCGCTGCACCACCTCCAGCACATCCTGCTGGCCGCGAACGGACCATCTGATGGCCAAGGGATCCGCGCCAATGGATTGAACCATGCATCGCATCGCGTAGGTTCCAGCGGGCAATGTTTGTCCATCGCGTAGGAGTCCGAAAGAAATAAGCTTCGGTGAGGAATTTCCCGCTTGTCTGCGCAGACGGAGCACAGGACCAGGTGTCACTGGCAGTACGGAGAGGCCATCTGAAAAATCGATTGAACCGTCGTTCGACAGACCAATTTCCACATCAACCTGATCACCCGGTGACAAAAGCGGCCATGTGCAAGAGGTTGGCCCTGACAAATTGAAAACCCCTGGTTCGGCCCGGATACCTCGGGTGGGTTGGCGGGACACGCGCCATCCGGACAGGGCCCGGAGTCCACCCTCCTCGACCGAGTCCGATGACCAAGGAACCGCAAGAATCGTTCCCAAAGACGGCCGAACGGTCACGTGGGATTTTGGCGACCAGCCATCTGGGAATTGACCCAAATTCGAGAAATGAACCGCATCCTCTGAAGCGAAGATGCGGCCAAAAGTTCCCGTCCAGTCGGCGGGGTTGAAGCTCCGCAAAACAACATTGGTGGAGACTTCGGGTGCAGGTCTGCGGATGACGCCAACCACATGCGTCAGATTGCTCCCCCCTCCGGGATGCGTCCCGGCCAACCGTCGAAAAGTCGGTGGTGTCTCATTGTGCAAGGTCGCCTCATACACCGCGCCTTCATTGACATCACCGCCCAACAGAAGAGCGTCGGTGTTGGCTCCGGGTGCAACGCCCCAAAATTGGAAGGCCGGAGCAGAACCAAGTTCAGACCTCACTTCACCTTGCACACGTTCCACCGTCCACTGGTCGGGCTCGTTGTACCGGTCCCAATCATCACAGCGGAGCCATTCCACCGCATTGTGCTCAGCAGTGTCACCGATACTGAGAAGCAAGCCATGCGGAGTCCACCCTGCGCTGTGAAAGTGCATGTCTCCAAGGAGTTCTCGAACCATGATCGTGTCCCCAAACGACCAAGCATCCCCTCTGGATTCTCTGCGGGCTTGAACCAAAAAGCACTGGCCACCATGGGGATCTGGCTGGCTCGTGTAATCAACAAACGGAATCCATGCTTTGGTGAAATCAGGTCCCGCCAGATCGTTGCCGCTTTGCACTTCGGGGAAATACGAAGACATGCACCACGGTCCACCCCGTGGAGTCCCTAGGGCTCGGGCATCCCCACCCAGCCGGGGACCGTCGTACAGGTGTTCCCAATGCCATTGGCCAAATTCGTCTTCTTGGAGTGCGACCAGACTTAATCCTTCGGATTGCCAATCCACTTCGGGTCCAGGGTCGACATCCAACATCCGTTCACACATTGTGACCACGCAACCGGGAAGAACGACACACGATTTTGGCACAAAAGCGTGTCCGGGACGGCTGCCCTGAAGGCAATCCTGAATGGTGACTCCTGCCACCTGAAGCAAGATGGACTGCTGAAATATCTTGTGATGGGCATATTCGCCGCTTCGAATTTCCAAAACCCCATCGTCGGCCGAGAGCAAAACCACAATCTCATCGAGACCATTTCGACGGAATCCAGACTCCAACAGGTACGACCTCTTGGGGCCTCTCAACCAACGCTGCCACTCTCCGGAAAATCCAGAGACCATGGCGTCTCCCGCTCTGGGCTCGTTCGGCAGACACAGGGTGCCGAGGGCATCCATGGCCGGGACGTCCCGCTCCACACGGGCCGGAAGCAATGTTCCGACGGGCTCCGGCTGGTACCGGATCCAATCAACATTGCACAGGAAATAAGCAAGGAACCACGATGGCATCACAGACTCATTTTGACCTCAAAGGAAAGCTGAGCCAAACTTCAGGTCCGGATTCTTCGCAGAATTACGACTTGAATCGACCGACTCGAAGCCGATCAACGTAAACAGAAGGCAAAACCCCCGGCACCCCCTCCATGCAATCGGCCAAAAAAGCTCCCAGAAATGGTCCGGTCGAAGCGCCTCGGGAACCGTGGGCCAAACTGCACCAAAAACGTCCTTGGGGATCAGGACCAAGCAAAGGCAACCGATCCCGCGACGCAAGCCGAAAACTTGTCCGTCCTCCGGTGCGGTGCATCGACACACCAGGCAATGCGGCTCGGGCCAGTTCGAGAGACATCTGCGCCGTATCCTCCCGAACCTCGGGATCAGAATCGCCGTGGTCGTAGCTCGCGCCGAGGACAAGAGTTTTTTCACCCGGCAGCAAATAATGACCAAAGCAAATGGCGTGGTTCAACCCAGCGATTGGCGTCAAGAACTCCAGTTGTCCGCGAATCCGATGCAGTCCGCTCAAGCCCAGTGCATCCACAGCGTTCGAACCTGTGCACCACACCACTGGCGTCTCTTCCAACCGCGTCATCATGGTTTCGTCTGGTCGAACCTCGATGTTGTCGTGATCGAGGAGGGCCGCGACATACTCGGGTCCCGAAACAGATCGAGCAGAAGCAAACCAAGCGCCCGAACCCACACGAAAACCGGCCAAAATGGACGCCTCATCCTCATCAACCGCGCGAATCAAAGCATCCGGCATTCCCGCGTGACCCAACGCAGCTTCTACTTTCGCGCCGTGATGGCCGACTTTGAGATGCAGGGCACCGTCTCTTGTCGGCACCCCCAACTGATCCATCTGCCGTGCCGCAAAAAGAGCCGCGTGCAAATGCAGGTGACTAGCCGCGTCCAAGCCTTTGGCCAAGCGAGGCTGCACAAGGCTTCTTGGATTTCCCGAAGCGCCCGTGGCAGGCCCTTTGGTATCGAAGACCGTGACAGACCACCCGCGCTCAGCAAAGGCCCGCGCTGCACCTGCACCAGCAAATCCTGCTCCACCAATGTGGATCTTTCCCGGTGAAGGGCGATTCGGCGTGGTACCAGAACGACGCGCCTCCAAGCGGTGACGTTTGGTGGCGTGTCCGGGGACCCGTTCAACCGCCCACCCCAACTCCGTGAGCGTGCGACGTACATCACCAGCCGAGCACCACGTCCCCAATCGAGCGCCCGAGGCAGACCGATCGGTGACCATTTTCAATACTTTGGGCGTCCACAAATCTGGATTCTTGGCCGGAGAGAATCCGTCCAAGAACCATGCATCAGCCTTGAAATTCATCGTCGGCAAGAGATCAGCGGCATCGCCCAGTCCGAGGGTCAAGTGCACTCGCCCCTCAAGAAAAGACAAACGGTGCCAACCTCCAACATGAATGGGCCACTGGTCAATCAACGCCGAGACCAGGTCTGGGGCGGCCCCATCATGCATCAACATCTCTTTCAAGACATTGGGATCGATTGGAAATTGTTCCAAAGAAATCAGGCACAAACGAGCGTGAGGCGAAGCAACTTGTCGAAATCTCTGGATGGTCTCCAGGATCGACAAGCCTGCACCAAAGCCCAGTTCCGCCACCACAGAGATGTGGTTCTGAAACAATTCGTCCACTTGGCACGCCCGGTGGAAAACAGTTTCGACTTCTTGTCGGGCGTTGCCTCCACCTCGGTATCCATCATCGTGTTGGTCGCTTCGCCATCGCCCATCCAAACGCTGGGGACAGGCCATCTTCAGCGGAGTCAAATGATCTGGGATGCCGGGTTCTCGCATCATGGGGCAAGAGCATCCTGGGGGAAGAGTATGTCAGCACGACGGACCCAGCCCCGCCGCCAGTCGGCCCCTGGAAGAGCAATCTCGAACCACTGACCTGCGTTGCGGATCACTTTGATTTCATCACCAGGTTTTAAGGTCGCGCTGGTGGACACGTAACCATCCCCCGGGCCTTCCAATGGGACGAGTTCTGCGGCTGCGACCGCCCCTGCAATGGGCAGAGAACGACTGAAGAGTGGGACCACCAGCACAAAGGCCGCCGCCAAAGAAAGCAAAGCAAGATCGGAACGTCGCAACCCCCACAACAGCCCTGACAGCGTCAACATCCCTCCCGCAACCACGGCGGGCGCAGGCAACAGGGTCGAAATCACCACCCCAAGACGAGCCAAAGGTGCGAACCAGGGCATCGGTCCCTGAAAGGCATCGAGGCCATCTTCATCTCGAACCAACTGCAACGCCCTCCATGCCTCTGGCGTCGCTCCTCGAGCCACGGCATACAGAAGCATTTGCTTTGCCTGGGGTCGGTCGCCAGCTCTTGCCCAAGCCAAACCGGCATTAAACGCCACATTGGGATCGGCATTGGTTGCTGCGTCGTGCACAAAAGACTCTGCGGCTTCGATGAAAGCAACCTGGGATTGGGTTGACTCCAGAGACATGGCTTTCTCAAACAAAGCCTCCCCGGAATCAACCGAGCACAGCAAGGTCATCCAAAGTGAAAGCATCAGGATTTTCTCCCTGGGAGACGCCGCAGCAAGTCAATGATTCGCACACCGGCATCGATTGAACCGCCACCAAAATCCGCGCGATCCAAAGCGACAAAGGCCTCTTGAAGCTCATCCGCAAGCTGAGGATCACTCTTCCGCAGAACCACAATCGGGTCCGAAGCGTGATTTGACCACGCAGACAAGTAAGCTCGCGCGGCCTGCCCGACCTGAATGTGGCCTTGGGCCCGCTTGAGTTCGCGCAGAAGAAGATCGAGCTTGCGATTATGACTCAACCCGCGACGTAAAAAGAGCAACGGGGACCATCGCAACACCCCAGCGAGCACAAGACCCAACCCCAATCCACCCACCAATGGACCTGCGGTCACTTGGGGAACCGGGGTGATCTCAGCAAGACCGGGCCATGTTTCAGGGCCAACTTCAAGAGTGGCTTGGGGAGCTTCCAACAAAGGCGTGGGGAGTGTCTGAATGTCCAACTGACTCACCGCGGTCACTTGGACTGGAATGGCCTCTGCCACCGTGACCCCCCACTCACTGCTTTCGGCATCGAAGTACGGCAAGCGCAAACGGGGCAATTTGTCGGCGCGTTCGGTGGGACGAATGCTCCGACGGATGGTCCGAACCTGACCCTCAACTTTGCCGGGTGCGGGATCTGGCGACAGCTGCCAACCTGCATCTTGGAGTTGTTGTTCAATTGGGGGATCCGGCAAGCGGGCGAGATCCGCATTCCCATCGAGATCTTCCACCCGCATGGTCAGCGTCACCGGTTCTCCAACACCAAGTGACACACGGTCCAGCGATGTGGACAGCGAGAATCGACCAACCGCACCCACCCAGTCTTCCGGCTTCCCATCTTGAGGCGGAGGGCGGACCTGAAATTCCAATGGATTTGTGTCCACACGAACTGGACGACGCTTTGCGATCTGAATACTGGAACCAAAGACCGTGTTTCTTCGAACCAAAGACACGGGGTAGGTTCCAATGAGCCTGACCGGTTCCAAAACAGCGTCGCCAGCCGATCGAAAGCGTTTGGAAACGGTCCAACGGAACCCTTCCCACCCTTGTTGCTCGCCTCGACCCCGCACAAATTGGCCCCGACGTCGATCCTGATCATCGAGAATATTGGAGAAGGGGCCCAAGGCACTGCGATTCCAGTCAATCAGTTGAACCAGATCTTGACTGCCAATACGGGTCCCCAAGTCTTCATCTTGGAATGGCCGAAACAAGACCGTCAGCTCCAAGTCGACAATCTGATCGATCCAGGGCGTGAGGTTGGAACAGCGAAGCTCCACAAAAACGTCGCGGCTCGGCTCCAGCTCACGCACCACAACAGATCCGGGGTTGACCCTGAAATCAAGTTCCGATCCAGTGAAGACGATTTCTGGCAACTGGTAGAGGCCAGGAGAATCCGCAACCACCGTCCAAGTGAATGTTCGTGTCCAAGCGGCGGAGGTCCTCCCGTTGACAATACTGAGGTTGGAACCAGACCGGACATCAGGACCTTCCAGCATTTCAAGACCAAGAACCTCTGGTGTGGGAACATCGAGATCCGGAGCAGACCGACCTTCCCCTTGAAGACGAACTTGAATTTCAAATGGAATGCCTGCGTCCGCGACAGAGGGGGAAACCACCCAATCGATGTCAGGCACACTGGTCAGCAACACAAAAAGCGGCAGCAACATCACCAATCGCGCTCCACCAATCTCGATCTGGACTGCCGAGCGCTCAGTTCTTCCTCGCGTTCATCTGCTCGATCTCGAATTTCTTGCAGCATGCGGCGTGCTTCGTCTGGGGAGAGAGATTCTGTTGTGCTGCTGGAAGATTGAGAACTTGACTCCGTTGTTGAAGGTGAATCTTGGGGAGAAGCATCTGGGCTTTGTTCGTCGGATTCCCCCTCTCCGGGATTCATTTTTTCTGAAGTCGGGGACCCATCAGAGGGATCACCGCTTGGTGTTTCTGTTGAATCAGACGATCCATCTTGGTCTTCACCTTCCTCTCCAGACGACTCGGGAGGTGGAGGGGGGATCCTCGAGGCAAATTGGGCGGCCCGTTCACCATTGCGTCGCGCGGGCTCAAGTTTGGGGTCGTGCTCCAAAGCTTGCGCATAGTGGGCGATGGCCGAAGCGATCATCTCTTTCGCCGACGTTGGGTTTTGATTGACCTGAGCGATGGCCGCTTGGTGCTGGGCCACCGCGACAGCGTGGTGCGCCCGCGCCAAGTCTTTTGGGGCTTCCAGCAATTCGACAGCATCACTGAAAGCAGACATGGCGTCTGAGATTTGACCCGACTCCAACGCCAACTGACCCTCAGCAAATGCGAGTCGACCGCTGGCCGGGTCTTCTGCCCGAAGCGCCTGAATTTTTGCCCGCTCATCCGTGCCCGGGGATTCGGCGACTTGAGCCAACAATGCCAACAAGAGAACACCACGCATCAGGCGATCCTTGGCCTTCCCACGGCACCCAATCCAAGCAGCAACACACCAGGAACCGCAAACCAACGCCATTCTGGACGATCCTTGGTGATCTCTTGAACCGATTCTGAACCGCCCACCAAGGGGGCCAAACGCTGACGCCACAGCGCTCGCGCGTTCACCACGGATGTTCCCAAAGGCACATGTATGCCACCCGTTGCTTGCGACATCTCTATCAGTTGCTTGTCATCGCGAACAGACCACACTTCAGAGTCATCGTAAACCACCCAGCCACCCTCATCATCTGGAATACGTGCCCCTTGTTCCGCATCGCCCAATGAAATGGTGACCACTGGTACCCCAAGTCCACGGGCCGCCTCGACCGGCCAAGACCCCATGTCATCACCGTCACTGACCAAAAGAACCAAGCTGTCCTCACGATCCTCCGACAAGAAAGCGGCCGCTTCACGCAGGGCATCTCCGGGAAGTGATCCTCCAATCGGCATGCGCTGGGGATCAATTTGACGCAGAGCACGCCGAAAAGCCCGGGGATCTGCTGTGGGAGGGCATTTGGGAACAGGGGTTCCCGCAAATGCAATCAAACCAAACCGATCACCGACCGCTGATTCCGCCAGTTCACCCAAAAGGGTTTTGGCCACCTGCAGTCGATCCGGGGCCGCATCCTGACAACGCATCGACCGCGAAGCATCCAAAAGAACCACCACATTGCGTCCCCGAAAGGGAAGCTCGATGGTCTCGCTGGACCACCGTGGATCGAGAATGGCAATACCCACCAAGAACGAGCCGAGGAACGTAAAAAGCGGGCGAATCGAACGAGTGTTTGCAAAAACCCCAGGCAACAAAGACCGTTGGTTCCGACGCAAACGCCAACCAAGGATGAAGACAACGCCAGCCACCCCAAGCAAACCGCCAAACAGGGGCAACCACGAGGCGTTGTGCCAGACCAATCCGATCATGACGCAACCTCCGGCCAGAACAGCGCACCAAGAAGTCGAGCAAACACGCCAACCATCAAGCCCAAGCCCAAAACCAGTGGGCCGTCGTCCCGCACCTCTTCCCACCGGGTCTCTTGGTACTCCGTGCGTTCCAAGGCATCAATCTCTGCGTAAATCTCAACAAGAGAATTCTGATCGGTGGCACGAAAAGCTTGGCCTCCGGTTTGCTCAGCGATGGCTTTCAGTGTCTTCATGTCCAGAGACACCGGCATGTTTTGAATCCTTTGGCGGCCGGTAAAGGGATCGGTTGTTGGGATCGGAGCCGTTGCGGATGCTGTCCCAGCACCAATCGTGTACACCCTGACACCCAATGCTCGGGCCAGTTCTGCAGCTTCCAAAGGCGAGAGAACCCCGGCATTGCTCTCTCCATCGGTCAACAAAATGATGATTTGATCCACAATGGTCTGATTGACGTCCTGGGCACGAAGGGCGTCCAATCGCTCGACCGCAAGACCCAAAGCATCACCAATGGCCGTGGCCCGTTCAGACTCCAAGGGAGAAACCTCCAAACCTGCCACTGCCTCCGCCACGTACTCATGGTCGAACGTTGGAGGCGTGACTTCGTCTGCATGGGTACCAAACTGGACAACAGAAAGCAGGTCACCCTGACGACCTGCCATGGTGGCGTCTCCTCGAATAAATCGATCGACCACATCTTTGACCACATCCAACCGGCTCCGCCGGATCACGGAGTCGGCCAAATCCAGCGCGAGCATGGAGCCAGATCGATCAACACACAACGTGATGGCCAGTCCTTCCCCGGTCACCTCGCGGTGTTCGCGAACTCCTCGCGGTCCCGCAAGCCCAAACAGCAAAAGAATCAGCGCCAGCCATCCCAACGAACGTGGAACCCAGCGGGTCCTTTGTCGCCAAGAACGTGGCAATCCCGTGGGGACGCCCGACCAGTTGGTGTGCTGATGTCGTCGAGACGACCACCACGCTGACGACAAGGCAATCAGCAGCCCAACCGGAAGCCACCACACATGCAAACCGTCAAAGAGTTCTTGTCTCATGCGGCACCCTCGGAATCAAGCGCGGGTGCCGTGAGGTCAATGATTTTGCTCGCTTGCTCGAGAACGCCACGGGCGTACGCCGGCATGGCCGTCCGAGCAAATTTAGCTCGATCGGATGCACGAAGGAGTTGTTCGAGGGGTCCTCGGGTCGCCACCGGCAAGGAACGCATGGCATCCGCGAGATATTCCTGTGTTGTGGAACGAGAGGCTGGGGACTGCAACGCTTCCTCAAGATACGTTCGAATGACATCGGAGAGTTCGGAGAGGAAGGCAATCGCTTCAACTTCGTTTTCGGGAAGTTGAGATGCCAGCTCGTTCACCGCGGCCCGGGCTCGGTCAGCGGGTGAAGTTTGTGGCCCCGTGCCCAACCCCAACCTCTGGCGCCTAGAACGCCAAAAAATCCACGCCACCAACAGAACCACAAGCCCCGTCGCTGCGATCCAAGTTCTGGAAACAAACTCCACCAATTGTTCCTGAATGGTGGGAGGCAAGCCAACCACCCCTTCGATGGCGTCCGGACGGTCATCCTCGGGCAGGGATGAACCAACCATCAAGTTCAACTGTTCCGGGCGATCCTCGAAAGCGAGAACCAGCCCACCTGCAGTGAACGTTCGAAGGCGCAAATCACCGTTGTCCAAAGTGGCTTGTTCGACACCCTCCGGCACCAACAATGACCAGTCTTTGGCTTGTTCAGGAAGTTGGACGACAAAGAAATCGCCCACTTGCGGCCTTCCAGGTTGGACCACCGCTTCTAAACCTTTGCCATCCAAAGAAACAATGACCGCCTCCGGTACTTCTTTCGAACAAGCACCAACCATCAAAAGGGACGAAAGCAGCCCAAAACGAATTTTCACGCTTTGCTTCCTCGGGCTCGGCGTTGGTAATAACGTTCTATCGCATCGATGGCATCTTGATCTGTACGAAGCGGCAACACATCGCCACCGATTGATCGGGCGATGGCGAGCAGATCCTGTTGGCGTTCAAACACGGCGGATTCCCACGCCTCCTGCACTCCCGATGAGGACATGTCGATCAACTGCGAGTCCCCACTTTCAGGGTCTCCGACCCTCACCAACCCCACCGGAGGGGGCGTCATTTCGGCCGGATCCATGATGGGAATCAACAACACCTCACAACGATGTCCCAATTGACGCAATGCTTCTGACCAGCCGTTGCATTGGAAATCAGAACAAATTGCCACAATGCCACCACCCGCCATGGTGCGCGTGGACTCCTCGATGGGCGGGATCAAGTCAGTGCCAAGTCCGTCACCTTGGCACGACAGGGCAGCGCGAGCCAGGCGAAGCAAATGGCTTGCACCACTCCGCAAAGGAATTCGGGTCCGAACCTTCTCATCAAAAGTCAACAGGCCCGCCCGATCACCACCGCGAGTCGCGGCGGCGGCCAATGCAACTGCAGCATGCGCGCCGGTTCGAATTTTGGCATGCGCATCCCCCGTAAACGACTGACTGGCACTGTTGTCAAGCAAAATCAAAAGGCGGAGTTCCCGCTCTTCTTGGAAGACCTTCACGTGGGGATCACCAGCCCGGGCGGTGACATTCCAATCAATAAACCGGACTTCATCACCAGGGGTGTAGGGTCGCACCTCCTCGAAGGCCATCCCTCGACCTCGGTGCACACTGCGCCATGCCCCGGCCAAACCAGTGCGGGCAGCACGACGGGCTCGAAGGTCGAGCCGACGAACCCGACGAATCAATTCGGCGGTCTCTGGCGTCACGGGACCGGCAGATGTCCAAGCAGCCGTTCAATGATGGCTTCCACATCAAGACCTTCCGCTTCGGCCTCAAAGCTGGCCCGAATTCGGTGACGCAAGACTGCGGGCGCGATCGATTTGAAATCTTGTGGGACGCAGTATCCACGTCCATCCAAGAAGGCCTTGGCCTGAGCGGCCGCCACCAGACCAATTGTGGCACGGGGTGAAGCCCCGATCTCCACCAAGTCGTCCATGGCCAAACCAAATTGGCTGGGAGAACGAGTGGCTTGCACAATGCTGACGGCGTAATCGCGCAGTCGAGGATCACAATAAATCTGACGCGTGACCGAACGTGCCTCGACCACAGCATCGGGCTCCAACATCGCCGATGTCGTGGAGACCAGACGATTGGCCTGCCCCATCGCTCGATCCAATATTTCACGTTCCTCTTCGACCGAAGGAGGTGACAAAAGAATCTTCAACAAGAACCGGTCGGTTTGGGCTTCGGGCAGGGGATAGGTCCCCTCTTGTTCAATTGGATTCTGGGTCGCCAACACCAAGAAGGGTTGAGGCAAAGGGTGGGTTTCCGTCCCGATGGTGACTTGACGCTCCTGCATGGCTTCCAAAAGGGCGCTCTGCACTTTTGCTGGGGCCCGATTGATTTCGTCTGCCAACACCAAATGGGCAAAAACTGGTCCCTTGCGAACCGCAAAGGTCTTCTCCGCGGGCTCATAGACCAAAGTACCGACCACATCCGCGGGCAACAGATCCGGGGTGAACTGAATCCGTTGAAATGAAGCATCAAAGCCTTGAGCCAATGTGGACACCGCCGTGGTTTTCGCGAGGCCGGGCAACCCTTCAAGCAGCACATGGCCGTCGGCGAGCAACGCCACCAACAAGCCGTCGAGCATCTCTTGCTGACCCACAATGACCGAGGCGAGGTGCTCGCGCAGGCGGATAAATGCGGGCGAGACCCGATGGATCTCCACGGACAGTTGTTCGATCTCGGCCGAAGTCATGGTGCTGGACATGGCAACCTCCAAATCATCATTCTCCCACGAAACCATCACTTGAGGCAAACTACGACCATGAACGACGCAGGTTCGCATCATGATTTTGACACTTGGCAGGCCGTGGCGGCATCCGGCACGTTGCTGGACCGGGTCGCAGCGGAGAAAAGTCGAACTCCTGCCCTCTTGGAACGCTGGCGGAATGAATTTGGGGCCGAATTGGTCCATATTGCTCTTGAGCTTTGCGAAGCCCGAAGACGGCTGGTCCTCAAGTGGCCCGAAGCCTCGGGATGGATCGCAGATCGTTCCGGAGCGGAACAGGCATCATCAGCCTTGGCGGCCACATACAAGGCCAATCAACTGCGAAAACGCGGCGTGATCCGAGTCACCGATTTGATGTGTGGCATTGGTGGGGATACCGCCGCGTTTCACCGGGCGGGTCTTGAAGCGCATGCCATCGACCATGATCCGTTCCGGGTTCGTTGCGCCGCCCACAACACGGGATGTGCATTCACCGAACAGGACATTCGGAACCATGTGGACGATGGTTCCTTTGTCCACCTTGATCCCCCCCGGCGTGACGCATCGGGAAAACGGCGTCACCAGTGGCAAGATCTTCTCCCCGATCCCGCGGTGCTTCGAGAGCTCCAAACCAGCGTGGCCCAAGGAGTGTACAAACTCTCACCAGGCACCGATCCTGACGAACCAGACCTCGAGTCGTGTCATCTGGAATGGCTGTCCGAAAAAGGCCGCCTGACGCAATGCTTGGCCTGGTGGGGAGACCCCCCGAGCGACGAACGATCCGTGGTTCGCCTCGATGACGGATGGATGTTCCGCGGTGTGCCTACCCCCGACTTGACCCATCGAGGCCATTTCGGTGCCTATTTGATCCGGGCCGATCCTTTGTTGGAACGGTCGGGATTGCAATGGACCTACGCCCGGTCATGTTCATCCTTGGAAAGTGTGTGCCCTGGTCTAGGGCTCCTCACCGCCGACACGCTTCCCAAAGAAACCGGACTCGAAGTGTGGGAAGTGGAGGAAGTTCTGCCTTGGCGTGAGAAGAAACTCAAGGCGGCCATTCGGAGTCGTGATGGAGGCGAAGTGGTCGTGCACACTCGGGGTCGAGCGGTCGATCCTGATCAAGCCGCGGCGTCACTGAGAGGTGACGGCCCCAATAAAATTCATCTCTGGTGCGTTCGGGTGGGGACCCCCCGTTTGGGCATCATTGTCAAGCGACCAACTTAAAGTTCGTCACAGGCTGAAGGGATCGGAGCGCTCGTTCCAGACCCAAGAACCGATCGACCTCCCGAATGGCATCCTCCAAAGAGAACCAAGCTCGGCGTCGCAGAAGGGCTTCCGGCCACTCGTTGAACAACCTTTGGGCTTCCACCGCATGGAGTTGAACCACTTGATCCCGGTTTCGTTTGACGTACCGCATCTCGCCGAGGTCTTGAATCAAAGACTTGGGCTCGACGCCGGCTTCTTCCCAAGCTTCACGCAAAGCCGCGACTTGAGAGCTCTCTCCAGACTCAATGCCACCCTTGGGAATGCCCCAGCCTTTCCCACTGGAGCGTTCAACCAACAGGACCTGAACCCCCACCGGGGTACGTTGCCAAACAATGGCTCCTGCCTGATACCTCGGCCCCTTCCCCACCGCAACATCGGGGAGGAACGCAGGACAGTGACAGGATTCAATGTGGAACATGATCAATAAACTCCAACCAAGAGAAGTAATCGGTTGAATTTGTTCTGGGAATCAAGAAGCTTCGACGGAATTCTCTGAAACCCGAAGCCAAGGCAGCATCAAAGCAGGCCCGGCCAATAAAACCGTGGCGGCCACGCCAGGCGAGATTCCCAACAGCGCCGCCACCGGAACCCCCAGCAATCCAGCAGCAGGCCCTCCCGCGTAGCCCAAACCAATCATGGCTTCAAAAGTCCCCCCCGCATCAACTTCCGCTTCACCAACCACCATGCCATAGGCCAAGGCCGCGTGGTAACTCGCCCCAGCCCCAAGACCAAACAGAATGAATCCGAAGAACATCCAAGGCAAAGGCGGACCTGGCAAGAATCCAGCCCCCAAAGCCAAACCAAACCCCAAGGTGCCTGCCAAACCTGCACCAATCAAAAATGGTCGGTGACCCTGCCAAAAGGTGGTTCGCCAAAGGAACGCCACAAAGACAACACGAACCACCATCCAAGTTCCGGTCAATGGGGTTTCCAAAGTTGACGCGATACCGGAGGCTTCGAACGCGTAGGGCAGAAGCGGAGGAAACGCGCTCATGAAGAGGTAGGTCACGACCAGCCAGCGGCGGGATCGAACCAGCAAGGCCTGCCATTCTGGGTGACCGGCAGAACCACAGGCTCCAGAGGGATCAACAAAAGCACTCGGCGTCACGCATGGGAGCCAAAATGCCAGAGGGAGAACCATGAAGAGGGTGCAGGCCGAGACCAGAAATACACCACGGGCTCCGGTGTCCAAAAATGGGGGAAGAATGAACATCGGGATCGTGACCGATGTCATCCAAATCAGGTTGAAGACCCCCTGAACTTTGGCCACTTTGTCCGGGGGACGACCACCGGCCAGATAAGCATGCACCACGGGCCACAACAACGCGGAGAGACCCGAGACCCAAATCCCTGCGATCCACAAACTCATTTTGGAGGGCAAAATGCCAGGAACAGCCAGACCGACGGCCATTCCCAAAAGACACCAAACAACGCCCCCCCGATCGGACCAACCGACAATTTTTCCGACGGACCCGGCTTTCCAAGCTGAAGCGGCGTAGACCAAACCCATGGCGAGGTACAGGGTCAGATTTTCGATCCGAGAAAATCCATACGCATGCTTGGCAATGAACCCCAACGCATTCCAAAAGAGCCCGGTGGAGGAGGAACCAGCAATTGTGATGGCAAAGATGACCCACACTGGGGTCAGCGATACATTGGTGGTTGGTTTGACCGTCACTTTGAAGTGAGATTGTACCCGTGAACTCTGGATCTCATCGATCTTGGATTGGGTTGAAAGGAGTGTCTGATGGCAAAAGCAGTTGTAGATCCCGCCGAGCTTCGGCAATTCGCCAATGACCTTCGTCGCTTCAATCAAGATCTGGACAACCACATGCGGATTCTGCAAACACGAATGCAGACCCTCGCGCAGAGTTGGCGAGACCAGGAGCAAACCAAGTTCACCGCTGAATTTGAAGAAGCCCTCCGCTCGCTTGGTCGGTTTCGGGAAGCATCCGAGGTGCACGCCCCGTTCCTGTTGCGCAAGGCCGAACGCATCGAAGAGTACTTGAAGCAGCGTTGATGGCAGGACAAGGACCATCGGCGAACGTTCGGGATGTCACCACACTCGAAAAAGCCCAGTGGGCTCTGGTTGCGTACCGCGAGGAAATTCAACAAGGACTGATCGAAGCTCAAGCAGAAGTTGCTCGATTTGCCAATTGGCTGGAACAACAAAGGCCCCAGGAATTGGCTTCCCAGATGCAGCGCACCAAAAGAGAATTGGAGAACGCCAAAGCTGACTTAACCAGAGCCGAAATGATGCAATCAAGTATGGGCACCAGCGCCGACACCGAACGAAAGCGGGTGCAGCGGGCCACAAAGAAAATCGACGAATTGGTCCGACAGCGAGAAGCGCTCAAAAGATGGAGCCATCGATTGCAGCAGGAACGATCTCTGTTCACCGCGGCAACCAGTCAACTGGCGTTCCGGGTGGATTCCATTTTTCCATCACTGGAAGCCGACCTTAAAAATCGCCGCGATGCTTTGGCTGCGTATTTGGCCACGTTGGCCCCGAAGTCTCCTTCGCATGAGGATCGCACCACATGAGTCTTCCGGCCGCCCGCACCAGAGCCGAAGCTGCCACCAAGGAGCTGAAGCGAACTTGGCAAGACCTGCTGACCCGCTGGGACGATGAAGTTTCACGCTCCATAACCAAGACCGGAATCGAGCCCATCGATCAAGAACTCTCTCGCACCCTAGAGGCCTTCGAGCGAATGGATGCCCTTATTCGAAAAGCCATGTCCGAATGCCAAGAGGAGTCGAGCTGGTGAATCTTCGAGAAGCCACGGTTGAAATCCTTCGCCGTCTTCGTAAGGCAGACGAAGAAGCTGCATCGGTGGGTCCCGAATCACAAGCACGATTTGATCGAAAAGTTGCAGCACTGGAAGTCACACACTCCGACGAACGTCGAACGCAACACGAGAATCAGAAGGAAGCCAAAGAACAAAAGGTTCAAGCCATTGAGATGGAGTACCGGCAGCGGCGTGCTGAATTGGAGCGAACCTACCGAAAGAAGCATGAATCCCTCAAAAAAGAAGCCACCCAATCTCTTCAGGACGCCCAAAAGCAGAAAGCAGCATTGCTTGAAGCCAAGCAAGAACAGATTTGGCTTGCCGAAACGGTGTTTGAGTCCTCGGAAGACAAGCCCAATGAAAAATTTGCCTTGACCGCTTCCACCATCCGCAACCAGTGCCGTGCTCTAAAAAAACAAGAAGAGGAACTTGGCAGCAAAATTCGTCGAATCTGGGGAAGCGGAACTCCCCCAGAGGAGACCGAGTGCCCAGAATCACTCGAGACCTTCGTGCAACAGTTTCAAGAGCTGGTGCGTCTGGCGGATTCCAGCAAGGCGCTCCGACTCCTGAGTGGGGTGGCTCCGGCCATCTCGGTCATGATTTTTACATCCATCGGAATCGGAACTGGCGTCGTGTCAGGTTCTTTGGAAGTCTCAACCGCCGTGGGCTTTGGTTTGGGGCTCACCATGATCGCTGCGGCTTGGGGAGCAAAAAACAAGCACGCACAGGAACTTCAAAGGCTCGCTGCCACAACCCAGCAGCATCTGGAACACTTGGAAGAACGGGACCTGGATGCCGCGGGGAAGCTTCGAGACGAGGAAGCTCAAATCCTGATCAGCACCCGGGACCAAGAAATCAAAAGTGCTTCTGAAAAATACGACCCGCGGGTAGAGAAACTCGAGACCCAATTGGCCGAATCCCAAGCCAAGTTCAAAAAACAACGGGACTTGGACCAGAAAGATTTCGCCGATGCGCTGCAGGAGTGTCAGGCCCGTCGCGAACAAGAACTGGAATCCCTCAATGATCGTTTGGGTCTGGATCATCTGAAGCAGCGGGCGGACTTGCACCAACGACAAGAACAAGAAGCCAATGGGTTGCAGAAGCTTCGACAAGATGCTCTCGAAGCAGTCCAGAACTCATGCCAAAGCCACGCAGCAGCCATTGCCAATCTGGAACACCAGCTCCTTGAGGCAACGACCCAAGATCCAGACCCTCTGGCCAGCCCATTGGATGCCATGAACCACCGCGTTTCTCCGGGAGCATCTCCGGCGAAGTTGACCCTCGATCTCAACACACTTCCCGGAGTTCAAGCGGGATCGGATTTGACCAAAGAATTTGGTGATTCCCTGACAATCCCTTTGGCGCTGGAATTTCCTGACGCTGCCAGCGTCCTCATTCGCACCGAAGACTCTGGAAGAGAGTGGGCCCAACGCTTCATCCGCCGATCAATGATGAGAATTCTTACGAGCCTCCCTCCGGGCAAAGCAAGATTCACCATTGTCGATCCTGTTGGCTTGGGACAATCACTTTCCTCATTCATGCATTTGGCAGACGCAGACGAGCGTCTCGTCAGCAGCCGAATATGGACCGACCAACGGCACATCGAGCAGGCACTGGTCGACTTGACCGATCATCTGGAAAATGTCATTCAGAAATACTTGCGGAACGACTACGAGACCATCGCGCAGTACAACGAAGCGGCCGGTGAAATCGCCGAGCCCTATCGATTCTTGGTCCTGCAAGATTTCCCCACCAACCTTTCCGAAATCGCTGCAAAACGGCTCGCCTCGCTGCTGACCTCCGGCCCCCGCTGTGGAATCTTCACCCTGATCCATCAAGATCACCGACATGCCCTGCCTCGCGGATTTGATGAAGCGGTCTTGGAGCGTGGGACTTGGATTCTGGAGCAGCGTGGCGACCATTTCCACCCCGCGGAACCTGAGCTTTCCGAGTTCAAAGTGGAGTTGCAAGACGAAATCAGCGACGAGCAAGCAACCCGAGTGATCCAAGCCGTAGGCGCGGCGGCCATCGACGCGTCTCGCGTTGAAGTTCCATTTTCCGCCGTCGAACCAAAGCCCGAACAACTCTGGAGCCGCAGCTGCTCGGAGGAACTGACGATTCCGCTTGGTCGATCTGGAGCAAAGAATCTCCAGGAACTTCGCTTGGGTCGTGGCACCAGCCAACACGCGCTGGTTGCTGGCCGCACTGGCTCGGGCAAGTCCACGTTGTTGCACGTGCTTGTCACGAATGCTGCCTTGTGGTATCCCCCTGACGAACTCTCGCTGTATCTGGTGGACTTCAAGAAAGGCGTGGAATTCAAAACCTACGCCAGCCGCGACCTCCCCCATGCGAAAGCGGTTGCGGTGGAATCTGACCGAGAATTTGGACTGTCGGTCCTAGAACGCATCGATCAAGAACTGGTGGAGAGGGGCGGAATCTTCCGCCGCCTTGGCGTGCAAAATCTTCCGGGGTATCGGTCACTTCCCGATCAACCCGCCATGCCTCGCATCCTTTTGGTGATCGATGAATTCCAAGAGTTGTTTGTTGAAGACGACAAGCTGGCCCAAGATGCCTCGCTGCTCCTCGATCGAATCGTCAGGCAGGGGCGTGCCTTCGGCGTCCATGCCATCATGGGGTCCCAGACCTTGGGTGGCGCGTACGCCTTGGCCCGCAGCACCATGGGGCAAATGCAAATCAGAGTGGCTCTGCAATGCTCCGAATCCGATTCGTATCTGATCCTCGGGGAAGAAAACGGCGCTGCCCGTCTCCTCGGTCGTCCGGGCGAAGCCATCTACAACGATGCTGGTGGTGATGTTGCCGCCAACTCCCCCTTCCAGATCGTCTGGCTCGGTGATGAAGAACGAGACACCACCTTGGCCAAGGTCCGTGAGCACGCTGGGCCCAACTTCAACCGGTCTGAACCCATGGTGGTCTTCGAAGGTTCCGCCCCGGTCCGCATCGAAGATGCAGTGGGCATTCACAATGCGACCTCAGATTTTGGGCCACAAATTTGGCTGGGAGAACCCGTGGCGATCCGCGGCCCTGTGGGGTTGCCCCTGAAGCGTCAAGGAGGCGCGAACCTCCTGCTGGTTGGGCAACAACCCGAACCCGCAACGGGCCTGATCGCGGCCACGATCGAATCCCTGGCCCGCACTCTCCCTGAGTCAACCTCGGAACGCGTGGTGGTGGTGGATGGCACTCCAGTAGAAGACGCATTGGCTGGCCGTTTGGCATCGATCGCGGAGGAACACGACGGCATGGCGGTCAAATCGTGGCGTGAAGCCGATGATGCGGTGGCTTCGTTCCACACCGAATTGAAAGACCGACTAACCAACGGCAAGGAAGACGATCCCACCAGAGTGCTGATCCTCCACGGATTGCAGCGCTTCCGTGGACTTCGTACGGTCGAAGATTTCTCCTTCAGTGCCAGTGAAGGCCCCCTGGCACCGGACAAGCAGTTCGAAGAACTGCTTCGAGATGGCCCCACCGTAGGACTGCACGTGATCACTTGGTGTGATTCCGTCACCAACCTCAATCGAACCATCGCCCGAGGCACGCTCCGTGATTTTGAACTCAAAGTTTTGCTGCAAATGAGTGCGGCCGACTCCAGCCTGCTGGTTGACGCACCGGCAGCAGCCCAGTTGGGGGGAGCACGAGCACTCCTCTCCATCGAAGAGACCAATCAACTGGAAAAATTCCGGCCCTACCGGCTCCGAGACTCCTGATCAGTCTGTGTCGAACAAGGACTGAAGGATGGCATCTCGCACAAAGGCCATGGGCTGCTCGGGCCCAGCTCCCTCGCATCCAAGCAGAACCGGTCGACGCATGGGGTCAACGTCAATACGACCGTGGGAGCCACCAACCCATTCGGGGCGCAGTGGGATCACGTCGAACAGGGTTCGGAACCCGAGCTTTTTCGCAATCAACTTTCGAACCACTTTGGCCTTGGTCATCAGTCCCGGCTCCATCAACAATTCGCACGGGTCATACCCAGGCTTGCGGTGGATATCGACGGTGCGGGCATAGTCCGGAGCTCGTTCATCCTGCACCCACCAGTCATAGGTGAACCATGCGCCGGGCTCGGCCACCAAAACCAGATCGCCGGCCCGGGGATGATCCAAATCGCCTCGAGCTTCCCCACAAAGAACTTCGGCAACACCATCCACCTCGGCCAGTTGGCGGGCCAAAGCGTGAAGATTTTCTTCACCAGGGCAGTACACCTGAGCCACCTGATGATCGGCCACGGCAAAGGCCTTGGACTCTCCGGGATCCAAATACTCCCGTCCCTCTTCAAGGCGGAACGCCACTTGGTCCAGCTGGCGAAGAACCTGATTGATTCGAATGGGTCGCTGAACCGACTCAATCCCGTATTCAGAAACCACCAAGATCCGGCGTCCCATTCGTCGCAAGTCCGTGATCAGCCGGCCGACCACTTGATCCAGATCCCGAGCCGACTGCACCGAACGAGGGTCCTCAGGACCAAACCTCTGGAAGTCGTAATCCAGATGGGGCAAATAGGACAACGTCAACGTGGGGTCGTGCTGTTCGACCATGTACTTGGTGGCTTGAGCGATCCACTCGGTCGATTTCAGATTGGCGGTTGGCCCCCAAAAGTTGAACAAAGGAAAATCACCCAACTCACCTTGCAGAGCATCGCGAAGTGCCATCGGTTTGGTGTGAATGTCAGGGAGCTTTCGTCCATCCGCACGGTATTGCGGCCGAGGGGTGGCCGCGTACTCAACCGACGCATGCATGTTGAACCACCAAAACAACTTGGCCGTGGTCACCGAAGGATCACGCCGGCGCGCGGTTTCCCAAACTTTCTCACCTTGGACCAAGTGATTGGACTGTTTCCAAAACCGCACCTCCGCCTGGTCACGTTCAAACCAGCCATTTCCGACCACCCCATGTTGCGCGGGAGACAGACCGGTCAACATGGTGGCTTGCGCGCTGCAAGTCACGGCGGGAAGCACTGGAATCAAATCGGTGACCGCCCCCAGACTGGCCAGACTCGGCATGTGCTTGAGCGTGGCCCGGTCAAGGCCCACCACATTCAGAACCGCAGTTGGATTGGTCATGCCATCAGTGTCTCAGGTTGCGGGAAGAAATCTCTGCAAGACGCGAGAAAGAACAAAACAAATCGTCGCCAACGCCATCGATGGCACATGCAGCACCCAGGAAGCAACCACCAAATCCACCGCCGAGAAGCCGGCAATCCAAGCCCCAACCGCCTGTCCCGGCTCATCGCTTCGCCGCTTTCGCTCGCATGCAACTTCCCAAACCAACCATCCCAGCATGGCCAACATGCCAGGATCCGTCGCCCAGTCTGCAAACGTACTTCCCGGGGGGTCGAGCAGAACGAAGACCCCAAGAGGCAGAAGCCTGGTCAAAGGAACCACTCCACCCGGACCAGGCCGTTGCTGGTGCTCCTGACTCGCCACCACCGTGATGGCTGCACCCCCGGCCCCATGTGCGACGGTAAGTGTCAACACAATTGGCGTTGAAATACCGCTGGCCCCATCTCCCAACATGGCTGCAGCCAGCAGCACCGCCATGCCGCGGCAGATTCCCAGAAGCAACGCAGCCCGCCAAACCGACGATTTGTGACACCAGGAATACAGCACAATCGCAGCAAGCAAAATGACCGCTTCCGTCTGGGCCTGGCTCCCGGCCAGGGCCAAAGTCAGGATGCCACACAAGATCGCGGCGGCAATCCCGTGCGAACGCGAAATGAATCCCTGAGGGAGTGGCCGATCGGGATGGTGCAGTTGGTCAAATGGCAGGTCGAAAACATCATTCAGAAGCATGCCTCCGATGTACGCCACAACAATCGCCACCCCAACCCCCGCGACTTGAAAAGGTTCCCCGCCATAGAGGGCCCAAGCCCCGGTAAGCGCTGAAAGAACCGTGGGAGCATTCCCCAGCCTCATCAATCGAAGCCATGCTTTGATGCGGCTCACACCAAAGACTCCAACTCAAGAGCGACCCCTTCCACCAGATCTGGACGCACCGAATGGGGAAGGGCTGACCAGGCGTAGGTTTCGACTTCGACGATTCGATCTGCGTCTTGGGGCAATGCCGCCAAGGCAGTAAAAATCTCGTTTCGGGTTGTTTGCAGGGGCCCCACATGCTCCAAGTGCACGGGCACGTGGAAATGCACACGGGCCAAGCCTTCGTGTTTATCGAAGACGGCGGCGAGATCTTCATACCTCGCCACGCCAGAATCGGACTCGACCGAAGTTTGGTGCAGCCATCGGGGCTCATCCAACTCTCGCAAGAAATTCCGCTGGTCAGGAATCGACAAATCAACAATTGGAACACTGGAGCATTGAACTTTGCCAACACGAATCTCAGCCTTCTCGTACGCGGATAATGCTTGGGCTTGTGGTTCACGAACGACCGCGGCATGACAGGTGTCGTGGCACACCCCCAGATATCGCCGGACGGCGGGAGCATCTCCCAAACGATCAAACAGTTCAACCACATCCGAAGAACACTCCAGAAGGCAATCTGGCTCGGGCTCCAAGTCGACCACGACACGGATGCCGCTTTCGTCTTCAAGAGCCGATAGAAAATCAACCAGATCAAGAAGGTTCTTGATGGCCACGGGCAAGATCTCAGAGCTGAGTTCTTGATGCCCTATGGGAACCGTTGAGATCTCTCGCACTGGGCCGTGCCCAATGCGCACCAACACTTCAGCCAATCTCTTGGTGTACCACAGGCGATCGTTTTCTCCCCAATGGGGCCGATACACCGACCGCTTCACGACCGGAGCGTGGAATGAAGTTTGGGGAAATCCATTGCAGCCACGAACAATCACACCAAGTCGATCCAGATCTTCTCGCAAAGAGGCAACCGCGGGGTCAAAAACAACCGTTTGGTTGAGCCAAAGGCCAATTTCAAGGGTTTCCCATCCCAAACGTTGCCGAACCGAACGCACCGGTCCATTCAACATCGAGCGGATATCCGGCAGAGATTCCGCCGCGTGCACGTTGGTGCAATAACCAATCACACCAAAAGGGTACGAACCATTGATCGATGACGTTCAATGGCCTTCGAGATCAAATCGAAATCAGCCTCATGGATATCAAAAGAGACACCAGGCTCTGCGACCAACGTCAGCGTCAAGGCACCGCCCAAATGGGCCCGAAACTGCTCAATGCCTACAAAGAGCGCTGCGGGATCATCGAGCTGAGGATGATCCAGTGTGAACCCAAGATTGTGAAGTACCCCGAGGACACGGTGCTGGAACTCCGAGGTGGCGTGCCCCAACTCGACGGCCAGGGCAGCATCAATGCCCAAACCAATCGCAACCGCCTCGCCATGCTTGAGATCTCCATCGGACAACCGTTCCAGACGGTGCGCGGACCAGTGGCCGTAATCCAAAGGACGGGCGACCTCGTCTTCAAAAGGATCGCCCCCCTCGACAATATGTCGCCAATGAAGTTCCGCGCTTCGAATGATAGATCTTTGGGATTCTGCCTCAGAACGGTGCGCAATGGCGTCGGCGTGCTTTTCGAGAAGCTCGAACTCCCGTGCATCTTTTAATAGTGCAACTTTGACTGCCTCACTGAATCCACTTCTCCAGTCACGATCGGAAAGTGATTCCAGCAACGAGAAATCATTGATCACGGCGGTAGGTACCGCGAACACGCCTTGCCAATTTTTTTCGTTGTGGTGGTTGACGCCATTTTTCACCCCAATCCCCGCGTCATCCTGAGCCAAGGTGGTGGTCGGGAATCGAAGCACTTTGACTCCGCGGTGCGCGATAGAAGCCGCGAATCCAACCGCATCGAGCACCGCGCCTCCACCAAAGATGGCCACAAAAGACTGACGACAAATGTTCTCGGAATGAATGGAGGCCAACACGGAATCGATGACTTTGGGGTCGTTCTTGGCCACTTCCCCGCCCGGGACCACCAAACTTGACGCTCGGTCAAATCGACTGGAGTGCGCGTCTAAGAACGCTTCCACTCTTGGTCGACACGCGGGAAGGGCGGCATCAAACCCACCGTCAAATACAGGAAGGATGCGATGGCAACCCTCGGGAAGCAGATCGACCCAGCGGTCCGATTGCGGACCAAAGGCATCATCACAGAAGACCACGACATGGCGACGTGGGATCTGCAGGTCACTCTGGAAGAGATCAGGATTCACGACGAAGTGCCCGCCTTCTTCGCCTCTTCATGACGGGCCTCCCGACGCCGTTCAGCTTCCTTCAACAATTTCTTTCGAAGCCGAAGTGATTCGGGCGTGACTTCAACCAACTCATCGCGTTCGCAGTATTCCAACATTTCTTCAAGTGTCATCTTGCGAGAAGCCTTCAGCACGACCGTGGCATCTTTATTTTCCCGCACGTTGGAAAAGGCTTTGGCCTTCACAATGTTCACCGTCAAATCATTGTCGCGGGCATTTTCACCCACGATCTGACCTTCATACACCTCGTTACCAGGCTCATGGAACAAAATGCCCCGCTGGCAGAGTTGCTCGGCCGCATGGAAAGTCACCTTTCCCGGTTCGCTGGCAACCAAGACACCATTGACGCGACCCCGTGTGTCTTCTCGGGCATCGTCCCACCGCAGAAAAGAATGCTGGAGAATCGCTTCGCCTTGGGTTGCGGTAAGCATTCGTGAACGAAGTCCGATCAACTGTCGAGCTGGTATCTCGGCCGTAATTCGAACCCGATCCGCGATGGGATCCACCGACTGCACAATCGCCGCTCGATTCCCCAAGAGTTCCATCACCGAACCCATACCCTCGTTGGAAACATCCAGCATCAACTGTTCCCAAGGTTCTTGGAAACCGTTTTCACTTTCCCGGCGCACCACCTGAGGACGACCAACCGACATCTCGTACCCCTCGCGACGCATGTTCTCAATCAATACGCCAAGGTGCAGCAAACCCCGGCCGGAGACATGAAATTCATCCGGTGTGGCCCCGTCTTGCACCCGCAACGCCACATTCAGCCGCATCTCGCGTTGAAGACGTTCTCGGATCTGACGGCTGGTCAGATACTTCCCTTCACGACCGCAAAAGGGTGAATCGTTGATTCGAAAGGTCATGTGCAGGGTGGGCTCGTCCACCGTGACACGGTCCAGGGCCTCTTCCTCCCCGATGGCGCAAATGGTGTCTCCGATCTCGATCGCGTCGATACCTTCGATGGCCACCAGATCACCTGCTTCCACCATTGCCGCTTCCGACTTGCCCAGCCCCGCGAAGCGAAGCGCTTTGAGGACCCGACCTTTTTTGATGCCATCTGCGGCACAAATTGAAACATCGGACCCAGGCTTGACAACCCCTCGTTCAATTCGTCCGACCGCAATCCGGCCGGTGTACTCCGACCAGTCCAAATTGGTCACCAACAATTGCAGTGGTCCCTCTGGATCACAAGAAGGCGCTGGCACTCGATCCAAGACTTGGTTCAACAAGGGAACCACGCCGCGCTGGTTGTCTTCGGGAGAATCACCTGCCCATCCATCACGACCCGACGCATAGAGGACCGGGAAGTCCAACGTTTCATCGTCGGCCCCCATGGCCACCAACAAGTCAAAGACCTCATTGAGGACCCGATCTGGATCGGCATCAGGGCGGTCGCATTTGTTGATCACCACCACCAAACGCAAACCCAGACCCAAAGCTTTTTCCAAAACGAATCGAGTTTGGGGCATGGGGCCCTCATGGGCATCCACCAAGAGGAACGCACCATCTGCCATACGAAGCACCCGCTCCACTTCGCCGCCAAAATCTGCGTGGCCTGGGGTGTCCAAAATATTGATGCGGACAGGTTGGCCGGCATGGTGACCGGATTCGGGGACGTAATCCACGGCGCAATTTTTTGCCAAAATGGTGATTCCGCGTTCACGCTCCAACGGATTGGAGTCCATGACGCAGGTGGCATCTTTGGCAGACCTGACCCCAGTTTGGGCCAAAATCGCATCCACCAAGGTGGTCTTGCCATGATCGACGTGTGCGATGATGGCCACATTACGGAGGGGACGTTCCATGAATCCTCCCATCCTACCCCGCACCCGAGGTAGACTCCGTATTCGCATTCCGCATCCGTAGCTCAATTGGATAGAGCAGCTGGCTTCGAACCAGCAGGTTGGGGGTTCGAGTCCCTCCGGATGCGCTTCCATGTCGATGGATCCCTGCCCCGAAGTCCGCCGCCCCGACGGCACCCTCCGCGCTTTTGTGGAGGCCAGACAGTTGGTCCCGGACATCATTTTGCCCATCTTGAGCCGCGCTGAGGACCTCGCCCATGGGGCCCCGCCGGTGCCGGTCTCACTTGCCTCATCGGCAACTCTTTTCTTTCAACAACCTTCTACCCGGACGTATTTGTCGTTTGCTCATGCCGCTGGCAGCTTGGGGTACCACACCGCAGATTTGCGTGACATGCGCACGACGTCGTTTGAAAAAGGAGAGTCCCTTGAAGATGGTTTGCGCACCATCGCAGAACTCTCCGAACTGGTCATCCTGCGACAACCCAACCACGAAGCCTTGCTGGATTTTATACGAACCTCCGCCGCACTGCCACGACCACCAATCGTGGTGAACGCAGGCAGCGGACCTTCTGAACACCCTACCCAATCCTTGATTGACGTCGCCACGCTGCACCGCCGAGGCATTCTTGATCCTTCTGGTGGGCCGAAAAAAATAGTTTTTGTCGGTGATCTGCAACGCTCACGAACGGTCAACTCACTGCTAGATGTTCTCTTGGGCTGGAGACATCTCACGTTTGTCTTCGTGCCCATCGCTGGTCTGGGACCTTCAACATGCCGAATCCAAGCGCTGCAAGCCATGGGACGGACCTTTGAGGTTTGTGATGACTTGGACGAGGCACTGACAAACGCAGACGCGGTGTACCTCCAGCGTTTGCAAGATGAGTACGGCGGAGGTGATACCCAAAAGCATGAGCAAGAACTGGAATCGCTTCGCCTGACCCCAGCACGCATGGACCTGCTTCCACCGCATGCCGTGGTGCTGCACCCGCTCCCCCGTCGACGCGAAATCGACCCCGCCACCGACCATGATCCGCGAGCCGGCTGGTGGGAAACCGTGCGATACGGCCGCTTTGTCCGCACCGCATTGCTGGAAGCCCTGCAACCAGAATCACCGTCATAAACGGAAGCGGTCTCTGTCGGGCACGGCGGAGAACTCCGCATTCAATGAAGAGACCCTCCGGCCTTGTCGATGGTCAAACGTGCCCCCTGATCTTCGACTGACCACCGATCCGCGACCTCGGCTGCACACGCCGGAAGCCGTCCGCCGAGCCAATGCGGCCCGATTGATCGCAGCGCAATTGCAGGCCTACGCCGCCGATCCGGAACCCAGAACACGACCAGCTGCAACCACGGGCTCGCGCCGAGTCCTTTGGGGCGCTCTGGTGGCGTGGACATTGGGTCTGTTCACGGGAATCATGCTCACGCAGGTGTGGTGAGCCCTACTCGACAGGGTTCAAACGAATCAAAACCTCGTCGCGTTCCCCGCGGTACGCCAGGCCCAAATCGTGCAACGCCTCAAGAGCGGCGTCTTGCTCGGCCTGCTTCTTGCTGGCCGCCCAGCAGGATGGAAATCGATTGCCACCGAGTTCGACGCAAACTTCGAAGCACTTGGCATGGTCTGGTCCCTTTTCATCGAGCACGTGGTAAGTCGGTACGCCCACTTCACGCTGCACGGCAACTTGTTGCAAGACACTTTTGAAGTTGGATTGGTGTCCGCTTCGATCTGCGCGGCGAATCCGATCTTCCATGTCGCGCAAGATGAACGTTTGGGCCGGCTCCAACCCGCCATCGAGGTACAGCGCGCCAACAACCGACTCGTACACACTGGCCAGCACCGACTGGGGCAACTCACGCCGACCGGTCATGCCTTTGCCCAAAATCACAAGCTCTCCGAGACCTACCCGAGCCGCCACGACAGCGCAAGACGCTCGACTGACCACCGCGCTTTTGATTTTGGTCATCTCCCCCTCTTCCATGGATGCAAACGCACGGTACAGGTAGTCGACCACCACCATGCCCAGGATGGCATCGCCTAGAAACTCCATCCGCTCGCAGGAGTCAAGACGCTGGTCGGTGCTGGATGGATGCCGCAACGACTGGCTCAGCAATTCTGGATTTTGAAAGGTGTAGCCCAGTTCTTCCTGGGCCCGCTCGAGCCGTTCCTTGTCGTCCATGAGGACTCCTTGCTTGCTGGGGAAGCAGCGAACGGATCGGAAGGCCCTCCTCACGTGGGGAAGAACAACGGATCGGGGCGGCGCTCCCGTGTGTTGGTCGAATTATGCCACCCCTGAGCCATCGGACCACCAAATTCGAGATGAAAATGCAGATTTCAAGGAATACTCAGAACGAGCCAGTCCAGATCCAATGGTTTGACAAACTTGCCCAGAGCCACGGTATCTGCTAAACTCGTCCTTTCCCCACCACGGGGATGGAGTGCACCGATGACGATCCACTACCCCAAACGCGTGAGCAACATCAAACGGGTCCGGCAATGTGGCTTCCGAGCCCGCATGAAGACCAAGTCTGGTCGCAAGATCTTGAACGCACGCCGTCGCATCGGACGTCGATTGATCAACGACTGATTGTTCGGTCCTTCGATCACCCTGAGCAACAATCTCAGCATCGCCTCCCCGGCCTCTTACGGTGCCGGCGGCCTTTCCAGACATTCAGCTTTGTAGATCTTCATCAACGCGGCAAGGCTGTCTTGGGCTTCTTGGCCGTCAACCTCGACTGTGTGGTCCGCCAAATCGGAAAACACCGAATGACGCTCCGCGTAGGCCCGAGCCACCTCTTCTCGGAGTCCACTGGCACCAAAAAGGGGAGGGCGATCTCGATCTTGGCGTGCTCTTCGAGCCACCAACGCATCCACGCCTGCATGCAAATACACCACGCAAACTCTGCTGTTTTGCATCGAGGTCCGAATCTCTGGCACGCAGGGTGCCCCACCTCCACAGGCAAGGACTCCGGAAGATGACGCCTGCCACAGGGCAAACGCTTGCCGCTCGGCGTGCCTCCAAGCCGGCTCCCCAGCCTGAGCAAACACCTCTTCAACCGATCCGGCACCCGATTGATCCAGAGCCAAGTCGTCAAGGTCTTGGAACTCAACCTGCAAACCATGGGCCAGCTCACGGCCCAGCGTGGTTTTTCCTGCGGCACGAAGACCGATCAAAATCATGGGGGTTGGCTTCACCACACTGGGGTAGCGGTGCCAAGCCAACGACAGATTCGAGCATGCTCGCTGGGCGGCAAGGACTCAAATCGAAGGCCAATCCGACCGGTTTCCTCATCACGCCATGCGACCCGGGCGGGCGAACGGGCCACAGTTGCACCGGGGAGTTCAATTTCGACTTCAAGCCGCTCCTGATCGCGAACGGTGTCGTCGACTTCGATCTGGATACCACCCTCGCACAAATCGTGGGCGTGGCCGTCAAGCCGACGTCCGTCTTCGGTTGTGGCCGTGATGCCGGTGAAACCGGCCTGCAATCGGTAGCGGGTGAAGCGTCTTTGTTCCATGATTGTGCTGGCCATCCAAATGCCTCCGTACGTTGTATCGGTTCATTTGGACCCGAATCTGAATTGCGGCGAAGAAGCCCGCTCTGCCAGTAGCATTCGTCCCATGCCAACCCCTTCCAGTTCTTCAGATGCTGATCCAACCGGGTTCCGAGTCGCCGTCTTGGGCTACGGCAATCAGGGAAGAGCCCATGCGTTGAATTTGCGAGACGCCGGAGCATCTGTCACGGTGGGGGCTCGGAGCGGCCCTGGTGCTCGCCTTGCGGAATCTGATGGCTTCCTTCCGGTCAGCTTTGACGCTGCGGTCGCCACGGCGGAATTGGTGGTCATGGCTTTGCCAGATGAAGTGCATGGTCCAATCTGGTCCGAACTCGAAGCCCATGTGCCCCATGGGTGCTCGGTGGGCTTCATCCATGGCTTTTCAATTCACCACCAACGTTTGAAGCCTCGTGCTGATTTGGGTGTCATCTTGGTGGCCCCCAAAGGACCGGGGCCTACCCTTCGCGGCCGCTTTGTCAAAGGACAGGGCATTCCAGCCCTGGTGGGGGTTCATCAAGTTGGTGAGGCCGATGCTGAACTGCACGTGCGTCGCTGGGGCGCTGGTATTGGCTGCGCTCGGGCCGCCTTGATCCCCTCCTCCTTTGCCGAAGAATGCGAGACCGACCTCTTTGGTGAACAAGCCATCCTGTGTGGCGGCATCTTGGCCCTGATGCGGGCTTCTTTTGAAACCTTGCACGACGCTGGCTATTCCGATGAGGTGGCCTACATCGAATGCATTCATGAACTGAAGCAGGTGGTGGACCTGCTGTACGCCCAAGGACCATCGGCCATGCACCAAGCCATCAGCAACACGGCAGAATTCGGTGCTTTCGTGGCCGCAGAGCGGTTGGATTCCCAAGAACTTCGAGGTCAACTTCAATCACTTTTACGCGACATCCAGAGCGGTGCCTTTGCCCAACGCTTTGCTGAAGACGCGGAGGCCGGGCACCCTTGGTTCAATGCCAAAAGGTCAGCCCACGATGCCCATGCCATTGAATCCGCCAGCGCGAAGGTTCGCGAGACCATGCCTTGGCTGGAGAACGACGCATGACTTTGTTGGACGCCGCCATCTTGGGATTGGTCGAAGGCATCACCGAGTACTTGCCGGTTTCCAGCACCGGGCACCTCATCTTGACCTCAGCCCTGCTGGGTTTGGATGGGGCAGGGATCGACGCCTTCAACATCGTGATCCAAGGTGGAGCCATCTTGGCGGTGCTCGGATTGTACCGGGTTCGTGTTTTGGGCATGGCCCAAGGTTTGATCGGGCAGAACCCCGAAGGGCGACGACTTCTGACGCGATTGCTGATCGCCTTCGCACCAGCCGCCATCCTGGGGCCTCTTCTCGACGACACCATTGAAGCGACGCTCTTTCAGCCGGTACCAGTCTTGGCAGCTTTGGCGGTCGGTGGGTTCATCATGCTGAAGTTGGGCAAAGGACGCGCGAACCCCTCGGACACCGACCCCGCCGATCTTCCGCTGCGTGCCGCCCTGCTTATTGGCTTGGCCCAGTGCGTTGCCATGTGGCCTGGCACCAGCCGTTCCATGGTGACCTTGGCCGCTGGGGTCGCTTTGGGATTGCGCCCCGCTCGGGCAGCCGAGTTTTCTTTCCTCCTCGGACTTCCCACGTTGGGCGGTGCCTGCGTGTACAAACTGCTGAAGGATGGCGACAGCGTGCTTGCCCTCGGTGCCCCATCTTTGGCGATAGGCATGCTGGTGGCCACGGTGAGTGCGGCCTTCGCCGTGCGTTGGCTGGTTGGCTTCCTCACGAATCGAGGGCTGGCCCCGTTCGGTTGGTATCGGCTTGGGTTGACCTTGGTGGTGGCCGCCGCTTGGGCCAGCGGGTGGATTGAATTGGGGGCCTCCACTCCCAACCCAACTTCAGCGCCTTAAGCGTCGCAACCCCCGGTCGCTTCCTCGGCAGACTCCACAACATTTCGAAGCAGCATGGCCACCGTCACCGGCCCCACTCCACCCGGAACGGGTGAAATGGCCCCGGCCACCTCAGCAACTTCCGTGGTCTCGACGTCGCCGACCACGTGGGATTTGCCGTCGGGACCTTGAACGCGGTTGATGCCAACATCAATCACGGTCGCCCCCGGCTTGATCCATTCCGGGGTCACCAATCCAGGGACTCCCGCGGCTGAAACCACCACATCACATGTGCGGGCCAATGCGGGTAGATCTTCTGTGAAGCGGTTGGCACTGAAGACCGTGGCTTCGGCACGCATCAACAACAACGCGATGGGTTTTCCCACGATGTTGGATTGGCCAAGCACGAGACATCGCACGCCACACAAATCAACACCGCGACGTTCAAGCATGTGGCGGACTGCGAGGGCGGTACAGGGCACCAATGAACGCCGGCCGAAGACGGCGTTGCCAATGTTGGCAGGATTGACGCCCTCGACGTCTTTGTTGGGATCAATGGCCGCCTGAATGCGTTCCGCTTCAACCTGCTCCGGCAGGGGCAAGAACATCATCATGGCATGGACTTGCGGATCGCCATTAAGTTTTTCGATGCAAGCGAGCACGGTCGCTTCATCTGCATCCTGGGGGATGGTGTGCAAGTGGAACTGGATGCCCAATTGCTCCGCCCCGGCCCGCTGCCGCTGGGCGTAGATTTCGGCCCCCGCATCACCCTCGGTCAGGATGGCGTCCAAGCGAACTTGGCGGCCTTGCTCGGCCAAAGAAGCCACACGATCACCCAAGACCCGGCGTTCTTCGGCCGCCAGAGCCCGGCCATCAATCATGTTGGCCATTCCACCAGTCATGGATGCAGGGAAGATTACTCGCGGACGCGGTACTGTGTCCTGATGTCCACAAATCGCGACCTGCTCCTCGTTTCAGTTGGAAACACTTCCATCACCGCGGCCCCTGCTCCCGGAGGGGTTCTTGAAGGGATGGAACGCATCAAACACAGCCCGGAAGCGGCCGACCGACTCGTCGAAATTGCAGGAAAACTCGACGCCGAAGCCACAGTGGTGCTGGCCGGGGTGCACGCCGAAGAGACCAACCGTCTGGCGGCAGAGCTGTCCAAGTTGGCGGGACCTCAACTGCGTATCGAAGACGACTTGGCCGCGCCCATCGGACGACAACTCGCAGAAGGTGCCACCCCCGGGGTGGATCGACTTCTGGCGGCGGCCGGGGCTTGGAGCCTCGCCAAGCAGGCCGTCATTGTCGTGGATGCCGGGACCGCCATCACGGTTGATTTTGTAGATGGCGAAGGAACCTTCCATGGTGGCGCCATCGCGCCAGGACTGGGCCTGATGTTGAATGCGTTGTCAGAAGGGACCGATGCTCTGCCCAGCATCGATTTTCAATCTCCCAATGAAGACGACCCTTTTGGCTCGAACACCGAATCCGCCATGCGTCTGGGAGTTCATCTGGCGGCACGAGGATTGATCAGCCAAGCAATTGAACGCTACGCCTTGGCGTACGGCGCGTGGCCCAAAGTCTTTGCTACGGGGGGAGACGCGGCAGCGCTTCTTGACGGGGCCGAGATTGTGGACCGCGTGGTGCCAGATTTGGTGCTTCGCGGGATGCTCGAAGCCGTTCAACAAGCCGAGGCCGCAGAGGACGCATGAATACGGTGAGCGTCCGGACCCCGCGCACCGCCGGTGCCATCGGGCTGGTAGAAGTGGTTGGTGACCTCGATGTTCTGCTGACGCCGATCTTGGGACGCCAACCGGCGTCCGTAGGACAACTGCGGCGTGAATCCTTTGGGGACTTCGACGACGGATTGGTGTACCGGTTCGCTGAAGATGGGGCATTCTGCTTTCCACATGCTGGACCCATGGTGGTTCGGATGTTGGTGGAGGCATTGGTCGCACAAGGTGCCGAGACCGCCCAACATGCGGCCGCCTTCCCCGAAGCGGCCGGTTCCACGGAGGCCTTGCTGCTGGCCACGCTGGCCCACGCGAGCAGCCCGGCAGCCGTGGACCTGCTGCTCACCCGTGGCATCCGACAAGACGACGCCCCTCTGCCGAGCGCCGAGGACCTTGAACGCTCACGAAGACTTGATGTCCTGCTGTCTCCCCCCACCGTGGCCATCTTCGGACCACCCAATGCCGGCAAAAGCACGCTGTTCAACGCGCTGGCCGACCAACAACTCGCCCTGGTTGATGATGTTGCCGGAACAACTCGAGATCATTTGGAACAACAATGGCTCGTCGATGGCTTGATGGTTCGGCTGGTGGATACCGCCGGAGTTCGCGAGAGCTCTGGTCTCGAAGCCGACGCCATTCGCCACCAGTCCGATCTTTTTCGCAACGCAGACTTGATTCTGTTGGTGGCCAATCCAGATCAAGAATTTCTTTCCGCATTGCCTGAGAGCCTGACCCTGAAAGTTGGACTTCAAAGCGACCGCGGCATCCACCCCGAGAGCGAACTCTCATTGAGTGTGCCCCAAGAAGAGACGTTTCAAGAACTGGCGGTTGCCATTCGAAGGCGATTGCTCCGCGACGAAGATCTGCAGCACACCGGGGCGTGGTGGTATCCCGCGGTTCGAGCCGCGCGAGGTCTCTGATCAACCGAGACCCGCCACCGCACTGGTGCCACAATCGACACGAATGATCTGACCGGTTACGCCACGCCCCATGTCCGAAAGCAAATACCTGGCGGTCTCGCCCACGTCCTGCCCGGTGACGTTTCGACGCAACGGACCATGCTCTTCAATGCTCGCCAGGATAGAACTGAACCCTCCCACGGCCATCGCACTGAGGGTTTTGAGTGGGCCTCCAGAAATGCTGTTGACCCGGATGTCACTGGGCCCCAGTTCGGCGGCCAGATAACGGGTTGCACTCTCCAAGGCGGCTTTGGCAACCCCCATCACGTTGTATCCGGGAACCGCCCGCTCGGCACCGTAGTACGAAAGCGACAAAATCGATCCCCCATTGGTCATCAGGGGTTTGGCCCGGTGCGCCATGGCAATTTTGGTGAACGCACTGATGTCACAGGCTTGGGTGAAAACATCTCGTGGAGTCTCGGTGAACCGACCTTCCTTGAGGTAATCCTTGTCCGCGAATGCGATGGAGTGCACCAGCACATCGAGACGGTCAAAATCAGCCCCCACCTTGGCGAAGACCGCATCAAGATCGTCATCGGAAGAAGCGTCCAGCGGCATCAACCAAGGATCTTCAATGCCTAGGGCGTCCACTGCTTTGCGCACCCGCCGCTCCATTTTCTCTCCGGGCAGATGGGTGAACAAAAGGTTTGCCCCCGCGTCCTTCAAGCTCTTGGCAATGTGAAAGGCGTAAGAGTGCTCGTTGGCGATGCCCACCACCAAAGCGTTGGTGCCGGTCATGTCCGCGGGGTTTTGTTGGTCAGTCATGGGGGCCAATTGTACTTGGAGCGGGAATATCAAACCGAACCACCCCATCACCGAGGTTGGCCCCGATCAATTCCGCCACATCAGGGTTTTTGACCGAAGCGACCCGGAGGACCGGAAGATCAAACGACGCCGTCCAGTTGCTCTCCAGCCCTCGTCCCATGCCGCAAAACACCAGCAAACCCGCATCTTCGGTCGCGCGGGCCAAAGCCACAGAGACTTTGGACAAATCAAGCAGTGGCATGGATGAACCCGTATTCACGATGCCGTGTTCCAACGCACCAAAGATGGTGTCCACCTGCGTGGCCCGAGCAATGAGCCCCGGGAGATCATGCACTTGGACATCATTGAGCGCGGGACCATCGTTGGCCGCAAGACGAACCTCCCGCCCCAATCGGAGCAACTCCCGCGCGAAAGAGAAGGCTCCGAAAATGGTGTCGGGACCGGCATTGTCAAGAAGGATCACCACTGGAGAATGATCGAGCACCACCGCCTTCGAAAAGACTTCGACGTCATCCCACCGCCATGGTCGTTCTGGCACCCGCTGGTGTCCCTGACGAACATTGCCACCCGCAGCCCGCCAGGCCTCCACCAACTCGACGGTGCCCATGTCGAACCAATTGCCGGCGAGCATCTCTCGAAAGATCAAAGCCCAGCGCTGCTCGGCCGGCGCGGCATCCAGATGATGGAGCACTTCGGGGAGCGCTCCCAGGGCGGCATCGTTGGCCACGCGCTTGAGTTCGGCGTACGCATCGGGCAGATCTGCCGCCCGCAGGCCGGCTTGACGGGCAAGGTCAAGGTCGATGGTGTCGAACCTGCCCTCCCGAGCCAAGATCGATTCCAGCACGGACTCCATTGCCGCGACTCCGGCACCCATTCTTTCTGAATCCGTCAGCCCACCACACTCAAAATGGGTGCGAAGCGATTCTCGAAAGACGTTCAGCCAATACACCTGAGAAGATGGGTGAGCGCGAAGGTCCCGGTCGCACCGAACATAAGGGTTCGAAGTCAGACGGGGCAGACGAACGGTCGCGTGGGGGCGGCTGGTCATTGCGCTCATAAAAACACACAACCAGCCCCAGGGCTGGTTGCATGTTTGAGATCGGTGCTGTTGACGAAGAACGTCAAAGCGTAAAAAGTCAGTCGGTCACGACCGAGATTTCAACCCGGCGGCTGGTGGACTTCGACGATTTGGGATCGTTCGGGCCGTAGGAGCACACTTCAATGCTGGACTCCGGTACGCCGCGGCTCACCAAGTACTTCATGACGGCGTAGGCACGCTCGAAGCCAAGGTGGTGGTTGCTTTTGTGACCACTTTTCTTGATCGGGTCGGTGTCGGTGTGGCCAACGATCCGAATGGTTTGGCCGGAGAACTCGCCCTTCAACTGATCGGCCACGCCGTTCAGAGAAGATTTGGCTGAGCTCTTCAAGGCGGAACGACCGCTGGAGAAGAGGAAGTCCCCTTCCACGTTCGCGGTCACCACACCACCAGCTTCGTACTCGGTGGTCACACCTGCCAGACCTCCGAAGGGGTCGAGGCCATCTTCGCTCGGGGTGAAGCTGGCCGAAGCCAACTGCTCTTCGAGATCAGCGCTCATGGACTCGCAGTTCATCAACTGGCCTTCCAAAGAGGAAATGGCGTCGTCTTTCATGGTGAGTTCACCACGAAGGGCCAAATTTTCTTCTTCGTAACGGGACATCATTTCTTCATTGGTCTTGCATCCAGCAAGGAGAGCGGAGGCGGCACAGAACAGCAGGGCGGGGCGAATGTTGAACATAATTTTTCCTTCTTGAACTGCGAGAATATCGCGCCCCGCAGGCTTTTGCCGTGGTGTGGACAACTTCACTGCGGCCAGGGCAAGACTTCACCAAACCACGCTTCCCACGCGGCTTGGATGGGCCGGTATCCCAAGACCACCGCCATGGTGGCAATGGCCAGATGCGGACCAAATGGCATGGGGGGCAACTCCCCCGACCAGCGACCGCGGCATTTCTGGACCACGGCCAACCCGCTCAACCAACACAAGGCGACAAACGGAGCCAAAGCAAAAGCAAGAAGAGGGGCAAACCAACCCAGGAGCGCGCCAGCCCCACCCATCAGGTGCACATCTCCGAGGCCCATGGCTTCTTGACCCAGCCAAAGGGTTCCGACGATTCGAACCAACCAAACCACCGCCGCCCCCGAAGCCCAACCGATCACCCCTGCTGATGCCGCCGCCAACCAAACTGGTGGATCCCCCGATTGCTGGAACGATTGCGTCAGGAGACCGCCAATCGCAAAGCCCGCCACGATGATCGAACAGAACACCAATTCCTTGCCCATCTCTCGCCGGGCATGCGGATATTCCGCCAAGACCGCCCCGTCCTCAACGTACTCGTTGTAATCGGCAAAAGAGGCCGGCAGTACCCCACGCCACAACAACCCGTTGGCCAAGAGCGCGCCCAAAGCCCCCCCGATGGCGGAACCCACCCCAACCCATCCCGGCAGAGGAACCGGGAGCAACCTTCCACCTGCTGGCCGCGCTTCCACCAGCCCTTGGGCCAACAAGAACAAAGGCATGCTCAGCGCAAGAGCGGTGGTGATCCACATGGGGATGTGGTAGGTCCGAAAGTCAATGACCCCGGCCGCAAAGAAGCCCGACATCAACGCGAGCAAGCCCAAGAAAAAAAAGACCCCCTCGCGACCGCCCGTCGCCTCGAGCCATGGATCCATGGTGCTCCCGAAATTCAAAGGATCGAAGGCCAGTTGATACACACCGACGAAGGCGAAGGCAAAACCCCATTCCATCAGCAGATAGCGAAGAGGTATGGGAAGCCGACATTGTTTGCAGCGGCCTCGAAGGATCAGCCATCCCAGCAGGGGTAAGTTTTCGCGGCCAAATCGAAGGCGAACATTGCAATCGGGACATTGGCTGCCGGGTCGCACGATGCTGACCCCTCGGCTGCCCCGATCAATCACCACATTGAGAAAGGAACCCATCGACCCACCGAGAAGCAGCATCAGCACCATTGGGCCGCCGTGCTCCAACAAAAACAGTTGGGTCTCGGGACTCACGCGGAGTCTTCGTCCGAAGCGTCGGTGGCTGGTTGATCAAAAGAACGAAGCTGCGCTTCTGCACCTTCCAGCAGGGTGCGGCATCGTTGAAGCAGTGCTTCACCACGGGCGTGTTCGGCCATGGCTTCTTCAAGCGGCAACTCTCCGGATTCGGCCCGTTCCACGATGGATTCCAGCGCTTCCAAGGCTTCTTCGTAGGTCAGTTTTTTGGGATCAGGCAATGATTTGGCCATGTCGTCAATCTACCTCCGGCCGAACAGTGAGGTCACCTTCGGCCAACTCCAGACGCAATCGTTCATCTGGTTTGATCTGAGAAGGGTTGCGGACCAACCCATCAGCCCCGTGCACCAACGCAAACCCCCGCTCGAGGGTCCGGCGGTGCGAAAGCATCCTTAACTGGGCTTCCAGACTGGTCCATTGCTTGCGGCGGCGGTCTTGGGCCACTTGAACCGCGCGGCGAAGACGCAGCGGCAACGGCGCAAGCTTGGTTTGAGCTTTGTCCAAAGGTCGAGCGTGTCGCAGACGCGTCATCACGGTTTCCAAGCGGCTCTGCCGAGACGTCACCTCATTTACGACATGTTGGCGAAGCCTGGTCCGCAGTTGACCCAACTTTTCTATCTGACTTGCCAAAGCACGCTGGGGATGATGGGCCTGCACCGCACGCTCCAGCCGTTGCAACAGCAAGCGGCGACGTTCAATGCTTCGGTGGGCCAGCGACTGCAAACGGGCAGCCCGTTCTGCCAACATCTCCAGTTCCTCCTCGCGGTCCGGAAGCAACTTCATGATGGCTTGGGTGGGCGTGCTGGCCCGCACATCGGCCACGAGGTCAATCAAACTCTCATCCCGTTCATGGCCAATCGCGCTGACCACGGGGAGCTGGCACTGTGCCACTGCCCGGACCACGGCCTCATCGTTAAAGCACCACAGATCTTCCATCGATCCGCCACCGCGGGTGACCAAGATGGCTTCGATGCCCAGCCGTTCCGAATCCGCATCCACCGCCGCAATGGCTTCGGCAATCCGCGGCGCGGCGTCATCGCCTTGCACTGGGATGTGATGCAACAGCAGCTCGGTGGCAGGACAACGCAGGGCAGCGGTTCGTTGCACGTCGGTCAAAGCGGCCGAGCCTTTGGCCGTCAAGATGGCGATGCGACGAGGAAAGAACGGCAAATCTCGTTTTCGATCGAGGTCAAACAGACCTTCCTTTTGAAGACGCTCTCGAAGTTGGGCCAACCGCAGCAGCAAGCTGTCGCCACCTTCCGCACGTTTCATCCGATCCACAATCAAACTGGCACGACCAGTTGGGGCATAAAAGTCCCAGGTCCCAGTCACGAGCACGACATCGCCGGGCTCGGGCACAAATCCGATGCGGGCCGCGGTGGAACGCCACGCCTTGGCATCAACCATGGCCTTCTTTCCGGGCCGAGGATCAGAGAGGGCGAAGTACCAGTGCCCACTGGTGTGGGGCCCCCGCCAATTGGTCATCTCCCCCCGGACCGTGATGGGACCACGGCCTTTCAGGTGAGCCTTGACATCCGAGCAGGCGTCTTCCACTTCGAGGGGTCTGGGCGTCGCATCGTCCATGATGAGGATGCTACCCTCGGAACCATCACCGGTTCACCTCCTGCACCTGCCCCAAATGCCGCCTTGTCCAGCTTGTCTGGGATTGGTGCGGTTCGTGCGGAACGTTTGGCCGCCCTTGGTCTTCGGACGGTGGAGGACCTGATGCGTCACCGCCCTTTGCGTTGGGAGCGGCAAGTGGATCTGGCCACGATTGAGGACGCCAAAGCGACCGCCGCGGCCGACCCCAAAGCGGTCTTGGTCCTCCATGGTGAGATCGAACGGGCCCGTGCGGTTCGCGCTGGTCGTCCACGCTTTGAAGCGGTTCTTTCCGATGAATCGGGAACCGCGCAGCTGCGGTGGTTTGGTGGCGTTTGGTTGCAAAACAAAATCGTGCCCGGCCTTCGGGTTCGAATTGAAGGCAAAGCCACGATGCAAGGTCGCACCATGATCTTGACCAACCCTAGTTGGTCGGTGCACGACGAAGCCGCCACCACCGATCCCGCCCCCCCTTTGCGTCCTGTTTATCCTGCCACCGAGGGCATTCCGCCCCGCTTCTTGCATGACCGGATTCGCAGCCTGATCCACCAAGTGGTGACGGCGATGGTGGACCCCCTCCCTGACGCCACTCGGCAGCGATGGAACCTTCTCACCCTTCAGCAGGCAATTCGCCAGTTGCACCAACCAAGCGACGAATCTGAAATCGAAACCGCCCGCCGACGTCTTGCTTTTGATGAGTTGTTGGCTTTGCAATTGGTGGTGGCCCGCCGACGACACGGCATCCGCACCGCCAAACCGGCCACCGAGTTGCCCACCAACAACGCGCTCGACACCGAGCTCCAGTCGCTCCTTCCCTTTGCCTTGACGGGAGCCCAAGCGCGAGCCATTGGGGACATCCGCCAAGATCTTGAGCGACCGGTGCCCATGCACCGGCTCTTGCAAGGTGATGTTGGGTCCGGCAAGACCGCGGTCGCCTTGGCCGCCCAGTTGCAATGCTTGCGTCATGGTCTGCCGGCCGCGTTCATGGCCCCCACTGAACTTCTGGCCGAGCAACACCATCGAACCTTGACCGGTCTTCTGGGCGACCGCTTCAACGTGCATTTGTGCACGGGCTCCCGCTCGGCGGCGGAGCGACGGTCTGCGGCCGACGCCGCCGCGTCTGGGCACGCCGATTTGTTTGTGGGCACCCAAGCGTTGTTGTCCGAACATTTGGGGCTGCAAGATGCGGGCCTGGTGGTGGTGGACGAACAGCACCGGTTTGGCGTGCGACAACGCGCGCTCTTGCGCCGTGCTGAAGTGCGAACGCCTCACCTGTTGGTCATGACGGCCACGCCCATCCCCCGATCACTGGCCCTCACCCATTACGGCGACCTTGACGTTTCGGTTTTGGATGAGCTGCCCCCGGGTCGAACCCCCATTCGAACCGTGGCCATGCACGCCAGCAAAATGGACGCCGCGTTGGCCCGGGTGGGTGAGCGGGTCCAAGAGGGCGAACAGGCCTACATCGTGGTCCCGGCCATTGAACCCGGCGAACGCGGCGATCCCAACTTGGAAGAACTGGTGCCTCGTCTTAAACAAGGACCACTGGCGGAGATCCCCTTTGGGGTGGTGCACGGCCGGCTCGACCGAGTGACCCGCGACGACACCATGGCCGCCTTTCGGGAAGGCACCTTGCGGGTGCTGGTGGCCACCACCGTGATTGAAGTGGGCGTCGATGTCCCCAACGCCAGTTTGATGGTCATCTTGGGCGCCGACCGCTTTGGACTGGCACAATTGCACCAACTTCGGGGTCGGGTGGGCCGCGGGGCGGCTGCTTCCACTTGCGTGTTGGTCGCCGATCCCGCGACCGAAGACGGCCAAGCCCGGCTTGATGCCGTGGTGGGCACCACCGATGGATTTGTGATTGCCGAAGAAGACCTCCGTCTGCGGGGGCCAGGCGAAGTGGTCGGGGAACGACAATCAGGATTGGCCCGGCTGCAATTTGCCCGGCTGCCGGGTGATGAGGCACTCTTGGAGCAGTCTCGCGAAGAGGCCGCCACCCGAATCGGCGACGATCCGGAGCTGATCGCACCCGAACACGCGGGTTTGGCCCAACTCGCCAAACGGGTTGATACTCCCGCCGAGGCCCTTGAAGGGGGATAAGGCAACTTTTGGGGGATGCAGCCCGGGGGCGTTCTCGTACGATGGTTGACTCGGGAGTTCCCCCGAACCCTTTTGAAGGAAACCACCATGCGAACCCATCTTCGTTCCGGACTTCTGTTGGCCTGTACGGCCCTGTTTGCGGCCCCAACTCTTGCCCAAGAGGAACCCCGAGGCGATCGCCCCGGATTCCGCGGTGAGCGAGGAGAACGTGGGCAACGCGGCCAGCGTGGACGGGGAGCCGAAGGCCGGCGTGGCGGTCAAGGCGAGGGCGAAGCCCGACCCTTTGGGGGCGTGCAACGCGGTGAAGTGCGTGGCAACGGCCGCGACCGCGGGCCTGGTGGCATGTTTGGTGGACTTCCGCGGTGGAGCACCGAACCCGATTTCGTTCGGCGGGATCTTCGCTTGGTCGACGACATGTTGATGGTGGCCGACGAACAGCTTCCGATGGTCGAAGCCTTCCTCGCAGATTACGAAGAAGGATTCCAAAAAGCCCGGGAAGCCATCCAAACCAAACTGCGTGAACTTCGAGAAGCCAACCGACCACCGGAGCCATCCGCGGAAGAGCAAGAAGAAATGCGGGCCATGGGCACCGAGCTGCGAGAAAAAATGCGGGCCATGCGGATGATGATGTCGGGCAACCGTGAGTTGGTGGATGCGGAAGCCGCGGAACTCGAAGATCTGCGGGCTGAAATCGAAGCCATGCGGGCCAAGTTCCAAGAGATGCGGATGGAACGCATGCCGGAGCAAGATCAAATTGCCCAAATCGCACGCCAAGCCAGTGCCTTGCGAAAAGAGTGGCTCCGCAACCGGGCCAGTCTCGAAGCGGAATTCACCGAGTCGCTGCAAGTGATCTTGAGTGAAGAGCAACTCACCCTGTGGGACCCATTCCGCCGCCAAGTCCGGCGTGACCGGGCCTTGCCCCGTGGCGTGCTCTCGGGCGAGTCGCTGGACGTCAACACCGTTGTCCGAGAGTTTGAAGCTTCTGAAGCGGCCGCCGAAGCGCTGCTGGCTTGGGAAGTCGAACTCGACAAGAATCTCATCGAGCGTGACAACACCATGATCGAACTCGATCTGGACGCGTTGGTGGCCACGCTGGAAAATGACGACAAGGCCGCCCGTGATGCGGCCCGCAGCGAATCGAAGGTGCGCCGTGACGTTCGTGATGCAAACCTTGAAGCCATCGACGCCATTGCCGCGCTGTTGGGCGAAAGAAGCAACGAGTTCCGCTTGGCCGCGTGGAAGCGAGCGTTCCCCCGCGTATACCGACAGACCAGCTTCGAGCGGGCCCTGGATGCCGTGCGGAAAATTGAAGGCCTTGACCCGTTGGTGCTCGAAACGGTGGATCGATTGGAAGCCGACTTCTTGACCCAACTCTCCGAGCTCCACGAAGAAGCCCGCGACGCCACCCTCAAGCAAGAGCTCAAGCAATTTGAAGATCGCTTCAACCAAATGCGAGACCGCATGAATGGCGAGCGTCAACGCAGCGATCGTGAGCCCACCGAGCTTGACGAAATCCGGGAGCGTCTTCGCGAGCTTGAAGCGGATTCACGCGAGACCTTGGAAGGCATGCTGACCCCCGAGGAAATCGCCCAGCTTCCGCGTGCCGGTGACCGCCGCGGCGGCCCCCGCAACGACGAGCAACGCGGCGACATGAGGCAACGCATCATCGAACGCTTCGACCGAAATGGCGACGGTGAACTGGACGCCTCCGAACGGGAAAACGCGATGCGTGAAATGAGAAATCGCCGCGGCAACCCCGAGCGTGGGATCCCTGGCGAATAAGCCAAGTTGACCGGCTTCAAACCGTTATCCCCCGCGAGACATCGCGGGGGATTTTTGTTGTGCCAAAGCCTTCGGACTACAGTCGTGGCATGCCCCGTCGTGACGAAGGCCCCAGCCTGGACGATCTCCGCCGCTTCGGTTCCGAAGCGGACACCACGGGCTATTGCCCCGAATGCGGGGCCGAGGTCTACGACGACGCGGATGCCTGCCCCAAGTGCTTTGCTTGGATCACTGGCCGCACGTTGCACAAGCCGCCCGAAGATTTGGCCATGCAGAAAAAAGTGCGTCAGGTCATTGTCTTCATCACATTGTTGACGATGTTCCCGATTGTTTTGCGGCTGCTGGGAATTCTTTAGTTCAGTCCTCGCCGAGAACCGCCTTCGCGAAGTCCACCAACTCCAGCAACCCTTGCCGCTGGGCATCGTCCCCCGCCGCTTGGACGGCCATGGAACGTAATTGCATGAAGGTCATGTCTTTGGTGTGTGGATCGTTGGAGAGTTTGAGCCCCAAGGCCGCCACGGCGACGGCGAACCGGTGGTCTTCGCTGCCCGCCACGGTGCCGGGATCAACGACCGATTGCTCGCGGCGAACGCTTTCGTCTTGCCCCACGGGCTTCCACCGCAACTTGGCGGTCAGCAACTCCGGGGAATCAATCAGTTCGGCTGCGGAAGGCTCGGCCGGCTCTTCGTTGCGTTGGTACTTGAGGTCGTCCACGGCCCCGGGAGCACCAGGCACGCTCACGCCGACTGGCACCACTTCGTACAGCGCGGTCACGGTGTGCCCCGCGCCCAGATCGCCCGCATCCTTGGTGTCGTCGTTGAAATCTTGGTCGGCCAGACGGCGGTTGTCGTACCCGATCAACCGATAGGCCGCGACCTTGGCGGGATTGAATTCTACTTGGATCTTGGCATCCTTGGCCACCGTGAAGAGGGTGCCCGTCAATTCTTGCACGACGACCCGCCGGGCCTCCCGCAGGGTGTCGATGGCATAGGCCACACCATCACCGTGGTTGGACAACGTCTCCATGCGGTCATCCCGCACGATGGACGCGCCGTAGCCAAAGACAGAAAGACCAATGCCGTTGCCCCGCTCCTGCTCGACCAACTGGACAAGTTCATCTTGGCTGCTGGGACCCACGTTGAAATCACCATCGGTGAAGAGCAGCACCCGCGAGACCGCCCCATCGCGGACATTCCGCCGCGCGAGGTCGTAGGCGGTTTGAATCCCCGCCGCGCCAGCGGTGGATCCCCGGGCCCGCATCGCATTGATGGCGGCCAAAATCTTGGTGGTTTCGTTGCCCTTGGCTTCCGACAAAGGAACACTCGCACTGCCTGCGTACGTGACGATGGAAACCCGATCGTCTTCGCGGAGCTGGTCGGCCAGCATGCGTAAGGTGGCCTGCACCAATTGCAGTTTGTCACCAGAATTCATGGAACCCGAGGTGTCCACCAGCAGCACCAAGTTGACCGCAGGACGTTCGGAAGCATCAATCTCTTCGGCGGAGATGCCAATGCGAACCAATCGGTGGTCCAAGTTCCACGGCGCGGCGGCGACTTCAACCGCCATCGCCAACGCATCACCCGATGTGGGCGGGGCCGGGGTGGTGTAGTCGTAGAAGTTCACCATCTCTTCGATGCGGATGGCATCCACCGGAGGCCGCTGCCCCCAACCCAGTTGGCGACGCACGATGCCCATGCCCATGGTGTCGACGTCAAGACCAAACGTACTGAGCGGAGACTCGAGCGGAGCCAAGAACACGCTGGTGGGCCCGGTGTCGGGAGCGAGGTTGGATGAACCGGCACGATCCCTCGCCCCGTCCGAAAAAGCGTCTGGTGGCGCGTACCACTGCCCTGCTCCGACGGCGCTGTCAGGCGAGGGGACAGCCCCACCACGACCATCGCTCCGGGAGCGTCCCACCTTGGAACGCACAGGTGGTGGCGGTGCCATGCTGGCATCCACCGCAACATTCAATCCACCCGCGGGAGCGATCTCGGGCGATTCGGATGCTGCTTCCTCTTCGGCGATCTCCACGACAGGCGCAACATTGTGCGCGCAGTCGACCGCCTCGCTGGACCACTGGCCACCCAACAACAGGCAGTCGTTTTCGCCAACCGGCACCACCACGAGCCCAAAGCAACACACGCCGCTCGGTGGTTGTTCCGAAAAGGCAACTGGTGCGTCGGGCGCCAGGCCCGTTGGCACATCGGCCGAACGCACCATCCCGGGCGCCCGAACCACGCACACCTGCACTTGACATGCTTGACCATATTGCTGACCACCTGCGTCGTCGCACTCGACGGGTGACAGTTCCACGCACTGATCGGCAATACAACACGCGGCCGCGCTGGCCATGGGCCCCATGCTCTCGTTGGATCCAGGGCCAATCCAAACCACCATCACCGCCACGGCCGCCGCAATGCCCACGCCCAAGCTGCCCCCCAAGCGGGCGAGCACGGTGGGTGGTTCACGGCGTGGCGGTCCCGCCGCGGCAAACGCTTGGCTTCCATCGGCGGCGGGCCGGGCCAAGGCCCGGGCCATGCGATCGGCGGTCGCTTGCAAGGCTTCTGCTTCTTGCTGGAGCGCGGGATCGGCGTTGAGCGCCTCGGTCATCTCTGCGCTTTTCTCTTCGCCCAACACGTGCTGGGTCAATCGTGGGTCGTCGTGGTTCATACGGCACGTCCTTCAGGGGCAGGATCAAGTTCTTCGCGGAGGGTGCGCAGCGCTTTGTGCAGCAACACCCCCACGTTGGAATGGCTGGTGCCCATCACTTCCGCGATGGCGTCATACGAAAGTCCCCCGCGAAATCGCAGCACCATGGCTTCGCGTTGGCGCGGGGGCAATTGGTTCAGGGCCTCAATGGCCTCGGTATCCACGGCGGGATCGGCGGCGTCCACCGCCAAGGCAGGCAAGATGTCGTCGGGCCGCTCTCGCCGCGAACGGCGGTGCAGATCGATCAAACGATTGCGAACCACCCGGAACAGCCAGGGCCGGGGTGGATCCCCCGCCACCGCCGGCGTGGTTTGTTGTAATTTCAAGAATGCGTCTTGCACGGCGTCCTCCGCTTGCTCGACGTTCCCGCAATAGCCCCGGGCGTAGTGCCGCAGATCGCAGCTGTGGGCCGCCCAGGCAGATTCAATCCAGTCGTGGTGCATCATTCGGGGCTCCAACGGGGTCGGTCGACACCAATCGACGCAAAAGTGGACGTCTTCTTACCATGAATCTCAGATTTGTTTGTCACCGGAAGGAAGAACCCATGCTGACCACCCCGCGCCTCTGCATCATGATGTTCATTCAGTTCTTTATTTGGGGGGCGTGGTACGTCACGGGCCCCAATTATTTGGAAACGATTGGCTTTGGGGCCGAGGACTTTGGCTGGACCTACTCGGTCGGTCCAATCGCCGGAATGATCAGCCCCTTTCTGGTGGGCATGATCGCCGACCGGTTCCTGCCTTCCCAAGTGGTGTTGGGCATCTTGCACCTCATCGGGACCGCGGGGATGTACGTCGCCACAACCTTCATGACGGTGGAGAACCCTTCCCCTGACACCATCAACATTGTGTTCTTCTGCTTCATGCTGAGCTTCTTCCCCACCGTGGCCATCGTCAACACCGTGGCCATGAGCAACATTGCCGACACCGAGAAGACCTTCCCGATGATTCGAGTCTTTGGGACCATTGGCTGGATCGTGGCTGGACTGACGGTCTCTTGGCTGGGGGCCGACGCCACCATCGACCAGTTCTACCTGGCCATCGGCGCTTCCGCACTCATGGGCTTGTACAGCTTTACGCTCCCCAACACTCCACCCCCCGCCAAGGGCACGCCGTTCAGCGCCAAGCAAGCCATTGGTCTGGACGCCATGTCGCTGCTGAAGGATCGATCCTTCTTCGTCTTCATGATCGGCTCGTTCCTCATCTGCATTCCCTTGGCCTTCTACTACCAGATGGCCGCGCGATTCATCACCGATGCAGGCATGGAAAACCCCGCCGCCAGAATGACCCTGGGGCAAATGTCCGAGGTGCTCTTCATGCTTGCGTTGCCCATCTTCTTGAAGAAGTTTGGCATCAAAACCACCTTGCTCGTGGGCATGATCGCGTGGGTGGCTCGGTACGCCATGTTCTCCTTCGGGGCCGACGATGGTGTGGTCTGGATGATGATCGGCGGCATCCTGCTCCACGGCATTTGCTACGACTTCTTCTTCGTGACGGGCCAGATCTACACCGACAAGATCGCCCCACCCGAAATTCGTTCCCAAGCCCAAGGCATGTTGGTCTTCTTCACGCTGGGATTGGGCATGTTCATTGGTGCTCTGGTGGCGGGCAAAATTGAAGCCGCGCACACCGTGATGGTCGAAGCCACCGAACCGGGAGCCGAACCCGGCAAAATGGTGGAATGGGCTTCGCTGTGGCTCAAGCCCGCGGGTATGGCGGCGGTGGTGATGCTGCTCTTCGCTTTTGCCTTCTCGGGCAAGAAAGCAGACGAGTCCACCGCCGATGCGGCCTAAAATGAAGGTATGAACATGCACCGCGAACGAACGCGCCGAATCCGAATTGGTGATGAGCGCACCGGCATCGTGGAAGTCGGTGGCGGCGCCCCGGTGGCCCTCCAAACCATGACCACGTCGTTCACCCACGACGTGGAAGCATCGGTGGCCGAGATCAACCGCCTGCATGCTGCGGGCGCGGACATTGTTCGCGTGGCGGTGCCCGAAAAGAAAGACACCGAGGCGCTGCCAGAAATCCTCCGCCGCACCAGTGTGCCCATCGTGGCCGACGTGCACTTCCACTTCAAACGCGCCCTTGAGGCCGTGGAAGCCGGCGTGCACAAGATTCGACTCAACCCCGGCAACATCAGCGACCGGGTGCAGGTCGAGGCCGTGATTGATGCGTGCAAAGATCGCGGCATTCCCATCCGCATTGGCGTGAACGAAGGCTCCATCATTGAACGTCGGGACAAGCAGGTTCGGGCCCAAGAACTGGGCCGATTCTTCAGCGAACACCGCCACGGCCAAATGCTGGCTTTGATGATCGCGAAGCTGGAAGAGTATTTGGACATTTTCCACGCCAAGGATTTCCACGACTTGGCCATCAGCGCGAAAAGCATGGACACCATGTTGACGGTGGACGCGTACACAGAAATTGCCAAACGGTTTGATTATCCGTTGCACCTTGGCGTCACGCATGCCGGCCCCAAAGAGACCGGATGCATTCGCTCGGTCGTCGCCCTGGGATCGCTGCTGCAACAAGGCATCGGTGACACCATCCGAATCTCCTACGCCTCCGATCCTGTGCACGAAGTGGAAGACGGCGCTGAAATGCTCTGCTGCCTTGGACTGCGTGAACGCAAAGGGGCGGAATTGATCGCCTGCCCCACCTGTGGACGTTTGCAGGTGGACCTCTTTGAGCTGGTGCAGCAGGTCAAACGAACGCTTGATCAAGACGTCGAACTGCCCATGAAAGTGGCGGTCATGGGCTGCGTGGTCAACGGGCCCGGCGAAGCCGAAGGCGCGGACGTGGCGGTGTTCGCGGGCGACCGCCGCGGCATCATCTATGTGCAGGGTGAAAAAGTCGCCAACGTGCCCGAAGAAGAAATTCTTGATCGCCTGCGAGCCGAATGCCTTGACTTCCAAGAAAAGGTACGCCGCGGCGAAGCCAAGCTGGGCGAAAAGAAAGTCGACATTGTTCCGCCCGATCCCATTGGTGATTTGGGATCGGGGATTGAAAAAATCCGCGCGGGTCTCGTCGAAAAACCCACCATCGGCCGGACCTGATGCGACGCGCGTTCAGTCTGATCGAACTCTTGGTGGCGATGGCCGTCATCGGAGTCTTGATCGCCTTGTTGCTTCCCGCCCTCAGTTCAGCCCAACGCAGCTCGAAGAAGCGTGCGGAAAGCAGCGCGATTCGCGCACTGCACACGGCATTCGAGCAATATGCCACCCGTTCCCAAGAGGCTTGCCTTCCAGGACATCTGGACTCGGCCGTGGTCAACCGCTGGGATCTTGAGAACTTCTGGCCCGGCGGCGCCCCCATGTTGCCCAACGACTTGGGGTACTGGGCCACCCGGCTTCTGCCTTCCTTGGGCAATCAATTGCAACCCTTGCTGCATGGGTATGGGGTCGAAGACCCCCTGCCGCTGCGGTGTGGTCAAGCCGACGGCAACGACCCTCTGGATCCATGGGATGCTTCAGGACCTTGGCCCGAAGCCACCTTGCGCCGAACCACAGTCAGTCGCCATCCCGCGTTCGCGTACAACGGTCGCCATATCGGTGGGCGTTGGATCGAAACCGAAGACGGCATCGGACCGGCCATACGGAGCAACAATCCAGTGCTGGTGCGACGCACGGTTTCCACCATCACCAGACCTTCGCATCTCGTCTTGTTCTGCTCGGCCACCCAAAGCCGAATACAAAGCTCCGACTTGGTGCGAGATCGTGACACTCCTCGACCTGGCGTCGATCTGATCGGGCCTCCAAATGCCGTTCTCCAGACCTACACATACCCAGCGTGGCAATCCATTGAAGATGTGCCGTACAAAGTCGAGACACTGGCGTTGAGCCCAGGACGTCAATTTGCGGAAATCCCTTGGGGACGCCACACCGGAGAGGTGGTGGTGCTGGCGGCGGATGGCCATGTGGAAACCGAGTCTGTCCCCGATTTGGATGACATGACCCGTTGGGTGGACGGTCTCACGGATCCGGAGTGGGCTCCAACTTCGGACTGAGGCGTTCGACTTCACAGTTGAGCACGCCACCGGCTTCACGCACTCTTGCGTGCAACCAATGCCGCAGAACCAACGCCACCAAGGCGATGGCCAAACCGGCCGCGGTGGTCAGCATGGCTTCGGCCAAGCCGGCAGAAATCAGTCGATCCAAACTGGCTTGCGAGGTCCCGGTTCCCTTGGCCCCCAAGGCGCCCAAGGCCTTGGCCAATCCAAGCACCGTGCCCAAGATGCCCAACATTGGGGCGGCCCCGACCACAAATCCCAAAAAGGAAACGCCACGCCGAAGGTCTCTTTCGATCACGGTGAAGGCCATGGCGTGGCCCTCCTCGCTCAAAATTTGACGCCAACGGTCCAACTGAGGCCCGCCACCATCTCGCCGGTAGCGGTGGAGCCGAAATTCACTTCCAACGGTGGACCACCACCAGAAGCGTTCCAGGCCAGTGGCCACCACGGCCAACGAAAGGACCACCAACAGCCAAAGCACTGGCCCGCCGCGTTCCAAGATGGCTCCGATCAAATCAATCACGATTACATCCTACGATGGCGGTGTGTCGACCGTACTCCAAGCACATCGTGACGCATGCGATGCCCTCTTGACGCGGGCATTGGGAGAAAGAAGTTGTGAGCCAGAACTGGCCGCAGCCATCGGGTACGCGGTGTTGGCACCGGGCAAGCGTCTTCGCCCGGCACTCGTCCGGCTTGCCAACCAGTGCATTGGTGGAGAACTCCAAGATGCAGACGCCCCCGCTGCAGCCGTGGAAATGATCCACGCGTTCAGTTTGGTTCATGACGATCTGCCTGCCTTGGACAACGACGACTTGCGGCGAGGACGCCCCACGCTGCACCGGCATACCGATGAGGCCACCGCCATCTTGGCCGGCGACGCCATGCCCATGTTGGCCATGAAGCTGTTGGCCCACACCTCCAATGGCCCCGCCATGTGCAACGTGCTGGCCGAAGCCACCCTGCGAATGATCGAAGGGCAAATGATGGACATGGCCGCCGAACGCGAGGCCCTGGCCATTGACGAACAAAACCTACGGGCCTTGCAAGCGGGCAAGACGGGCGCGCTCTTGGTCGCCGCCGTCGAACTCGGCGCTTTGAGTGCGAAAGCCTCCACACCACAGATCGAAGCCCTGACCGCTTGGGCCAACCATCTGGGGCAGCTGTTCCAACTGACCGACGATCTCTTGGATGCCACCGCCTCCAGTGAAACCATGGGCAAACGGACTGGAAAGGACGAAGGGAAATCCAAATTGACTGGGGTTCGCGTGTACGGGCTGGCCGGGCTTCGTGATCGGATCCAAACCTGTCGGCAAGATGCGCTGGACGCCCTGCAAATGTTTGGCCCAGAGGCCGCCGATCTCCGCCTGTTGACCCAAGAAATGGCGGATCGGAGCCACTGAGGGCCAACGTTCAAGCCTCCTGAAGGCCTAGAATCAAACCATGACGGCTCCGCTCCTGCCCACCATTGCCGGCCCCACCGATCTCCGGCGCCTTTCCCCGGAAGAGTTGCCAGGACTTGCCCAAGAGATTCGTGAAGCCATCATCGACCAAGTGATGACCACCGGTGGCCACTTGGCCCCAAACCTCGGGGTCGTCGAACTCACCATGGCCTTGCACCGGGTCTTCAACTTCGAACACGACCGACTGCTGTTCGATGTGGGACACCAGTGCTACCCCCACAAAATCCTCACGGGTCGCGCGGACCGTCTGTCGACCCTTCGGCAAACCGGCGGCATGGCAGGCTTCCCCGAGCCCAGCGAATCCCCGTTCGATTTGTTCAGCGTCGGCCACGCAGGCACTGGCATATCGACCGCCGTGGGTATGGCCCGGGGCGACACGCTTCAAGGTGAGGGGTACCACAGCGAAAACAACCCCGAGGGTCGCCGAACCGTCGCTCTGGTTGGCGATGCCTCCATCGTGAACGGCTTGGCCATGGAAGGGCTCAACAACGCGGGCACGCTGGATCGACAAATGCTCATCGTGTTGAACGACAACGGCATGTCGATCTCAAAGCCGCAAGGTGGCTTTGCCAAGGCACTGGATCGGGTGCGTATGGATGGTCGCTACTTGGACGCCAAGTTGCGGGCCAAACGAATGGCCGACGCCATCCCCGGCGGCGAATCGCTGGTGCGTTGGTACCACAAGATTGGCGAAGTGGCCAAGGACCTTGTGGCCGAAGATTCTTGGTTCTCGGATTTTGGCCTGTTGACCGTGGGCCCCGTCGACGGACACGACCTGCCGAAGCTGGAATCGGTGTTGCGTGAAGTGGCCAAAGCCGATCGCCCCATTGTGCTTCACGTGCACACCGTGAAAGGCAAGGGTTTTGAGCATGCCGAAGGCAACGCCACCAAATTTCACTCTCCACCGGCTTTCCAGGTGAAAGGCTGCAGCGTGGAGACCGTCAGCAAAGGGCGGGCCTTCACCGCTGCGTTCTCCGACGCGCTGGCTTCGACCATGGCCGAAGACGATCGCGTGGTGGCGTGCACCGCGGCAATGCCCGATGGCACGGGCATCACTCGCATTTTGGAGGAATACCCCGACCGCGCTTGGGATGTGGGTATTTGCGAATCCCACGCCATGGACATGATGGCAGGGTTGGCCAAGACCGGATTCCGCCCCTTCTTCGCCGTGTATTCCACCTTCCTCCAGCGGGCCTTTGACCAAGCCTTCCAAGAAGTCAGCTTGCAGGGCCTTGCCGTTCGCCTGTGTCTTGACCGGGCTGGTTTGGTGGGCGGCGACGGCGCTGTCCATCACGGCTTCTGCGACATTTCATTGCTTCGAACTTTGCCCAACGCGGCCCTCTTGGCGCCCATTGACGAGCCAAGCTTGAAAGCCGCAGTGGCTTGGATGGCCGACTACGACGACGGTTTGTCCGCCGTGCGCTACCCCCGAGGCACCGTCACCGAACGAGACTTGGGCCCTTGCCCCGCATTTGAACTCGGAAGATCTCGTCCCTTGTTCACACCAGAACACCCGGTCGCCGCCATTGTGTCGTACGGCACCAGTGGATTGGACGCTTTGGAAGCAGCCGAAGCGTTGGCATCTGAGGGCATGCCCGTTGAAGTGCACGACGGTAGATTTGCGGCTCCCGTGGACCTGCAACTTCTTGAAGACCTCGCCCGCCGTGAACTGCCCGTGATGACCGTCGAAGACCACGGACTTCCTGGTGGATTCGGTGCGGCCATCGCCGAGGCCGCGTCCGATGCGGGCCTGCCTTTGCGACTGCGTCGATTGGGCATTCCGGACCAGTGGATCCCGTGTGGCAGCCAATCCGACCAGAAAAAGATGGCCGGAATCGACGCCGATGCCATCATGACCGCACTGCGTCAACTGGTCGCCAACATCCCGGGATAAGCCCATCCCATGTCTTGGTCGGGCCCGTGCTTGTTGGGTTGGGTGTCTCCAGCACCACCTAGTGGCGCAGCTCTCCGGAAGTGCCCGCAAAGCGCCGGTCAACCGGCATCAGCAGCAAAGCCACACGTTCAAGAAGCCGAACGGAGTTGCGTTCGTAGTCGGCGTATCCACCGTCCGCTTGTTGGAGCTGTCGCTCGATGGCATCGGCGGTCACCCCCGCCTTGTCCATGAACTGGGCTTCGGAACCGCACCAGCTCATGATGCGATCGCGAGAACATTCCGGGTGGAATTGGAACCCGTACGTCCGCAAGCCCTTGGCAAAAGCTTGCACCGCGGTGTCGTCTGACTTGGCCAGACTCTTGGCTCCATCAGGCAACGTGGTGATGGCTTCACCATGGTGGTGCAGTTGCACATGAGACCAACCCAAGCCAGCGAACAACGGGTCGTCTCGTCCGGCCGGGGTCAAGTGAATCTCGCCCAAACCAAACTGGTACCCGGCTTCCACGGGACCAACTTCGCCGCCAAGAGCGTGGGCCACAATTTGAGCTCCCAAACAGATGCCCAGCACGGGCATGGCGGCCGCATCCAACGTCCGAACCAAGCTTTGGGTGGCCTCGATCCAAGGCTCGTCTGAAGCTGCGGAACCAGGCCCACCCATGATCACCAACGCATCGATATCGCTGGTTTCGGTTGGGACTGCATCACCCTGGTGGGGGCGAATGATCACCAACCGGTGGCCAAGATCTTGCAGCATGACCGCAAGGCGTTCGGCGGGTCCGGATGAACTGGGCTCAATGATGTACGTAGCCATGATTTTTATTCTACGACGGACCCGTCCAAAAGAGACTTTTCCGACACATTCCGGGATCGGAACCTGACCGGAGTACAATCAGACCCCCAAAGGAGACTTCTCTTGAGCGAAACCACACCACCAGCGTCACCTTCCGGTGTTCCGTCCGCGACACCACACATGATGTACGCCCCCCCCCGTTCTGGCGGTGGAGCCAGCGTGGTGTTGGGCGTGTTTGCCGCCTTGATGCTGGCCGTTCTCGTGGCCGGAGGTGCGTTCATCTTTGGTTTGGTGGCGGGAGCGGCAGGTTCCAGCGCAAGCACAATGGATGTTCAAAATGATGTGGTCCGGCGCACCGTCCAACGCGGGGACCGAGCAACCCAGATCGCCATTGTTCCGGTCGAAGGCGCCATCACCGACCAAACCGCCGCAGAGGTGGCGGCCGCGGTCGCTCGAGCGCGGAACGACAACGTGGACGCCGTGCTGCTCCGGGTGGACTCTCCTGGTGGCGGGGTCACCCCATCGGATCGAATTGATCACGACTTGCAAAAGATTCGTGATGCGGGCATTCCTGTGTTTGCCAGCTACGGCGGCATCTCGGCCTCGGGAGGCGTGTACGTCTCCGCCCGCTGTGAACGCATCATGGCCGAGCCAACCTGCGTCACTGGATCCATTGGCGTAATCGCCAGCGTGATCACCATGGAAGGTCTGGCCGAGAAGATCGGTGTGGAAGCCAACAGCGTGGTGGCCACCCGAAGCCCTGAAAAAGCGGTGGCCAACGATCTCTGGCGCAACTGGGACGAAAAGGACTACGCCAAGATCCGAAAAATTTTGGATGCGGCGTACGATCGATTCCGCATGCTGGTTGAAGAAGGGCGTTCCGAACGCTTGGCCGAAGGTGTCGACTTTGATGACCTGTGCAACGGCAACGTCTTCACGGCGAATGAGGCCCTCGAGCTGGGCTTGATCGATGCGATTGGCTACCAGGAAGACGCCATCGCCATGGTGGAGCAAGCCCTCGGCGTCAATCCAGGCGAAGCCAGTGTCTTTCGCTACGAACGTCGACCCGATCCCTTCGAACAATTGGGACTGGGCTTGATGAAAGGCCCTTCGATCGAAGAACGCATTCGTTCGGCCGGCACCCCAGTGCTCGAATACCGCGCCTGGTGATTCTGCTTTTCTGACGCAACAAGCCATCAATAAAAACAGGGGGATGGAAGATGGAGATCTTGCGCGCATGTGGCGTTGCTTATGGAATTTTGGGATGGGTGACCGCTTCGTCGGCCCAGTTCACCGCTGAATCGATCAGTGATGATGACATTACTCAAGCCATTGCACTGCTGATCGAAGAAACCATGGAGGACTGGAATCCGAGAAGCCACTGGGATCCATCGACTCCGAAGTTCGACCACTCGCCACTGGGTCAAACACCATTGACCATCTTGGGTCTCATGCACGCTGGAGTGAAATTCCAAGACCCCAGAGTGCAACCAAGCGTGCAATGGATGCTGACGGCTCCACTCGAGAACACCTACCCGGTGGCGTGTCGGGCGCAAGCTTTGGGGTTGATGCCCGAGTCCACCCGACCGGCACTCGAACAAGACGTCCGTTGGCTTTTGCATTCGTTCGGAAAGGAGTCGGCATGCTGGGGCTACCGTGGTCAACCGAACACCAAACGGGTTGATAATTCACTGCGTCAATATGCGGCCCTGGCGTTGTGGGCGGGTGAACAACGCGGAGTTCGAGTTCCGCTTTCGGTATGGTCGGCCTTAGAAGAGCGCTTGCTCGAGGAGCAACGAACCGATGGAGGCTGGGGCTACAACGCAACCGATCGCCCTCGATCCTCCATGACCCTTGCGGCGCTCACGATTTTGGCCATCGCCCAAGACTGGTTGCACAGCGAGAATGCGGTGCGAGGGAATCGAAAGGCACTGGAAAGAAACCTCGCTGCCATAAAAAGAGGACTCGATTGGGTGGGCCGGTATTTTGATCCCGAAAGCAACCCTTCGGTTGGTGAGGAGGGCATCGATGATCACGGATGGTGGTGGTATCACGCCTACTGCGTAGAACGCATTGCTCTGGCCACGGGGAGGCATCGGTTCGGTACTCACGATTGGTACCGCACCATCGCTGCCCGCATGTTGGAACTCAAGTTTCAACGAACTGATACAGGACTCGTCCGCAATCGGAATCCACTGAATACTGTCGATCGCGCGTTCGCATTGATGTTTCTCAGTCGGGGCCGGGTGCCCGTAGCGATCAACAAACTTGTTCTGAACCCTCAACACACCAATCGTCGCCCTCGGGATGCGGCCAACTGGACCGAATACCTTGTCCAGACCACAGAAGAAAAACTCATTTGGCAACGCGTCACATTAGATGACACTTTGGAAAAATGGACGCAAGCGCCTCTCTTGTGGTTGACGGGTCAGGAACGATTTCTTTCAAATTTCCAGACAAGCTCCGACGAAGCCCACAGAATTTCTCAAGCAAGAATTGATTGGCGTGAACAGTGCGCTCGTGGGGCCTTCAGCAATCGTGGAGCCTTCTTGGCCGCCAAAGCCAGCCTGCCACACCCGCCCTATGAACGAATCTGCCAGAGGATGCGGGCCTATCTTCATGCCGGAGGCCTCTTGGTCGCTTCAGGCGACCATCGCGACCGGTCCTTTGTGGCTTCTATTCGAGAACTGGGGCGACGCGTGTATCCCGAAGCCACCTGGAAAACTTTGCCCAAAGACCACTGGATCTACACCTTGCATCACAAGATTGAAGGGAAGCCCCCCGTGGTGGAGTCCCTTTCCACTGGAGGCCGAGACCGCATCTTGCTTTTTCCCAGCACCGACGTCAGCGCGGCCTTGCAGCAACGAGACCATCAAAAGAACCAGCTCTTCGACACCCTTAGCAATATTTACTTGGGGGCAAGTGGTCTCAAACCGCTTCCCGTTCGATTGCACGGCGTGAAGACCGAAACCAAGCAAAGCAATACCGAGATGATTCCAGAGCTGCTCGTGATCGAAGCGGTCCACCGAGGCAACTGGAATCCGGAACCGGCCTCAACCAATAAATTGTTGGCTTGGATGGAATCCCCCAGCAACATCAAGGTCGAACAGTGGCCATTGGCCAACCTTGATCGGTTGAAGCGAAAGGCTTTTGTTTGGATCCGAGGAATCAATACGATCGCCTTGACCGACCAGGAGCTGCAAGCCTTGCGATCTTTTTTTCAATCGGGCCAAGGCGTCATCCTGTTCGAAACGGTGCACGGTGAAGGTTTATTTTGTCAGTCAATCGAAGAGAAACTTGGTTCTGTATTCGATCAATCAGTAACACGAGTTTCTGACTCACCGCATGTGTTTAGCAAATTCAATGCCGACCTTGATGGAACCGGTGGTGTTTCCTTTCAGTCCCGAACCAGCCGCCGTTTTGGATCACACGAGCAGACCCACCGGCTTCGTTCGATGACGTTGGCCAATTCTAAAGTCAGGGTCTTTTTCAGCCGCGAAGACCTGTCCTACGCCGTTTTGGATCGCCCTTGGTTCAACACCAATGGGTACAGCACGAATTCGGCCCGCAATATCTTGCACCAACTGATCCACGGAAGCCCGCCGAAATGAACCAACCCGTCCTTCAATCCAATGTTCAAAGAGGACATTGGCTGCTGTACGCATCCAGCACAATCAACATGTCGTTGAACTGAACCACTCCATCTCCATCCACATCCCCCGTGGTGCCCAATTCCACTGGCCCCCAAACGTTGATGACCAACAACAAATCGATGAAATTCACCCGGCGATCGCCGCTTAAATCTGCAAGACATTCGCAGCGGTCGTGAATGCCATTTTGGTTGGCATCCGGCTCACCCGCTGCTGCCGGACACGGAGTGCCCTGAATCCCGACCGTATGTCCTTGCCCCGCCGTCAACATGGCGTAGGTCCCAGCCGGAACATCGGTTTGCCCAAACTGGTTGAAGCCCCACATTTGCACCGAGCCGTCTGGCAGCACCCCAGCCGAATGGCCAATCCCGCAGACAATCTTCACAAAGGGCCTCTGGGGCGGAATGTCCAGCACCTGGAACGTGTTGGTGCCCCAGCCCTCGGAGGTTTCGTTGCTTCGCGTTGCCGCGGAATGGTAAAAACCCGCGGAGATGTGTTGGTACCCCGAGTCGCTCGGCACGTTGCATTGGCCTTCGTCGTTCCGCCCCCACGCCAACATGGAACCGTCGGCACGCAACACCAACGTGTGGTTCGCGCCGCACGAAATATCGATGGCATCGTTGATCAAGGGTGGCTCGGTACGCCCGTCCAAACTCAAACCCCACGCCAACACTCGACCATCCACCGTCAAACCCACCGAGTGGTAGTACCCGGCGTCAACGGCAACAAACACTTCACCCTCTGGCGTATCGCACTGTCCAAAGCCATTCCAACCGATGCCGATCGATTGCCCGGTGCTGGACAACAAAATGGTGTGTGCTCCCCCTGCATCGGCGTCGATCCAATGCCCCTCGGAAGGAAGATCACACTGCCCCCAATCGTTTCTTCCCCATGCCACGACCCCACCCTCTGGTGTTCGGGCCACTGTGTGGTCTGAAAGGGTGTCCACTTGCACCGCCATCAGTCCCTCGGGAACGGTGGTCTGCCCGAAGCCATCATCGCCCCATGCCACCACCAAGCCGGGAGCCACATCTGAAGATGTGGCATCAGACGCCATGATCAACATCAAGACAAACGGAAGCATCGACTTCTATTTTCGTCCAAGTTTGGTCCGATGCAAGGAAGATGCGGTCAGGATCTTGATCACGGTGCCAATAGAGTTTCTTCGACCCCTCAAAAACCCGGGCCAGAACTCAACAGGCTTTCCTTCGCCTTGGCTCTTGGTTAGCCGCACTGCCCCCAAGCATTCAGCAGTTCCAAAATGTCGGACATGCCCACTTCGCCGTCACAGTCCAGGTCGGTTGGGCACTCCGCCGTGCAGGCCCCCCAAGTGGAGATCAGCACCAAGAGATCTTCGAACGACACGACGCCGCTGCTGTTGAAGTCGGCCGGGCACTGACAGATGTCAAGGACACCATCGCATCCCTTGTCGCCCTCACCGTCCGCGATGTCGCACACGTCCAAGCGGCCATTGCCATTGCAGTCGTTGTCGGCCAGCTCGCAATCGTCGGGAACACCGTTGCTGTCGCAATCTTCCTCGGTGTACCCCTCGCAAGAGTCGATCACCCCGTTGCCGTCGCAATCGAAGGCGGGATCGTATTCCTGCGGCAAATCACAGATGCCATCGCCATCGCAGTCAATCGATGGGAGGAGATCGAAAATCCGAGCAATACCAGCGCCTTCTCCGTAGCGGTTGTCGAACAACCCTCCGGCCACAATGGTTTGGTTGTCCAAGGACAACGAAAGACCCAAGGTTGAATTTTCAAAAGTTCCCATGTTGAACCGGTTGATCTCAACCCAGTTCCCAAGACCAAGCCTGCGGTAGACGTAGACCTTTCCGCTTGGGGAATCAATCGATGGGTCGTACAACTCAGCCGGAGCCCCAACCACCAAAAAGTCACCGGACAATGAAACACGACCTCCAAACAACTGGTAGTCCTCAAGATCATCTGGCCGAAGAACAGTGACATTCCACGAACCATCGGCGAGCCGTTCGTGGATTCCCACAATGCCCCGATTGGGTCCGAATTGCGAATCGAATCCAGAACCGACGGCCACAATGTTTCCCTCGAAGTCCAAAGCGCTTCCGTACTCTTGACCAGGGAATGGTTCAGGCGAGTAAAACTTGTCCCGGACCACAAATTGACTTTGACTCCGTTCGAGAAGATAAATGGACCCGGTGTTCTCGCCGAGATCGTCGGATCGAGAGGCGGCCACCACGACCTCATTGCCTTCGACTGCCAAATCTGCCCCAAATCGGTCGAGAGGTTGCAGATCGTCGGGTCGGAAGTCTGACTTCCACTGCCAACCTTCGTAAATGTCTCGCTCGAACCAGTGAATTTCTCCAGCACCATTTCCCGAGTCGTCCGCGCCTGGTGAGCTGGCAATCAATCTGTTCTCCTCAAAATCCATGGCTTGACTGAAGCCATCGGCCCCGGAAATGCCAGGAGGCTGAAGACGCGTGTCCTCTACCCAACCCGAATCCGTCAAACGAAAGGTCACCAAAATGCCTGCATTGAATTCCGGTGGAGTGCCGGGAATGTTGTACAAGCGAGCTCCAACAGCCACCGAATCACCAGCGATCCGAACCGTTTGGCCCCACCCCAAAAAAAAGCCTTGGATGTCCGGCTGACCGTCCCCGTCCTGATCCTCACTGACAAGCTCTGCTTCAAAGACCCATTGATCGCCTTCTTGTCGGAAGACATACACCGCATCACTGTCTCGAGCGCTCACCACCACTCGAGGTCCTTCAATGTCCACGCTGCGACCAAAGTTTTCATTCGGGATTGGACCTGGGTGCGGCAGAGGTTTTCCAACAGTTCCACAATCGCACACATCAAGGATCCCGTTGCCATCCAAATCCAAGCCAGCATCCTGCAAATCGCACACATCAAGAACCAAGTTCGCATCGCAGTCCAGCAATGGATTGTTGGCCATTTCGCAGGCGTCTTGCAGACCGTTGCCATCGCAGTCGGTTCCAGGAAGGGCACAGTCTCCAGTGGCCAAACCAGCCACCAGAGCAGACAAAGCGAAGGATGCAGACATGGGGGGCTCCTTGAAAGGCTCTCTGCATTCAGACTAGCCAAGAATGGCCAAAATGCGAATCAATCTTTGGGCACGGATGCAGAATCACCGTTCAAAGCCTCCAACACCGATTCGCCATACTTCTGGCTCTTGGCGGTGCCAATCCCCGGAACCTCAAGCAGGGCCCCAAGTTCCGTGGGTTTGGCCTTGGCCAAAGCACGGAGGGTGCGGTCGCCAAAGACCACATAAGGGGGCACCCCTTCGCTGGCCGCCACCTCTTTGCGCCACGAGCGGAGACGTTCGAAGATCGCCCGGTCCACCCCTTCCCAATCGGCGGTGTCGGCTTTGGTGCGCCGGTTGGACGTGCCCTCTGGCGGACGGGTGAACTGCACCTCCACCCGACCTTTCATGGCGGCCATGCCCTCCTCGGTCAACCGAACCACCGGCCGGTCGCCCGAGGTTCGTTCCAACAAACCCAAATCCACGCACTGGTGCACCAGATTGGTCAAACCTTTGACGCTGTGGTCGGCCAACAAACCAAAAACCGAAAGTTCATGGTGCCCCCGCCGCTGGACGCTGTCATCCATCACGCCACGCAACACTTTGACGACATGCCCGATGCCAAAAGATTGCTCAACGCGGGCCACGGCCGAGAGAATTTTTCGGGCAATCAGCGTGGACCCCGGCAACGCCACCACTTCCCCCAGACACACATCGCACGCACCGCATCCCGTTTCTGGATTGGCATTGAGCTCCTGTCCAAAGTGCTCCACCAAGGTTCGATGGCGGCAGCGAATCGTGCGGGCGTAGGCCTGCATCGCGGTCAAATGATGATGGCGACGTGAAGCATTGGCTTCGTCACCGGATTCCTCGGCTTCGCGGTCGATAAATTCTTTCCAGCGCACCACATCGCCCGCGGAATACAGGAGGACACACTCGGCCTCCAGGCCATCTCGTCCCGCCCGACCGGTTTCTTGTTGGTACTGCTCGATGGACGCGGGCAAAGAAGCATGAACAACGCAGCGCACATTGGACCGATCGATCCCCATACCAAAAGCCACCGTTGCACACACCACATCCAGACGCTCGTCTTTGAACGCGCGCTGCACACGCTCTCGGGCCGACGCGTCCATGCCCGCGTGGTAATGGCCCGCGTCCAAGCCACGTTTGCGCAGCGACTCGGCGTACCGTTCGGTTTCGGATCGGCTGCGGCAATACACAATGGCCCCCTCTCCACGGTGACGTTCCAGGGTGGAAGCAATGCGGTCGGTTGCGCCGTCTTTGGGCAAAATGCGGTACACCAAATTGGGTCGATCAAAATGTCCGACCAACTCGACCGGGTCCACCAACCCAAGTTGGCGGACGATGTCGTCACGAACCTTGGGGGTTGCGGTGGCGGTAAAAGCATGCACCGAGACTCCCGGGAAGTGTTTCCGTAAGCCAGCCAACTGCCGATACTCCGGCCGAAAGTCATGTCCCCAGTCGCTGATGCAGTGGGCTTCGTCGATGGCGATCGCACCGATCCGCATGGCCCGCATCACTTCGATCCAGCGCGGATCCACCACCCGCTCGGGCGCGCAGAAGAGCAACGACCAGCGGCCATCGCGAATGCCATCAAGGACTTCGTGGTGGGCCTGATTGGACAGCCCAGAGTGCATGGCCGCGGCTTGCACCCCCACCGAACGGAGGGAAGCAATTTGATCTTCCATCAGAGCGATCAAGGGCGAGACCACAATGTCGACCCGTCCGGCCACCAACGGGGGCAGCTGGTAGCACAAGCTCTTTCCCCCACCAGTAGGCATCACCAACAAAGAGTCGCGGCCCAGAAGGCCTGCTGCCACTGCTTCTTGTTGCATAGGCCGGAGCGCGTCGTACCCCCAGTGGTGTTGAAGAACATCCAAGGTGCGGGCCCGATCCTCAGGCGACATTTCCGGCATCCGTTCCGGCATGGGACGGATCCTACCGGGCCATCCAAAGGCACTCCCCCTTCACCGGATGATTCAGAAACAATCCCCGTAATCGGCCAGCACCTGCAGGAGGTCGGCAAATTCCACCGCACCGTCGTTGTTCACATCGGCAAGGCAACCAAGGCACGGACCCCACGACGCCACGACCTCCAGCACATCCGAAAAGCCCACGAAGCCATCTTCGTTGAGGTCGCTGGGGCAACCACATGTGCCAGGCTCGGTGCGGTACTCAATCCAAACCATGCCCCAGTGCTCAAGGAACGGCACCGTCGCGCTCACTTGGTTCCCCGAAACGGTCGCGTCCAGCATGACGGCCCGCCCCCCCTGCCATTCTGGAGCCGCAAACCAGAGACGGCTTTCGGACCAGGGCGCGGTGAATTCAATCTGGATGGTCTGGTCCACCAACACCGGTTGGCTTTGGGCCACGCCCGCAGGGTCCCGCCACCGGGGATCGCTTGCTCGGCGAAGGTCGACCAAGTGCACCACGTCGTAACGGTTCGCGCATTCGTCACCCTCGCGGGTGGTTCGGAACGTCCACACTGCGCCCGTGTCACCATTGGTGCTGGTGGGCACGCTGGCATCACCAAACGCAATTGAACCGGATCCTTCTTGCAGACCATCGCGCAGCAGGTTCTCGTAAGCCACCGCGAAGTGGTGGAAGCGATCCACGTCCCCCAACAAGTCTGGAGAAGCCTGCAAGTTTCGGTTGGGAAAATACTCATTGCACAACATGGCCGAGCCGTCGCCCCGACTGACCAACCAACCGCCACTGGCCAAGACGGCCGACTGGGCCAAGAGCACCGATGTGTGGTTGAACTGGCCAGGTGCCTGACCGTTGTACTGCTGGGCCAAGTCGTAATTCACATAGCCCGCCACCACCGGCGCAACATCCGAGTCGCGGTGGTGCGTGGCCAAGAAGGAACGCAGGTCCGCGTAATCGTCTTGGTCGGGGTGGTCCCACAACTCGTAGTACGCGACATCCCAAGCGTCCTGGGCCCGCAAGTCCGGCCCACCAAAGTCACCCACCGCATTGACTGAGAAGTCTTGACCGGGCAGCGCGGACCGCATCGCGGCCAAGAAGTCTGTGTACGACGACGCCAAATCAATCGACTGACCGGCGTCATCAAAGACCGACCCTCGGTCGCCCAAGGTGTCAATGTGCCAACCGTCAAAAGGCATCGCCTGAAACGCTTCGGCGGTTCGGTCCGCAATCCAATCTTGCCACCCGTCGTGGCCGGGATCAAACAACGCCAAGCTTTGGGTTTCCCACCCCGGGATGTTGAGGGGATGCGCGTCCTGCACGCCTCCGCTTCGATACAAACCCCACGACGGCTCAATGGGTGAAGTGCTCTGGTAGTTCTCGTACGCGCCGTACATGAGGTTGTAGGCCATGGATGCCATCCCAAAGTCCTGGCCTACATCGATCAACTCGAGCAGTTTGCTGCGAGAGACCCAAGGGTCACGGGCGGCGATGTCTTGCCAATAGTCGTAGCCCACCCGCCAGGGACGGTGATGCTCGTCCATCCAGTCGTAGACCTGAACGACGTTGATCAAACCATCACGAAGCGGCCGCAATAACGCATCGGCATTGGCTGGTTTGTTGAACTGGGTCAGGTATCCGTACCGCGGGAACCGGGTCCAATCGGCGGCCACTTCAAAAGCGCCGTTCGCGCGGACGAGTTCAACGCCTTCGTGATCACGCAGGACCACTTCACACAAAAAGCCCCGGTCACCAGCCGGCAGTTGCTCGGGCAAGAACTGCATTTCTACCGAGGTTTGCGGCTCCAGGTCCAAAGATGCTTCGTGAGGGCCATCCACCACACGACCCAAGTGGGTGACCTGCCAGCACATCGTCCCGAAGAAGGCATCGCTACCGGCTTGTACGGTCGTGGACAAACGAGGCGTTTGGTTTGGGGCAAACGTCGCTTGCTCCGCCAGAATCGGAGACAAGACAACATCCAAAGCCAGCAACAGCGGCACGATCACATTTGCATCGTAGAACGAGCAAAGCCGAAAGCCAGTTGAACCAGATGTCTAGAGGACGTTTTGTGCTTGGGGATATGAGCCCACAACCCGCAAACTGACGCAATGCTCGCGGGCTTTTTCGAGGGCCAGCTGCATGGCTTCAGCATCGCGATGGGCCAACACATCCACGAAGAAGGTGTATTCCCAATTTTCTCGGCCGCTCGGACGCTTGTCGATGTGGGACAGGTTGAGACCGCTGGACTGAAAATCAGCCAACACATCCACCAATGCCCCGGGGCGGTCCTTGGTCACGAACATCACCGTGGTCTTGTCCTCCCCCGTGGGACGGGCGGCTTCTCGGCCAATCACCAAGAATCGGGTGATGTTGTTGCTGCTGTCCTGGATCCCTCGGAACACCGCAGGGACGCCATAAATGTCGCCAGCGATTTCAGAACCAATGGCGGCCACACCAGGCTCGCTGGCCGCCCGTTCAACCGCACGGCTGGTGGAGAGTTCGGGCACCAACTCGGCTTGGGGCAGGTGGGTTCGAAGCCACCGCCGGCATTGATCAAACACTTGAGGCTTGCTCATGACTTGGCGAATGCCATCGGGTTCGCCTTGGGCATACAACGAATGGCGGATTTCCACTTTGACTTCTGCGTACACGGTGATGTCGTGTTCAAGGAATGCATCGAGAGTATCCGAGATGCTTCCGCCCGAGGAATTTTCGTACGGCACCATGCCGTAGTCGCAGTGGCTTGTGGCCACTTCGCTGAACACGTTGCCAATCGAACGCACGTCAACATGCTCCACGCTTTCTCCGAATTGCCGCGTGGCCGCCAAGTGACTGAACGAGCCTCGCGGTCCGAGATAAGCGATGCGCAGACCACGCTCGAGGGCAAACGATCCACTCATCATCTGCCGCCAAATCGCATGCAAGGTGCGACTGGCGAGAGGGCCTTGATTGAGGCCTTTGATTTTCTCCAAGACTTCACGCTCGCGGTGCGGAGCAAAAACCGGGTAGCCAAGGCGACGCTTGGCCTCACCCACTTGTTGCACCACTTTGGCGCGTTCGTTCATGGCCAACACCAGCTGCTGGTCGAGGGCGTCGATTTGATCACGCCAGCGGACAAACTCCGCTTCTTGCTCGGGGGTTGGCGCGACCGGGGGCACATCCCCATCCCCACTGACTCGGCGAGGAGAAGGTGGGGCGGGCTCACCACCGTCGATGGGCTGGTCAAGATGATCGGTCATGGAATGGGCACTCCAACCCCGATATCGGTCATCGGAGGCCTCTCATGGAACCAACTTTGCTCGATTCAATCACTTCGCCACCGGCCACAGACATCGAAATGACCACCGTGGTGGCTTTTGCGGCCGGCGTGTTGCTGTGGGTTCGAGGGGCCAAACTCACCGAATCATTCACATTGATTCTTGGCTTGGCGGGTGGGGGGCTGGTGGGCGCCCGCCTGGCCAGCGTTGGCGGATTCGAAGGCCTGGGAACGTTGATGTGCTGCATTTTGGCTGCCGGGGCTGGGGTTTTGTTGGCCAGAGCGGGTGTCAAAGCCATCGTGGCGGTTGGAACCGGCGTGGTGATGGCCGCGTTGCTTGCCACTGGCGCGTCCGAAGGTCTTTTTGACCAATTCGCCAACGCGGCGGACGATGCCATGGCTCCAGCCCGGGAGGTGGCTCGGGAAGCCGGGGAACAGGCTGAAAATCTTGGGGCCTTCACGACGGCCGATGACGAACTCGAATTGAACTTCAATCCAAACTGGTGGGAAGACATTCCCCGAGAACGTCGATCCATCACCGTGATGGCGGGCGTGGGCGGATTTTTCGTCGGTCTTGCTCTTGGCGGCCTGTTCACACGAAGAATGCAAGCGCTCTTCAGCGCTGCCATCGGCGCGGCCCTCTGGCTGGAAGCCGGACACACGATGCTGGAGATCTGGCTGCCCACCGCGGCGGATCGCGTCGGCAGCATGGAAGGCTGGGCGGCCCCTGCTTGGGCTGTCATGGCCCTGCTGGGTGCGATCATCCAATGGTCCCCCGAACGACGCAAAAGCAAACCAGAGGTGGACGAGAAAGACGCAGATTGACGATACGAGATCATCAACTGACGCCATCACCTGATTAGGAGATACGCATGGACGCGATCACCTCCCACCTGAATACCTGGCTGGATTACTTCTTTATCCTGCTTGACCCAGCACGACTGGTGTCCGAATTGCAGGGTCTTTCCATTGTGGTTTTGGGGGCGATGGCATTGATGGGACTCACTGGAATCACCCAGGGCGTCAAGCACCGCCGGTTGCTTGTTTTGGGTGTGGCTTTCATCCTGGGCTGGCTGGTGGGCACCAGCATCAACACACGCTTTGAATCCGCTGGAACCGCGACATTCATCATCGTTGCTTCGGCGTTTGCCTTGCTCGCCGTGGCGGCGGCCCGTCACGCGGCCGTAGGAACTCTTGCCGTTTTGACAGGGGCAACCGGTGCATTTTTGATGGCCCATCTGTGGAATGCTTTTTCGTTTGGTGACGCCGAGAGCCCCCGCTGGATTGCCCCGCTGGCGGCTTTTGGGTTTGTGGCCGGACTGACGATGATCGCCCAAACCCTTTCCAGCGCTTTCTTGGCCAGCTTTGGGGGGGCGATCCTGCTCACCATTGGCGGCACTGGACTCCTGCTGCAAGCCCCTGGACTTTCGGAAGTGCTGGTTCCACAGATTTCTGGATCACCGCTTTTGATTCCATCGATCTTGGTGATGTTGGCCGCCTTCAGTCTCCCCCGGCAAATTGACGCCGCCCGACGCGAACTTGCCAGCCAAGAGACAGGCGAACATCCAGATGAAGACATTCAAGACGACGAAGAGGGTGCGTCGTTCTGATCAGCTGCCCAAGACCATGACAGCAGCCGCAGCGGCTTCGCGGGTTTGCACCATCAAGTCGTCTGCAAAGAAGGGCACCACCAACAACAACACCCCGATGGCCATGGCCGCTCGAGCTGGCCAAGGCGATGGTGCGGCTTCAACCGGTTCGGAGGGTTCTGCACCCAGCAGCGGCATGCCCATCATTCGGAGGTAATACCACGCCCCAGCAGCCGAGTTGATTGCAGCAATCACCACCAACGCGATGTGACCCGACTGAACCGCCGCCAAGAAAAGCCACACTTTGGCCACAAACCCCAAAAGTGGGGGGAAACCCATCAAGGAACCCGAGCAGGCGACCAGTGACCAACCCAAGGCCGGATGGCGATGACGGAGGGCGCCGAGATCAGAGACCTGTTCCACCTCGGAGCCTCGGCGTTCGAGGGCCGCCAGCACCGCGAAGACCCCAGTGTTCATCAACCCGTACACCAACAGGTAAAACGTGGTGGCCGCCCATCCCTCACCCGGACCCGCCAAAAGACCAATCAACAAATAGCCCGAGTGGGCAATCGAGGATCCACCAAACAGTCGCTTGGCGTTGGTCTGCTGGAGCGCGGCCATGTTGCCCAAACTCATGGTCAACACCGCGAGCATCCAAATCAAAGTCACCACCATGGCAGGGAGGCTCTCCCCACCGGCGGTTTGCAACAAGACCATGAAGGCGATGGTGCCGGCCGCTTTGGGCACGAACCCGAGGAAGGCAGTCACCGAGGCCGATGCCCCTTCGTACACGTCCATGGCGTAAAGGTGCAGCGGTGCCGCGGCAAGTTTGTAGCCCACCCCCAGCAGGGCCAACAAGAAACCTGCAGTGGTGACCATGTCCAAGCCTTCCAAGTTGCGGCGGCTGGCCACAATCTCGGCGATGTCGGCAAGTTGCATGGAGCCGGTCCCGCCGTATACCAAGGCAAACCCGTACAGGAACATGGCCGTCGCCATCGCACCCAAGAAGAAGTACTTGACGGAAGCCTCGGCACCTCGTCGCCCAGCACGTCCCATGACCACCATGACATAGGTGGGAAGACTCGTGAGTTCAAGGGCCAAGAAGAGCCAAATCAGGTCCGACGCGCTCGCCACAAGCATGGCGCCCGTGATCGACAGAAGCATGAATGCGTAGAACTCACCACGCGAAGCACGAAGCGGCTCGAAAGGCATTCGTCCCGATTCAACATCGTGTTCGAGACGACGATCCACCGTTCCCGAAGCCACCAAGGCCAACACACCACCCACTCCAGCGATCATGCTCCGAAGGGAGGCGGCCAGCGAAGGCGCCAAGAACCCAGCGCTTTCAGGAGGAAGATCTTTCCCCCCCCAAGCAAGCCAAGCCGCGACAAAAAGACCACCGGCAGTGAGCAATGGGACCATGCGGCGGATTGAACTGGCTTTGGAAAGTCCAAGCACGGCCACCACGACCGCAAGGGCCAAAAGCATCATCTCAGGGACAAGGCCGTCCAAACGATCAACCACCGTTCACCTCCTCAAGCACCGCCATCGACTCCACCTGGGTGGGCACCAATTCTGGATACGCCGCCAGAGTGCGTTCGACGGATGGCTCAAGAGTTCTCATCAAACCCGAAGGCTGGACTCCAAGCCAAACACACATCAATGCCAACGGCAACAGCAAACCAATCTCACGGGAGGACAAATCCGTAGGCAATCCTGAATTTTTGTCGGCCGGAGGCGCACGGTAGGGACCCCAGACCAACCGACCCGTGAGGTAGAGCAGATACATGGCCGCCAAGATCATGCCGGTTCCAGCAAACACCGCATACCAAGGCCCCAGCAAACCAGGCCATTGGGCATTGTCGGGTGTCGCACTGAATGCCCCGATCAGGCACAAGAATTCACTGACAAAGCCATTCAGACCGGGTACCGCCAAGGAGGACAAGACAAAGAAGACCATAAAGGCGGACCAAATCGGCATGTTGGCCACCAACCCTCCCAAACGGTTCATGTCCCGAGTGTGATACCGCTCGTACACCATGCCAATCAGCAGGAAGAGCGCGCCGGTCGAAAGCCCGTGGTTGATCATGTACAGGATCGAGCCTTGCAAGCCTGAGGGATTCAAGGCAAAAAGCCCAAGCACACAGAAGCCCAGGTGGGACACCGAGGAATACGCCACCAGCTTCTTCACGTCTTCTTGGACCCAGCAAATCAACGCGCCGTAAACGACGCCGATGGTCGCCAAAGCGCCGATGGCGGGCACGGCTTCGACCACGCCCACGGGCGTCATGGGAAGCACAAACCGAAAAAGGCCGTAGGTGCCCAACTTCAACAGCACTCCGGCCAGGACGACCGAACCTGCGGTCGGGGCTTCGGTGTGGGCCAAGGGCAACCACGTGTGCACGGGGAACAACGGCACTTTGACCGCGAAGCCTGCCAACATGGCCATCATGACCCAGAACTGTTCCGTTGCCGAGAGGTCAACCGAGGCAAAAGCCGTCAATGCGGGGATGTCAAAGCTCCATCCGCCACTTGCATCGGCAAATCGCCAGGCCACATACGCCAATCCCGCCAAGGTCAACATCGATCCGGTGAAGGTGTACAAAAAGAACTTGATGGACGCGGACGCCCGGTTGCTGCCCCCCCAGCCGGCGATCAAGAAGTACATCGGCACCAGAGTGAATTCGAAAGCCACGTAGAAGAACAGCAAGTTTTTGGCCAAGAAGACCCCAAGCATGGCGGCTTCCAGCACCAACAGCCACGCGTAATACTCGCGAACGCGTTCCTTGATGGCGGTCTTGGAACCAATGACACAGACGGGCATCAAGACCGTCGAAAGCAACACCAGCCACATGGCGGGGGCATCGGCATGCATGTCAAAAGATGCACCGATTGATGGCAACCAGGACAACTCGGTGACCAATCCAAAGCCGTCGTCGTACCAATGCCCAAAATCTGAAGCAATGATCAGCGACACCGCCAGGGTGACCAGCGTGCTGATGGTGGCGACCCGGAACGCCACGCCTCGGGGGGCGAAGGCCACCGACACCGCGCTCAGAAGAGGAATGAGAATCAAAAGGAGTGGACTCACGCGGCACCTCCGAGCAAATCAAGCAGCATGGGCAACACCAAGATCAGCAAAGCGATCAAAATCACTCCCCCAGCCATCGATGCCGCATACGACTGCAGGACCCCGTTTTGAAGAGGTGAAAGAGTTCGACCGATCATCTTGGGCAATCGGCCGAGGCCATCAACCACCAGAATGTCGAGCACGTAACGATCAAGCATGTGGAGCGCGTGCCCCTTGATCTTCAGCGGCATGCGAATCAGAGCGTTGTACAACTCGTCGACGTACCACTTGTTCTCCATCGCACGAACGACGGCTTTGAGTGGCGAAGCCAAAAGAGTGGCCCGCAGACGGTCGGCCGCGCTGCGGTTGAACAGATGCAACCACGCGGCAACCGCCATGCCCAAAAGTCCTACGGTTGAAGCCACGTACTTCATCCAGCCGTGTGGGTCAGCCCAGAAGCCGGCGTCCGCTGGCAGGTCATGATGGTTGGCACCGACGCCACCGGCACCGGAACTCTTGGCCACCATGTGTTCCAGCCATCCATGTTCTGGCACCAAGAGGATGGATCCGATGGCTGCGAGCGAGATCACACTCAGAACCAAATTGACCGCCCACTTGGGGGCATGCGGCATGTGATGGTGGTGGTCTTCTTCGCCATGACCCTCGTCGTGGTGATCGTCACCGTGATGGTCGTCCCCCATCATCTTGGCCAAATCGTGATCGTCAGGCTTGGGCCCGCAGCACACCCGGAACCACACCCGGAAGGTGTAGTACGCCGTGAGACCGGCCGTGAGCAATCCGATTCCGCCGAGAATGGGACGTCCGTTGGCAAAAGCCTCGGCCAGGATGACATCCTTTGACCAGTAGCCTGAGGAAATGATTGGAAATCCAGCCAAGCACAGCGAGGCATAGAACATCGTCCACACCACGATGCGCCACCCTTTGACATGTCGCAGACCTCGCAGCACCCGGAGGTCAAGCTGGCCGGCAAAGCCGTGCATGATGGCCCCGCAAGTCAAGAAGAGCACCGCCTTGAAGAAGGCGTGGGTAAAAACGTGCGCGGCCGCGCCAAACGTCGAAAGCACTCCAACCCCCATGAACATGTACCCCAATTGAGACACCGTTGAATACGCCATCACACGCTTGATGTCGTACTGGGCCATGCCAATGGTGGCCGCCAGCAACGCGGTCGCGCCACCCACCCAAGCCACCGTGGGTGCGGCCGCCGGGTGCAATTCGAGCATCGGGAAGGTGCGAACCAAGAGGTACACCCCCGCCGTCACCATGGTGGCCGCGTGGATCAACGCGGAGACCGGGGTGGGGCCTTCCATCGCATCGGGCAACCAAATGTAGAAGGGCAACTGGGCGGACTTGCCGAAGGCACCCGCCATCAAGAGGAAGGGGATGATGGCCACTTCCCAGCCACCGGCCATTGCCTGCTGAGCGGCCGCCATCGCGCCGTCGGCCTGCAACATCTCGAACAACTTGCTGTATTCAAGCGTGCCAAAATGCAGCCAGGTGAGATAGATGCCGAGGGCCAATCCCAAATCCCCGATGCGGTTGACGATGAAAGCTTTCTTGGCCGCCGCCACCGCCGAGGGCTTGGTGAAGTGGTACCCAATCAGCATGTAAGACGCGAAGCCCACCCCTTCCCAACCGAGGTACAGCGTGAGCAGGTTGTCTCCCATGACCAAGCAACCCATCGCCAGAAGAAAGATGGAGACCCCCCCGAAGAAGCGGCAATACGCGGGACCAACATCACTTTCCATGTACTCACTGGCATAGAGCGCGATCAACGTGCCCAAGCCCGTGACAAACAGCATCCAAAGCAAGGTGAGGCTGTCGAGGTACAGCCCAAAGGGGGCAGAGATGGCCCCCGTACCCCAGGAGAGGTTGATCCACTCAAACAACGGCACCACAACGGGATGCTCGATGTCCGCCTTGAGATACAAGTTGAGGACGACGGCGAAGGCGGTGCCCAGACAAGCCACGGTGGTCCAAGCGGGAAGTTTGGAACGAACACCAGAGATGGCATACACGCCGTTCAGGATCATGGCGATCAGTGGCAAAGCGAGCACGAGACCGGCGTAACCCAGACCTTCGGTCGGAAGAGCTACGGGGAAGTGTGCGCTGTGGTGGCCATGATCCGAAGCGTGGGCGGTATCACCAGCGGCAAGCAGCACAGACAGCAAGTGGGAACCGATCATACGTCACGCATCTCCGACCAAACCTCAGCATCGAGGGTGGGTTGTCGTTTGAAGAGAAGCACCACCAGGCCCAAAGCCAAAGCTGCTTCTGCGGCGGCAATCGTCAGGACAAAAATGACCATGACTTGCCCGGAGAGATCAAGGTGGAACCGGCCGAAAGCGGCCAAAGCAATCACCGCGGCTTGGAACATCAATTCGGTGCACAGGAACATGACAATCATGTTCCGGCGGGTGACAAATCCAGCGAGTCCAATCGCGAACAGGAAGGCCGAAAGGATCAGGTAATGACCGAGGGCCAGCTGACCAAATACTTCAGGAACCACTGCCTCAGCCATGCGTCACCTCCCCACCTTTGGGATCATCGTGGTGCCCAATTCTGGGCAGACCGGAAGCCTCTCTTTTCTCATCTTCCGTCAGCTCAATCTGACGACGGGCCAAGATGACCGCGCCAAACATGGCCATGGTGAGGACCACTCCGGCCAATTCCAAAGAGACGGGAAAGGCTTCAATCAATGCCACGCCAATTCCGCGGATGTTGTCTTCAATGGCCAACCGTGCCAGCTCGCCTTGGAGGCGAACTTCACTTGGTGCATCATTCAACATGACGGTGACGGTGGCCGCCAACCCGTCAGGATCGGGCACCACACGCAGCGTTTCACCTTCGGGAAGCAATGCCTGTTCGTATTCAGGAACTTGCACCACCAATTCCATCACCCGTCCTGGCATGTTGCCGACCCGCTCCCAAGCGGCCAGACGCGCCGGTACAGGATCAGCATCACCAGGCGTGAGTTCTCCGGTCCCCGTGAAAATCAGATGGTTCATGAATGCCAAGAGCAAGAACCCGACCACGGCCCCCCCGATGGGTTCTCGAGCGAATCGGTCGTACGTGGGACGTTCATCCTCCAAATCCGGTGATTGGGCTTGCTGGGCCAACATCAGGACAAACATGTAGGTGATCAGGATGGCCCCGGCGTACACAATCACCACCGCAAATCCCAAGAATTCAGCCCCAAGGGTGACCAACAAACCACTGCTGGCCAGCACCACCAACACGAAGTGCAAGGCGGCGTAAACCGGACGAGAGGTGGTGATCATCTGCACCGCACTGATCACAGAGATCAGAGCAAACGGCAGGAAGAATGTTCCTCCAGGCATGACTTGGCCATCAAAAAACGTGGGCAGTTGGGCAAGAATGCCCGTGAAAGCCCCAATTCCAACGACCGCGCCAACCAATCGAAGGCGAGTGGATCCGGCTGGCCGAAGCAAGAGCAACAGGGCCGCCGCGGCAAGAACGGTACAAGCATGAATCACACTGGCTGGGGGCATCCGGTCCGGCTCCTCCACGGGTGGATGAAAAAATTCCACGATGCGACGTGGGATTGCTCAGGATACTCGCCCCGTGGGCACGCATCCACCGCGGAGCACAGAGTCGACGTATCCTCAGCCCTCATGTTGCCCCCCCGGAAATCCATCCCCAATGCCCTCACGGTGGCTCGTCTGCCCTTGGCGGCCGCAACATTCGGTTGCTGGGCCGTGGGGCCCCACCCCATTTTGAGCTGGCTGGGGCTGGTCGCCTTCCTGTTGGCGGCCCTGACCGATGCCTTGGATGGCCATTTGGCTCGCCGCTGGGGTGCTGAAAGCCTGATGGGACGGATCTTGGATCCATTCGCCGACAAGGTGCTCATTCTGGGTTCGGTGGTCATATTGGCGGGTCCAGGATGGCACAGCGCGGCGGAATCGATCTCGGGCTGGACCCCGATCATGGCCGTTCTGGTTCTGGCCCGAGAACTTTTTGTCACCAGTGCTCGAGCCATTTTGGAAGCCGAAGGCGTGGACTACCGGGCCCGGGCGATCGGCAAATGGAAAATGGTGTTGCAATCGGCCTGCTTGCCCGCGGCGGTGCTGCTTGTTCAGGTGGCCCCTGACGTTGCCGCCACGTGCGCTGCACCAATAGCTTGGGTGGTGACCATCGTCACGGTGCTCAGCGGCTTGGACTACGTCGGAGCCATGCGAAGTGGGCTGCGTGAGGTCAAAGCATGACCACACCGAAGTTGACCAAACTGGGCTGGCTGGCCGTCAGTGTTGGGGGCTTGGGCGCGCTGCGGCCCGCGCCCGGCACATGGGGCTCCCTGCCCCCAGTGATCGTCGCACTGGGCGCTGTTTGGTGCCTTTCCGAACATGGATTCACCCAGCAAGACCACACCACGGTGCAATTCCTGATGCTGCTCTTGACCGCGCTTGGCAGCGCGGCTTGTTGGGGCTTTGGTCGGGCCGCCGAGGCGCATTGCGCGGGAAAAGATCCTTCGCTGGTGGTGGCGGACGAAACCGCCGGTCAGGCCCTCGTGCTGATGCTCGGGGTGCCTTGGGTTGCCATGGACTCCACCGCCAACATCTTGGCCAATGGTGTCTTGGCCGGCAGCGCTTTTGTGCTGTTTCGAATTTTTGACATTTTGAAATTACCACCTGCCAATCGAATTCAAAACCTCAAGGGTGGGTCTGGCATCTTGTTGGATGACATCGTGGCGGGCGCGCAAGCGTGGGCCGTCCTGAAGATCTTGTTGCTTTGGAAATCACCGGCCGAAGTGGTCGCCTGCTTGGGCTGGAACGCTTAGGCCTCTGCCGATTCGACAAGGTTGGCGACTTCTTCCACACCAGCACAGGAGCAGAAAATGTTTCGGTCACCCCAAGGGTTGTCCACCCGGGCGACGGTCGGCCAAAATTTTGATTCTCGCAAATACGCCAACGGATAGACCGCACGCTCACGTGCATAGGGACGATCCCAGGATTCCGTGACCAACATGGATTGGGTATGGGGCGCCATCTTGAGAAGATTCACTTCGCGATCGGCTTCGCCCGATTCGATTTCTCCAATCTCTTCACGGATGGCAATCAAGGCATCGCAGTACCGATCGAGCTCGGCGCGATCTTCGCTCTCCGTGGGCTCGATCATGAGGGTTCCCGGCACCGGCCAACTCATGGTGGGGGCATGGAACCCGTAGTCCATCAAGCGTTTGGCAATGTCTTCCACCCGAATGCCTGCGGTCTTTTCAAAAGCACGGCAGTCCAAGATGAATTCGTGGGCACAGCGGCCCGCAGGGCTTGTGTACAAAATTGAATAGTGCTCTGACAGCCGCCCCGCCATGTAGTTGGCGTTCAAGATGGCCAGTTCTGTGGCTTCACGAAGGCCTTTTGGGCCCATCATCTCGAGGTACATCCAGGAGATCGCCAAGATCGAAGCCGAGCCGTACGGCGCGCCGCTGATGGGCGCAATTGCCGAAGGCTTGGCGTTGTCGGGCATCCGAACAGGATGGCCAGGGCGGTACGGCAGCAAGTGAGCCGCCAGACCAATGGGTCCCATTCCTGGACCTCCGCCACCATGAGGGATGCAGAAGGTTTTGTGCAAGTTCAGGTGACAAACGTCAGCGCCCAAATCACCCGGCTTGGCCAAGCCGACCATGGCGTTCATGTTGGCACCATCGAGGTACACCTGACCACCGGCCGCATGCACCATGTCGCAAACTTCTCGGATGGTCGCTTCAAAAACACCGTGTGTGGAGGGGTACGTGACCATCAGTGCGGCCAAGTGGTCGCCATGTTTGGCAATTTTGGTTTCAAGATCAGCAACATCAAGATCACCACGTTCATCACACTGCAGCGGGACCACCGTCATGCCCGCCATCACCGCAGAAGCAGGGTTGGTGCCATGGGCCGAGGTGGGCACCAGGCAGATATTTCGGTGCGACTCGTTGCGGGCCTCGTGGTAGGCCCGAATGGTCATCAAGCCCGCGTACTCTCCTTGAGCCCCTGCGTTGGGTTGCAAACTGACCCCAGCAAAACCCGTGACTTCCGACAACGACCGTTCGAGATCGGCCAAAAACTCTTTCCAACCTTCGGTTTGAGATTCTGGTGCGAAGGGGTGCATGGATGAAAATTCGGGCCAAGAGACAGGGTCCATCTCAGAAGCGGCATTGAGCTTCATGGTGCACGAACCCAAGGGAATCATCGAATGGCAAAGCGAGAGGTCCCGTGACTCCAGCCGCTTGATCAAACGAAGCATCTGGGTTTCGCTGCGGTGGGCGTGGAAGACAGCATCGGACATAAATGTTGAAGACCGCACCAACGATTCGGGCCAGTCTGACGCCTGAGTTTGCACCAATGTGCAACCGAGCGCGGACAAAATGGATTCGAGCTCTTCCGGGGTGAAGGTCTCATCAACCGTCAGTCCCACGCGGCCATCACCAAAGTCACGCAAGTTCCAGCCCGCCTCTTCGGCTTGGGACAAGGTATTGGCAACGTGGTCGGGACGGAACGCCACCGTGTCGAATCGAGGCCCAGCCTCGACGGCAAACCCAGCGGCTTCCAATGAGTTGGCGGCCAAATCCGCAAGGTCGCGAACCCGCTTGGCGATTTCGGTCAAGCCCTCTGGTCCGTGCCAAATGCCATAGAACCCGCTCATCACGGCCAGGAGCACCTGGGAGGTGCAGATGTTGCTGGTGGCTTTGTCACGGCGAATGTGCTGCTCACGGGTTTGCACCGTCAATCGCAAAGCCGGACGACCTTCGGCGTCACGGGAGACCCCGATGATGCGACCTGGCATGCGCCGCACATGATTGGATTGGGTGGCCAAGAAGCCGGCATGGGGGCCGCCGAAGCCCATTGGGACACCAAACCGCTGGGCCGATCCGACCGCAATTTCAAACCCCATCTCTCCAGGACTTCGCATGAGGGTCAAGAGCAACGGATCAACGGCGGCAATCGAAACCGCCCCCGCCGCCCTGGCCGCGTCGGCCACGGCCGCATGATCTTGCAACTTGCCGTTGGTGTTGGGCATTTGAACCAAGCAACCAAACACATCATCACCAAAGTCAAAAGCATCGGGGCTGACCACACGAACCTCGATGCCCATGGGCACCGCGCGGCCCATAATCACCGCAATGGTTTGAGGATGGGCATCAGCGTCCAGCAAAAACACATTGCCTTTGCCTCGGGCAATATTTCTCGCCATGGCCATGGCTTCTGCGGCAGCGGTTGGTTCATCAAGGAGGGATGCCCCGGCGAGGGGCAAGCCGCAGAGGTCGGCAATCATGGTTTGCCAGGCCAACAACACTTCCATGCGGCCTTGGGAAATTTCGGCTTGGTAGGGCGTGTACTGGGTGTACCAACCTGGATTTCGAAAGACGGTGCGTTCAATGACCGAAGGGATCAAACAATTGTGATATCCAGCCCCAATCGCGCTCTTCAGAACGTGATTTTTTGACATTATTTGACGCAGGGCGGACGCGGCTTCCGACTCCGATGCGGCGGGACGAAGATTCAGAGGGTCGTCATTTCGAATGGCATCAGGGATGGCCTCGAACAGCAGCTCGGTCATCGAAGAAAGACCAAGGGCCGAAAGCATGGCTTCTTGTTCTTCAGGGCGCGGTCCGAGGTGACGCGGGGCGAAGCGGTCGGATGGCTGCAGGTGATCGGATGAAGTTGCAATCGAGGGGGTCATTTGCGAGCTCATGAGTTGGGTGAATTCTACGCGCGCAGGCGGGTGCCCGTGGGCACCCAAAGTGGTTCGCCGCATTCGGACATAAGCCGGATTCTGTTTCTCGCTGAGCGAGGGGTGATCATTCATCTAGGACCGCCATTTCCGACGGTCTCGAGCTCGCGACCCGGCGCCAAACCCACGGACCATGGGACGAGGGCACCTGCTTGCGATTGCACCTGGTGGGGTTTGCCTTGCCCCACCCGTCACCGAGTGGGCGGTGCGCTCTTACCGCACCCTTTCACCCTTACCTCCGGACCAGCCGGGGGCGGTTTGCTTTCTGTGGCACTTTCCCTGACCCGCGACGATTGGGCCGGTGGGGATTACCCACCACCATGTCCTGTGGTGTCCGGACTTTCCTCCCGCGGCACACGACCGCCGACGATCACCTGTCCAAGTGAAATTGTAAGACACAAACCCGGCTTGGCCAATCGGCAGGTACGCTTTCTTCAGAAATGGGACTCGTGGTCTGGGCACAACTTGAAGACGAAAAGAGCGTCAAAGATGCCATCGAGGCCCTGGACATGCCTTTGGTGGCGGTTGGAAATCCGGGACCCACTGGCGGTGCTCTGGCCACTCGGCTTGAAGCGTCACCACTGGACGATTTGCGAGCGGTTCCGGAGGGATCCAGCACCCTTTTGGTCATGACCGAAGAAGAAGTCACTTCAGAGAGCCTCCGACCATGGGCTTCGGGAACCCAACAAGTCTTTACCACTGGACTGTTTCCTGCCGAGCCGCAAGAAGCCGCCGCCCTGCCCGATCGAGTTCGACTTGCCCCCCGCTTTCTCCGTTCTGCTGGCTTTCGTGCGGCCCTTGATCTCTTGGAGTCTTCACCAACTCCCAGCTCCATGCATGCCGATTTTTCGGGAAATACCCGGAGAGACTTGCGGTCCCTCTTGCTTGACGCGCTTGACACGCTGCACCACGTAGGTGGTCCTGTGGTGAGTTTGCGGGCCAAACAAGACACCCCTGGAGGCGGCAGAGTTTCAGTCCTGCTGAAGCACGAGACCGGCGCCATCTCAACGATTCGAAGCGATGCGAACTCTCCCGTCGTTCGAAGGCAATTGGTGGTGGGGTCCGAGGAACACCTCTTGGAAATTCAAGCCCATGGATTCCGCGCGTACGGCCACCAAGGCGTGGATTCAGGCGGAAACCCAGAATGGTGTGAACCGAGTTTGGGCTCGGCCGCAGGCACCACCATCGCCCGATTTCAACACGCCGGGGAAGAAGGACGAGGGCCCGCCGACTTGGTTTGGCTTTCGCTGCTCCAGGCCGGCATCGACCTGTCGTTGCGAACCGGGGATTCGGTCCGGCCCGAGGACATCTCCTCGATGCACGGAATTCGTCTGTAACCCATCAAGGCAACAAAAGGCCTCATCTCAAGGCAAATCCTCGAGACCACCGCCAGCTTTGGTCAGCCGATGTTGAGGAACTAGATCAGGAAGCGGGCTCGCAGCGGCATCACAATCTCTGGGATCACTCGGTCGGACGCCAAGGCTTCCACCCGACCCGCCAACTCATGCACCAACACACCGGGATCCTCAAATCGCTCGACAGGTCCCGTTCGCTTGACCGTGGAGTACACGCTGCAACTCTCAACGTTGCCAACGCCACTGCCCTTCCCACGAGGACGCACTTCGACTTGGGCCTGCAAATGGGCACTGTGGTCCAAGCTCCAAGCCAGCATGGGCTGCATTTCAACCACACGCTCTTCGTCACAACGCATCAAACCCGCCAATCTTGACCCCCCCAGCAGCGTGTCGTGGACCGCTTCGTAGTGGTCTTGATCGGTATCCAAGTCAAATCCGAAAGTGAGTTCCAAACTTATCACGTCCAACGCGTTGATTCCGAAGTAGCCAGGAAGTGCTTCCAGCACATTGGTGGCCAGCTCGTAAGAGGCGGACACTCGAATGGGGTTCACGGCACCACAACGAACGGCACCGGGCCCCACCGCCACCCACTCCATCCGTTGGTCTCCAAGCGGGGCTTCAAGGATCCACTCGGTATCGATTTTCTTTACGCCCGTAAAGCTTGGAGCAACTCGACGCATTCGTTCGAAGAAATCCATCACGGTTCGATCATCGGGGGCCTGCTGCACCCGCAGATCCAAACGAGCGTTGACGTAAAAATCATCGCAAACGGAGGAGTAACCAGATTCTGATGCGTCCATGCTGAGGTCTGCTCCTGACTCGCGTCCTGCGAGATATTTCAAACCGTATGTTGATCAGGGATCTTTGGTGGCGGTGGCATGTTGTCCACAAGTGCCGTCAGCCCAACTTCGCCAGAGGTGTTCCACGGGTCCAGTGGGAAAGCGCCGCAACCACCGTTCGCAAAAAAAGATACAACCCACCCAAGTCACTACCGCAACACCCAAAGCGGCCGCTCGATCGATCGCACCCCAGTACCCGCTGTGCGCGAGGGCGAACATCACACAAGATTGCAGCAGATACACCGTCAAAGCCATGCGGCCGGCGGCTTGAACATGCCTTGTCAACCAGCCGCCTTCCCCCCGCCAGTGGGCCAAACCCACAAAAAGTCCCAGCGCCAAGAGGACCGATCCCAACTCATGGGCCACGGTGGTCGCCATGCCATAGGGCTTCCCCAAACTCATGCCATAAATCGCCGCGGTCTCAAGCAGCAACCCAATGGGAATGCCCCAGCAAAGAAGTCGGAATCGATTGGGTGTGTCCCACAACCTTCGTCGGGTCAGCCACAAACCAAGAAGGAACAAAGCGAACACACGCCAACCGGTTTGAAAAACCCCTTTGATGCCAACGTAGGTGAACACCACCATTCGATACAAGGTCGAATCAACCGATGGTCCCGCTTGGACCACTTCGGTCTCAAGAGCAATGAATGCAGGATCCCCCGGATCGGCGGAGGCCATCGCCAAACGCCACCACGGGGAGCCGGTATTCGGAAAGGGAGATTCCGCCACTTCGAAACTGTGCACGGCGGTGGTGACGGCGAGGTACCAACAAAATGCGATGCTGCCACAGAACAACAACCACTTTCCAGGCACCCCGCGTAGCCGAGCCAAGGGAAAACCCCAGACCGCGTAGGCATGCAAAATATCGCCAAAAAACAACAGCAATCCATGCAACACACCGATGGGGAACAGCCTGAGCATTCGGGCTTCATGGCGTTTGGGATCCCCGCCGGCAAGCATGACCGACGCGCCAAACAACAACGCAAACAAAGCCATGAATTTGCTTTCGAATCCGAGTCGAACCAGCCACCAGCCGGTCCGCTCGGCAAGATCAGACTGGGCCGCTGGCGGATCCAGCACCAGCCCGATCGGTCCCACCATGAATCCGATGTTCACCACCAAAATGCCCAGCAACGCCAAGCCACGAATGCGGTCTGGGGCGGGGTATCTCACATGCCTGCCAACTCGAGAATGGACGAGTAGACGGTCTCGGATTCGGCCAGATCACCAAACACCAAGTCGGCCTCAGACAATTCTTCAACCGTGAAAGCGCCCGTGGCTGTGGCAAGACAGCGGCACCCATGGTGGTGAGCGCAATCAATATCTTTCGGAGTGTCCCCGAGGACCACCACTTGGGACGGAACGAGATCAGGAAGTTTGGCATGGGCCTGCTTCATGGCGTGGGGCACCAGATCACGGCGATGCAATCCAGAGTCCCCCCAGCTGCGAACCGTAATTCGACTGGTGTCGAATCCAGCTTGCTCCATTTTCGCCACGCCAGTCTCTTCCCAATTGCCCGTCAACACCCCAACTTCAACGTTCGGATCGTCATGCAAGAGGTCGACCAAAGCCAGCGTGCCAGGCAGGGTGACCAAACGCTCTGGTTCGGCTTTCAACCGAGCGTGCATCTCACGAACGTACATGGTCCGAAATCGAGCCATGTGTTCCTCGTCGTCTGGGAATCCAGCAACGGCGCACACTTCGCGGAAAATCAAATGATCCAGCCGCCCCGAGGTGTCAACCTTCTCGGTGGGGAAGGGGCGGCCAAAAACTTCTGCCCCCGCCGCTGCCATGGCCTCCAGCCCCAGACCATGCGTCCGCAGAAGAGTGCCATCAATGTCGAGAAGAACCAGCACCGCTTCAGGCCACCGCCGCGCACACTTTGGCGGCAGCATCCTCGAGATCGGTGGCCACTTGCATGTTTGGAATATCTGCTTTGGCTGCCTCGAGCACCTCGCGAGCCGCTCCCACGTTGGTCCCTTCAAGTCGGACCACCAGCGGCACACCAAATCCAACTTCGCCGGCCGCCGCCACAATGGCACGGGCAATTTTGTCGCACTGCATGATTCCGCCAAAAATATTGACCAGCACGCCTTGCACCTTGTTGTCAGAAAGAATGATGCGGAATGCTTCGGCCACAGCTTCCTCGGTTGCGCTTCCTCCAACATCCAGGAAGTTGGCTGGCATGCCACCATGGAGGGCAATGATGTCCATGGTGCCCATGGCCAAGCCTGCCCCGTTCACGAGGCACCCGATGTTTCCGTCCAAACTGACGTAGGACAACCCGAACTCACTGGCTCTGATTTCCGCCGGATCTTCTTCGGTTGGATCAAACATGGCCGCGATCGCCTTTTGGCGGAAGAGTGCATTGTCATCAAAGTTGAACTTGGCATCGATGGCAAGCACCTGGCCATCAGGGTGGTTTTCGCAGGACGGGGTAACAACCAGAGGGTTAATTTCAGCCAAGCTGCAATCTCGCTCACGGAAGCACTTCACCAACCTTGACATGATGGCCGCGGCTTGGTTGACCTGTTTGCCCTGGAACCCAAGCTTGAAAGCCAAGGTTCGTGCCTCGTGGCCTTCCAAGCCACGCAGTGGATCAATGGGATGCTTCAGAATGGCGTCGGGGTTGTCTTCGGCCACCTGCTCAATTTCCACACCACCTTCGGCCGAAGCGATAAGCACCTCGCAACGTCGAGCCCGGTCGTGGGTGACCGCCAGGTAATACTCCTTGACGATATCAACCGCCTCGGCCACCAAGAGTTTTTTAACCTCAAGCCCTTCCGCTCCGGTTTGGGGAGAAACCATCCGATTGCTCAGCATGAAGTTGGCGGCCTCTTGAGCCTCGTCTGTGGTTTTCACCAACTTGACGAAGCCCGCTTTGCCGCGGCCTCCCGCGTGCACTTGGGCCTTGATGACGACCAATGGCCCTCCGGCGGCGAACACCGCTTGGGCGGCTGAAACCGCCTCTTCAACGGTCGTGGCCACGGCCCCCTCCGGCACGGGAACTCCGGCTTCGGAGAGGATGTCGCGGGCTTGATGCTCATGAACCTTCATGTGGTGCTCCTGGTGTGGATCGAGATTCTATCGAGAGAAGAAGGCAATGAACTGATCCAGGAGGCCTCCATTGGCGTACGATTGACCTTTTGCGGAGGTGATACCCATGCGACTTGCCATCATTGCCATCTTTTTGGTCGTTCTTGCCGGTCTCAGCGCTCTGTTCTTCGGCGAACAGCTTGGTATTTCCAGATTGGGCAATACCAACAACACCACCGAAGTGCGGGTGGAAGTGGCCGAGGAAGGTGATCTGGTGGAGTCTGTCTCGGCTCCGGGGTGGATCGAACCGGTTCTCCAAGTGGCCCTCTCCGCGGAGGTCTCCGCCAAGGTCATCGAAGTCCTCATCGACGAAGGAGATGCCGTGACCGAGGGGCAACTGTTGGTTCGGTTGGATGATCGGGAGTTGCAAGCCGACTTGAAGGCCGCCCAGGCACGACGTGAGGGGACGCAATACGGGTTGAACCGAGAGGAAACCGGTCTCGAAGCCCGCCGACGCGATTTGGAATTTTCCCAGAGAGAGGTCGAACGGGTTCGGGCCCTGTTTGAATCTGGCGATGTCAGTGAACGTGAACTCGAACAGGCCGAAAGCAGTTTTGCCAACGCCAAGACCTCGGTCGACACGGCCCTCATTGCGGTTTCGAGTGCGGAGACCAACTTGGTCAGTGCGGATGCTGACGTCGGAAGATTGGAAGCCCTGATCGACAACACACGCGTCACCGCCCCAATGGAGGGCACGATCATCATGGTGGCCATCGAACCAGGAGAAGTGGTGACTGGTTCAGTGAACAATCCGGGAACCATCATGCTCAAAGTGGCTGACCTCAACCGCATGATGATGAAAGCCGAGGTTCCGGAGAGCGACGTTTCCAAAGTCAGCGAAGAAAAGCCTGCGAAAGTCTTTGTCAACGCGTACGAAGACGAAGACTTCGTTGGCACCGTGACCCAAGTGGCTTTGGAACGAACCCGAGCGGACGATGGCAACAACATCTTCTTGACGGAAATTGAATTGGAACTTCAAGGCCGACGCCTGCGTTCGGGTTTGCTTTCGAACACCGAAATCGAGATCGCCGCCCACCGAGGCGTCAAGGTCCCCTATCAAGCCGTTCTGACCAAACCACTGGATGAGTTGCCCAAATCCCTGCACGACGCCCCCGAAGTCGACGAAAAGAAGAAACGTTGTCCGGTGGTCTTTGTCGAGCAAAATGGCCTTGCCAAGGCTGTCGCGGTACGACCCGGCCCCTCCGATCTCACCCATAGGATTGTGGAGTCTGGTGTTGAGCCTGGTGCACGGGTGATTACGGGCCCGTACAAACTCTTGGAAATTCTGAAAGACGGCGACAAGGTGGTGATTTCCACCGAGGCATTGGGGCGTCCCGAGTCCCAAGCCGCAACACGCAAAGGGCCCCCTGGTCGCCGGGGACGCTTCTGGTGATCATTCGGGTCACGAACCTGCGTCGCGAATTTACGGTCGGCATTGAAACCATCCACGCTTTGGACGGGGTGGACCTGTCCATCGAACGCGGCGAGATGGTGGCCATCATGGGATCTTCCGGATCCGGAAAAAGCACGCTCATGAATATCTTGGGGTGCTTGGATCGTCCCACCTCCGGGACCTACGAACTCGACGGGAAGTTCGTTTCTGGCATGGACGAAAAAGAGTTGGCCAGAGTTCGCAACGAAAAAATTGGCTTCGTGTTCCAATCTTTTGAACTGCTCCCCCGAACCCCAGCCTTGGCCAACGTTGAGCTTCCTTTGTTGTACGCCGACCAACCTGGGGACCGGCGTGCTCGGGCGGTCCGAGCCCTAGAACGGGTAGGTCTTGCGGACCGCATGGATCACCGACCGAACCAACTCTCGGGCGGTCAAAAGCAACGGGTGGCGGTGGCCCGAGCCCTGTTGACCGATCCGGCTCTCCTTCTTGCCGACGAGCCGACTGGCAACCTTGACACCAAAACCACCGAAGAAATCATGCGGCTTTTCGTAGACCTTCACGACGAAGGGCGAACGGTGGTCATCGTCACCCACGAACCCGAGATCGCCGAATGGTGCACACGTGTCGTGCGACTCCGCGACGGATTGATCGAGTCAGATAGATCCGTGGAGCCGCGACGATGAATCCTTCACCCCGGTTCATATTCCAAACCATCCTTTTGGCAATCCGCCAGATCCGAGCGCACAAACTCCGCTCATTTCTGACCACCTTGGGCATCATGATTGGTGTGGCTTCGGTGTCCACCGTGATCGCTGCCCTGACCGGTCTCAAAGATCAAGTTCTCAGTGAATTCGAATCTTTCGGGGCGAGCAAGATGTTCATCTTTCCTGATCAACCAGATCGGGCCGGTCAGAACCGTTACCCCTGGCGAGAGATCAAACTGAAAGAACGCGAACTCGAAGGGCTCGTGGAAAACTGTCCATCTTTTGAACAGTTCTCTCCAAACACAGACTTCCGAGCCACGGTGATTCATGGCCGAAAAGAGGTCCCCAACATCAATGTGGTTGGCATTTGGCCCACTTGGCATGACATCGAGAACCGCCCCGTCATCATGGGTCGTCCATTTGTTGAGGCCGACGAAATCGATGCCAAGCCGGTGGCCATTGTCAACGACGATGCCATCACAGAGCTCGAACTTCCGCCCGATCCGGTGGGCTCCATCATCATGGTCAAAGGTCGTCGCTTTTTGATTGTCGGGGTGATCGAAACCAACCGCACAGGGATGATGAGTTTCCAGCCAGAGCAAACTGAAATCTGGGTGCCTTTTTCTACGGCCCGCAGAATGCAAAGTCCTTGGTCTTTTTTCTACGTCACTGGCCAAGTCAAGTCCCCGGATTTGGTTGACGAAGCCACCGCCGAGGTCCGTTATGTGATGCGCTCGATGCGGCAGTTGGGACCGGATGATCCAGACACCTTCCGCATCGAAGCCATTGATCAATACATTGAGCAATTCGGCAAACTGGCCACTGGCATCACCGCCATCGCGGCTGGAATCGTGGCCATCAGTTTGTTGGTGGGTGGGATTGGCATCATGAACATCATGCTGGTGTCGGTGAGCGAACGAACCAGAGAAATCGGACTTCGAAAAGCGGTCGGAGCGACCCCATCAGCGATCATGCTGCAGTTCCTTCTAGAAGCCGTGGTGCTGTCCCTGCTTGGGGGATTGATTGGCTTGGTCTTGGGTCAAGGACTGGCCTTCCTGCTCACCATTCCGGAGCAAGGACTTCAATCGGCCAGAATTCCGTCTTGGGCCGTTGCCTTGGCTGTCGCATTCAGCGCTGGCACTGGTGTGATTTTTGGCTTCTTCCCCGCAATGAAAGCGGCCCGATTGGACCCCATTGAGGCTCTGCGTCATGAATAAACCAAACAAGCTTTTCATTTGGCCTTGTGTCTGCTTCGCATCGTGGCTTGTCACAGGCTGCCAACAAACAACGTCCCTGACCGCCTCCCGGCCCGTCCCAGCGCTGATTCCAGCGGTGGACTTGCCCACACAAGCATCAACAACCAATCCTGACGTTCAAAAAGATTCGACGGACCAATCCCGCACCGAACCAACCAACGGTTCTGCAGTTGAATTGGACCTGGGAAGCGTGCGGGCTTCGGCACTCCAGAACAACCTCAACATTCAAGTGGAGCTGCTCAGCATCGACAGTGCCGAAGCCACCCTCGAAGAGGCCCGCGCGATCATGGACCCCACATTGTCCGCAACACTCAATCGAAGCAGCAACAACAGTCCTGCAGCCCAAGACACCCAGGGTTCGCAAAATGACAACAGTTCCGCTTCGCTGGGCGTCACGATGCCTTTGGGTTCGGGTGACAGTCTGGATGTCCGTCTCCCTTGGTTCCGGTCCTCCACGAACGCCGCATTCAGTTTGGCTTCGTACAACGCCGCCCAACTGGACGTGACCTATCGGTCACCATTGACCAGAGGTCGGGGAGTCAAAAATTTTGAGCGAGGTATCAGAATCGCCCAGACCGAGTTGGATCTCACGGTATTGAACACACGGTTGTCGATCACCAACACGTTGGCCAACGCCGAGCGGGCATACTGGACGTGGTACGCCACGGGAGAAGCCGTGGCCGTTGCGAAGGAACGGGTCCGACTGGCCGAAGATCAAATTGCCCGTGCTGAACGCAGGGTGCGAGCGGGAGCCTCCGCTGAACTCGAAGTGCTTCGGGCCAAGAGTGGTTTGAGCTCTGCTCAGGAAGCACTCCTGAATGCCGATGTCAACCATCGCAACGCCGAACGAGCACTGCGGGCTGCGATGCGTCGTCCAGATCTTCCCTTGGGACAACAAGGCGGTTTGACGCCAAACACCCTTCCAGATCCCAGTGTCCGAAGCTTGGACCGTGAGTCATTGGTGACCATGGCCAAGAGTGAACGCGCGGAAATCGCACAACATCAAGGACGCTTGTCGAACCTGCAAGAGCGACTCGAAGGCGCGCAGGACAATGAACGCGTGGCGGTTGATTTTGTGGCGGGATGGGGCCGATCAAGCATTGGCAGCAGTTTTGAAGATGCTTTCCGATCCATCAACGATGGTCGCGAATGGTCGCTTGGCTTCAATGCCACCATGCCTTTGGGAAATCTTGCCGCGGAAGCCCAGACTCGATCCGCAAGGTTGGCCCGCCTCCGGGAAATCCGGTCCGGTGTGTCCATCATGGATCAAATCGAGCGTGAAGTCCTTGATGCGGCCGACCGCTACGAGAGCGCTGGTGAGCGAATCAAAGCCGCCCGTGAAGAACTCAAAGTGACCGAAGCGGCCTTGGGTGGAGAGCAAAGACAGTTTGAAGCAGGGACCGTGACCAGTCGACAAGTGCTGGAGGCGGCTGAAGCTTTGGCCGCGGCCCAGAACCGAATGGTCAGTGCGTTGACCGATCTCGAAACAGCCCGGGTTGATCTTGCCGTGGCCTGCGGTGGGCTGCTGGGTCGAGACGCCATTGACTTTGGCCAGAACGACTGATCAGCCGCGAATACTCAGCCAAGCACCAATCGCGAGTGGACACAGCAACAGCGTGGGGAGGTACGGCGCGATCTCGGGAGAAAATCCAGGAATGTCGGCCAACATCGAACCCCAAGTGAGCACGAATCCCCCAAGCCCCAAGGCAACAGCCCGCGTTCCTGCACGAATCAAACCATCTGGACGGGGCCCAAGCAAGGCCGGAAGGGCCAAGAAGGGCAACAAGATGCCGGCCAGCAGCGCAGAAAAGTGCGCGGAATACTGACGGCGGAATCGATCTTCTACGGAATTGACTTCGTCACCACCAGATTCCAAACGCTTCAACGTTCGAGAGATGTCGGTCCAGCCGAAAAGCGAGGCAAATTGTGACCGGTGACGGGCCAACAACACCATGGGATCCAGGTCGGTGGTCAAGGACGCGACCGGTTGAGGGGGACGTGGCAACTCGGCCAAATCGATGGCGGATCCTTCGTTCAATTGCCACAGCCCGATCTCATCCCAAGTTGCGGTGGCTGCTTCGATGCGTCGAACTGTTCGCCCAGTTTCGTCTCGCTCGAGCACCAAGACATCGGCCATGCTGCCTCGGACCGGATCACAAGACCCCGAACACCAAAGCCGACCAGAGCCATCTGGAGTGGGGGGAACCGCAAAAGCACGGATGGCGTCTTGGCCAATATCGCCGTGGGTTCGAGCCAAAAGGGGAGACAATTTGGGAACCATGAACTCTTGGTTCAGCCCTTGGAGGACAATCAGAATCAGGGTTCCTTCGACAATCGGTCGCATCAAGGAACGACGGGAAATCCCTGCCGCCTGCAGACCCACAATTTCTCGGTGGCGCTGCATTCGAACAAATGTGAAACCAGCGGCCCCCACCACCGCCGGAGACCAGAGCAACGCGTAAAGCTGGAAGAGCCGAGGAAGTTGGAAATCGATCACAAAACCAAACGCCTGAATGAATCTTTGGATTCCTTCACCGGAGGTCACCTCGAGGTATTCATGAAAGGTCAGCAATGTGTCGATGCTGGTCGCCAAGAGAAAAAGCAAACCGAACAGCAACACAAAATTGCCCAAAAACCGAGCGCGGACCGTGCGTCGAATCAATGGCGGAAGGAAGAATTTCATGCCGGTCGACTCCGAACGGCCGCCAGAGCGCCAAAGACCAGTGGCAAGACTGGTCCCGCCAACATGATCCAAATCCCGTTGTCGAGACCGGTACGAACCGCGTTGGCTCCCGCCACAACCAAAAGCATGGAAAACAGGGCTGGCATGTAGGCCACCGACCACACCAAAAGCAATGGCCGCCCCCTCATGCGCAGGGCCAAGGTCGCGCCCAACAACGCAAGACCCGGCAAAGTGGCGGGCATGGCCACACGGAACCATCGGTTCGAAATGGATTCCCGGAACGTGCGATCCACCACACGTTCCAAAAGGCGACGGGTCGATGCGTCGACGGAAGCGATGCGGGGTTTGATCGCCTGCCAGGTCAGGACAGGCGCTTGCAAATCAACACTCGTCAATTGCAAGTCGTTCAGGAACACCTCCCGAGCCTCGGGCTCTTGTCCCACTTTGGCCTGCGGCAGATGCAAACGAATGCCCGTCTCTGCGGCGTCGGCTCGACCCAGCCACTGCTGCATTCCTCGAGACGTGGAAACACCTGCATCGGTGACTTGAATGGAAGCGGTCGAAGCCGAGAGAGATCGCGTGAGGTCTTCTGATCGACGTCGCAATTGGACCTTCCCCAAACATCTTCCGTCTTGATCCACGCCTTGAGCCGAAAGCTGCCAAACCTCTCCGTCTGCCGGCGATCGAAGTTCCACAAACCCCACTTCGCGTAAACGCTCGTCAACGTTGGCCATGACCCGTTGGTCACGCTCGGCTTTGGCCAACACTTCCAGAATTTTCATCACCTTGGGGGAACGGTCTGGCTCTTCCATCCAGCGTGTAAGCTCGGCAGAGGTTTGAACTTTGGCTCGTCTTCGGCGTGGATCCTCGGGGTCGTACATCCGGATTGGCTTGGGATCGGCAATCGATGCCAAGACACCATCCTCCGGACGACTCATCACCGCATCACGCATTCTGAGTTCCAGTTCGCGAGGCCGGTTTCCATCCGCGGCGTACACCAAAATGTCGATGCGGCGAGCACTGATGTCGGAACTGGGCAAGCCTTCAGCATCCCGAGAAACAATGGTGACCCGATCGAGCTGCACTCGATCTTCAAGTCCCGCCCGTTTTTCTGGTCCCAATCGCGCGCCATTCGCGGCATGGATCCAGACATCACCGGTATCAAAGGCTTCCCCCCGTTCGACCGAGCGGGCCAAAGCGCTGGCCAGCCCACGCGCCACGACCCCTTCTGCCGCGGCCCAGGCACGGGGGACCACAAAATTCGACAAACCGGCCAAAAAGAGACCCGCCATCAAGCCGCCAATCGCGACCGGAAGCACCATCCGAAATGGAGAACGTCCACATGCCGCGGCCGTCACCACTTCTCCATCGTTCGCCATGCGGTACACCGCAAGGGTCGCACCAAGCCCGGCGGCCAAGGGCAAGGAATATTCGAGCATGGGCAAGGCCACCAGAAACAGGAATTCCGCCATGTCCCTCGCGGAATCAAAATCGCCCCGGCCCAGTGGACGAAGGGCCGCGCCAAAGACCGCGAGCACCAACACCACCGCCAAGGTGTATCCCACCGAGCGCAAGGTCTCTCTGATCACCATGCGATCGAGACGAGACAACATGCCGAACATACGCGCAGGCCATCCAGCTCAAGCTGGACGGGTCATGCTCCCGGGATCGAGCAGACGATCCAACTCTTCGGGTTCCACCAACCCGCGGCGGAGCGTCTCTTCGCGAACGGTCGATCCATTTTTAAACGCCACCTTGGCAATATCGGCAGCTTCGTCGTAACCAATCACCGGGGCCAAAGCCGTGCAGGTCATCAAGCTGCGTTCCAAGTGACGCTCGATCTCGGACAAGTTGGGTTCCAAACTATTCAAGCAACGGTCCACCAGCATGTCAGCGGTCGCCGACAACAGACCCACCGAATCCAAAAAGGCATCGGCCATCATGGGCATGGCCACATTCAGTTCCAACAGCGAGCCCACCCCACCGGTACCCCCCAGCGCGACCGCCAAGTCGTTGCCTTGCACCCGGCAAGCGACCATCATGGCGGATTCACAGATCACAGGGTTGACCTTGCCAGGCATAATGGACGATCCCGGTTGAACCGCCGGCAATGCAATCTCAAACAACCCCCCTCGTGGACCAGATCCCATCCAACGCAGGTCGTTGGCAATCTTGGTGAACGAGACCGCAACCGTACGCAAGAAGCCGGAGGCCTCGACCACACAGTCGCGGGTGGCTTGGGCTTCAAAATGATTGTCGGCCTCGGCAAATGAAATCCCCAGCGCCTCGGTCAGCCGCTGGGCCACCTTGGCTCCAAACTCCGGATGGGTATTGATGCCAGTGCCGACCGCGGTGCCCCCGATCGGAAGGTTGGAAGCCAACGCGGAAGCCGCGGATTCCGCTCGGCCAATGGCTTTGTCGATTTGGTCCGCGTAACCAGAGAACTCCTGCCCCAAAGTGATCGGCGTGGCATCCATCAAGTGGGTACGTCCCAACTTGACAATCTCCGAAAAGGCGTCGGCTTTTTCTCGCAGGGCGTCACGCAAACGGGTCAAGGCAGGAACCAACGAACGGGTGATGGCCTCCGCTCCCGCCACCTGCATGGCGGTGGGGAAAGTGTCGTTTGAAGACTGCCCCATGTTGGCATGGTCGTTGGGGTGCACCGGATTCTTCGCTCCGATGGGTTGCGCGGCCGCCAAACAGGCCAAGTTGGAGAGCACTTCGTTGACGTTCATGTTGGTGCTGGTGCCACTTCCGGTTTGGAACACATCCACCGGAAAATGATCCATGGCCTGCCGACCTTCAGATCCAGAGACCAACGCCCCCCCGTCTCCATTCAAGCCATCGCGAATCGTTTGGGCCGCTTCAGCAATGGCTTTCGCAACCGGAGGCTCCAGACGCCCCAGTTCTGCATTCACTGCTGCACAAGCTTCTTTGAGATGCGCAAAAGCTTGGATCACGGCGGCCGGGACCGGCCGTCCGCTGATGGGGAAATTCAACACGGCCCGCTGGGTCGAAGCGCCGTGCAAGATGTCCGAGGGGACTTCCATCTCCCCCATGGAATCACGTTCGGTTCTGATCGTCATGGGCAGAATCGTACCTGTCGGCGAAGTCCTGCATGAGGCGAGCCACCGAACCCGCGTGTGCGGGGCCAAGCAAATCATGTCCCGCATCCGGCAACGACTCGAAGGACCAATTTTTCTCGGCCGCCAGATGTTGCATGCTCTCCATAGGGGCAACCTCGTCCTGCGCCCCGTGCACCAACCCGATCGGACATATCGGAGCGATCTCGTGCAGCGGGCCAGGAAGCCGTCCCCGCCGCTTCAGCCACCAACACACTGGTGTCACCAAGATGTCCCGCGGGAGACCTTTCTTGCGAAGCTTGCCTGCCAGGGCCTCCGCGAGGTCTCCGGCCCCCAGTCCCATGGCTCCATCCACACACTCGGCTTGGGCCGCCAAACGCAGCGCGACGCCAGCTCCCATCGACATGCCGGCCACGCACCAGCGAGCCCCTGAAGACTCCAGCCAACTGGCCAAGGCCTCGTGTTCGCAGCGGCCCAACTGCACTTCTCCATCGGCATCACCATGCCCAGGGAAATCCACCACCACCACGGAACCGGCATGTGGCAACAACTCTGGAAGCACATGCATCCAAACTCGACGGGATCGTCCGTGTCCATGCAAAAGAAGCCAATTGGTGGTGCCGCTGCCTTCCAAGATCCAAGCCGAATCCAGACCTTCAACCTCACTCCAAGGGACCCCAAGGTGATCGGGATCCAAAGGCAATCCACGGCCCAAAGCCCATCCTTCACGCACTCGGGGAGGGCGGACCACCGCCCGGTACACCGATCGCAAGACCAAGAGGTACAAGATGACAAACCCCAGAATCGGCAAAACAAGATATTCCAAAATCGAAGACAAAGCGTCGGGAGCGTATCCTCTGCGGCATGACCGAAGCCAACCCTGAACCACTGATTGTGAAAAACGAGGGACCCGTCGGAGTGTTGCAATTGCACCGCCCCAAGGTGTTGAACGCGCTCAATCCCGAATTGATGTCCAAATTGGCGGCAGCGGCCGAAGCCTTTGATGAAGATCCAGAGATCAAGTGCATTCTGATCCTCGGATCGGAACGGGCCTTTGCGGCAGGTGCGGACATTGGGGACATGGCCCCCCGCTCCGTAGCCGACATGAAGCAGCGCGATCAATTCCAAGATTGGGACCGACTGCGCCGCATTCGCACCCCATTGGTGGCTGGCGTGAGTGGATTTGCCTTGGGTGGGGGCTGCGAACTGGCGATGTTGTGCGATCTTGCCGTGGCGTCTGACAACGCCAAGTTTGGACAGCCCGAGGTCAGCATCGGCGTCATCCCCGGCGCCGGGGGAACCCAGAGACTGGCCCGCAGTGTGGGGCGAGCGATGGCCATGGACATGTGCCTCACCGGACGCATGCTTGACGCCAACGAAGCACTTCGGATTGGATTGGTCAGCAGGGTGCTGCCCACCGAAGGATTTGCAGAAGCCATGGTTGCCATTGGCGTCGAAATCTCAAAACAGGCACCACTGGCCGTCCGGCTGGCCAAAGAAGCAGTTGAAGTGGCGTACGAAACCCCCCTCGAAGGTGGCATTCTGGCCGAACGCAATCTGTTCTACAGTTGCTTTGGCACCGAAGATCAAAAAGAAGGCATGCAGGCCTTTCTTGAAAAACGCAAACCCGAATGGCGCAACCGGTGATTCAGGTAATCTGAAGACTCAGGAGTTCAGGGCAACAAGGAGAATGTATGGATTCGGCATCCCTCAACCACGCCATGATTGATGATCAAGAAGCGCAAGCGGCACAGGACGCGGCCGATGCGTTTGGCCACCCCGGCCACGAAAACATTGAGCCGATGTTTATCAGTCAGAGATACGACGGCTACACCCAAGACAACCAAGAAGCGTGGCGCCAGCTCTACGCCGAACAAATGGCGTACCTCCCCGAGCGCGCTTCTCAGGTGTATTTGGACGGCGCCGAAGCCATTGGCCTCAAGCCCGACGGTATTCCCAACATCAAGCAACTGAACGCGCGGCTTGAGCCGCGCACCGGCTGGAACTCCGTCCCCGTTCCTGGCTACATCCCCGCGAAAGCGTTTTTCGCGTGCTTGGCCGCGCGAAGATTTCCCACCACCATTGTGATTCGTCCTTTGGAACGTTTGGATTACCTGCCCGAGCCGGACATCTTCCACGATGTGTTCGGACATGTCCCTCTGCACGCGGATCCGGTCTTTGCGGACTTCCTGCAGACGTACGGTCAAGCCGCGCTGCACGCCACCACAGATCAGCAAACCGAGGAGTTGGCCCGTCTTTTCTGGTTCACGGTGGAGTTTGGTTTGATTCAAGAGGACGAACGCCTCAAGGTCTACGGGTCAGGATTGATCTCCAGTCCCGGAGAATCTCGACACGCATTGGAAAGTTCCGACGTGGAGCGTCGCGCTTTTGATCTGGAACAAGTGATCGCTACCCCTTTTGAAATCGATCATTACCAGCCCATCTTGTATGTGCTCGATTCTTTTGATCAATTGCGCGAAGCCATGCTCTCGTATGCTGGCCGCCTGCAGCCTGCTTGATCATGTTTCCAGTGATTGTCGCATTGGTTGTTGGGGCCCTGGGCTGGCTGATGTTCAGCGCGATGGGGACCAAAGCCGCACTCATGACCATCTCGATGGTCGCCGTGGGTGTTTTGGCATTTCGGTTGTTGCAGCGTCAAGAAGGAGGCAAGGCTTTTCCTTCAGACGATGAGCCCGAGGCCTGACCCTCTGCGATCAGTGAGGCACTTCCTTCACCGCGTTGCGATTCCACGATGGAACGTGCACGACAATCGGTCCATCCCCTTCGACGACCGCCTGACAGCAAAGACGCGAGTTGATCTGGAGCCCGGGGGCTTCCTCAACACGATCTTCCTCGTCTTCGTCGGCTTCCGAGCAATCGGACATCCCTTGGGTGACGTACACGTGACAGGTGGAACAAGCGCAGACGCCCCCGCAGGCGTGTTCGATGTTGATACCGGCATGGACCGCAACTTCAAGAAGCGGCTGCCCTTTGGCGGCTTTCAGCTCCCAGACCGCCTGATCGGTGTCGGTCAAGGCATGAGGATCGTCGAGATGAAATGTCACCGAAACGGTTTTTTCGGCGTGCGCGAATTCGCTGTGGCCCATGTGCATGCCCGTATCCTAGTCGCATGAGCGTTGGGATTTTGGGCCTGACCGAGTCACAATTCGTGGCCGAGGCCAAACATCTGGATCTGACCCCCGCCGCCGCCGCCCGCGGCTGGCGTCAACTGTTTCGTGAGGGGACCCTCCCTGCCGCCTTCGAGGGCAAAGTCCAACTTCCCTCCATGCCCGTCGTGCGTCGTGAACCCGATGGCTCCACCCTGAAATTTGCCCAACAGCTTGAAGGGGGCTTGGAAACCGAAAGTGTCATCCTGCCCCAACGGGGCCGCACCGGACGGATCCGCACCAGTCTTTGTGTTTCTTCTCAAGTTGGGTGCGCGATGGGCTGTCGATTTTGCGAAACCGCGACCTTGGGCCGAAGAAAGCAACTCACTGCAGACGAGATCGTGGGCCAGTGGTTCGCCGCGCGTCACAGCGAACAGCAAACCATCACCAACATCGTGTTCATGGGCATGGGCGAACCCACCGACAACATCAAAGAGGTTCTCCAAGCCATCCGAGTCTTGACCGAGCATGGCGGACCCGCCATTGCCCCTTCACGAATTTCGGTTTCTACGGTAGGTCGAGCGCAGGGCATTGAACGCTTGGCCAAGTTTGCCAACGAATCAGGTTTTCGCCAACTCCGCTTGGCGGTCAGTTTGAATGCGCCCAACGACGAGGTTCGCCAATCCATCATGCCCGTCAACCGAGCAGAACCGCTTGCAAATCTCCGCGCGGCCATGGATGCGTGGCCCGCGGGAGACCGACTGCCCATCTTGGTGGAATACGTCCTGATTCCTGGTGTGAACAATGCGCCTGGTCATGCCAATCAAGTCGCCGAGTTCTTGGCCGGGCTGTCGGTCAATCTGAATGTCATTCCTTACAACCCCATCCGCGACTCTCCTTGGCCGGCCCCAACCGAATCCGAAGTGATCGCGTTTTGCGAAGAAGCTCGAGACGCAGGACTTCGAACCAAACGCCGCCGCACCATGGGCCGTGACGCCATGGCCGCCTGTGGGCAATTGGGAAATCCCAAACTGAGGCGAGCGCGAAACCGCGACTAGCGAAACCCGAAACAAGGGTTGCTTGCAGGAAGACTCTTCAGGCTTTCAGAGCAGATCACGGTTCCATTCGTGCAGGGCAACCGCAGTCGCCACCGAGACATTCAGGCTCGGCACCGCCGAGGCCATCGGAATGTTGACCACTTCATCGCAAGCCGCCAAGACGTCGTCTGGAATCCCGGTCGCTTCGGCACCGACCAAAAGAACATCACGTTCACCTGGCTCGACGCGGCGAAGATCCACCGAACGAGGACCAGTCTCGAGGGCGATGATCCGAAATTGCAGCAAACGAAGCCAGTTCAAGGTCTCAAACAAATTGGACGCGACCCCCCATGGGATGCTGAAAACGTGGCCCACCGACACCCGAGACGCTTTGCGATACAGCGGGTCGGCACAAGCGGCATCCAACACCACCGCATCGGCCTCAAACCCAGCCACGTTGCGAAAAATAGAGCCGATGTTGTCCACATCGGTGACACCAACGGGCACCACCACCCGCTTGCGTCCCGGAGTGGCCAAGCCCGCGAGACGGGTTTGGGCTTCCAGCTTTCGGTGGTGCGGACGATGCCCCGCCGCCAAGACCCCGCGATGGATCCGGAAGCCCGCAATCTGGATCATGCCCTCGAGCGAAGTGACATAGACGGGAATGGAATCTGGTACGTCGCGAAGAACATCCTCCATGTTGTCCACCGCGGCTTCAGACAACAACAAACTGTGCACCTGTTCATGGTGCTTGACAAAGCGCGCCACCACACGCTTGGACTCCACCAAGAACAAGTCGTCTCGTCCGCGCAAATCACGATCCCGAACGTCGCGATAGGGCTCTAGCCGGGGATCTTCAAGATCGTCAACAGGAACAATCACAGTCGAGATCGCACGCGAATTTCTGCCGGTGCGGCGGTGACCACATGATGCGGCGGGACCGACTCAGTGAGGAAGACCCCGCCCCCCACCACGCATCCGCGTCCCACCACCGTGTCTCCCCCGAGGATGGTGGCCCCGGCATACACCACGACGTCGTCCTCCAATGTCGGATGACGTTGCTCGGAACCACGAAGCACTCGTCCGTCGGCATCGGTCGGCAAAGATCGGGCGCCCAACGTCACCTGCTGGTAGAGGCGGCAGCCATCACCGATTTTGGCCGTCTCCCCGATCACCACCCCCGTGCCGTGGTCGATGAAGCATCGGGCCCCGATCTTGGCGCCCGGATGAATATCGATGCCTGTCTCAGAGTGGGCCATCTCGGCCAGCATTCTGGCCAACACCCTCGCTTGGCCGAGATGCAACTCGTGGGCGAAGCGGTACACCGCGATGGCTTTGATTCCGGGATAACACAACCACGCTTCCGAAGGGCTGGTCATGGCCGGGTCGCCACGCTCGGCCGCTTCCAGATCGCCCGCCAGCATCGTGCGAAGCCGGGGGATGGAAAGAACGACCGCGTCTTCCAACATGGGGTGGGTGCTGGTGAGGCCACGCAGGGCGGCCCGCAAGCGAACCCGCAGCAGATCAAAGGCCTCTTCCCGGGCACGGTCTCGGGCCTCCTCAAGTGGAATCCGCTCCAACGTCCCCGGAAGCAACAGCGGCAGCACGGCATCCAACACGCCTCGCGCTTCGGTCGGGGTCGGGCACGCATCCCAGGACTCGCAGCCGGGAAATTCGTGCCAATCGTCCAGTGGGTCGGGGGAAGGCATGCTGGGGGAATCGTACGCCTCCTCGTGGTAGGGTGAATCCCCATGGCTGAAGAGCACTTGGATCTCGATGGCCTTCGAGCCGAGCTCAACCGGTATCCCAAGGGGACGCCGATGGATGTGCTGTACGGATTGCTCCAACGGGTCCAGGTCAGTTGCGAAGATGTGGCCTCGAGCATCAATTTTGGTGACGAAGAATATGAGCGGAACCCCATCTGCTCGGGTCCGGGATGGGAACTTGTTTGTATTTGCTGGCGACCCGGGCAAACCAGTCCGGTGCACGATCATCGAGGCAGTGGCTGTGGCATCTTGGTGTTGCGAGGCACCCTGACGGAGACCGTGTTTGAGACCACCAGCGATGGCCCCATGGCCAAGACGAGAAGCCGCGATCTTCAGCAGGGAGAAATCTGCGCGAGCCATGACGACGACATCCACCGGATCGAAAATGCCGGGGAAGAAAACCTCGTCACCCTGCACGTCTACACCCCGCCGCTGCGCGATGTCCGGCTCTTCGACGCCGCGACCGGCGCGGTTCGGCCTTTGACCTACGACGATGTCACGGGACGTCCCATCTACTCCGTGACCGGCTAAGACCCTTGGCGATGCTTCAGGCACCGGCGGCGAACCTCATCCAAATCCAAAGGAACGGTTGTCCCTCCCACCACCAGTGATTCGTTCGCAAACTTTCGAGCAGGTGGAGGCACGCATATGACTCGAATCATCGGTGGAGACTGATCATCAATCCACGCCGTGCAGGGACCCACTCGAGTGCTCATCATTTCCGACCGGGGATCAAATGCAAGATGTTCAAGCACGGGACGAATCTCCTCGGCGGAGGCGTGCACGCGGAGGCGAATCTCCGCACTTTGGTTCCAATGCCCCTGAACCAAACGCCCAGTCAATCGAACGTCTGGCCGCAGCAACGACTCATCCAGGGCTTCCATCAGTCCCAGGGCCGCTTCGCAAGCGTCGAAGTACCGCTGTTGAACCACCAATGGACCATCGTTTTGCCGTTCCAAGATCTCCAAGTGACGAAACACTTCCGCCGGCGATATGGACGTGTTGACCTGCAACGCTTGTTTGGCGGCACGCAACGTGGATCCAGGGCGACGGTACATCCAATCCGCCAAATGAGCGGTTTGGGAGGAAAAGTCAGGTGACGGAGAAGGCAAGTTGGGAGCAACCTTTCAAAAAGAACTTGAACAAACCTATACTGGAAATATGCAATGCGATGAATGTGGCAAACCTGCAAACGTGCACGAAATCCGGGTGGAGAACGGCATGAAGACGGAGCGACATCTGTGCAGCGAATGCGCGGCTCAGGCCGGTCTGACCGCCCAAGAGGCTCATGTTGATGCCCCGACCAATCCCGTGGAAATGATCAAACAAGTCCTCGCGGCCGGTCCCGAGATTGAGGTTCGAGCCGCGCCCGAGTGTCCAACCTGCGGATCAACCTTTGCCCGATTCAGAAAAATGGCACTTCTGGGCTGTCCAGATTGCTATCAAGCGTTGGAAGTTCCACTGCAGCCTCTCATTCTGCGCAGTCAGGCGGCCGAAGCACGCGAATTGCCCGAGCACCAAGGGCTTCGACCTTCAGGCTTCAAATCACCCACCCAATCCACCAAAATGCTCATTCGATTGGAACGAGACCTTCAAGGTGCCATCCATGCCGAGCAATACGAACGTGCAGCAGATTTGCGCGACAAAATCCGGAAACTCAACGAAGGCATTGAACCACCGGACCCCACGGAGTGATTCTCCCCTTCGAACAACATGAAGACGATGGACTTCTCGACGTGGTTTTGATCAGCCGCGCTCGATTGGCGAGGAACATCTCCGGCGAACCCTTTGTCAATCGTGCCAACCGAGAAGAACAAATCCGCATCCGCGACGGAATCGCGTCCGCGTTGCGTGGGCTTCCAGAACTTGGCTTGCATTGGTTTGACCCCGATACGGCCCCTTCTGCGGAAGGACAGGTGCTCTTGGAAAGGCACTTGGTCAGCCCAAAATTCCTAGAGCCCGGCCCCCACCGCTTGGCCGGCTACCGTGAAGACGCCCGTCTATCGGTCATGATCAATGAGGAGGATCACCTCCGTATCCAAGGTTACGGCCTCGCCGGAGGGCTGTCTTTGGCTTGGGCCAATGCCAAAGGATGCGAAAGGCTGCTGGATGAGCACCTCAACTTCGCATTCAACGAACAGCTGGGCTACTTGACCGCCTGCCCCACCAACGTCGGGACAGGAATCCGACTTTCCCTGATGCTCCACCTCCCTGGTATCAGTTTGGTTGGAGGCATGGATCGCATGCAACACGCCGCCAACGATTTGAATTTGGAAATGCGAGGGACCAGCGGTGAGGGTTCCGAAGCCATTGGGCACCTCCATCAGATCAGCAACCGCCGAACCCTTGGAATGGACGAAGAAGATCTGTTGCATTTCTTAGAAGATGACTTTCTTTCCCGGGTGGTTCGTGAAGAACGGCGTGCCCGAGACACCTTGCTGAACACCCGTCGAGAATTTCTGGACGATCGCGTTCAACGTGCTTTGGCCATGCTTCGCCACGCCCGCCTGTTGGGCGAGCGGGAAGCCTTGGATTTGCTCTCTGAACTTCGGCTGGGCGTCGCCGTTGGGTTGCTCACGGGTGTCCCACTGGAAACCGCAAACCAATTGATGCAGCGTGTTCGATCTGGCCACTTGACTCGAGCCACCGGGTGCACCGAAGAAGAACCCCTCCGGATCCAACGCGCTGACTTGGTCAGGCGGGAACTTGGTGGCGGCACCCCCCAATCCGAATCAACGTAAACCGCTTGATGCTTCGGGCTCGGCCAAAGCCGAAAGCGCTTCGGCGAGTGCGAGATCTTTTCTGGTGATGCCACCTGCGTCGTGCGTCGTCAGTCCGATTCGCACAGTGCACCACCGAATGTCCAGGTCTGGATGGTGATCGGCCGCCTCGGCCAGGAACCCAGCTTGAACCACGTAAGCAATGGCCGCTGGAAAGGATGAAAGCGTCACCTCGCGATGGATCAGATCACCCTCGCGTTGCCACTTTGAATGGGATACCAGCCAAGAGTTGATTTCAGTGTCTTCAAGCTTCATGCCGTCCAGCGTAGGCTGTCGGCATGAATGCCGTGCCCACCACTCGACTTGCCCCAAGTCCAACCGGTGGACTGCATCTTGGCAACGCCCGCACGTTTGTGGCCAACTGGGCCTTGGCACGCCAGCATGGGGGAAAAGTTCTGATGCGAATTGAGGACGTGGCACCGACCTCGACGACCACCACTTGGCAAGATGACGTCTTGGGCATTCTGCAGTGGCTGGGACTCGATTGGGATGGCCCCGCTCTGATTCAAAGCGCTGAACTTCCACCCCACCAAACCGCGCTGGACCAATTGGCGGCGCAAGGGCTGGTCTTTCCCTGCTCAAAAACCCGGAAGGATTTGTTGGTGGTGACCGCCCCGCAAGAGGGTGACTTTGAGGCTCGGTACGCCCCCGAACTTCGCCCCGAGTTGCCTTGGCCAACCGATCTTGACCACGCACCTCCGGGGCTCAATTGGCGGGTGAAAACCAGTCCCGGCGAGATTCACTTCACCGACGAGTTCGCGGGGCCGCAATGCTTTGACCCCCACCGCGAAGTTGGCGATTTCATCCTGTGGACCAAACGCGGGCAACCCTCCTACCAACTCGCCTGTGTGGTCGACGACCACCGAACCGGAGTCAACATGGTGTTTCGCGGCGACGATTTGCTGTCAAGCACGGCTCGGCAAATCATGCTGTCAAAATTGCTGGGATGGCAATCCCCCCGATGGTGGCATGTTCCTTTGGTACTGGATGAGCAAGGTGAACGCCTTGCCAAACGAAACAAATCCATCCGCTTGACTGAGTTGCGTGACGCCGGCGTACAGCCTGCCGCCATCTTGCGTCTTCTGGCGAAATGGTGCGGCCACGTGGCCCCCCAAGACATCACCAACATCAACGACTTTCTTGATGGCTTTTCAATCGATCGAATGCCCCGCACCCCAGTCCGGTGCGTCCAAAAAGATCTAGAGGCCTTGCAGCAACCCTAAATCAAAGACAATGAAGGCGGTCCTCACGCGAGAGCACCCAGCTTCGAGATACTCTGGTCAAGAGGGATTCACCCACATGACAAACCACCCCCGAAAACAAATTCCCCTTGGCATGATGTTCATCCTGGGGAGTCTGATCGGCCTCCTGTCCAGTTGCGGACCGTCGATGCCCCAAGAGCCCGTCCCCCTCAAAATTGGCGAGCGAACCTTTGCCATGAGGTTGGCTTGCGATCCTGCATCTCGAGAAAGAGGCCTCGGCGGCGTACGAGAACTTCCTGAGGACGAAGGAATGATTTTTGCTTTTCCGCAACGATCGGTTCGATCTTTTTGGATGAAAGACTGCTTCATCGACCTTGACATTGTGTTTGTGGATGATCGAAGCCGGGTGGTGGATCTTGGTCAAATGAAAGCTGAACCTCCGCGAACCGCAAATGAATCACTCGCGGCCTATGAAATTCGACTTCAAGCTGGGGCGGCCCGATCTCGAAACCCGGCCCGGTTTGTGCTGGAATTCGCAGCCGGAACAATCGATGCCATCGGACTTTCCATTGGGGATCGAGTGGAATTTGATGCCGAAACCCTGAAGTCGGTGGCCAAATAACCCGAATCGAGATCGTGTCGACCGATTTTCTGCCCACTCCAGCCCATCCAACGTGGACGGTGGTCTTTGCCGCCGATGAATCGTTTGGGGCCCAAGCCCAGAGTTGGGGCCGCCAGCTGCAAGCTCGGTGGGCCGCTTCTTTTGCCCAAATCGAGTGGTGCAGCCTCCGAAACCCTGACGATTTGATTCGTGGCGACACGGTGGTGCTGTTCGGTCCGCAAGATCAACTGGCCCTGACCGCCGAGCAAATGCGTGAGCAGGGACGGAGTGTGACCCTGATCGATACACACACCAACCTCCGCTCCCCCGAACAGCTGCAGATCCGGCTGGAAGCGTTGTTGGAACAAGAAGACGAAATCCGCCAACTCCGCAAAGACGAGGCCTACGCGTGCGCCCAATTCCCCGCCCTCCAAGACGCCGATGAACTACGCCGCGAACTCGAAGCCGCCGCAAACTTCCAAGAAGATCTACTCCCCACATTTCCCATGAAGTTTGGAGACTTGGTGGTGCATGGACTTTGGCGTCCCAGCCGCTACCTCGCCGGTGATCTTCTGCGAGCGGAACCTGCACCCGATGGCGGACTGATCATGCTGCTGTGCGATGTGATGGGGCACGGGATCCCGGCCGCCATTGGCAGCGCTTTGCTGACCCAATCCTTTGACCACGCTCGCGAGTCCTCGGGCACGGATCCAGGGATGATCTTGGAACGAATGAACCACGATGTCCATCGGGCCCAGCACCGACAGGGAACCAGGGCCTGGTTTGCCTCTGCCATCTGCGCTCATATCGCTCCCTCTGGCACCATCACCGTGGCTTCGGCCGGACACCCACAAAGTCTGCTCCTCAATCAGGACCCAGAAGCCGTGCTGACCATCGCCGCCTCGGGAACACTGCTTGGTGTCGACAACGCCTCGAAATATCAAAGCCGCACGAATCAGCTTCCCGAAGGCGGCAAACTCATCCTGCACTCCGACGGTTTTGAATCGCTGAATCGTGGCCGCAATTCTGCACAAACCAATGTGCAAACTGCCTTGGCCCAGATTGGGGCCAACACCGACGCCGCAGGTTTGATCGATCAACTTGAACTGCACCGTGCCACCATCTTGGGTCGCACCGGACAGACCGACGACCTGTCCCTCTTGTGCCTCGAACGATGTCAAGAACACGACCAGTCCAAGGCACTTCGATTGGTCAGCTAGAAGAGGTTGGGCCCAACCCCAGCGAGCGAACAGTTTGCACCACGGTTCGACACAACACATCGGTCTCAATATGAATCGGGTCACCGACTTGCAGCCGCCCCAGATTCGTTCGTTCCAACGTCTCTGGAATCAAAGCCACCTCGACGGAAGTTTCATCTCGGTGCGCAACCGTCAGTGAAACCCCGTGCAACGTGATGGATCCCTGCGGCACGACACAGGGCATCAAAGACTCGGAGACCTCCACCCGAAGCCGCCAGCCTCGGGAAGCTTCCTCCGCATTGTGGACGACGGTACCACACCCCTCGACATGCCCTTGGACATGGTGGCCATCGACCGCATCTCCCACTCGCATCGCGGGTTCCATGTGGACCCGGTCACCAACTTTTCGGGCAGACAAAGAAGTGAGGTCCAAGGTTTGCTGGACCACGTCGAATAGAAGGCCGTCGCGGGCAGGATCAACGACCGTCAAACAGACCCCATCGAGGGCAATGGAATCGCCCGCACGGACCGAAGACAGCTCCGGTTCGGGACGAACCGTCAGACGAACCCCCGCCGATTGGGGCTCGACGGCCAAAATTTCCCCGAAATGGCGAATCACACCCGTGAACATGGAGACTCCTCCTTGACGATGCGGACCTGAAGTCGAGATACTGAACCATTCACCATAGCCGCGTCACCGGCAACTCCGAGGAGCCCATATGCCCCGCATGCAAAAGTTCATCCTGAAGGCCTGCCTGGCCATCACCTCTGGCCTCAGCACCCAAACCTTGGCCGAGGATGGGGTTCCGTTCGAAACGGCCAAAGCAATTGGACAGCGGGTGGCATGGACCGTGCCTTTGCCCGGCGGAGAAGTTCGGCACGCCGAACAGTTGGGGAACCAACTGTACGTGCTGGACGAGCAAAATTTCCTCTCCAGCCTGAACCTCCAAAGTGGACGCATCATGTGGAGTGTCCAAGTCACCGGGGCCGAATCGACCCCCGACTTTATCCACACGTTTGAAATGCGAAGAGGCCAAGGTCTGGCGGCCAAAGTCACCCCCATGGTGTTGGTGGGCCTGGGATCTGAACTCCTCAAGTTCGACGGCACCAACGGCGCCATGACCAAGCGGGTCAGCATGGACCGACTTCCCGACACCAACCCGATTGAAGTTGGGAAGTACATGGTGTTTGGCACAAACCGTGGGGTGGTCCAGTGGTACAACCCAGACCTCGAGGTGCCATGGCGTGCTTTTGACTGCGGCGATGCCATGGCGTGCGACGTCTCGGCCGGTGGCGATCTGCTGGTGGCGGCGGCTCGAGATGGCGGCGTGCTTTGCTTGCAATCTGGAAACGGCGCCCTGATCTGGCGCAAAAAACTCTTGGGACCAGCGACCGGTCCCGCCGCCATTTCCGGCAACAAGGTGTACGTCGCCTCCGCCGACGGCTACATCCGCTGCTACAACCATTTCGACTCACCGGTGGCATGGGAACGCCTCTTGGAAGGGGCTCCTGCTGGCGGACCAATCGTTGCCGAAGAAGACTGTTATGTCGCCGTTCCCGGCAAGGGATTGCACGCGTTTGTGGCCGCTCCCCGCGATGAACCTGGCGGCGTGCTGTCTTGGATCTCGGAAAAAGCAGACGGTCAAATCATCGCTCACGACGGCCGCACATTGCTGCTTCACGATGCCGAAGATGCTGTCCTCCGGGTGGTCCGTCGAAAAGATGGCCGCGTGACTGCGGAAGTTCCGGCCGGAGCGGACCGGTTTCTGCAAACCACCGGACCACTGGTGGCTTTCGTTGGAAAGTCCGGTGTGGTTGGCCTGACCAAACGAAACTGACCACGATCTGAACCGTGCAAAAACCAACAGACTTCGTTGCCGTTCGACGGGCCCTTCTGTCCGTCAGTGACAAGACCGACATTGTCCCCTTCGCGACCGCGCTCGCCGAACGAGGCGTGGAACTTGTTTCCACCGGAGGCACCGCTCGGGCTTTGGAAGCCGCCGGATTGACCGTTCGGGCCATTGACGATCTGACTGGATTCCCAGAAATGATGGATGGCCGCTTGAAGACGCTGCATCCCCGCGTGCATGGTGGTCTGTTGGCCCGAAGAGAGTTGGAAAGCCACCGAAGCGCTGCCGAACAACACGGCATTGACCCCATCGATTTGGTCTGCGTGAACCTCTACCCGTTCACCGAGACCCTGGCCTCGGGCGCTCCTGCCGCCGAGGTGATTGAACAAATTGATATTGGTGGTCCTGCGATGGTGCGCAGCGCGGCCAAAAATCACCTGTGGACGGCGATTGTCACTTCACCAGCGCAGTACCAAGGAATTCAAGACGAGTTGGATCAAAACGATGGGCAACTGAGTCGCCAGACCAGGTCCACCTTGGCGGCGGAAGCCTTTCGCACCACCGCCACCTACGACGCGGCCATTGCCACATGGATGTTGGAACACACCGGCGCGGACCATACTGGAGCCGCCGCCCCCCCAGTGCAACTGGGGCTTTCGACGGGACACGCGCTTCGGTATGGCGAAAATCCTCACCAAGCCGCCTGGGCCTATCCCACCCGATCAGGCGCTGGGGTTCTTCAGGCCAAACAACTCTCCGGAAAAGAACTGAGTTACAACAATCTGGCCGATGCCGCCGCCGCGTTGGATTTGGTGGCCGATCTCGGCCAAAATGCTCCCGCAGCGGCGGCGATCATCAAACACACCAACCCATGCGGTGCGGCGGCGGGCGACGACCCCCTTGCGGTGCTCGATGATGCTTGGGCGGGCGACCCCATCGCGGCTTTTGGCGGCATCTTGGCCCTGTGGTCACATGTGGATCTGCCTCTCGCGGAGCACATTGCCCAGCCAGGTCGGTTCCTTGAAGTCATCCTTGCCCCCAAGTTCTCTCCCGAGGCCAGCAGCCGTTTGGCCGAACGATGGCCCAACGCCCGCTTGCTTGAGTACGGCGAACTCGAGGCGCAGCCGGGAGACATCGCACTCAAGACCATTCGCGGCGGCGCGTTGGTGCAAGAGCCAGACACCCTGACCACGGATGCCACCACCTGGCAACACGTGGCCGGGCCCAAGCCTGAAGCGGCCACCCTCGCGGCGGCCACCCACCTGTGGACCATCGTCAAGCATCTTTCGTCCAATGCCGTGGCCGTGGGTGATGCCCGCGGATTGCTGGGGGCGGGCGCGGGGCAAATGGACCGCTTGACTTCATGCCGGATCGCCATCGAAAAGGCGGGAACACGTTTGGCCGAGTCAAGCAGCGCCATCGCGACCAGCGACGCCTTCTTTCCTTTCCCAGACGGTCCCGAATCCCTGATCAACACCGGCGTGCACACCATCGTGCAGCCTGGCGGCTCCAAGCGTGATCAAGAATCGATTGATCTGTGCAACCAACGCAACGTCACCATGCTGTTCACCGGACGGCGTCACTTCCGGCATTGAATTTTCCGCCACAGCCTGCGGTTCAACTCTCGCGAAGTTCAACGTTCCAATAGGCGTTGTTCAAGAAGGCCTTCCAAGAACGGAACTGAACCGGTCCAACCCGAAGCTTGCGGTTCGGATCGACTTTGGGGCGTTGCGGTTTTCGGATGAGCTGCATGTTCGCTTGGCTGGGGGTCCGCCCCCCTTTCTTGGCGTTGCACTTGTAACAGGCACACACCAGGTTTTCCCAAGTGTTCTCCCCGCCCTGCACTCGAGGGATGACATGATCGATGGTCAGATCTTTAAGGCGGAACCGTTGCCCGCAATACTGACATCGGTGCTCATCCCGAGCAAAAATGTTGCGGCGTGACAGCTTGGTTTCCAACTTTGGAAACTTGTCATAGGAAAAGAGTCGCACCACTGGGGGCACCGGCAGTTCCAGTCGGGGCGTCTTGACCCAGCGGTATTGATCCCCTTCGATTTCGCGCCGAACATCAGCGATGTCGCACCAGTCGGCGAAGTCGTAGGTCCGCATCCCCTCCTCTTCCACCGCGATCACTTCGGCCAGTTGCTTGCACAACAAGCTGAACGCCCGTCGGGCCGAGACAATACGAACGGCGGCATAGAGCCGATTGAGCAGCAGGACCGGCTCATCAAGAGCCGCACCCATCGTGAGGGTGGAGGCGGGGTCCAAGATCGGAGTCCTTTCCGACATGTCACTACCATACCCCAAGAATTGGGCAAATCAGGCCTAGACCGATATGAGGAATCTATTTGCATTGGCTGGAATTTGGAGGCCCGAGGGGCGTACTATTCATTCATAGGAGATTTGCAACCATGGGTCTCGAAGCCACCATGCCCGTCGACAACATCCTCACCACCCAGGTGCAGGCCGTCATCAACTGGGCCCGGCGTTCAGCGGTGTGGCCGATGCCCTTCGCCACGGCGTGCTGCGGCATCGAATTGATGGCCACGGCCATGAGCCGGTACGACCTGTCCCGCTTTGGCGCGGAAGTTTTTCGGTTCAGTCCTCGACAGGCCGACTTGATGATCGTTGCCGGTCGAATCTCCACCAAAATGCTGCCGGTCATGCACCGGATTTACAACCAAATGTGTGAACCCAAATGGGTGATCTCCATGGGCGCGTGCGCCAGCACTGGCGGCGTATTTGATACGTATGCGGTGGTCCAAGGGGTGGACCAGTTCCTCCCCGTGGATGTCTACGTACCGGGCTGCCCCCCTCGACCAGAAATGCTGATTGAAGGCGTCATGGCCATTCAACGCATCATCGACGAGGACAACCTCCCCACCGATGGCAACGGCAAACGCATTCCCTTGAACTTGGCTTTGGAGCCGAACTACGAACCCGCCGCCCAACCGGTGGATGTCAGCGTCGGCCTGTCCTGATTCAAGTCTCTGCCCGCTTACGTGGCCCAGCTCGCCCGAGCTGGACCATGTTCAACAGTGAACGCATCCCCACTGTGCAGCAGTTCGAACGCATCGATCCAGGCGGTGCTTGCAACTCGAATCGAAAGAGAAGCATGATCCCGTTTGGCTCGGCGAGACAATTCAAAGCAGAATTTCAAGCCATGGCTTTTCGGCGTCGCAATATCAGTCATGTCCAAAGCGATCGCGCGCAAGCGTCGCCCCACTTGCTGCAAGCATGATTCCAACTCCGCCAGCACCACCTCTTCCTCTCGAACACCGAATTCTGGCCCCACGGGACGAATGGACAGCACACCCTCTCGACACCGAAATTGGGCCGAGGGGGTGCGGTAGTCGAAGGCTCCCGTGGAACGTGCATCGCGGTGGCTGAGAAAATCATGATTCATGACACCTTCATCGGGCGCATGAAGGCCAGACTTGTCGAGGGAGTGCATCTCAAACCGCACAAACCGAATCTCCGGTCTGTTCGTGACTCTTGGTAGGATCGCACGAATGGGTATCGATCCCCAACCCGGCTGGATCTCTGGCGGCGACAAGCCCAAAGAGCCACGATTCAACGACCCCAAACGCGGCAAACGGCTTCAGACCATCATGGCCGACGCTGGGGTGGCCTCACGCCGGGCGTGCGAGACCCTTATCGAAGAAGGCGCGGTTGAGGTCAATGGCATCACCGTCCGGACCCTGCCCGTTTTTGTAGATCCCGCCAAGGACCGCATCTTGGTCAACGGCGAACCCATCCGCCGTGAAGCTTTGGTCTACGTCATGTTGTGGAAACCAAAGGGCGTGGTCAGCACCAATGCCGACCCGGCGGGTCGACCACGTGCGATCGATTTGGTGGGCCATCCCACCGGCGTTCGCCTATTCCCGGTTGGACGTCTCGACGCCGATTCCACGGGGATGCTCTTGCTGACCAACGATGGTGAACTCGCGCACCGGCTTGCCCACCCCCGCTTTGAAGTGCACAAAACCTACGAAGTGGTGCTTGACGGCGATCTGGACGACAGGGCTTTGCGCAAACTCGAACAAGGATTGCACTTGGCCAATCGAGATCAACCCGGCCGCCGCACCGAGCCCATCCGATTGCAACTCATCAGCCGAGAGCGCCGCACCACCAAAGTTTTGATGGAGTTGCATGAAGGCCGCAACCGCCAGATCCGCCGCATGCTGTTGTTGGTGGGACACAAGGTTCGCAAACTCCACCGGGTGCAAGTGGGTCCAGTCAAGATGACCGGTCTGAAGAGCGGCTCATGGCGGGATCTCACGCCCGAAGAACTGGAAGCCCTGCACCATGCCAGTTCGAAACGTCCAGGTGAACGCAAAGGTCGCCAAGCTCGGGTCGGCAAAGTGCGCCCTTTGGATGCACGCGACAGCAGCACCACCAAAGCGAGCGCCAAACGCAAAGACACAGGTTTGGATCGGCCGGTTGACCCCGATCGTCTTACGCCGGCTCAGAAGAAGGCGGAAGAAGCTCGCGCTCGGTTTGCGAAGACTGGCCGGGTTCCGAAGCCTCGTCGGGACGCAGACGGACCTCGATGATGTCGTCGACGTGTGACTGACGGACCATCACAACCTGAGTCCTCACCAACTCCAACGTGGCACAGAACATGCCCACCCGCCAGGGTACAGGACGATCGGCGTATGTCGTTTGCAGTGGCATGACCTGCTCGGGAGCACGCCGCAAGTTGGCAATCAACTCCGACTGCAAGGTTTCCATGGGCACTTCATCAAACTCGATCACGTGGTCGCCGATCCGGCGCAGGTCCACCCGTTCGGCCAAGGCCCGCAAGGCCGTGACCAAATCTCCGACGTGGGCATCTTCGAGATCGAGGCCTGGTTCGCTTCCTGGGGTGTGAGGCGGGGCTTGACGCGGACGGCGACCCGCAGCCGCTCGTCCCAAATCGCGAAGTTCCGCCGCCGCATCACGCACCCGCTGATAACGCAGCAACGCTTGGGTCAGTTGCATGGCGGGATCGTCAGGCACCACTTCGGGCACTTCGGAGGACTCGGCATCGACATCCGGGGAACGACGGCCAAACTCCGCTTCCAGCCGCTTGATCTTGAGATCGACCAGCAACGAGGCCACCAAGAGGAACTCACCAGCCTCCTCAACATCGATTTCCGGCAACTGGGCCAGAATTTCGAGGTACTCGTCGGCGACCTCATGCAGGGGCATGGTGGAGACGTCGAGCTCCCCCCGCCGCACCAGATGCAACAACAGATCGAAGGGTCCTTCAAAATCGGGCAAGCGGACGTGCCAGTCCTCTTGACGCATCTGGGGCTCCACAGTCATGGAAGCCCATCCTACGGGGTACGATGCACCTCGACCAATGGCTGATCCGTTGACCGTGCATGAACGGGTGTTGCAGACACTCCGAACCGAAGGCCAAGCCATGCTGGCCTTGGCCGAGGGGCTGAACACCGACGAATCCCAGCGGCTCGCTTGGGCGAAGGCGGTGGAACTTCTGATCCCTTGCCAAGGACACTTGGTCGTCTCCGGCATGGGCAAAAGCGGACTGGTGGGCGCCAAAATCAGTGCCACCTGCTCCAGCTTGGGGCTGCCCTCAAGCTTTTTGCATCCTTCCGAAGCAGTGCATGGCGACCTCGGACGGATTGGTCCCGAAGACGTTGCACTGTTGATTTCAAATTCTGGCGGCACCGCCGAAGTGGTTGACTTGGCACTGCATCTGCGAACCGATGGCGTACCCACCATTGGGATGAGCGCCCATGACGATTCGCCACTGGCGGAATCGGTGAGCGTGCACCTGCGTTTGGCCCCTCCCGACGCCACCCCCGACGAAGCTTGCCCGTGGGATTTGGCCCCCACCACTTCCACCACATTGCAATTGGCGGCGGGTGACGCCTTGGCCTTGGCCGCGGCCGAAGGCCGTGGATTCGGACCCGATGAGTTCGCGCGTCGCCATCCGGGTGGCGCGTTGGGCGCGGCCCTGCGACCCATCGGATCCATGCTTCGCTTCCGTGTGGGCGAGGGCGTGGAAGCGATCCCGTCCTCCACTCCCATTCGGACCGCCCTGCGGACCGCCCGCGAAGCCAGCGAAGGCCGACGCTCGGGGGCATTGCTGTTGACCGATGATCACGGCGTCTTGGAAGGCATCATGACCGACGGGGATTTGCGGCGTTTGCTGCTCGACAACCCCGAGGCCATCGATGGCCCCGCGTCGGAATCGATGACCAAAAGTCCCCGCACGTTGCAGGAAGACCAACCACTTCGAGAAGCCGAGCGTTTGGTCCGCACCTACCGCGTGGATGAGATACCCATTGTGGACGCCGAAGGACGACCCGTGGGCTTGCTCGACGTGCAAGATTTGATCACGCTCAAGGTTGTGCGAGACCCCTCATGATGCCAAGCTCCGACCAAGTGAACACGCTGGTGGTGGACGTCGATGGCGTTCTCACCGACGGGGCGATTCATGTGCACGAAAACGGCACCCAATCGGTTCGGTTCTGTGTCAAAGATGGGTTGGGATTGGTCCGCTGGCGGGAGTCGGGCCGAACCTTGGTCGCCATCACCGGTCGAGACCGACCCGAAGTCAAAGCTCGGCTGGCTTCCCTGGGCTTCCATGCCGTGCGCACGGGCGTCAAAGACAAAGCCGAGACGTTGCGGGAAGTCGCCAACACCCTCGACCTTTCCTGCGCATCCATGATCGCGGTGGGCGACGACTTGCCCGATCTGGACATGTTCGCCCTGGCAGGTTTCTCCGCGTGCCCCGCCGATGCCGTGCCGGCGGTTCGGGAGCGAGCAGGAACCATCTTGAAAGCCCCGGGTGGCCACGGTGCCATTCGTGAATTGGTCGATCGCATCTTGGGCCCCGGCGTACCTGCCCCATGAGAACCAGCACCGTTGTCGCGGTGGGGCTCTTTGCCTTGGGCCTGTCTGGAGTGGTGGCCGTCGCGCTCCGGGCGACGGATCGAGACCCCAGCACCAGCAACACCACCACCGCAGCGCTTCTGGAACCCACCGAAGACCGAGGTGGCTGGGTGCGTATTGCCGACGAGCAAGGCCGACTGAAGCAGCAATACCGCGCCGACACGCTCGAACCCTCCCCCGATGATCTGGGGCCGGGATGGATCAAAGTGCAAGGCGTGGACCTGCGGCTGATTGATCCCAACACCGCACAAGAAATCCGATTGCGGGCCGAACAAGGAGAATTGCTGGCCCCCAGCGGCGGCCTTCAACGCGGCACGCTGAGGGGTGGCGTGCAGGTGGAACTGCGTGAATCGCCCGAAGCCAAACCCACCCTCACACTGAACACCAATAAGGTCTCGTTTGATGAGATCCTCGGTGAGATTCGAGCCGAATCGCGCATGGTGGCCGAAGGCGAACGCGGCGGCTTCATTGGTTCCAAATTGGTCATTCGGACCGCCGCCGATGGATCGCCGGTGCGCATCACGCTGCAATCGCTGGAAGTGCTCACCCTCACGGAAGCAGAAGAAGACTCCGCGGCGGACACCACCCAACCATCAGCGACGCTCCAAACGCCTCCGCAAAATGCTTCGGCGACGCCCAATGCCAACAGCCGAGACCAACTCCCCCGGCGGTACGAAGCGGTCCTGACCGACAACGTCCGTGTCACCTTTCCAGGCCAGCGTCAAGTCCAAGCCGAAACCGCCATCACCCGCTTTGGGGGCAACACCCTCACCCTGAGTGAATTGCCACCCGAGCAACCCATTCCAGGCCGAGCCGCCTTTCTGGCCCGAAATGCCTTTGCTGGTGTCGAAGACGAGACCATTCGCGTGACCGCCGATGGGCCGTTGGTGATCGTGCCGTTGGTGGCGTCTGGCTCGAACGAATCCGATCTGGTCCTCACCGGTCAACCGGTCACGCTGCGTGAATTCCGGGATCCTGAGTCGCCCATCGTGGTGACAGGAAGCCGAGTGGAAGCGTGGCGATCGGGGCGCGGTCGGTTGACCCCCAACGACGACGGCCAAGTGCTGCTGCAAGACGACATCGTGACCGCCCAAGCCGCCGCCTTGGAATGGAACCGAACCAAGGGGGATGCATCCTTGGTAGGACCCGGGTTGGTCACGCTGCAGGACGAAGCCACCACCACTACCACCACGATCACGTTTGCCGACGAAGCGAGCATCGAAGGCGATGAAGGCGGCCTACGCCCCCGCCAAGTGCGCTTCATGCCCGCCCTGGTCACCCGAGCCGAAGCCACACTGCAAGCCGACGTGTTGGCGGCTGAGTTTGGTGAAGGTGGTGGCTTGCGGGCGGTGGACGCCCAAGGAAACGTCGAACTCAACGAAAGCACCCAGCAGGTTCGGGCTGGCCGACTGCGGGCGGTGTACCCCGAAAGCGGCTCATCCACCAACGAACCCAGTTTGGTGATCGCCGAAGACCGGGTGGTGCTGGTCGATGGACGCGGTCGACGCGCCACCGGCGGCCGATTGGAAGCCCGGCCGGCCGACGGCTGGGCCGAGCTGACCGGCAGTGGGGTGTCCATTCTCGACGAGGACCTGCGCCTCGAAGGCGAATCACTGCAACTTGATGATTTGGCCGGACGCGTCACGGTGCAAGGCCGTGGCCGGCTGCGCCGTGAAGGGGACGAACAACTCCGGGTGGACTGGGCCGAGAACGCGGTCTTCCAGCGGGACTCCGAAGACGCCGGCGGATTGGTGCAAATTGCCGGCAACGTCTCGGTGCGCGACGCAGACCTCCGACTCGATGGCGCGGAGCGCCTGACGCTGGGACTGCAAACCGTGGACGGTGAAACCAAACCCCAGGCGTTCGCGGCCGAAGGCGACGTGAATCTGACGTTTGTCCCCGAAGAAGCCGCCCTCCGCGGCGAACGCGTGGACGCGTCTTTTGATGCCCTCGGCCAACCCACCGAACTGCTGCTCCGAGGCAACGCATCGGTCCAGCAAGCCGGCCGAGAGATTGCGGCCGAAGCGATTGACGCTCGCTTTGGGACCGGCGAAGACAACGAGACCACCATCACTTCGGTCTTGGCCGAAACCCAAGTGCGGGTGCGTGACGCAGAACGGCTCGCCTTCGGGTCGCGGCTTGATCGCGGACCCGATGGCGTGGCCACGCTGACCGGCGCACCCGTGCAACTGGTGGCCAGTGGATGGGCGTTCGAAACCTCCGGCGCGGTGCACTTGGCCGAAGACACCACCGCCGCCAAGGCCGATGGTCCGGGCAGTTTGCGGGCCTTTGATCCCATCGCCTTGCCCGAAGGTTTGCCACGCCGGGCCCCCGCCATCCCCACCGACCACACCTTGCACGCCCGCTGGAACGAAGGGCTCACGGTCGATGCCAGCAACGAGAACACCTTGCAGGCCACCTTCCGCGGCAACGTGGAAGCCGACGGCGCGCCCGAAGACGGCGAGCGGTTCCGGTTGCAAGCCGACGCCATGGTGTGCGCCTTCGACCGCGCGTCCACCGTGAAAGAAGGTCGACTGCGAGAAGTTGTCTTGTCCGGTCAAGCCAGAGTCGAACGCACCACCGGCGACTTCAGCGGCAACACCCCCCCCGACTTGTTGTCGATTCGCGCCCAGACCATCACGATGTCACCGTCGGGCAACACGGTGAATGCCGAAGGTCCCGGCCAAGTGGTCTTCCGCTCCGCCGATCAAAGCCAAGAAGGCCCCTTCCGCGGTGCGGGCGAATCGCTGCTGGAATTCCAGGATGAACTTCGCTTGAGACCGGCCCCACGCGAACGATTGGTGATTGAACTGGCCGGCGAAGTGGGCTGCATCCACCAAGACAGTGCGGGCGCCCTAAGCACACTGACTGCCGAAACACTGCGGGCCACCGTTTCCGGCACCAGTGAAGGACGGGACCTGTCTGGCATTGCCGCCGAAGGCGGCGTGGTGGTGCGCACGCCAACGCGTGAAGTGGTGGCGGGACGATTCGATGCCGATCTTGACGGCGGACTCGCCGAAGCCACCGCCGCCCGCCCCGCGCGGATCACCATCACCGAAAGAGCAAACGGAAGAAGTTGGACCGCCGACTCTATTCTTTGGGATCTTGAAGAGGATCGGATTCGGGTTCGAGGGGTTGGGGAGTAAGCGCTGATCACCCCTCTCACTGGGGGCTATCATCGCTTGCTCATCAGGAGAACCCCCATGCTTGCCACCGGCACCCCCGCCCCCGATTTCACCCTTCCCAATGGACCCGGCACCGAAGTGGCCTTGGCCGACTTGTTGTCCAAAGGCCCCGTGGTGGTCTTCTTTTATCCCCACGCCTACAGCTCGGTGTGCACCGAAGAATTCTGCGGCGTCCGGGACGACTGGTCGGCGTGGAGCGAGCTCAACGCCAGCGTGGTGGGCATCAGCGTGAACACCCCGTTCGTCGTCGCCCAATGGAAGCAAGAGATCGGGCTGCCTTTTGAATTGCTGAGCGATTTCAACAAAGACACCAGCGCTGCTTACGACGCCATCTACGACGAGTTCTTTGGCCTCAAGGGCGTTGCAAAGCGCTCGGCCTATATCATCGGCACCGACGGCACCATCGCCTACGCGTGGCAAACCGAAGACGCCGGGGTGCAACCCGACATGGACGCCATCAAAGCCGCACTCACCTGAGTTGAATTGAAGAGGTGAAGCGCTGGTTCCGCGAGGTCAAAGCACTTCGTCGCGGGTGACCACCTTGTACTGCTCGCGCTCGCCGCGGCCGCGCAAGGGGTAGTCCTTTCGAAGGGGATGGCCCGGGAAGTCTTTCCAGGTCAAGATCCGTCGCATGTCCGGGTGGTCGGTGAAGCGAATACCGAACATGTCGAAGACTTCACGTTCCCGCCACTCCGCGGCGTTCCAAAGATCGCAAGAACTCTTCAGCACCAACGCGGGGTCTTCTTCGATGCCATCGGTGGGCATGCTGGGATCCACATGGGTCTTCACCACCAAGTCGGCTTCGGCGTCGAAGTTCCGAAGGATCCACAGCACACCAAATCGTCCGGGCTGCGGGGTGGGGTATCCGTCGTAATCCACCGCCGTCACGTCCACCAAGAACTCAAAGCCTTGGTGGTCCTTGAGGTGCTGCAAAATATCGTGCAGGTCGGCCGGCTCCACCACCAGCACGGTGCGGTCGCGGAAGGACTGCACCGACAGCTTGGCTTCGGGGAATGCCTCGCGGACGCGGGCGGGATATTCGGCGGCATTCGTCATGACGACATCGTAGGTTGGCCGGCGGGAAATCGGGACTGCAACCCCGCAACAAGTTCGAGATCGACCGTGGGCGCCATCACCCCCGCCGGAGGCTCGATCCAGCGGTCCACCACCGGCGCCAACAGCTCATGGATGCGGAACATCAGGTCTTCCAGCGGTCCCCCGGTGGGCGCATGATCGGGATCCAGCAGCAAGGCCGGGGCCACGGCCAAACCAAACACCCCGGTTCCCATGTGGTCTCGGTGCCACGCAATCGCACTCGGGGCGTCCGAGAGAATGTGGCGGGCGTGGGGCACGATCAAGATTTTGGCACCCGCCTGTTGCAAGGCGTCTTTGGCCCCCGCACACACTTCATCCAACCGTGTGCGTCCGGGACGCATCCAATTTCTTGGATCGGGTGCCGACAGGTCTTCCGACATGGAGCCACTCCAAGCCAAAGCTGGTCCAGAAGAAACCTTCGGAGCGGCGAATCCTCCACCAAAAACCGGGTTGCCAGGCAGCAAGGGAAGCGGACTCATGCCAACAGCGTAGGCTCGACATGACCTTTGGCGCCGAGTACAATCATTGATCACACCTCGCCCAGGTGGCGGAATTGGCAGACGCGCTAGCTTGAGGTGCTAGTGGGAGTAAAATCCCTTGGAGGTTCGAGTCCTCTTCTGGGCATTCTCGCCGGACGGGCCCGATGGCCCGTCCGTCTTCGTTTCGGGAGCCCCGCCATGGCCAAGTCCAAAGGCCAATCCAAAGCCACAAACCACGAACCCGCGATCGAGAACCGGCGCGCTCGCTACGACTACGCCATCTCAGACACCGTGGACTGCGGGATCAAACTGACCGGCACCGAAATCAAAAGCGTCCGCCTCGCCCGCGTGAACCTCGCCGAAGGCTTTGCCCGCGCTGATGGCGATCCGGCCCAATTGACGTTGCACAACGTGCACATCGGCGAGTATCCCAACGCCGCCTCCCACTTCCAACACCAACCCGTTCGGGACCGCGTCTTGCTGGCCAATCGGCGAGAGATCGACAAACTCGCCCAAGCCGCCTCGGAAAAAGGCGTCACGCTGGTGCCCTTGCGGATGCATTTTGTCTCGGGTCGCGCCAAAGTGGTCATCGGCATTGGCCGCGGCAAAAAGTCGTACGACAAACGCGAGAGCATCAAAGCCCGCGATGCCAAACGAGACATGGATCGCGCCCTCAAGGGCGGCTGATTTTTACGCCAAGAACATTACAGCGGCCGACGCTTGGGCTCGCCATCGCGCCGAGGATAGATCCGCGGCGTGGGCCCCCGCTTCTCCACCACCACAATCGTGCCCGTGTCATGCCGTGAGGTGCCGACGACCACGCCGCGCAATTCCCGCAGGGCTTTCTCGGCGGCCTCAATTTCTTCCGCAGCCTTCTGCCCCTTGATCGCCAACAACAGGCCGCCTTCCACCAGAAAGGGAACCGTCAATTCCAGCAGGGTGGCCAAAGGCGCGACCGCACGGGCCGTGACCGCGTGGTACACCCCGCGGTGATCACCCCGAAAGGCGGCGGCGTTTTCAGCGCGGTCTTGGACCACGTTCACATTGCCCAGGCCCAACGCTTGGGCCGTTGATGAAAGGAATTCGGCCTTCTTTCCCGTCGCCTCGAGCAGCGTGAACCGCAGATCGGGCCGAACAATGGCAAGGGGAATCGCAGGGATGCCGCCGCCGGAACCCACATCGAGCAACTTGGCGTCGGGAGGCAACTCGCCCAACAAGGCCAACAGTTGCAGCGCGTCCAAAATGTGGCGAGGCCACGCATCGTCTGGATCCACAATGCGGGTGAGGTTGGTGGTTTCGTTCGCCTCCACCAGCAGGGCGAGGTAGTGGCCCAATTGGTCCAGTTCCCCGGATTCAAAGTCAATGCCCGCATCGGCGGCGGCGGCCAAGAACGCTTCGGTGGGTTTCACGCGTGGTCTCCGGGCAGCAGCAACATCGCGTCGCCGTAGGAATGAAAGCGGTACCCCTCTTGCACGGCTTCATCGTAGAGGGCCCGCAAGCGATCAATGCCCGTAAAAGAAGCAACCAAGGCCAAAAGGGTGCTGCGGGCGAGGTGGAAATTGGTCAGCAAGCCATCGGCCCAGCGGAACGTGTGACCGGGCATGATCAACAAGTCGGTTTCCGCGGACCAATCCTCGGTGGGCAAGGGCGAAGGCAACGACTCCAAGGTCCGAAGGGCGGTGGTGCCCACCGCGATGCGCCGGGTTGCCTGGGGAAGAGCCTCCAACGTCGCGCGGGGCACATGACAGCGTTCGGTGTGCATGGGGTGATCGGCCAATCGATCGGTGGTCACGGGTTTGAAGGTGCCCGCACCCACTTCAAGCTCGACCCGAAGCGTGTTGAACTGCTGCAACAACTCGGGGGTCAAATGGAGACTGGCCGTGGGCGCCGCCACCGAAGCCGCGCGGCCGTCGCCAAACACCGTTTGGTACCAATCTCGGTCCGTGGCGTCCGCAAACGACTCGGCTCGGTCCTTCCGCGCTTTGCGAATGTACGGCGGGAGCGGCGTGGCCCCGCCGGCGGCCAACAACCCTTCGGGCGATCCTGCGGGTTCGGGGCGCACCCACCATCCTTCATCGGCGGGTTCATCCAACACCAAGTGCTGGCCCTCGAACCAATCAAGCTTCAACCCCGGCGTCAGTCGACCCCCGGCTTTCAAGAAGCATTGCCAACGGCCATTGACCTCCTGCAGAAAAAGACCTTCCACGCCCCCACCACTGTCGTGGCGTGTGGTGTGGAACCGGGCGGGCAGAACTCGAGTGTGATTCAGCACCAAAGTGTCATTCGGGAACAAGATGTCCGGAAGGTCCCGGACCACTCGGTGCTGCACGGCACTTCCATCAAGCGGAACCACCATCAAACGGGCCGAATCGCGCGGGCTCGCCGGTTGAGTGGCGATGCACGAATCAGGAATCACAAAATCAAGTTCTTCGGTCCGCAGATCGGTCACGTGGGCGTGGTCTTCTTCCCGGCAGACTTCTTGGGCTTGGCCGGAATTTCAATGGCCGCAGCAGGATCATCGGGATCCGACGCATCGGCGTTGAAACGCTCAATGTCCGCCCCCAGTCGTCGGTAGCGATCCTCAAGGCGGTGGTATCCACGATCAAGGTGGTACACCCGAGAGACCACGGTCTCGCCGTAGGCCGCCAAACCAGCGAGCACCAAGCACGCGGAACCCCGCAGGTCAGAGGCCATCACGGGCGCGCCGTTGAGTCGGGGCACACCACGCACGACGACCGCGGGACCAATGCGGTGGAACACGGCGCCCATGCGTTCGAGCTCCGCGGTGTGGTTGAAGCGCTCGGAATAAATTTTTTCGGTGACGACACTGTTGCCGTCGGCCAGGGTCAACACCGCCAAGAGCTGGGCTTGAAGATCGGTGGGGAAGCCTGGCCAAGGCTGCGTCGTCACTTCAACCGCTTCCTGGCGTCGGTCCGCGGTAATGCGCACGGTGCGGCGCAACAGGTCCTTTGCGTCGTCGAGGAATTCAAAGCGAACCCCAATCCGCTGCAGGACATCTTCCACCCCGAGCAAGGAGTCCTGCGGATAGTTGCTGAGTTCCACCCGGCCGCAGGTGATCGCGGCGGCGATGGCATCGGTGCCCGCAATGATGCGGTCGGGCATCACGCGGTGGGTGCAACCGTGCAGGCGTTCGACGCCATCCACCACCAACCGCGGCGAACCTTCGCCAGTGATCTTCGCCCCCATCGCGCGAAGCAGACGAACCAAGTCTGAAACTTCAGGCTCACACGCCGCCGATTCGATGATGGTGCGGCCCTTGGCCAGAACTGCTGCGCACAGGACGTTCTGGGTTCCTCCGACCGTGGGGCCGTTGGGACCGCCCATGAAGATGATGCGACCTTTCAAACCATCCGCGGGTGCGGTGGCTTCAATCTGTCCACCGTCCAATTCAATCTTGGCATCCAGCGAACGCAGGCCGTGCAGGTGCAGGTCGACCGGCCGAGCCCCGAAAGCGCAGCCGCCGGGCAGGGAGACCGAAGCCCGTCCCCGGGCTGCGAGCAATGGGCCCAGCACACTGATGCTGGCCCGCATGGTCTTCACGATCTCGTACGGCGCGGTGGGATCGGCCGCGTGATCCGACTGGATCCGCACGGTCCCACCCAAGGGATTGTCCACATCGTCGTGGGTGACCTTGGCCCCCAGCGACCGCAGCAGCCGAATCAAATTGCCCACATCCGCGTAGGCCGGAACGTCCTGCAGGACCACTTCCTCTTCCGTGAGCAGAGCGGCCGCCATGAGAGGCAAGGCCGCGTTTTTCGCGCCCGGGACTTCGAGTTCACCATCCAACTTGCAGGGACCTTTGATGCGGAATGCGTCCATCCAACCTCCAAAAGAGAAATGTACGGGCCATCTCCTTCACACGTGAAATCGGCCTGTTCTCCACATCGGCGGACATGCCCAAATGACTAAACTTCCCCAAGAAAATGACTGAATCCAGCCCCGACCCCGTATTTCCGCCCGTGACCATGCATGCGGTCCGCCCCAACGACCCCGTGGTGGCCCGCGTGCACTCCAGTACGCCCGCCACCTCGCGCCGCGCGGCAAGTATTGTCCGCCACGTCGAGGTGGACGTCTCGGGCACCCCTCTCGAAGGTGCGTTCCGGGCGGGACAGTCGTTTGGGGTGGTGCCTCCCGGTGAAACCGCAAAAGGCAAACCTCATGGCGTGCGGTTGTATTCGATCGCCTCCCCCACCCGAGGGGAAGACGGCGCGGGCAAAATTCTGTCCACCACGACCAAGCGGGTGATCTCGGAATATGCCGATGCCGAAGATGCCCACCGCCACGAGTTGTTCCTCGGGGTGTGCTCCAACCACCTGTGCGACCTGCGCCCCGGCGACGAGGTCTTGGTGGCGGGCCCCAACGGGAAAGGCTTCCTGCTGCCCGAAGCACCAGAACAACACAACTACATCTTCTTGGCCACCGGCACCGGCATCGCGCCGTTTCGAGGATTCCTCAAAGAGCTCTTGGAAGGAGATTCACCTTGTCCATCCAAGATCTTGCTGATGTTGGGCGTGCCTTGGGAAACCGACCTGCTGTATCGCGAAGAACTCGAAGCCCTCGCGCAGAAGCACAACAACCTTGAACTGCGGTGGGCCATCAGCCGAGAGAACCATCACCCGGACCGAGGTCCTTATGTGCACGATCGGTTGGAACGGGAATGGTCCGAATTGGAATCGCGATTCACCGATCCCAAAGCCATGGTGTACGCCTGCGGTCTCGCGGGCATGCAAGTGGGCGTCTTCCGGTTGCTCGCTCAACGTGGGTTGACCGAACAGTTCCTCAAAATTCGTGACGAAGAAACCGCGGGTATGGATCCGAGCGAATGGGATGCCGCCCGCATCAAACGCTTCGTGCGTCCTGGTGCAAGGACCAAACTCGAGGTGTATTGAACCCTTGCGGGCCTCAGCCGGCGCAGGGGCCCCAGTTGGCCAAGACATTCACCAAATCTTCGTAGTCCACCGTGCCACTGCCATTCACATCAGAGGGGCATGGGTTCGGAGGAGGGGCAGACTCGTATTGAAATTCGAACGCCCCAAGATCGGTGCACAACTCGAAGATCGAGCGACCGGTGTTGGGCACTTCGGGGTGATCAAGGCCTCGGTTTTGACCGGCGAAATCAAGAAGCAAACCTTCCGAGCTGACCAGCGCATCACCAGCATCAATGCAGGGTGAATTCTCCATCAACGCAAAGTTGTTGGCGGCGGAATCGACGAACATCGGATCGGTGTCGATGTTGGCCACACCACCGACGTACCCTTCGATCAGGGAATACGCGATATCAGGGGTACCAAAGCCGCCGACGGCCGAAGGCAAGTTGCCCCACGCGATGCAATTTCGGATCTTGGGGCTGGTCGACGGGCCAAAGTAGAACGCGCCAGGACCGTTGCCTTGCAGGCTGCTGGCCGCCGAGTTTCTGGTGAACACAGAGTGCACAATGTCAGGCGAACCAAATCCGCTGTACCACGCACCACCAAGAGGCGCGAAGTTGTCACGGAAGATGCAATGGTCAACTCGAAAGTCTCCAAAGGACTGGTACGTAAAGATGGCGCCCCCTCGATCGGCCGCATTTCCGAAAAAGACACACTTGGTGAAGATGGCGTCGGCCGACTCACAACACGCGCCGCCTCCCGCCAAATAATTCCCAGGTGTGATCAGCGCCCCCACGCCGCCCTTAAATGTGAGCCCTTCAAAAGTGCACGGATCGGTAAATTCAATCAAGTGCAACGCCGGTGCTTGCAAGCCGGAAGCATCGATGATGACGTCCGCCGGGTTTCGGGTGCTGGAACGCAAGGTGAACACTTTGCGTGGAATGCCCGAGCCCGGCACTGTCTCCGCAAAGAGTGCTTCGTTGTACGTTCCTGGGGCCACCACGATTTCATCACCATTCGAACGCGCGTCAATTGCCGCTTGAATGGTCTCAAAGTCTCCAGGGACATTCAAAATGTCGGCCACCGCACCTGTTCCAACCACCGCGCACATCACGAACAGTCGTGTCATCACACGGTCTCCAAATTCCAAGGGACCGGAATAGCCCCCCGCAGGGAGTAATATTACATTCAGTTGTGCTTGGTTCAACCGCCGTGACCTTGCGATTGTGGCGCAGAACAAAAAAAGCCGGCCACAAGGCCGGCTGAGGACGTTCGAAGGGGAGGGAAAATTGCTTCGTTCGCCATTGTGATGTCAGGGCAGAGGCCCTCAATGCGAACCGACCTCAAAAAGACCGGTCCGCGGCGGACGGCACCGAACTTCGATGCCGCTATCAGGGGGGAGACTTTGGCGTCAGCGACCAACCATGAAGAATGCAGGGGGATTCCAAACCCTGCTTTCGAACCTCACCGACGCATCTGCTGTTGACTCACCAAGGATGGTCACCCTGGCTTGATGGCCTTCTGTTTGAGAAGACCCATTCCACCCCAAACGACGTTGACTCCATTTCAAATCAACTCCACCCGTGGATTGATCTGGGCTACTTGCCGTCGAACAAACAGCTTTCACATCCTCGCCTTATGGTGGCAAAAGTCAACGTGAAGTAATTTTCACCATGACTTTGTGAACAACATGACTTGTGAGTCAGGGGCTGGGGACAGGAACCCGCGTCTTCACCGAACCATCCCCAGTGGAGAAAGCACTGTCCACAGTGTTTCCAGATTCTTCAGGTTCGGAGACCGGTGCAATGTGGATGATTGAGGATTGACGGCCAGTGGAACGAAGCATTCGGCCTGAAATTCCAGCTCCAAAGTCGTTCAAAACCCAAGCCACCACAGGTGGGGCCGAGGTCGGCGCTCCACACGAGGTGTTGGCACGGGTATCGAGCCGTGCTTTCCCACTTTCGGTGCCTAAAAACTGGCGACGAAAGTGGTTGGTGGGCCCATTCAAGTCGGCCAAATCAACCCAACCCATGCCTTCAAAGCAATGCGTGGTGCCCGAAAACTTCACTTCGTTCTCGTTCCAAATTTCAAATCGCAGTTGGGTGCTTGTGCGTTTGGGGTTTCGTCCGGTGAAATCAAAATCCAGCGGCACCACCCCCAGTTGGGTCTGCACAGGCTGGCCCAACACCGGGCTGGAACCAACCGCGTAGAAATCCAAAACTTGACGGTTGCCTGGCAACGCGTACTCCACTCCATCCAGCGACAAGTGTTCAGCTGAGGGCAACGCTTGACCCGTCGTGCCAGAAATCGCGCGGAACACCGCGACGGGCAACTCGGCGGTGTCACCCATGCATCGAAAACGCACCGATCCGGAGAGTTGGTTGTGGGCAATGGGCACACCCTGCAGATTGCACGCCACCACCACCACGTGCCCCTCCGCGACATTGAGCGGGGCGAGCAAACCCATCAAGTCAAAGGTGCGAATGGTGTCGCCAGGCAACACTTCAAAGCGCTCGTATTGTCCAATGGAACCTCGGACCAGCAAACGAATCGCAATGTCGTTGGGATGGTCGTGCACCAAGACCAACTCGGCCTCGCAGCCAACGTCACCGAAAGGTGCGCTGCCGCCGCCACCACCTCCGCTCTCTCTGCCACCCACCGGTGGACAGACCAACAGCGAACCTTGGCGGGTCGAGCCGACTCGGTCATCGTCAAGGGTCATCAGCGCACTGCACAGGAGGAGCGGCAACAAGCTCATGCTCCAAAAGTATCTTGGGCAATCGAGGAGACCTCGAGAATCAGCTTCTCACAAGAAAATCGGCAACAAATTCAAAGGTTTCCTGATGGTTCTCGGACACAAACCTCAAAAAGAAGAAAGCGGCACCCCCCCGGGAGCCGCAATCTTCAATATGACTGTTGTGCTGGCACCGCCAGCGATGTGAATCTTCCGAATGCTTTTATCGAGTTTGACGCAAGGATCGGGGTTTGATTGAGAACGCAGACTCTTCAGGAGCCGACTCCTGCTCGTAGCGAATCTCACAAGGTTCCAGGCCAGCCCCGACCACACCACCGGAAGCCACACCACCGGAGCTGGGATAGCGGAGCTGAACCATCAACAAGGCGGCGTCGGCAGAGCCTTCACAGGTTGCATTCATGGTGCCGTTCAAACGAGCTTTGCCCGATTCAGTACCAAGATTGGATCGGCGGAAGTGGTTGGTGGCAGAGGTGCTCCAACTGTTCAACTCGGAAATCTCCAAGAAGCTGGCACAACGGCTGGTTCCGGAGAATTTGAACTCGTTTTCGTTCCAGATCTCCGCTTCAATCTTGACCACTGGAGTGGGTGCATTTTTGTCGGAGAAATCATGTCCGGCCACCAAGTGACACAAAGCGCTGTTGGCAATGAGATCGGAACCTGACGCGAAGAAGTTCAAGACTTGGGAAGCCGGTGGTGCGGCAAAGGTCACGCCATCCAAATCAAGACGATTTTCTGGACCAACACGGTCGCCATTGTCACCAACCAAAGCTTGTGAAACGAATGCCGGAATTTCCCAGGACCCTGATCCATCTTCGGACCAATCGGTTTGAATCAAAGACCCGGACAAGTGGTTCCATCGGATCGGGGCACCCGCAGCATCAACCGACCACAAGTACACGGAGAACAAACCAGCATCCACACCAAACGGCGTTAGCAGATCGCCAGTGTCAATTGAAGTTGGCTGGTTTCCGGTCAACGCAAACGCGGTGTCGTAGTACCGGCCATCATCCAACAACACATAGCCCTGCACTCGAACACTGCTCGGGTGATCATTGGACAACAAGATTTGGCCATCGATGTCAGGGGCGCCTTGGACAAACGGAGCAATCAAAACCGAACCCTTTTCGGTTTGACTGATTCGATCGTCGGCCGACAAACCACCCACCACAACCATGGCACCCAACATTGCTTGACGCATCAACATGAGACGCTCCCCTTGGAATTGATCCCGGGAACATCCCCCCCGGGTGCACCCATTGTCCACGATCCCCCAACATTATCAAGTACAAAGTGTTGATAATTATGGATTTGTGGCGCCTCAGGCCCAGATCCGGCACCACCAAAGCAGAACCGGCCGCCCCAAAAGGACGGCCGGTTCCAAGTTGCATGACACGGCCGCCGAAGCGGGCGAGGGAGTCGAGGGCCGGCAGGTGCCGGGTCTCCCCGTCGCCCCGCCGGCAGGCCGGTGTCGTTCCACAGTCCATTCCCGCTGCACCCCACCCTGGGGAGGCAACGACATGGGCAGCGTTCGCAGAACGGTTCTGCCGAACCGAACGCGACCGTCCACCATCACCGCCGATGTTCAACCAACCTCACACTTCCGCATCGCGGATCTCCAGCGCGAGTTGGCTTGGTCGCCAAGCTGTGTTGCCACGGCTTGGCGGGCTGTGCCTGATGGGCTGAGCCCCGTACGCCGTCAAGGTTTGTGTTCCACACCATGTGGTCCATCCCCCTGTCCGAAGCCCGGTCCCATCCGATCTCCTTGCGTGCCAAATTGTCGCGACTCACAAGGAACCGCCAGAGCCTCCGGACGGCAGGAGCATGCCGTCCGGAGACGAGGTTTGTGTCACGTGGGCCGAGGACCAGGGTCCCTCACTTGCCCAAGAACATTAGTTGCGAAGCAGACCGAAGGCCTTGCGGACGCGCTTGCCAGCCTCTTCGGGCTCAGACTCGAGCTCGTAGGAGATGGTGGCGGAACGCGAACCGGTACCGGCGACAGAGCCATTGCCAGCAGAGGAAGCCATGAAGGCCCGCTCGGAGGATGGGTTGTCATCGGAACCGCAAGAAGCGTTGGCTTCGGTGGAAAGACGGGCCTTACCGAGGTCGGTGCCCAAGGAGCTGGCTCGGAAGAAGTTCACTGCGGAATCGGACCAGTCGCTGAGTGATGCGGATTCGATGCAGCTCACGCAACGGGAAGTTCCAGAGAACTTGACTTCGTCTTCGTTCCAGATTTCGGCCACAATCTTGGTGTTGGGATCGGCAGCGTTCTTGTCCGCGAAGTCGTGGTCAAGAAGCTCGATGGTCAACATATCGGCGTCGGCAACGAAGTTGTAGGTCGCGCCATTGAACGCGGAGGAATACTCCACGCCGTCCAAGTTGATGGTACCGGCTTGACCGACAGCATCACCATTGCCACCTTGCATGGCAGCAGCCGTGGCGTAGGCACCGGAACCGATGATGCCACCCGAGAGGTGGTTCCATCGCATTTGTGCGTTGGAGGCATCAACAGCCCAAACGTACATGGAGACCGAAGAAGCCATGCCACCGTTACCGAAAGGTGCGGCCAGGTCATCGGTCGAGAAGGCCGTGATTTGGTTGGCGGTCAAAGAGAACGCCATGTCGTAGTACTCGCAAGCATCGTTGACGATGTACGACTGCAGACGGACGTCGGCTGGATAGTCGTTCGAGATGTGAATGGTGCCTTGAGCACCGGAATAGATAAGCAGCGAACCTTTTTCGGTCGCAGACAAACGGTCGGCACCGAGCACGGCGCCGGTGGTGGCCAGAGCGGCCAAAGCAGCGTATTGACGCATTGGGATAACCCTCCTAATAAGCCTCGAGAATTGACGGCTGTCGTCCCGAGGCGTTCCACAGATTATGCATAAGTCTAATAACTGCAAGGTTTTAGATCGTTTTTTGTAGTTTTTATTGGACCACGCCAGGGAAACCAAAAAAGCCGCCACGGAGGTCCGTGGCGGCTTGGAGTGGGCTTTGATGGGCCTCAGACTTACTTGCGGAGCAAGCCGAAGTTCTTGCGGAGCTTGCCAGCCTCATCGGGCTCAGACTCGAGGTTGTAGGTGAGAGTGGCCGAGCTCGAACCGGTACCAGCAGTCCCCATGTCTTCGGGGAATTGGGCGGATTGCACGTGGAAAGCGTGCTCGGCGGACGTTTCGCCGCACGAGCCATTGGCTTCACTGAACAGGCGTGCTTTGCCGAAGTCGGTTCCCAGAACAGCACCACGGAAGAAGTTCACCGCGGAGTCGGACCAGCTGGAGAGGTCGGCGGACTCAAAGCACGTCACACAACGGGAGGTGCCGGAGAACTTGACTTCGTCCATGTTCCAAATTTCGGCCACGATTTTGGTGGTCGCGGGATCAGCGGTTTTGTCAGCAAAATCCTTGTCCAGGAGTTCGATGGCCATGCCACCAAAATCGGCTTGGAAGTTGACCGTCACGCCAGCGTAGGCCGAAGCATATTCCACACCGTCCATGTTGATGGTGCCTGCGACGCCAACGGTGTCACCGTGGTCACCAACCAAAGCGGCCGCCGCCGTGGCATTGCCATTTTCGGAGTAGCCGGAAAGGTGGTTCCAGCGGATTTGAGCATTGTCGCTGTTGACGGCCCAAACATAGACTGAAAGCGAATCGCAATCGCCGAAGGGTGCTGAGAGATCCGCCCCATAGAAGGCCGCAACTTGGTTGGCCGTCAGCGAGAAAGCCATGTCGTAGGCCTCGCACGCTTGATTGTTCACGACGTACGACTGCAATCGAACATCTTCGGGGAAGTCGTTGGAGATGACCATGTAACCACCAGGCCCCCCCAGAGGCAGCCCAGCGCCATCCAAGTTGCCGGCGATGTCAGAAAAGATCAGCAGTGACCCTTTTTCAGAAGTAGAAAGACGGTCGGCACCAAAAACAGTGCCAGATACCGCCAACGCAGAAAGAATGACGCAACGCATGATGATCCCCCAAGAGGATGAAATAGAGACAACCCGGCAGAGAACCCCCCTCCCGGAATTTCCTCAATTATCGGAACAATCCAAGGGGTGTCAAGGCTTGAAACGAAAAGAAAACCGCCGCCAGGAAGCCCTGACGGCGGTCTTGTGTTGTGTTGGATCGGCTACCCGAAGGTGCAGATCCCATCCCCAGAGGGGCTCAGACTCACTTGCGGAGAAGACCGAAGGCCTTGCGGACCTTGCCAGCTTCTTCGGGCTCGGAGGTGAGCTCGTAGGTGATGGTGGCGGAACGCGAACCGGTACCGGCAGCCGAACCAGCGGAGATCGATGCCATGAAGGCACGCTCTTCGGAAGGGTTGGTCACTTCGCCATCTTCGTCCACGATGTCACAAGCACCGTTGGCTTGTGTCGAAAGACGAGCCTTACCGAAGGCGGTGCCGAGGCTTCCGGAACGGAAGAAGTTCACGGCAGAGTCGGACCAGTCGTCGAGCGAATCCATGGAGGAGCACTCAACGCAACGGGAAGTACCGGAGAACTTGACTTCGTTGGAGTTCCAAATTTCAGCCACGATCTTGGTGTTGGGTGCATCGGAGTTCTTGTCAGCGAAATCGTGATCAAGAAGGTCGATGGCGAGATCACCAGTGCTGGCGGCGAAGTTCACGGTGTAACCGTTGAACGCGGAGGAGTACTCCACACCGTCCATGTTGATGGTGCCAGCGACACCAACGGCGTCACCATTGCTGCCTTGCAGAGCTGCGGCCGAAGCGTAAGCACCGCCACCGAGGATGCCACCGGAGAGGTGGTTCCAACGGATTTGAGCATTGTCGTTGTTGACAGCCCAAACGTACATCGAGCAGTTAGACGCATCCACATCCAAAGGCATGGCCAAGTCGTAGGACTCGAAAGTAGCGATTTGGTTGGCGGTCAACGAGAAGCCCATGTCGTAGCTCGCGCCACAACCAGCGGTGACGTAAGCCTGAAGCTGGACGTCAGCGGGGTAGTCGTTGGAGATGTGAATGGTGCCGGAAGCATTGACGAACATGAGAAGGGATCCCTTCTCAGTTGCGGAAAGACGGTCTGCACCGAAAACCGAACCCGCCGCCGCGAGCGCGGCAACGCCCATAAAGAACTTGTTACCCATGGTGTGTCCCCTTTGTAAGGATGATTGGGTTTCTAAAAGAAAACCAAGCCCCCCCCTTGGGGACTGTGGTGGCAAAATCAGCGAGCAAGATTCACTTGCTCACCCATCCATCCCTGGTCCTGGCCGCCCGAGAGCAGCCTCATCCACATCCATCACCCCGGGGCTCCAGAACCCGAACCTACGTCCGGAAATCACTGGGAAGATTAAGGTTATGTACCCATAGGTTGGGTTTCAACCCCTTAATCCAATTTTTTCTCAGTCCTTCGAGACACGTGCGGTGTCTCGCTGGGTGCGGTAGGCCAACAGCACCTCGGCTGGGCCCTCCGGGCGGGTTCGGGAGGATTCCACCGACAAACCGGTGCCCGCCACAATGTCGGGAATGCCATCACCGTCGAAGTCGGCGGCGGTCACGCCGGCGGTGCCGCTGAGGCCCGTTCTGGGCAGCCCCGAATCGGCGACATACTCAAAATGACCGTGGCCATCACCCCGCAGGACGAAGAGCCCGCGGGCATGCCCCATCTGCCGCTTGTTCATGCGGCCAAGGAACACGATGTCCAGGTGACCATCGCCGTCGAAGTCGGCCAGATCCACACCCGTACCACCGCCGTCGGCTTCGGGGAAGGGATCAACGCCGTATTCCCACTGCCCCGCTCGGTTGAAGAAGACCTCGGGGCCGTTCACCCAGTTGGCCACCACGATGTCGAGCATGCCATCAGAATCGAGATCACCCACTTCCATGCCCCACCAAATGCCTTGCATGGGTGGCTCGGGCAAGCCAAGCGACGCATCGGTAAAGCCACCTTGACCGTTGTTGATGTAGACCTTGGGTCCGCGGCAATATGACGCGAAGAGGTCAAGGTCGCCGTCGCCTTCAAAGTCGTGCAGCATCAAGCGAGTGCACCATCCACGCTTGGGCAGCGATTCCTCAGACACCCACTCCCAATTCACCCCAGTGCCGTCTCCGAGGAACATGTTGATGCCCCCTTCGTCAGAGCCACCCGTGAACACGTCGGCGTGACCATCCCCATCGACATCACCCACAGCGATGTCTTCCATGCCTTGGAACATGAAGTTGTTGTCGTTGGCATCGGACAGATACTCGGGCCAAACGGCTTCCGCGCCCTTGTCCCACCCACCTTCGGCGTTGCGAAGCCAGGTGTAGAGGCCCTTGCAGTGGCAACCGTAAATCAAGTCGTTGCGGCCATCGCCATTCAAATCCAGCACCTCCAAGCCGCCACCACAGGTGATGCCGTCGCTTTCGAGGCCGGCCGAAGCGTCCTGCCAGAGGCCGTCTTGCATCAAGAACATCCGGGCGCCTTTGAGCAACCGGGGCAAGGCCACAATCTCTAGGGTCCCGTCGCCGTCGACGTCCACCACGCGAGGATCGCATTTCCACTGTCCGCTGGTGGGCAAACCCTTCGCCGCGTGCACAAAGGACACGGCGGGCTTGACCGTTGGTGTGGGCTTGGGCTGTGGCAAAGGGGATTCCACCGCCAAAGCAGGCTCGGGCACCGAGGATTCAACCGAGGTGGTGGTGGAAGCGGATTCGCATCCCAAAAGGGTGACTGAGGCAATCAAAAGGAAGGAACGGGTCATGAGGGTTGCTCCGAAGCGGCCACAGCATCATCGCTGGTGGCACTTGGGTGGGCGGTGTTGAAGTCGTAGTACCAGGTTCCATCGACCCTTCGGTATTCCTCCACCAATACTGCAGGTTGGGGATCCATCTTCCGCAGGCTGGGGTGCAGGTTCTTGATCAGAATCTCATGCTGCACGCGGGCCGAATCGCCCACCACTTCAATCCAGAGGGGCGTGGCGCCAAAGAAGCCAAATTCAGCATGAAGTTCTTCAAATTGTTCGCGGGCCATCACTTCCCGGTCATCGGGATCGGAGTGATCCCAGTAGCGGTCAAAGTTGCGTTCTTCGCGGGCAATGTTCACAATCGCGTGAACGTCTCGAACCAGCTCCTCGGCCAGCAAATCTCGAGTGGAAGGCTTGGCCGGCAGTTGCTCTTTTTCTTTCCGGTCTTCAACGATGACCCAGCGGCCGTCTTCTTTCCGCCAGCAATCGCTGCGGTTGAGTTCTCGAGCTTCGAGTTGAGGGAACCTCCGAATGCGGGTTCGAACCGCCACCGACTGCCAACCAAAGCCATCCATGGCTTCGACTTCCCCTGGATCGGCTTGCTCAAAAATAAACGGCGATTCCGCCGCGGCCCATTCAGCCCACGCTTCCCATCCTTCTTCTCCGCGGACTTTCGCGGGAAGATGCTCGTACACCACTTTCCAATCTTCAGAAACCCGAGCCGCCCAGAACCTCTCGGCCACCTTTTGCAACACCGTGGTGTCGGCCGTTGCCGCCCGTTCACGTTGGGCCAGTCGCCATTTGGGCGAGTTGAAATCTTCGGTATGCGAAGCCATTTGGCCGGCTTGGCATCCAACCAAAACAACACTGAGCAGCAATCGGTGCATGGGCGGGGTCCCCTGAATCAAGCCCAAATCGTAAGGGGATATAATGTTTCATTCAACCCTGCGATTTCTCGGTCTCTCGACTCGAACGTGCTCCCAGCGGGTAGGATTTGACTTCACTTGGAGACCAAAACCATGACCGAAATGATCCAACGTTTGACCGCCCTCTGTCTTCTGGTTGCCTTTGTCGGCTGTGGAGCCGAATCCGACGGCGATTTCAGCAGCGCTGAGGACCAAGATAAGATGAAGCGACGTGAAACCGGCAAGACCCGGGCCGCCCCTGGCTCCCAACTTGGCTCCCCCTCCGAGTCCGACAGCGGCCAGTAATCGCTGAACCTCTGGCTTCCTGGGTTCCAAGAAGCGCAGACCCCAAATCATGAAACCCGTCCCACAGGTTGGGACGGGTTCTTTTTTTGATTCAAGCTGAAATTGATCGCCCAAGAACTTGTGTCAAGATCAACAAAGGTGATACTTCAAGCAAGGAGATCTTCATGATCTTGACTTCACTTCTGCTGGGTGTTCTGGAGCGACCCCTTGGTGCCGAAGAACAACGGGTTGGCGTGGCCAATATTGGTCGCACTGAATCAGCCCGCCCAGTGGCGTTGGCTGGCTCGTGTCCCTCTGAAGTATCCGCACACACCGATGCCGACTTTGGAGGCGGGCAATACACGGTTCAAGCCGGCTTTGCCGAACAAGAAGTGGCCGCCGCCAGTTGGACGCTGGACCCCGCCGTCTTTCCCATCCGGCTCGATGTGGCCGAAATGATCTTTGCCACCAGCAACACCAACGTGACCACGACCACCGAATGGACTTTCTTTGTGTGGTCGGGAACGCCCGCCAGCGGAAATGTGGTGGCCCAGTATTCCAGCGACGGCGAGTTGCTGCCCCACATTGTGCTGCTCCCCGGTACAAATGGAGTGAACGTGCAAGTCTTGGTGGACCCAGACGACCCCGAACAAATCATCATCAACGACACCGGGGACTCCACCTTCAGCATTGGCTACCGCATCGACCGGCACCACAACCAAACCAGCAACCCATGCTTGGTGGCGCCACCATCCACCCAAAACGCCTTTCCCACCACCGATGTTGGTGGGTTGCAAGCACCGAGCCAAAATTGGCTTTTTGGGGTGAATTGTGGCTTCTTGGGGTGCCCCCCCAATGGTGGCTGGTCATCGTTTGCCGATCTCAACATTTTGTGCCGCCCCTCCGGCGACTGGGTCATGCGTGCCACCTGGACCAGTTTGTCCTGCAACCAAACCCTTGGCGCCTGCTGCCTTCCCAACGGTGCGTGCGGTCTGGAAACCTCAAACGACTGTGCGGCCCAAGGCGGTCTTTTTGAGGGCGACAACGTGCCGTGCACCAACGTCGAATGCCCCCCGGCCTTGGGTGCGTGTTGCGTTTCAGGAGTGTGCAGCACCCAAGCGGCGGACGACTGCTTGAATACAGGCGGGACGTGGCAAGGCGCGGGAACCTTGTGCAGCGAGACCGATTGCAACGCGGGCGGCGCGTGCTGCATTCCGTCCACCGGAGGTTGCTTGAGTTTGCCCGCCACCGATTGCGGGCTGGTGGGCGGCACCTTTTCTGGACCGGGGACCCTTTGCGGCACCACCGTCTGCTTTCCCGAGGGCGCGTGCTGTCTGGACGATGGCACCTGCGTTGAGCCCACGACGCCAGAGGATTGCAACGCAGCCGGCGGGGTTTTCCAAGGCAACGAAACCGACTGCGTGAGTACAGACTGTCCCGACCCCGAAGGGGCTTGCTGTGTGCCCGCCACGGGCGCGTGTCTTGTCCTGACGAACGCGAATTGCGGGGTTGTGGGGGGCCAATACGCTGGAGACGGAACGGTGTGTGAAAACGCCTGCGCAACCAACTGCCCAGAGGATCTTGATGGTTCCGGGGCGGTGGATTTTCCCGACCTCATTCAATTGCTGTCGGCCTTTGGACCGTGCGCTGGCTGTCCTGAGGATCTGAACGCCTCGGGCGCGGTGGAGTTTGACGATCTGATTGCTTTGCTGAGTGTGTGGGGCAACTGCTGAGGCAGTCCATCCAGACCATCAATTCTGACGCTGAATCGATCCTGACTTGCGGTCCTGTTCACGCTCTGCTTCTCGATCTCGAACCCGCCGCTCGTAGGCGGCTTGTCGAGCTTCGAGGTCCACGGGAACCGGAAAGAGTTGTTCCAAAGTGTTGTTCAGCGACAATTCAGATCGAGCAAACTGCTGGGCCAAGGCACTTCGAATCGAAGGCCGTTCGGCCGCTGCCCGCAACCAAGGGTTGTAGCTGTCCACCCGTTGCCACACTTGGGCTCGGTCCAACAACGGAATCGTGGGGTCGGTGATGAACTGCAAGAACACCACCTCGACCACCTCTTCCAAAGTGGGCGGCATCAGGTCTTTGATTCGGCCCGAGCCGAACTTGGTTTCGTAATCGTAAAACTCATTGCCACGGAAAATCCGGTGCACCTGGGCGGTGTAGGTGAGCGCTTGCTCCCAGACTTCACGGCGGTCGGGGGCCACCCCAGCCCGAAAGCCGACGTAGAGCGCCCCCCGTGCCTCGGTGGGGGCGAGGTGCGGTTGCGAGTCGAGTTCTTGTTTCACTTCGTTGCGGACAAAGATTTCAAGATCAATCGCATACGCGTTGTTGGGAGGAACCGCCCCGCGACCAAAACGCTCGTCCAGACGGTCAAGCAGACGCTGGGCGCGATCCTTCTCCCCAGATCGCCAAGCTTCACGAATCGATGAGCTCATGAAATTACGCAGGAAGTCGATGAAGGTCTCACCCCCAGCGCCTTTGACGTCGTAGTGCTTGGTGTAGTAGTACTCGAACTCACGATCAATCACGTCAATGAATCGAGGCTCCTGCGTGCGAACTGGGGGCTCGGTTGAAAACGGATCAAACCGAACCCGGCCATACCGAGCCAAGGCTTGGAGCGCTTGCAGCACCACCCGGTCGTTGTTCAACCGTTTGTAATCGTCGTCGTCTGCCGCAACCCGAGCGGTCGCGCCTTCTTCACCTTTCTTTCCCCAGTACAAGGCGTGGGCTTGACCATTGCGCCAATCAAGGGGGCCGTAGAGTTCGGTGTATCGACGCATCCGTTGAGGATCAAGGTTGTACTCGTCTTCAAGCACCCGGCGACGCACGAACGTGACCAACTGGTCCAAGGGACCTCGAAGGTTTGGGTCCGCCGCAATCTCCTCGAGGGCTTTGGCCATTGGTCGCTCGGCTGTGACTTGGTCGTCGATGCCAAGGAGGGCCGCTCCGGTGGGATTTTGACGAATGGCATCCCAGATGCCGTATTCCAAGAGGAAATCACTGTCGAGTTCCAGATTGACTCCCGCTTGCTCCGCCAACGGAGCCACCGAGGAAAGCAGGCGATCGCGAACTTCAATGCAACGCGGTTCCAACTCAAGCAGCAGGGGGAGAGATCCAGGGGCATCTTCAATGGCACGCAACCAAGCGATGCGATCTTCCAACGTCTCAGGCGGCTCCCCCAGCATGAAGTGCCACTCTCGCGTGAACTCTCTTTTGTAAAAGAGGTGGGCGTCGTCGGAGTTGCCTTCGATCTTGTGGGCGTACCAAAAAGCAAGTTCTTTGTGCAGTACGAGATCGGCGGGGTTGTGCCGCAGCCCTTCGTTTTGCACCAAGCGAACTCCAGCCCGAACCCAATCCCATCGCTCTTCCAACGTGTGGGTGGCCACCGAGATGTTGTAAGCCATGTTGTGACCGTGGTAAGCCCAGACCGCAGCAAACCGAGGTTGGAGTTTGGTGATGAGGTCGGAAAGGGCCATCACTTCGAAGTAATCGCCTTCCTCCTTCATCAAGTTGACTTTGATCCAAAGCACATCCACCACGAGACCACGCAAAGCGCCAATTGCGGTCCCCACCGCAACCCAAGGGGGCGCGCCTTCCACGACTGAATCGGTGTAACGCAGCCCTGCGTTTTCGGTCCGCTGTTCCAAGTCAGGCAGCAAGGCCCCGGCTCCCACAAATGAGAGCACCGCCAGTATCAGTCCCAGTGGTCGAGCCCATCGCATTTCAACCGCTCCCGCTGTAAATGGCCAACTGGCGGCGGGTCAAGACGCGCCAGCCAAACAACAGAGATCCTCCGGTCCAAAACAGCAGCATTCGTGCGAAGGCATTGAGCACTTCAGACCAAGGCAGATGGCGACCACGGACCAACGCGCCCGTGGGGTCATAGTCTCCAAATGCGCCAAAGGCCCAGGTCATGGCAACCGCCAACTGATGGATGACGACTTCAAACACCCAGCTGATTCCCGCGGCGGTATCAGAGAAGTCAATCTCATTCATCTCTGCTGGTGCATACCAGTACAAGGCTCGGGCCAAGAACGGTGCGGCCGATCCCGCGAGGAAAATTGTGATGGAAGCGAGGCAGGCCACGGGGAATCCGAGGGCGGTGGCACACGCCACTGCCAGCGCGGCCAAGAAAGCCAACTTCGACCAATGCACCAAGGCGGCACGGAGGAAATTGCTTTCAAAAGATGAAACCCGGTACAGAATCTCCAGATCGTCTGGATCGAAGTTGATGGCAGCGGGTGCCAAATTCTGGATGGCCATGCGCAACGATCCCTTGTCGTCAACCCACTCTGCGGGAACTTGGAACACATGACTCATGGTGGGCACGAACGTTTGGTCAACGGCAATTGGCTGTTGCCCCCCGCCGCGATCAAAGATGAAGCGGCATTGGTAACGCTCGTGTTCATCGTCTCGCAAGATATGGAAGATCGAGCGAATGGTCAGCGTGCCACCGAGATCTTTGGCGGCGGAAAGACCATTGAATTCAAAATAGTTTGGGGGGGCTCCTGCAACCGCCGGAGGCACGGTTCTTTGCAACGAATTGTGCAGCTCTCGCAGTTCTTGCACCGCCGCCCGACGCTCGTTGATGCCCATCCCGCCTCGGGCGCGGATTTCAGGGTCCGTCTCTTCAATTTGCGAGATGCGTTGCCGCAACTGCTCGTTGTCCAGTTCATCCCATGTCGGAAATGCTCCCGCCCGAGCGGTCAGAACCGTTTCTTGCAGAAGAAAGGAATCTTCCCGTCCGGCCAAACCTTCGGCGGTTGGCTGAGAACGGAGGTACTGGATGAAAAAGAAAATCGAAACACACGAAGTGGCCGTCAGCACAAAGTTGAGGACTGCCAAACCAAGCCACTTGCCAACCAACCAACGCAACCGAGAAATGGGTTTCGTCACCACTTGCCAAATTTGCCGGTCACGGATTTCGGTCGCAATGGTGGAGCATCCCAGCAACAACGTCATCAATGCGGCCAGCCAGAAAGCCAATCCCAAGGACCAACTCATGAAGGTCTGCACCCGGTAACGCAATGGCGCGTCGGGATCAAGAGACAGTGGAATCAGCGGCAGCACCACCAACATCACCACAATGAAGACCAGCGGCAAGCCGGTTCGCGCGCCTTCCATCAGCACCAATTGCGCGGTGGCACGAACACCTCCGCGACCGGAGAGTCCAGTTCGCGCTGCACGAAGCAGGAGAAGGAAAGACCAACCCAGGACTCCAATCCCAGCCAAGGCCCATCCCAAGTCCAAGAGGCCGAGTGACCGTGCGAGAAAAGCAGCAACCCCCGTCAAAAGACCTGTCAAAAGAAGTTCGTGGAACCCACGCAACAAAACCACCAACACCACAAATGCGGAGATACTCAACGCGCCCAACCGCGCGGTTTGAGGTTGGGTGACCAACCATGCCGGCGCCCAGGATGGTGCTTCGTTCCTTAGACAGTATTCAGCGACCTCAAGAGGAATGGCGACCCGTCCATCTGGACCAAAGATGGCGCCGGAGGCATCACGAAGGGAGACATCGCCCCATTCCCGCCCTCCGGCCTCAAAGGTCCCTCTCTCCTTCAACGAACGTGCGACATCATCGCCCGCCATCAAACTGGTGGTGGTCAGAGCTTCCAAAATGGCGTTGCGGTCGCGGTTGATGCTGCTGGCGCGCAGGGCAATCTGACCGAGGGAGCCGCCAACAACCACGAGGGACAGCACCACCAACACGAGGCGAACACCCAAGCGTTCTTGCACGCGTTCGGACCAGCGCCAGAAATCACGGAGTTTCGTCATGGTCAGCGGTCTCCGCCGCCGAGCAAATCATCGATCACACCACGATCCGGGCCTGATTCAGAATCGGATGGCGTTGCACCGGGATCGGCACGATCCGGGGCTGCCGCTTGATCCACGAGATCGCCAATCACACTGTCGGTGGCCGCGGCGGTTTCCGCTTCGTTGTTGGGCTCGTCCACCACGACTTCGGCCGCTTCTGGAGCTGCTGTGGTTTCCAAGAGCGATTGCACCACATCGTCTCCGGTGGATTCTTCACGAAGGAAAGCCGCGGTGCCAGAACCGGTACGCGCCCCATCGGTGGCGGTCGCTTCGGATTGTGCACGAGCCACGATGTCGAGGAAGAAGTGCTCCAAACTTTGCCGGGGCGCGGCAACTGAAGCATCACCGAGTCCTCGCTCGGCCAAGACGGACTGCACCGCCGCGGCGGCTTCGGGATCCAACCGATCGGTTTCGATGACCGAACGACCGGAATCTTGCAGAAGTTCTTCCGAAGTGCCTTCGGCCCGAACCTTGCCACCGTACAGAATCACCATGTGGTCACACACGTCCTCAACATCTGCAAGAAGGTGCGACGACAACAAGATGGTCTTGCCCCGAGCTTTCAAGTCAAGCAGCAGGTCTTTCACCTGACGGGTGCCCAACGGATCAAGGCCGCTGGTGGGTTCATCCAAGATCAAGAATTCTGGGTCATTGACCAAGGCTTGGGCGATGCCGATGCGCCGCATCATGCCTTTGGAGTATTCGCCGATGGGACGGTGGGCCACCCGTTCCAAACCAACCATTTGCAGGAGTTCATCGGTTCGGCGTTTGCGAACGCTGGCCTCCAAGCCAAACAGCTTGCCGTAGTAGTCCAAGGTTTCGCGAGCGTCGAGGAATCGGTAGAGATAACTCTCTTCGGGCAAAAAGCCGATGTGCTTTTTCACCGCGACGTCATCGGGGGCCCGACCAAAAACCGACAAGCGACCAGAAGTCTTGTGCAGCAACCCCAAGATCATCTTGATGGTGGTGCTCTTTCCGGAACCGTTGGGGCCCAACAAGCCAAAGATCTCACCCCGGCGGATCTCAAACGCGATGCTGTCCACCGCACGCACCCGAGGACGTCGCCAAAAGTCACGGAAGACTTTGGTCAATCCTGAAGCTTCAACAATGGGTGCGGTGGCGGTCATGGGATTCCCTTTCTAGGAGCACGCCGGTCAGAGGGTTCAGGTTCAGCCGGGATTGTTCAGACTGGACGAATCACGCTGCAGCTGCCGTCCGGGGCCCTGAAGCTGCATCATGGAGGCCCCCATCAACCACGGATTGTCGAGGTCGATGCCATCGATCATCTGAGCGGCCTCCCGCTCATTCAGCCGCATGCGACGGCGAAGTTCTTGGACGTCATCGCTGCCGGCCAGACGAAGCTGGAAATCCCCAAACTCAGGAACTTGCACCACTTCTACGTCTTGCGTAGACATGACGTTCGCGAAGACCTCCGACCACATGCGGCTGGCCACCAAGCCCCGCTGCTCCCGCCAAGCAGGAAGAAGACCTTCGTGCCGCCGAGCTTCTTGGCCCAAGGTGACCTCCACGAGAGAGGCATACGCGCGTGCCATTTGCAACGAAGAGGCCACTTGGCCGGAGACGTCGTCGGCCTCCAGAGCGGCGTCGGCAGCCATTTGTTTGGCAGCAACATCACCCCCAAAGCGGTCGGCTTCTTGCCACGCACTGATGGCGGTGTTCACGGCTGCCCACTGGGGACCGGCGACGTCAATCAAAATCGCTTCGGCGTCTTCGCGAGCAATCTCAACGTCGCGGGCGGCATTGACTCGCGCTTGCTCCAAGGCTTGAATCTCTCGTCGAATCGCCAGGGCCGGCAATGGATCTTCAGGGAACTCCAAAGAGGTCACGCGAAGACCCGAGCCCAAATTGTCGAGACCGCGCTGCACCGAAGACGCAATCTCTTGTTGCTCCACATCGCCAAACGCAAGGAGTTCTTCCAAACTGCGTCCGGCGGTGGCATGCACCACGGCCCTTTCGGTCAACAATTCAACCAAGCGGTTGGCATCGACGCCGGTTGTGCCACGGGCCTCTTGAGGATCGACCGATCGAAGAAGTCGGGCTGGCTCGGAGACCTCCCAATTGCCTCGCAACCGAAGGTGACCAATGTCTGCACCTTGCAACAACACGGCCCCATCACGACCAGGACGAATGAAGTCATTGACCGAAGCAGCATCGGTGGCGGATTCGGTCCCTCGGCGGGTCGCCGCCAAGGGCATGAATGCATCTTCCAGATCCCAGGATTGGCCACGGCCGTCAAGCACGATGACATCTCCCGCTGGGAACGGCAACGCCAAGTGCGCACCGGGTTCCAGGGCCTCTTCTTCAAGTTGGCCGAGTTGCAGACGCAATCCGATTTGGCCAGGCTCGATGGTTTTCAATCCACTGAAAAGGAAGACCACCACCAGAACCACCATGACCATCTGCAACACCCGGAACGAAAGGCGAAGGGCATCCCGCAGGGATTGATTTGCAGGGTCCAAGGCTTCGCGGAGCATGGCCTCACGGCCTTGGCCCCCCCGCACTTCCAGTCGGGCCGAGGCCACCCGACGAGGTGCTTCCTCCTCGGGTGGCGGCATGGACAGGTCGTCGTGTTCGTTCACGGTCCCACCGCCGCAGGCTGGGGAATGTCACCGGCGGCGGTTTGGGCCGCCGTGCCAGGCTGCATCAAGTGCCAAGGCGCGGCATTCCAAGGCAGAATCAGGGTGGTGTTTTTGGAAAGAGAGCGTTGCAACGCATCCAACCACACCAAGAACGTCGCCAGTTCAGGCTCTTCCTGCATTTGCTCCAAATACTTTGCCGCGCGGGCCTCACCTTCAGCCCGAATTTCTTCCGCCCGGCGACCGGCGTAGGCGCGAATACGGTCGGCTTTGGTGCTGGCTTCGGCGCGAATGCGACTGGCTTCCGCTTTTCCTTTGGCTTCCTCACTTCGAGCGAGCACATCACGGGTGGCCTTCATACGCTCGAGCACCGATCGACTGGTCCGGGGCGGAAGCATCAAACGCTTGACCCCTACCGAGACGCATTCCACCCCCCGGCCGTCCAAAGCCGAACGCACATTGCTGAGCATGCCGGACTCGGCGTCGGCCAAGGCCGTGCCATTGGAAAGAAGATCCTCCAACGGAAAAGCACTGATGGCCCCCGTGGTGGCGGTGCGGAAGGCGGTCTCCACCGGTTCTGCGGCACCATCCAGTTCCCCGTAGTTCCGCAAGAACTCGAGCGGTGCGTCACCCTCGGAGTCAACTTTCCAGAGAAGCCACGCCTGCACCACGATCTGCAAGCCATCGGCGGTCGTGATTTCTTCGAGCGGGGTCTCAACGGCTTGCAAGCGTGTGTCCAATGTGACCACGCGATCGACGAAGACCGGAAGCCGGAAGTTCAGTCCTGGCTCACGCACAATGCTCTGGGCGTCTGTTTCACCAAAGCGTGAACGGACCGCCACCTCGTGGTACTTCACCGTGAAGGTGAACGCGTACGCCGAAAGCACGGCCAAGAGTGCGAGTCCAAAGATGAGTGCACCTTGCTTTTTCATTCAGAGAGTCCTTCATCACCCGTGCCGAGGGCATCGGAAATGGCAAACAGTGGATCGATCGTCTTCAGATCCATGTCAATGTCGAGTCGTGACGGGTCAACCGCCGCCACGAACTTCCGCATTCCCGGAAGCGTCGCGGCATACACATTCATGATTTGACGCTGGCGGTACAAATCGCCGCCCGCTTGCCAAGAGCGAGTCTGCCCCCGCACACGAGCCAACAGACTTTCCGCTTCCAAGACACGCACCCAACGTTCACCGTTGGCGGCGTCGATTCGGGCTCCAATTTCTCCGCCCGCAGAGAAGAGGATGGCGTCGGCTTGGTCAACCGCGTCTGAGATTTCGTCTTCGCTGGCCCCGCCCCGCTCAAGCGCTTCAGCTTGGGTGATGGCCTCAACCAGAGGGTCGACCAGGCCAGTCTTGCCCAACAGTTGCACGAACCCGGTTTCCACCGTTTCACGAGCCTTGGTGCTCAACAAGGTGCGCTGCTGGGTGCGAACATTCAGTTCCTCCCAAGCACCTGCGGCCTCCCCCGCTGGACGGAGCATCAGCAAGTCAATGCTGACCACATCCACCCCGTACTCCGCCAGGGTGGCTTTCACTTCGTTGCGCAGCGACCGGGCCAAGGTGCCACGGTCCGCCGACAACACTTCTTCCAGCGTACGGCTTCGGAAGGCGGCTTCGATCTCGGCCAAAGTCAGAGCACGCAAAGCTTTTTGCCTCGGGCTCATGGCATCTCGGGGGCCACGCCGGCCGCCACCAAGGTCGATCCAAGACCATAGTTGGTCGTCTCCCAGCAGACGGTACTGCAGGCGCATCTCGGCATCGATCAAAGACCATCCACCAAAGCCATCGCCGTTGTTGGCACCGCTCCTCACCAAGAACGGATCAAGCTTGCGATCGTATTTTTTACCCAGGTCATCGGTCCAAAGTTGAACCTCTCCGCCGTTCACCAATGACGAGGTCAATGGCAGAGATCGGATACGAGCGATGTCGTACATCTCGACCTGTTCAATGGGCCAAGGCAACTTGAAGTGCAGCCCACTGTTCAAAGGTGCATCGGTCACGGGCTCGCCAAAGCGAAGTCGAACGCCCTGTTGGCTTGGCTCCACCACTTGCAAACTGGAAAGACCAGCCAGAGTCAACACCCCGACGGCGAGCAGAAAAGGTAGCCGACGGGTCAGCAGACGCCAACCCCAAGATCCCGTGACATCAAAGCCGAACTGGAAGTCCACCGCCTCTTGGATCGAACGCACCAGATTGTCCGGTGCGGCCAGAAGACTCAAAAGACGAGAATCAAAGGGTGCCCTTGGCGCTTCACCGGGAATTCGAGGCCGGTAAAGCCAGAGCACGAAGTTCAGGACAATTTCTGCGGCCAGCACAAACTCGAAGACAGGCACCACCCAGGCCACGGCTTCTGCCGCAACATCGTTGCCCAAATATCTCAACGCGGCCGAAGCCGCGACAACCAACAACAACAAGGCGTTGCCGGCGGTCCATGCCGCACCCCCGCGAAGATTTCGCCACACGGGTTGCTTGGCCATGCCCGCGGTGAAGCGGCTGAAGATGAACGAGACAACGGCGAGACCAACCCCGATGGCCACCGCCCAGCCCAAGTTGGGCGCGACATCAAACTCAGCTTCGCCCATGCGAACTTGACGCAAGACATTCAAGTGGAGCCAGCCCAATCCACCAAGGCACAAAGCAAAAAACAAAGACGAGGCCGGCACCGTGATTCGGTGCATGGTTCGCAGCCGCCGGGCGGCCACGCGAGATTCGTCATCGGTCAGGCCTGACTCGCCGCCGGCGATGTCATCGTGCTCAAGTGCTTCGAGGCGCTCCAACTTGTGTTGTTGAAACAGCAGCCACAGAACCACCCAGACCGCCACCCCCAGCAGGATCCAGGCCGAGGCCAAACGGGCCAAAGCATCTCCCGCCCCAACACCAAAAAGAAGGGCAGCCACGCCAACCGATGCTTGGACCAAAAGGCCAAAGCCGGCGACCCGGGCTGCTTGTTGATACGTGAAATGGTCCTGTCGCATGATGAGGGGCGTCGCAGTCCGTGCGACGTGTTGGAATCCTATCCCATACGGCTCAAACCTTCTCGGGATCGCACCTGAAAGGATGTGGCGGCGTAGAATCGAAATTCCCAGATGTTTGGCCTGCTTTTCACCATCGCCCGCAACACCTTCCGAGAGTCGGTCCGGCAACCAGTGGTGTTGATCATCAATGGCGTGGCGGTCTTCCTCCTGATCCTGGCCAACCCTCTTTCGGCCTACACGTTGGAGGACGACCAGCGCATGCTCCTTGACATAGGGCTTGCCACCATTTTCGCCGCTGGGTCGATTCTGGCCGCTTTTGTCGCCTCGGACGCCATCAGTCGAGAAATCGACGACAAAACCGTCCTGACGGTGGTCTCCAAGCCCGTCCCCCGTCCCGTACTGGTGGTGGGCAAATTCTTAGGCATTCTTGGCGTCTTGCTGATGAGCGTGCTCTTGCAGAGCTTTGTTTTCATGCTGGCCGAGTACCACACGGTGCTTCAAACCGTGCGTGATCCCATCCACCTGCCGGTGTTGTTCTTGGGCGGCGGTGCCATCGTGGTGGGCCTTGCCGTTGCCACCTGGATGAATTATTTCTACGGCCGGAATTTTCCCGCGTCTGCCATGCTGGCCATTGCACCTTTGCTGGGCATTGCATGGGCGTTGGCGTTGAATTTCGGCCCGGACTTTTCTCGGCGTCCCTTCACCGAGGGATTCCGCGTGGAGTTGTGGCTCGCCGTGGGCTTGGTCGCGCTGGCCATTGTGGTCTTGACCGCGATCGCCGTGGCCGCGTCCACCCGAACCCGTCAAGCCGCCACCCTGACCATCACGATTGGCCTCTTTCTGGGTGGCCTGCTTTCCGACCACTTTTTGGGGCGCCCCTTGAACGCCATCGAAGACCGGTGGCGCGAGCGGGCCATGGCTCGGGGTGAGGCGGAAGAGGTTCCCATCTTCCGCAGCTTCATCCAGTCCGATGGCAGCACCATCACCAGCCAAGTTGAAGAGCGGGTCATTCAACTCAAAGAAGGCAACCAACTCTCAGACTTTGCCGAAGGACAAGAAAGTCTCAAACACCGAAGTTTGCGGACGGTTCGAGCCATCGTGCCCAACTTCCAAGTGCTCTGGTTGGCCGATGCCCTGACCCAAGATCGCAAAATCCCCCGAAATTACGCCGCTCGAGCCACGGCCTATGCCGCTTGCCTGACGGTCGGCATCTTGGGCTTGGCCGTGGCCTTGTTTGACCGCCGCGAAGTCGGGTAACCCCCGTTCACTCCCAACCGGTCAAGACCACCAACAGGTCTTCAAATCCAACTTCACCATCTGCATTGAAATCGGCCGAGCATGCTCCAGGAGCAAGGCACTCGCCCCATTCCGCGAGCACCCGAACCAGATCCTCGAAATCCACATCACCATCGCCATCGGCATCGCCCTCAGGACCACTGGGCGCTGAAGCAACCAAAACAAAGCCAACATCAAGCGTGCTGTCTATTTGCACCAGATCTTGGCTCAGCAAACAATTTGCGGTTTGACCTGGTGGCAAGATGGTGGGCAGTGGCAAGGGGATATCCGCAAAACCAACCGGCGTCTCAGGTGGAAAAGACTCGTTCACCGAGGTGGATGCCGACAACGACAGTTCTGCACCATCACTGCTGATCTGACCATCAACTTCGAGCGTGAACGGAAAAGAAATCGGCGTTGGGGTACCTTGCAAATCAATCTCGCCCTCGTACAACAAAGGCAGCGGCCCTGAAAAAGAAAAAATGTCACCACTGGGCCCTGGCAACAACACGAAGTTCATAGGGTTGGCCAAGCGTACCGCACGGTTGGTGAGATCCACCGCACCAATCTCAAGAGGCAACGGAATGCCACCAATGAACAAACTGTCCGGTGCGATGGAACGAAATGTTTCGAAAAGAAGTTCCAATCCCAGATTCACTGGCGCACTCGGAAGCGCGGCCTCGATCGACGACAGCTCCAGAGCTTCATCCTTCAGAGCAAAGACAATCTGGCCTTCGGGCAAACTCTGGTCATTGAAACCGACCGCGAAGGACAAAGAAGTGCCGATCGGCTGATTCCCTGAGCCCCCAAACAATCCGGGACGGGTGAGGGTGCCTTGAGGGTTGGCTTCTTCGTCGTAGTTCCCAATCAGGGCCCCTTCAAAAGCCAACCCAACGGAACCAGACAAATCGATCGATGAGGATTCCGACACGATGGTGGCATCAACAGCAAGAAGAAGCAAAAGCATGTCACCATTCTCAAGCTGAGTCGACCGGAGTCAAGCCCAGAACACGCCCTAGAATCAACCTATGGCTCCCACCAACACCATCTCGATCCGCGGCGCCCGGGAGCACAACCTCAAAAACGTGGACTTGGACATCCCTCGTGACCAATTGGTGGTCATTACCGGCCCCTCCGGCTCTGGAAAGAGCTCACTGGCCTTTGACACGGTGTATGCCGAAGGCCAACGCAAGTACATGGAGTCATTGTCCGCCTACGCCCGTCAATTCTTGGATCAACTCCGCAAGCCCGACATGGAATCCATCGAAGGACTCCCCCCCACCATTGCGATCCAGCAACGCTCGGGAGGACACAACCCCCGATCCACGGTGGCCACCACCACGGAAATTTGGGACTACCTTCGCCTGCTCTTTGCCCGTGCTGGCACCCCAACCTGCTGGCATGTGGATAAGAACGGCGAAGTGTGTGGCCGGCCGATCACCGGAGCCAACGCCACCCAGATCACCGACGCGTTGCAAGACTTCCACGAAGGCACTCGAATGTTGCTGATGGCCCCTGTCATTCGGGCCAAGAAGGGGCACCACCGTGAGGTGCTGGAAGAGTTGCAAGGGCAAGGCGTCGTTCGGGTCCGCGTCAACGGCACCGTGCATGATCTCCGTGATGCGTTGCGTGAAGGCGGCGCCAACCCTCTAGGTTTGGCCCGCTACGAAATGCACAACATCGAAGCAGTGCTTGACCGGGTGGTCATCAAGTCGGGCCAACGCGATCGGCTTGCCGATTCGGTCGAAGCCTGCCTTCGACTTGGTGATGGATCACTGATTGCCAGCGTGGAAAACGACGGCCAATGGACCGACCACCCGTTCAGTGAATCCTTTGCCTGCGAGTTGCACCCGGAATGCTCGCTGCCCGAACTCGAACCTCGGATGTTCTCGTTCAACAGTCCTTTCGGGGCGTGCCCCGTCTGCGAAGGACTCGGCCGCATGCTCGAATACGACGAGGAGTTGGTGGTCCCAGATCCTTCGGTGGGTTACGCCGAAGCCATTGAGCCGTGGCGAAAAAATGGTCCCCGCATGAACCGTTGGTACGCCCGCATGATGCGGAAGTTCTGCGATGCGTGTGGGCTGGACCGCCATCTTCCCTATTCGGAGCTCCCCGCCAAAGTGCGGGAAGTTCTTATGCACGGCGGGGAAATTGGCAACATTGTCTGGCCCGGCGTGATCCCCAGTCTGAAAAGCCGCCACGACGAAACCGAAAGCGATGCGGTGAAAGAACGCTTGCAGGGCTACATGCGTTCCACACCGTGCAAAGCTTGTGGCGGCCAGCGATTGAAGCCCGCATCTTTGGGCGTGCGTTTGGGCGCTGAAGGCCCCAACATCGCCGAAGTTGCCGCGATGTCCATCGTGGATGCAGTGGCGTACTTCGACAACCTCACGCTGGGCGAGGAAGGCGATCGAATAGCCGCCCCCATCCTGAAGGAAGTGAAAGCCAGACTTGGCTTCATGCAATCCGTGGGCCTTGGGTATCTCACTCTGGATCGCGCGTCCAACACCCTTTCGGGCGGCGAAGCCCAGCGCATTCGTTTGGCCACCCAAGTGGGATCGGGTTTGGTGGGCTGCTGCTACGTGCTGGACGAACCGACCATTGGCCTCCATCAACGAGACAATGAACGGCTACTGCAAACCTTGCGGCACTTGACCGACATCGGCAACACCGTCGTGGTGGTCGAGCACGACGAAGACACCATTCGGGCCGCCGATCACTTGGTGGACATTGGCCCAGCCGCTGGCGTGCATGGCGGGACCGTGGTCGCCGAGGGCACTCCCGCCCAAGTGACCAAGAACAAGAACAGCCTGACCGGGGATTACCTGTCCGGCCGGCGTGGCCTGCCCACGCCTGAAGATCGCCGGCCCCTGAACCAAAAGTCCGCCCTCGTCGTCAAAAACGCGCGGGGAAACAACTTGCAAGGCATCGACGCCACCTTCCCGCTCGGCGGTCTGGTGTGCGTGACCGGCGTCTCGGGCTCGGGCAAGAGCACCTTGGTGAACCAGATCCTGCTTCGCGCGGTGCGCCGACACCTTGGTGGACGTGAACATCCGCTGGCCCACGACCGAGTCAATGGCTTGTCCAAGATCGACCGTCTGGTCGAAGTGGACCAATCCCCCATCGGCCGCACCAGCCGAAGCAACCCCGCCACCTACACCGGCATCTTTGATGAGATCCGAAAAGTATTTGCCAAGACCACCGAGGCTCGGCTGCGGGGATACGAGGTGGGACGCTTCTCTTTCAACGTCAAAGGCGGACGCTGCGAAGCCTGCCAAGGCCAAGGGGTGAAGACCGTCGAGATGCACTTCCTTCCCGACGTGCAAGTCACGTGTGAAGTCTGCCAAGGCAAGCGGTACAACCGGGAGACGCTTGAAGTGACCTACCGCGGCAAGACCATCGCCGACATTTTGGAAATGACCATTGAAGACGCGGTGAGCTTTTTCGAAGCTCACCCCAAGATTTTGCGTATGGCCGAGTGCCTGCGCGATGTTGGCTTGGGGTATCTCACCTTGGGTCAGCCGGCCACCACCCTTTCGGGCGGGGAAGCGCAGCGGGTGAAATTGGCGGCGGAACTTGGTCGGCGAAGCAACGTTGGACACACGTTGTACGTGCTGGACGAACCCACCACGGGTCTTCATTTTTTGGATGTGGAACGGTTGCTCAATGTGCTGCAGCGCCTCGCCGATACCGATGCAAGTCTGATTGTGATCGAACACAACTTGGACGTCATTCGCTGTGCGGACTGGGTCATTGATCTTGGCCCTGAGGGCGGCTCCGGTGGCGGCACCATTGTGGGTCAAGGCGTTCCCGAAGAGGTGGCGCAAGTGAAAGGCAGCCACACCGGTCGATTCTTGGGTCCGCTGCTCAAGCCAAAGGCCCCGACCCAAGCAAAGCGCACCAAGAAAGTGGCATCCAAGACCACCAAGGCGGCGAAGAAAACCACCAAGAAGTCCGCCAAGAAGTCACCCCGAAAGAAGGTCAAAGCATGAGCGACATTCAACTGACCGTGATCATTCCCGCCGCCGGGCGCGGCGCTCGCTTTGGTGGTGACAAACTCTCCGAAGAGTTGGGCGGCCGCCCCGTGCTGCTTCGGACGGTGGAATTTTTCGCCAAACGCGACGACGTGCACCAGATCATCGTCGCGGGTCCAGCCGAGAGTGACGGCAGTGTTGATGCGGCGTTTGAATCTCGGTTTGGTCCGGCCTTGTCCTTCCTGGGGGTCAAGACCGTGGCGGGTGGTGCGGAGCGAACCGACTCGGTGCGAGCTGCCTTGCATGCACTGGCCGAAGATTGCACCCATGTGGCCGTCCACGATGCCGCGCGACCGTTGATCGATGACGCCCTCATGGATCGCATGGTCGAAGCCGCGGCCAAAACTCCGGCGGTGATTCCTGGCGTCTCGGTTCGAGACACTCTTAAACGGGTCTCCTCTGAAGCACGTGATCTGGGTGAGTCGGCCGACGCGATCATCGACGACATCCTGGGGGATGCGGGTCGGGTTTCGGCGGACGCGCGGTCCGTGGAAGCCACGGTGAATCGCGATCAGTTGGTGGCCATCCAAACCCCCCAATGCTTCGCCCGAGACACCTTGGTGCAGGCCTACGCCCAAGAATCACTGCCTCAAACCGACGACGCGGGGATCTTGGAGGCCCAAGGCATCGAAGTGCTGGTCGTCGAAGGCGACCCCAGCAACCTCAAAATCACCACCCGAGAGGATCTCGTGGTGGCGGAAGCCCTGTTGAAGGTGCGAAAACCCAAGCCATCGTTCTGAGCTTTGGTACTATTGCGCATCACAGCCGATGTGACCCAATTGGCAGAGGTGGTTGATTCAAAATCAGCATGTTGTGGGTTCGAATCCCACCATCGGCATTATCGCCCTTCACAGCCTGTGAGGGGCGATTTTCGTTGAACCCCGTTTGAGTTATACGATCAGGGCGCCAAAATTATACGAATTGGGTCAAAAGAGAGCCGCTCTGCACCACCTCATAGACACGCTTGATGACCAAAAAGTGAATGCCCTCATGCAGTTGCTTTCGGATTCCTAAATCACTTCTCCCGGACCCTGATCTCATTTACATTGTGGTTAGGAGTTTTCTATGCGTTCATCTGCCCTCGTATCGTCCGTTGCCCTTGCCGTTGCATCTGTATCCCACGCAGACATCTTTCAATACTTTGATTGTGATGGGAATGGATCGCTGCTTCTGACGGAGTTGGATGCGGAGCCGTTTGTTGATTTGTCAGGGTTGTATTTGGGGTGTGCGGACCTGTTTGAGGCATTCCTGCTTGGTGCAAACCTGTCTGGTGCATTCCTAAACATTGCGAACCTGTCTGATGCGAACCTGTCTGATGCGGACCTGACTGGTGCAGACCTGACTGGTGCGATCCTGTCTGGTGCGAATCTGACTGGTGCGAATATGACTTTTGCGAATCTGACTGGTGCGGACCTGTCTGGTGCATTCCTAAACATTGCGAACCTGTCTGATGCGAACCTGCCTGATGCGAACCTGTCTGGTGCGAACCTGTCTGGTGCGGACCTGTCTGGTGCGGACCTGTCTGGTGCATTCCTGACTGATGCGGACCTGTCTGGTGCATTCCTGACTGATGCGAACCTGACTTTTGCGGACCTGTCTGGTGCAAACCTGTCTGGTGCAGACCTGACTGGTGCGAACCTGTCTAATGCGGACCTGACTGGTGCAGACCTGACTGGTGCGATCCTGTCTAATGCGGACCTGACGAATGCGAACCTGTCTGGTGCGATCCTGAAGGGTGCGGACCTGTCTGGTGCGAATCTGTCTGGTGTAATCGATTTCATTTTCCCAGTATCTGAATCAACCGGTTCCTGCTGCACGAACTCGGGCTGTGCTTCCATTTCCGAATCAAACTGCTCTGCAATGGGCGGCACTTGGACCGAAGGCGGTTCCTGTGACGATTGTCAACCAGCAGCCGATGATTGCCCTGCCGATGTTGATGGTGACGGAACCATTGGGTTCTCCGATGTCTTGGTCATCCTCAACGATTGGGGTGCGTGTCCGTAAGCACAACATCCTGTTGTCCCGGGAACAAGTACCGCCTCTCCATTTGCTTACGATAATCGCATGAAGATCGTGTCTTTTGTGCTGGCGGCGGTGGTGTTGGCACCGCTGGGATGGACCATTGGCGGCCTGCTTGGGGAAACCGTCATTGCTTCCATTCTTGGCGCTCTTTTCGCCCTGTTGATGGCGTGGGCGCTCCGGCGGCCACTTTCATGGCTGTTTGATCTCCTGAGCCATCTTGCCTAAGAATCACACCCTTTGTGGGGGACTTATTTCTCCGATTCAGAATCCTGCAGCGATTCCAGGAGCAAGTCAGAGAACGGTCGTGGCTGCGGAGGCTCTCCCCCGCCCGACTGCACCAACAACAGGAACAGCGCGCGTTCGATGTCTTGGAATTTGGCCATCGAAGCATCCACCGCTTGGGCCAAACGCATCAGTTCCTTCGAAGAAGTCTCAGAAGACTGGCTGGCATTGCGGAAACGACTTGCAGCTCCTTCAAGATTCCTTGCCGCCTCGGCATAATCCCGGGTGGCTTGCCGAATCACGTAGGCCGTCTCATCGGCGTTGGTGGACTTGGCCAACAACTTCCAAGGCTCGGCCCGCAACTCGGTCATGCCCAAACGAATTTCTTCCACCGCCGAACGCGCGGCCACCATGGTTTGGTCCACTTGATCTCGGTTGCGGACCAAAAGGCTTCGTACTTCCTCCAAGGCAGAATCCGCTTTACCTGCGGCATCTCGAATGGTGGCCAAGGTGCCCGAGTCGTCGTTCAACTCACGGCGCAAATCTTCAAAAGCCGCCCGCAACTCACCCACGGCAAGTGGCAAGCCATCCGCTGCTTCGCGAATCGAACCCGCCGCGGAGGTGAGGTCTGGCCCGCCTTCACCAAACACAACGCCCAACGATGACATCGCTGCCTCAAACGAAGCAACGCCGGATTCCAACTGCACCATCAAGCCGTCCTCGGCGCGAAAATCTTGCACCACCGCGCTGACGTCGAGACCGACTCGGTCGACACTCATTCCGATTTTCTCAATGGTCTCATCGAGTCCCAGAATGGCCCGATCCAAGCGAGCCAGCGTGCCGTCGTCGGCTTGCACTTGCTCGGCAACCCCGCGATACGCTTCAAGAGTGGCGTTGGCTTCGGCCAGGGTCATCTGGAAAGCATTCGCCGCTTCGGTGATTTCTGGAACGATCTTGGTTCGGATTTCATCGACCGCCGCGCTGATGTCTGGGGCCAACGACGTGATCGCTTCGGTGATGCGTTGGATGCTGGATGCTTGACCGGCCAAACGATCCCCAGCATCCAGCAAATCGCCAACACCTATGGAGGTGATGTTCAGCGAAGCCACCCCCGTGAAGCTGGTCTGCACTTCCACTTGGGCTCCATTGCGCAAAGGCACGGAATCGGGCAAACGGAACCCCACCACCACCACCGGCTTGTCGGGATTGTCCGAGGGGATCTCCACATCTACCGACTCAACTTTTGAAATGGTGTGTCCGCCCAACCGCACCGGGTCGCCTTCACCGATCCCCCCGAGATCCGCTGCAACGGGGAAATAGACCTCGTAGGCCCGGCCGCCAATCAATGTGTTTTGACCACCTACCCAAACGATCAACATCACGGTGATGATGAGGCTTGCGATAACAATGGCTCCAGTACTGGTGTCTTGGCGATTCATGATGCCGACTCCTCCAGGGGACCATCAGCCCCACCTTCAACAAACTGTCTGATTCGGGGATCCGAAGAATTCTGGAATTCCTCGGGGGTCCCTTCGGCCACCATGTGACCTTGGTGCAGCAACACCATGCGGTCCGCAATTCGGAAGGCTGATCCCATCTCGTGGGTGACCACGATTTGGGCGGTTCCTGATTGGGCCCGTTCCACAATCAAACGATCAATGCGGCCAGCACTGACGGGATCCAGCCCCGCACTCGGCTCGTCGTAGAAAATGATGTTTGGATTCATGGCCAACGCCCGGGCCAAACCCGCGCGCTTTCGCATGCCTCCTGACAATTCCTGCGGCATCTTGCCGCCAGCCCCGTCCAGCGCGACTTGGCTCAGCAACTCTCCCACCAGGACCTTCAATTCTGCCTCATCCAAGTTCCGGTGCATGCGGAGGGGCAACGCCACATTTTCGAAGACCGAAAGGGAGCCCAGAAGCGCTGCATTTTGGAACACCACCCCAACCCCCATGCGCCACTTCTCGCGTTCTCGTTCGTCCATCTCTCGCAGACATCGGCCGTCTTCAACCCGAATTTCTCCGGCATCGCAGGCCAACAATCCGCACAACACACGAAGCAACGTGCTTTTGCCCGAACCCGAGCCGCCCAAGACCACCAGCGTTTCACCTGGGTTCAAGTGCAATGAGACCCCACGCAAAACCTCCTGCTGGCCATAAGCGTGGTGCAAGTCGGTCGCTGAAATCATCCGCTCCCCCATATCAGCCGACCCTGATGGCATAGAAGCCGATGGTGAACAACAGGTCGGCCAAGATGAGCGTGACAATGCTCCAGACGATGGTTTGGGTTGCGGCTCGACCGACCGCATCGGCGCCACCTCGAACCGCCAAACCAAATCGGCAAGCAATCCCCCCCACGATCCCACCAAACATGACGGCTTTGGCCAAGCCAGAGATCAAATCAGAGAGTTCGGTCGCCCAAGCCAACTCCGCCAGGTACGCGGCGGGATCAATGCCCATCATGAACGTGCCGACAGCCAACCCTCCCAAGACTCCAGACGCATCACCGATGGCCGAGAGACAAGTGGTCATCACGATGCAAGCCAAAATTCGTGGGACCACCAAGTGCAAAAATGGATCAATGGCCATGGCCCGCAGCGCGTCGATCTCCTCACCCACTTTCATGGTGCCCAACTCCGCGGCAATCGATGCCCCGGCGTATCCCGACAGTACCACTGCAGTCAGCATGGGACCCAACTCGCGAAGGAAGCCAATGCCCGCCACATCCGCGATCATGATCACCACCCCGTAGTCCCGAAGCAGCGGTCCAATTTGCATGGAAATCACGGCACCGACCACAAAGACCACCAACACCACAATGCCAACACTGTGTCCACCGACTCGGGCCAATTGCTGCACCGTGTGGTGGCGAAGCATTGCACATTTTCGACTCGTGCCCAAAAAACGAGGAAGACAACGAAGGCTGCCTCCCACCATCCTCGAGATTGCGCCAACTTCGGCGGTGGCCCGACGCAGTGAATTCAAGGCTGATCCTCCGCCATATCAGTCGTCGCCAGATACTGTTCCCAGGCGGCAATGGCTGACGCGTTTTCTTCCGGGGAACGCCAAGAGACATAACCCAGAGATTCACCACCGGTCAGGTTGACCAAGGTTTGAATGGATTCCAGACGGCGACTGGCGTCATACGACCTCAAACCCTCCAGCAAACGCTCTTGAACCACCGGTTCGCCGTGATAGGCCAAGGTTTGGTGCAAAGGCAAGGCCGCGATTCGTTCTTGCTCAGTTTGGCAACTGAGCCCCAGACCCGCCAAGCAAAGCATCCACCATCGCATGGGCATGAGGGTACACCCGCAGCATCGCGTCTGCTGAATGGAAGGCCGCGGAATCACAACAAACACCGGCCGGAATACCAAAATTCACCGCGCACACTCCGCACTTGGAGCCGATGATGGAAGGTTATGTTCGACCGTCAGAACATTTTCTGGACACTCTTGGCGGCCACGCTTCTGGTCGGTTGTGGCTCCCAGGTTCCAGCCGGTCCCCCGCTCCCCCGTCCTGATCCCGATGCCGCCTTGGACCGAATTGCAGCCCAAGTCATTCGGTCCAAGGCCAAACCCTTGCTCCAAGCACAACAAGATCCCGTCCGCTGGAAGGAGTACGGCGATGCTTGTCTGATGAATCAGTGGCCCAAAGAAGCAGCGGTCGCCTACACCCACGCCATGGCCTTGGGACAACCGTGCGGAATGCTCTTGGCACACGCTCAACGACGCATCGGTGTCGCCGACGCGTGCCAAACCGCCGCTGATTTTCTGCAAGCCAATCATGATTCAGAATGTTGTGTGACCCTTGCCCATTGGTACCTCGAGGATGGAGCGCTGGACCAAGCCGAGGCTTGGGTCAGCAAAGCCGATGATTTTGGCTCATCACGTCGAGCCGCGGTGAGTATGTTGCTGGACATACAAAGGGGAGAGGCCGAAGCCGCTCGCAGCACATTGGATCCTTGGCTCCAAGGCAATCTTCCTGGTCATCTTGCCCAGCTGGCCCTCCAAATCGCTCGGGCCACGGATGACCAAGTCTTGCTGCAGCGGTTTGCAGCCACCAAGGCGTCTGGAAGCTTGGTGCCGAACGGTCCGCTCCTACTGCGACTTCAGCCTCTTGACCGCACGAAATATGCCGATGGCAATCGGGCGATCACGATTCGAAAATCCTTTCCCCCATCCGAATCAATTCCACGCCTCAGCACACTGGTCAAGCAAAGACCGGAAGACGCGTTCATACGTTCGATTTTGGCCGACGTGTTGTATCGAGACCAACAATATCTCAAAGCCAAGGCAACACTCGATGCTGTGGTTGCCGACCAGCCAAGTGACGGTGAATTCTGGATCATTGATTCTGTGGTCCATGAAAAAATGGCCCAGATGGCCGATGATCGGGCGGAACTCTTGGCCCGAGCCAAGACGTCGGCCGCGGAAGCAATCCGCCTCAACCCGACCGTCCCAGAAGCGTTTATTGCATCGGCCCAAGCCGCCGAGCTGGAGGGCAACTTTGGTTCCGCAGAACGAGACTGGAGGAAAGCAGCCGAATTGTCTCGGAACCCTCGATCGATCCTCAAGCTCCAAGCAGCCGCCTGGCGAAATGTTGGACGACTGGGGGAATGGAACCGAGCGACGGATGCTTTGCTTGATCTTGTGAGAGTGGCGGGGCAAGATGTCTCTGAAGTCCAACTGGAGGCGGCCTTTGCCGCATACCAAGCGGGTCGTCTGGACACCGCATCTGAATTGGCACAGTCGCTCAATGAGACCTACCGCTCAATCTACGAAGGAAGGATTCGATGAGAACCTTCACCCTCCCGATCGCCGGATTGGCCGTGATGCAAGGATGTGGGAGCAGCGATTCCCCACCGGCTTCAGAGCCGCAGAAAAAGAACATACCCATGTTTGTGGAGCGCGCTACAGAATCTGGCTTGGTTTTTCAACATCGCAGCGGCGCCAGTGGCCAGTACTACTTGCCGGAAAGTCTTGGGGCAGGATGTGGCCTCTTTGATGCCGATGGTGATGGCGACCTCGACGCCTTGTTTGTCCGAGGTCACAACCTTGAAGAATTGGCCGACGCCGAAAGCCAGAACAGATTCTTCCGAAATACAGGTGAGGGACAATTTGTCGACGACACCACCAACGCAGGGCTCATAGACCTTGGGTATTCCTATGGGGTGACATGCGGTGATGTCGACGCCGATGGGGATATCGACCTGTACATCACCAACTTTGGCAAAGACTGTCTGTACTACAACGACGGCACCGGCCGGTTCACTAAAGCTCCAGAGGCCGACAGCGCCGCTCTTGACGATTTTTCTGTGTCGTCTTGTTTGTTGGATTATGACCGCGACGGAGATCTTGACCTCTTTGTCACCAGATACTTGGACTGGTCGGTTGATATTGGTGGAGGCTGCTTCAACCTGCGAGGTGGACGCGATTATTGCAACCCTCAGAGATACGGAAGGGCTCTTTCTGACCGACTGCTGCAAAACAACGGGCAAGGACAGTTCACCGATGTGAGCGAAAGCTCAGGCATTTCAGAATTCAAAGGCAATGGTTTGGCGGTGGGCTCCACCGACCTCAACGCAGACGGATGGCCAGATGTGTACGTGGCCAACGACAAAACAGCCAACGCTTTGTGGATCAACAATCAAGATGGCACATTCACAGAATCCGCCGGCCGCCTCGGCTGCGCGACCGGGCTTGATGGCACCAACCGAGCTGGGATGTCTGTGGCATTTTGCGACCTGGATCAAGATGGTGATTTTGAAATCCATGTGTCAAACATCGAAGGAGAAGCCGACGGTTTGTTTCAAAATCAGAACGGCCGCTTTTTAGACCGGGCCGCAGGGTGGGGTATTGCTGGCGCTTCACGGAGGTACACCCGATGGGCAAGCCGGTTCTTGGACATCAATGCGGATGGCCGGGACGAACTCGTGGTGGCCTGCGGCAAAGTGCTTCGAGACATCAACCCTCCGCGCGAAGACGTCCCATACGCAGAAACAAATTTGGTGTACCAAGAACAGACCAACGGACGGTTCACGCCACTGGAGGATGTGTTCGATCCTGAAGTGCCCGTAGAAGCTTCGCATGGCGTAGCGCACGGAGACGTGAATGGAGATGGCCGGATTGATCTGATCATGGTTTCGCGAGACGGGCCAGCCCAAATGTGGCTCAGCAATCCCGAACTCGAGCAACCCCCCGCCACGCGAATCAATGTTGAAACCATCCACGGCACCCCCGCGGTTGGTTCACGAATGAAAATCGTGAAATCCAATGGGACAGCACAGACGTACCACATCGACGTGTCCACCGGTTACGCCAGCACCAGCAGTCATGTCGTTTGGACCTCTGGTGAAATTGAACGCATCGAGGTCCAATGGGTCGGCGGTCACTCAAGCACACACACCGGTCCCTGGGAGTCTGGATCCGGCATCGTCATTACGGAATCCGAAAGACATTCCGTCGCGCAACAACCAACGATTCCCACCAAAAACCAGTCCGAGTAGACCAGAAGGCAGAATGGATCGACATCATGAAACACCACCTGAGAATGGCCATGATCTTCGTCGTTCTTTTTCAAATCGGCTGCAAAGATGCAGAGATTGATTCACCGATCGTTCCCCGCCCAAGCCCAAGGGCCGATTTTGACGCGATTGCAAGCAGAGTCATCAGAAACCACGCAGAAAAGTTGGCCAGAAACCCAGAAGATGCTTTGGTCTGGAAAAGGTATGCAAACGTGTGCCTGATCAATGGGTGGCCGGACGAAGCAATGATTGCATACGAGCAAGCCGAAGCCCTTGGAGACTCCGAGTCAATCATGATGAGAGCCCACGGACTTCGAGAAATGAATGATTCTGGCGCTTTTTCGATGGCCGAAAAATATTTTCAACTCACTCAAAATCAAGAATGCGCGGAGTCCATCGCCGTTTGGCATTATGAAGATGGCTCACTGGCGAAAGCGAGAACTTGGCTCGACAAATCGAAAACCCCATCCGTTCGGGGATCAAGTCTCAGCATTCTGATCGAAATTCAATTGGGAAACTTCGACGCGGCAAAAGAACAAACGAAGCAATTGCTTGAACAATCAAAGCAACCGTCTGTGAAAGCCGTCGCGGCCGCTGTAGGCCAAGCCACCCAAGATGAGGAGCTTCTTTCGAAGTTCGGTGAGGGTGGCGAAAAGGATTTAATACCGGTTGCGCCTCGACTCGGAAAACTTCAGCCGCTGGCCCGTACCGAGTTGGCTGATGTGCGGCGAGCAATTAGGCTCAGAACGAACTTTCAAGCCGAAGAAGCGCTGAAGAGGGTTGCTCCAATTCTGAAACAACGGCCAAGTCATGCCTTCATTCAAAGTATGGGGGCAGACCTTGAACGCCAAACAGGAATGCTCAAGGAAGCGAAATCAAGACTTGATCGTGTACGGGCAGACGACAATTCAGACTACGAATTCTGGCTTATTGATGCGGCTGTACATAGTGAAATACACCAAAGTGATCGATCAAGAGCCAATGAACTCGTGCAGGCTGAGGCGTCCATACAAAAGGCCCTCTTGCTCAACCCGGATATTGCAGAAGGGCATCAACTGCGTGCTGTGATCTATGAACAGCAGGGGAATGTTTTGAAAGCAGGAGAACATTTCAGGATTGCGTCCAATATCACTCCAAAGCGGAAGGAAAGGGTTCGTCTCATTTCAGAATCTCTTCGGTGCATGGCTGTGGCCGGTGAAGTTGATCGCGCACTGGACGAACTGGACCAATTGTCGTCCCAATACGGGAACGAGTACCCGGAGCCGCGGATCGAGTCCGCGATCATTGCCGCAAACGCTGGCAAACAGAGTCTTTTCTTTCGGATCTTCGATGGGCTCGATACCGAGTCGAAAAATCAGGTGGGGAAAAGAGTACAAAACTTCCCCCAAAGAGAGAAGTAAACCGGGCCAAGGGTTCGCCAAGAATTAAAGCCCACAAGAAGTCTCCAGTCAGGCGATGCCGACAGACCATTTCAGACGAGAACGCTAAAGACAGACACCCTAGGTACGACGGGAAGAGGGTGCTCACACCCTCCGGGCTGGACGAGCCAGAGCAACAAGTGCAAAGAACCAAAGCTACTGCTCAGGACGAGAGCATGACTTTCCCATTCGGGAAAGCATGACACAACTCATCTAGGAAGGGCTCATATTTCCTCCACCGTGCCACCGCACTGGCGTTGATGGGCTTGCGCACTTGTTCGCGCGACGGTGTCATGACCACTCGATCGGATTGATGGAATTTCAGACAACTGTCGTTGATTGGGAGCTTGAGAAAATTCAATATCTGGTGCACCTGTGATTTGAAATTTGCCACCAAATCTTCATAGGACACCTCGAAAATTCTTTCCGGGTAGAGATTTTGCCAATGACGCATCAACTTTTCATGAGCCACTCTTGCATCAATAAGACGGGCCAACGTGGTGGCCTGGGGAGCGCCGATGTAATGCAAAAAGCAGGACAAAAGGTTGTCTCGAGGGTCGCGGTGAATCCAAAGGAATTGAGCGTGGGGGAACATGGCAGCCAAAATGCCAATATAACGGTCAAGCCAGAGGGCCTTGTTGATTATTCGGTCACCAGAAGCACCAGCTGAATCCAATCGGAGCATCTGTTCCAGGCCAAACTCGTTCAACATCGATGGGGTGAATTTGGCGTACAGGTTCGGCATCGAGCACTTCAATCTATGACTTGCAAGCTCCATCATGACAATAGGGTCAGGTGATTCACCGACCCCCCCCACGTTGGGGTGGGCCGCCAAAATAGATTCCAAAAGGGTTGTGCCCGACCTCGGCATACCAATCACAAAAGTTGGGCGTTGATCATCATTCTCTGACGAAACAAGAGGATCCGGACAAGAACAAATGACGTCGTTGGCCAGTTGAGTTTGGTCCACCTTCGGAAATGATTGGTCAAGAACGCGTGCGCCTCGGCTTGCAAAATCAAAGGCCTCAGAAAAGGCCCCATCACGATCCAACTTGGTTGCGAGGAGTGAAGCAGCAGTTGCTTCAACCTGAGGCGACAAAGTCTTTTGCAAGGCACTTCTCAGCAAATCTTCCCCAGAGCCGCCATCCCCCTCCAGCTCGTACACCAAATACTGATATCTGAGGAAATTTCTGGAAAGGTCTGGCTCTGGGTAGAGACTTGCCATGGCTTGCTTGAGGGCGTCGACATCTTTTTCAAGACCCGACAACTCTGCCAACATGCTCAAAGCATTTCTTTTGTCTTTGTCATCGGCCGGAGTGAAATCAACAAGGATCTCTTTGGCATCTTTGATATTTCCGGCTTGGGTATGGGCCTGAGCAAGCATGAGCCGAGACAAGCTTTGATCGGCGATTTCGTCTGAAAGATCGTGATATCTGAATATGGTGTTTAAGTAGTTTTTTCGGAAGTGGGATATTTGAAAGAGCCCGAAACGAATATTTGAAGAGTCACCCTCAAGCAGCAAACGATTTCGATACTTGGACTCAATCGCGGAGAATTGTTCGGCGTGACAAGCTCGTACCACATCTGGGTAAGGTTGACTCATGACTCATCAATCTTTGCAAGCAACGACCGAAGCACTTTTCGCACGGTTAAACTTGCCTGAAAAGCATCCAATTGACCGTCTTTCATAATCCTTGAACGAAGCTCCTCCGGCCGAATCCCCTCCTGTGCCGCCTGCTCACGAATTGACTGCAACAGATCCTCTTCTGTAATTGAAATTTCGAGTTCCTCTCGGAGGAGATGGATAACAGTGGTTTGCTTCAAATGAACAAATGCAGATTGCAGTGTCAAATCACGCTGAGGGCTGTTAAGGCATTCCTTCACTTCAGACTCATTCATCCCTTTGTTTTGAAGATCTCCAACAAACTTTTCTAGGGACTCCTTTTCCACCTGCTCTAGGATCGAAGGCGGAATCTCAGGAGCAAACGGCAGAAGGGCTTGAAGAAGTGCCCCTTCCCGGCTCTGTGTGTTTTTTGACTCGATCCTTGCCCGAATTCCTGACTCAATAATCGATCGAAGTTCAGATTCACCTGACATCTCGTAGTGTGAAACAACAGCATCGATTGAACACGGCTCACAATGTTCGACTTTTTGAACCGCGAGTGAATAGCGAACGATCGACTGATCCAAGACGGAGTGGATACCGCGCGGGGCTGGACCATCCCACACAACTTCTCCACTGGTAGCCCCTAAGAGCTTTGAAACCGAATTGGTCAGGACCAATGAACCGAAAGCACAATCCTCCCCAACCAACGGCAAACGCAAACGCCCATCCTGAGCAAGGACTGAAGATTCATCTTCAGCTCCCTTGGCCGGCATTGTGATGCTCAATCGCCCGGTGAGAATCGAACCACGTTGTGCTGGGCCATCGGCAGAAAGAATCTTTCCCAAATCAAGTCTTTGATCGCTCAGCTCCTGCTCAATCATGCTGTCTTGGAATTCCAAAAGATCGGCAGAGAGATCGAGGTCGCATATGAGATCGAGGTCTGGCTTTGGATACAACGGACCCGAAATCACAATTTTAAAATCCTTCCCCTTCTGCACCACGCCCTCGGATCGTTCAGGGTCAAAAGCGGGCGGACCAACATTCATACGGTCCTGACGATGCGCGACTTCTTCCCAGGCGACATACACAAGCATTTTGGCCGCATCACGAATATCTTGTTCCTCAGGAGGTGATTCGGACTCCTTGGCCTGTTGGATTTGCTTCAAGAACAATTGAACTTGATTGGATGGAACGGCCACCGAAGCGCGGAAAAAGTTTGGCTCAAGCTCTTCCACCGAACCGATGATCAATTCGTCGTGATTAAAGTAAGACTCCACGTTAACTCCTCGTGAATGGGGCACGCGACTCGCAGGCGAAGTAATGGCGAACACACCAAATTCCTCATCCCAGCAAATTCTACATCTTTTAAGCAAGGGGCTTCATGCCACCGCCCTTGACCAAGCCGAAAAGCTAAAAAATGAAGACCCGAAATCGGGACGCCTAACTCTTTTGCGTGTGTACGCGCAAATGAATGATTTCCTTGGCTTCACGAATTGCCTTGAAGAGTGCACTGCGGAACAAGTCCCCGACGACTTGCTGCCTTTTACGATTCGGTCGATGATATTTACCGGTCAAAATGAAGCAGCAACCACATTGGCTCAGTCATTACTGACTGATGAAATAAGCCCCGACCGCAAGCTGGTTGTTGGCTCCATCTTTGAAGAACTTGGTGATGAGATTCAGGCCCAAAAGATCATTGATGAGATTCCGCCGTCAATTCAGAAAGATGCCAGATTTAAGATCCTCCAAGCACGCATGGCAATCAATCGAAAAGACTATCAATCCGCCTGCAGCGTACTTGAAGATGCCAAATCGACTTTTCCGGCCGGCCTTGGACCAATGGTCGTACGGATGATGCAAGCCGAAATCGGATTCCTTCTAGGTCGTGTTTACGACAAACTTGGTGACTATGACTCTGCCTGGCAGGCGGCCGCTGATGCGCACATTGCGAAACCAGAAGCATTTGATGTCGATCGCTTAGAAGATCAAGCAACGCGAATCATGGACTTTTTCACCCGTGAACGCATCCAGCAGATGACCCAGGCTTCAGAGCAACCCGTTGAACCATTGCTTGTCATGGGCAACCCACGAAGTGGCACGACACTTCTCGACACGATTTTGGGCATGCATCCTGAAGTCGTCTCCGGCGGTGAGTTGAGTATTGGTGCTCAACTTGAAGGGAAGCTCACCCCAGTCTTGGATTCATATCTTGGTTATCCAGAGTGTCTTGCCGAACTTCGTACTCAGGATGCAAACGCGCTGGCCCATACTTATTCCAATGCGGTGGGCCAATTGTCACAGGGCCGGCGGTTTGTCACCAACAAAGCACTCAATATCAACATGCAATATGGCTTCCTGCGATGTGTTGCCCCAGGAATGAGAACCATCTCGCTGCATAGACATCCATTGGACAACTGCGTTTCCTGCTTCATGAGTTTGATCCCGATGCGCGGCCACGGCTACGTTCAGGACCAAGAGAAAATGGCCCGAGTTTGGATTGCCAGACGCAAGCTGCAGGATCATTGGGCTGAAGTGATGACGGAGGACCCGATCCTTCAACTGCACTACGAATCAATGGTCAACAACCAAACACTCGAGACCAAAAGGATTTTGGAATTTCTTAATTTGGATTTCGATGAGAATTGCCTTCGTTTTCATGAATCGGACACCGTTGCTGCCACGGTCAGCAGCAAGCAAGTTCAACAACCGATGTACAACACATCAGCCGGGCGATGGCAACGTTACGAAAAGCATCTGTTGGTCTTGATTGATCGCCTGGACTTTTGGCTTCGGTAACACGGGACCATCCAAACTTGCTGACCAAAAAAACCGGCCGCTCCAATGGAGCGGCCGGTAATTTCTCGTGGGAAAATTGCTCTAAAAAGAGCAAAAGGCTTCTTAGCCGCGGCGTCGACGAGACAGACCGGCAAGACCAAGAAGGGCCAGGCCTGCAGGAGCAGGAACCACGGTGAAGGTTCCGGTAACGCTGCCTGCTGAGGTGGTAAACGCAAGCGGATCGCCCGAAGCGTTGAGTCCGTAACCGCTCACGCCACCGGGAACTCCACCCCAACTCCAACCGTCACCGTAGGTGTCGGTCAAGACGATGGTGTAAGTGCCAGCAGCCAAATCACCGCCCATGATCAAGTCATAGCCGGGAGAAGAGTAGCCAGAGGCGTTGTAAGCGAAAGATGCGATTGAAAGAGCTCCGCCGCCGAAGACGTATCCGCCGGAGACGTAGAAGGAGCCGACCAAGCTGCTCGCCGAGTCGAACACTTGGACGCCAGCTTCGGACACCCAGCGGTCAAAAGTCACATTGATCTCGATGGGAGCAGCAGAGGCCGATGCTGCGACGAGGCCAGTTGCAGAAAGTGCGAATCGATTCATGATGCAATTCCTATGTAGGAAAAAAGACCAAAGGTCTTATGGAATTGACCAAACCCGAATGTAGGGAAAGGCCGTGTTGGGGGGCAAAAGCCCCAAGTTGATCATGAGACTACGAGTCTCATGACCTCTCTCACACAGCTCTCTCTTCAGACGAGGGTTCTCATACCTCGTGCTTTATTAAAACTACTCTAAGTTTGACCATATTCAAGGTCGATTTTTTAGCAATTTATGCCCTTTTTTCTGCCAAACAGGCCTTGGCACACGTGAATCTCTTCGGAGATACGCTGCATTCATGAGATTTTGGGGTTTAACGCTCTTCACTTTCGCCGCCTCAGCCCTGGCTCTGAAAGGCTGCCAAGACCATTCTTTCCCTGCGGCGCCAAAACGACCAGCAAGACTTGATCAGCTCACTGGACCGGCCTTGCAGACCGTGGAATCCAGTTGGAACCAGCTTCAACAAGCCCCAAACAACCCCAAATTCTGGCGAAAATGGTCGTTTGCAACCCACGCCAACGGGTTGCTCGAAGAGTCCTTGGCGGCTCATATCGCTCTTGAGAGCCTCGATCCACGCCTCGGGGATCATTTCCGGAAAGCGGTGGTTCTCGAAAAGCTGGGAAGAACCTCGGAAGCTGTTGCCACACTGCAAACCCTGTTTGATCCCTCTGGCACCGTGGATCGGCGTCTCGCCAAAATTCTTTTGGACCAAGGGGAACTTGAGCGTGCCTTCGATGCCGCCAGCAAGGCTCGAGATGCCGATCCAAGTGATTTCGGCCATCTAACCGTTTGGTGCGAGATTCAAATGCAACGAGGCCAGCCGGGCCTTATCCGGGAAGCCCTCAAATCCCGCTTGCCCGAAATCCAGGCCCCCAGTTGGCTGCACACCCTGGACACCCGAGCCGCAGAAATTCTTGGTGATCCTCCCCCTCCCTATGCCTCCACCTCTGCCGAACGGGTGGTCTATTTGCCCAATGTGTATTTGGATCCATTGCTGCCATGGGTCAGGACACGCGAAGGCGATGTTGAGCGACTCCGAACAACCATCAAAGCAGGCGACGATCAAAAAGCACTCGCCATGTCCAGCCGGTTGGTCAGCGAACGACCGGAAGACCCCGAGATTGCCGCCGTCCACGCCGGGCTCCTTCGCGAAGCCGGAAGAAACCCAGAAGCCATCCGAGTGTTGGACAGACATCGAGCATCGCTTCCAGCCGAATCCGTCTTTTGGAAAAATGACGCCATGTGCCGAATCTTCGCCTTTGCTGAAGGCGGGCCCGACGCTGGGACCATGCTGATCATGGCCCGCGAGAGCGCGGACCGAGCAACCACCTACGGTGCCGGAGACCTCCAATGTTGGAAAGTTTCGGGCATCGTGGCGGGCCAGGAGGAAAATCATGTCCAGGCCGAACAGGATTTCCGAAAGGCGGCAAGTTTGGCCCGGGGCAACACCCAAATCTTGCTGACGTTGGATGCAGAAATGTCCCGAGGCCGTTCGGGTGATTGGAAAGGCGCAATCGATGCTTTGCTTCCCATCGAGCGGCAATACGGCATGACGATTGATGGGCCTCTGGCCAAGCCGGTGCGTCGAGCCACCATCGAAGCCTTGGCTCGAGCAGGATTCTTCAATGACGCCAAAAGTCGGGTTGCCGCGCTTTCGAAAGCCGGGCAACCTGAGTCCGCAGAGTTGGCTCGGTTGGTTCAAGAGATCGAGAACGAGCTGTCCCGATTCCCATCTCCTTGAATCAAATGGGTTCAGGGTTGGCTTGAAGAAGTATCGGCCCGCTCAGGACCAGCGGACCAACGGAAGGTCAAACTGGTCTCGCCCTGAAGCATGGCAAAAAGTGGCCCGCCAAGGAGTTCTGCTCGCCAACCGGTATCAAGGACACCAACTGGACGGTGGCCGTGCTTGGCGTCAAGGTAAAAGCGAGAGATCTCTGCGCGCGAGGCGCCAACTCCGGAATCAATCCCTTCCCGCCAACACAAAAGGGAACTGAATGCATGAAGCGCATCGATGCGGGAACGGTCTTGATTGGATTCTTCACGGGGCGACCCTCCAACCAAGTCGTCTGATTCCATCTTCCGCACCGCACCCAGAAGATCCAAAATGGCATCACCCCAAGCCTCGACCACCGGTCTCGGAAAATGCTTGATGGCCAACAAAGCATCTTTGGCCTTGGGCATGTCTTTTGCCACGCGGGCACACACATCGTCTTTGAGCACACTTCGGGGAGGAAGATCCTCAGTCTGGGCAATGTGGTCGCGCAGGGTCACCAACTCCATCAACGCCGTCCGCTGACGGCGATTGAATTTCCGATTGCCCAAGGCCCGCTGCATGCGATGAACAGGGTCGGGCGTGTAGGTTTGAGGGTCGACCAGCGTGAGACATTCTTCTTTCACTTTTGCGTCATGCCCTCGTTCCGCCGTCCTCGCGGCCAACGCATCAGCGATCACGAAAAGGAAGCGAACATCGTCCGCGGCATACTCCAAGTGCCCCGCACGAAGTGGACGTTGGTCCCAACGGGTAAAGGTGTACGACTTGTCGAGGGTGATGCCGACAAATTCGTCAACCAACGCAGAAAGAGCGATTGGAAACGAGCGGTCGGCAAATCCCGCCGCCACTTGGGTGTCCAGCACATTTGTGGCCGGAACACCGGTCTCTCGCCAAATGGGCACCAAGTCTTGCAATCCTGAATGCACCAAAACTCGAACTTTCGGGTCCGAAAGCAGCGACCAGACGGCGTCGAGCGGAGCGCCTTGAATCGGGTCGATCAAAACCACCCGCTGCGGAGTGGCCAATTGCACCAAACAAATTTTGGGAATGTACGACTCTTCGCCAATGAATTCCGTGTCGTACGCCACTTCCCCCGCGGATCGAGCTTCAGCACAAAAGGCTTCGACTTCCGCCTTGTTGGTGAGCACTTCCGCTGGAGCGGAAGGGATGCGGGGATGCTCTGGAAGTTGTCTGGGCGTTGCCTTTTCTTGTTCCACTGCTCGACTGGCGGCCGCGCGGCGACGGCCGCGCCCCCCTTGCCCAAGGGACTGCTTCAAACGGCTTGACGAAGGCTTCGACGGAGGTTTGCTCATGGGAAGGGTGGAAGAATACCGCTCAACCCGCCCCTGAATCCAGTGTTGGTTTGATCGAAAGATCAAGAGCAGAACCAACCAAGGCCAAAAGTTCTCGTTCTTCGACCTGAACCACGCCATCGGCCTCCACAAAGACCACCGCCAATTCACCCAAACGGGCCGAAGCTTCGGGCTCCAAGCGGGACAAACGGGCCAAGGCTGCATCGAGTTCTCGGACACCAGGCGCGGGGCCTTCAACTTCAAATCCAAATCCAAGTTGAGCGCTTTGCTGTTTCGAAAGGGTTGACAGGGCCGTGCGATCTCCAGGATGACCGGCTTCGGCAAGTCCGCGAAGAAGCACGTTGATGGGTCCTCGGAGTTGGGCCGAGCTCCGATTCCGTTTGGGATCCGTGTGGCCTCGGAAGCGACGGTCAAGACGCCCAATCAACATTCGACCGGTGGCTGCTTCCAGCAGGGTGACCCCTCCGTCCCGTTCGATCATGGCCAAGATGGCCTCCCGAATTCGGTGGTACTGGCTTTCAGAAAGGCCCGCCATCACCGGCAAAGCATGCTCCAAGAAGGGCAACCGATCGTCCACCTGCAGTCGCGACATCCGGGGAAGCAAACGTGATGCTTCTGCGGCAACCTGCTGCAGTCCCCGATCAGCAAGAGCTTGAAGAGGAACATCCGGAGGGTCTTCATCCTCCAAAGCCAAAATCGCAAAGACACTGGCCACCGCTCCCAGCAGATCATCGGCCGCATCACCCACGGCATCTTGGACACGAACGGTGGTGGCCTGTGCCGCCGCGACGGCCGCATGCCCTACAAATCCTGCGGCGTTGCTTGTGGGCACCGACTGCACCCCGCGAGACTCCAGTGTGATCTCTGGTTCGGAAGGCAATTTTCCGGTGGTCCATTGTCCACCAGGGTCAATGGCTTTCACCCGCTTCTCAATCGGCGGGTGGGTGGCAAACAGACTGGACACTCCCCGACCAAAGAACATGTGACTGGATTCGGCAGCATTCTTGTGCTTCACTGAACTGCCCACTCCGCCCAAACGACGCAGTGCGTTGGCAATTCCGGCCGGGTTGCGGGTGTATTGCACGGCCGACGCATCGGCCAGATATTCCCGTTGCCGAGACACCATGGCTTTCAACAAACTCCCAAAGAATGCCCCGACCCCACCGACGACGACAAGTGCGAGTCCTGGGAGCACCAACGCCAGGCCACCTGCGTCCTCTTTCTTCCGAGCCATCGCCGCCGAATGAAAACCAATGCGAATGATGGTCCATCCCAAGTACACCAATGCCATCAAGCCAAAGATCAAGCCCATCAACCGGATATTCAATCGCATGTCACCATGTTTGATGTGGCTGAACTCATGGGCGACGACGCCTTGCAATTCATCGCGGGGCAATCGACGCATGCAACCTTCGGTAAAGCCCAGCACCGCGTCTTCAGGTCGCAACCCCGCTGCGAAAGCGTTGATTTGCATCTCGTCATCCATGACATACACCGGTGGCGCTGGGATACCACTGGCCAAAGCCATTTCCTCGACAACATTCAGCAACCGACGTTCCGCGGGGTCTCTGGTGCTCGCAGGCAACACACGCCCACCCAGCCCTTCCGCCACCACCCGGCCACCGCCCCGAAGCTGCAGCAACCTGAAGCCAGAAGCGAGCAACACAACGACGCCAACCACGCCTCCCACCACCAAGCCTTCCTGCACCCTGCCATTCACGAACAACGGGACGGACAAGGCCAGAATGACCAGCACCACCGCCACCGCAAACAGGGCCACCAGCCAACTGGTGTTCCGGCGGGCGTCGTCTTGACGCTCAAAGAAATTCGTTGCGTTGGACATGGGTTTGCGGCTTCAGTCAGCCGCCAAAATTCACTTTTGGAGCGCTGCGGGCCGATGCATCATCCACTTCGAAGAGCATGGCCTCTTTGAAGCCCAGCAAACCAGCAATCAAGACCGCCGGGAATGTCTCACGCGCGGTGTTGAACAGCGTGACGGCGTCATTGAACGCCTGCCGCGCAAAAGCAACTTTGTTTTCGGTGCTGGTGAGCTCTTCTTGCACCGCCATCATGTTCTGGTTTGCTTTCAGGTCTGGGTACGCTTCCGCGACGGCCATCAACCGACCCAAGACACCACCAAGTCCGGCCTCCGCGGAAGCCAAATTGGCCATCGCGTTGGAGTCGCCCGGAGCGGCCGCCGCCGCTTGCATGGCGCCCATGGCTTGATTGCGGGCGGCGATGACGGCCTCAAGGGTGTCTTTTTCGTGGCTCATGTACCCCTTGGCGGTTTCCACCAAGTTGGGAATCAGGTCGTACCGACGTTGCAACTGCACTTCGATCTGGGCGAAGGCGTTGCGGAAGCGATTTCGCTTGCCGATCAGGCCGTTGTACAGCGCGATGGCCCAGAAAGCCACCAAGAGCAACAGACCAACAAAAATGGCGAGCACGATAAGGAGGACACTGCCCATGCCATCAACTTACCCGGGAATGATCCAGACAGCGTGTCCGAACATCGCATGATTTGGAAATGCACCCATGGGGGATCAAGCGGCAGAGTCCTCATTTCCACTGACCGTGGACTGCAAACGCGAAATCATCTCTTCAATTTCAGCCGAGGAGACGCCAAGGGCCTCTGCCAAACTTTCGGCAGATTCACCTTGTGACATCCCCTCCCGGACTGCGACTTCCATGGGATCGCTCTCAATGTCTGTGGTACTCACCCCTGGAAGACTGCTGTCGTGGGCCGGATCGAGCAATTCTGCCCTCCGGATCAGACGATCCAGCCGACGTGAAGCCTGCTCAGCGTCCCGGAGCAGCACCTCGATTCGTTCTGGATGAACGGGCCGCGGGGAAGGTGTTGGCGACGCAACCACCGGAGGTGGTGTTTGTGGTGCTTCTGGTTTTCGCACGAGAAAGAAGATCCAAGCTGCAGTGGCTCCCCCGGCGATTCCAGCCACCAACGCGATCAACAGCAAGAGAGGATCTGACATGGGTCTTTCTCAATCGGCACAATGGAGTCTCTATCATCCATCAACCTTGGCCAAACCTGATGACAAATCTGGTCGAATCCCATTGCTGGGAGATTTTGAAGCCCGCATGCGGCGATTGGGGGCTGCCAAGGGGGGTTGGCTGGTCGCGGTTTCGGGAGGCCCCGATTCATTTGCCTTGCTTGATTTGGCCTATCGATCGGTACACCGCACGCCACGACAACTGCATGCCGTGACGGTGCACCACCACCTGCGGGCGGAAGCAGAAGATGAATTGATGGCGGTACGTGGGTGGTGCGATGCCCGCAACATCACCCACCACCGGCAAGACCTCGAGCCTCCGGCCAATCCTGCAGCCGCGCGACGCGCCCGATACCAAGCGTTGAAAACCGTCGCGTTCGAACAAAATTTGCCTCATATTTTGCTGGGTCACCATGCCGACGATCAAGTGGAATCGATCCTGTTGGCTTTGGTTCGAGGCGCAGGACCCAAAGGGCTTGGTGGCATGCGGGATTGTCGGCACTTGGGCGGCGGCATTCAGGTGCTTCGTCCGTTCCTGGAAACCCCAGGCCAGACACTTCGAGATCATGCCCAAGAGCATCACCTTCCGTTTCACGATGAACCAGGGAACCTTGATCCCCAGAGCGCGCGGGGACGCATTCGAACCCTGATTCGTCCTCAATTGGAATTGTTGCGTCAAGGGTGTGGCATGGCGATTGTGAACAACCGCGCCTTGATGCAAGCCGCTGGTCAAGCCCTCCAAACCCAAGCCAAACGACTGGCCCAAAGTGAAGAACGAGAAGTTTGGCAGCGTGCTTCAGAGGGCTTGCGTCTGGCAGCACTGCAACTTCGCGCGCCCAACACCCCCAACTCTCAACTGCGCCCTTTGTGCCGTGCCATTTCGGAACAAGAAAATCGACCTCGACGCTTTGCCGTCCAAGGTGGGGTTATGGAGTTGACGGCACGAGCTTTGTTGGGTCCCAAACCTCTTTAGTTGCCAATCATCGTCCGACCACTGAGGTACGGCTGCAATGCTGCAGGGATGCGAATTCGACCGTCGGCCTGTTGGTGCATTTCCAAAATCGGAATCAACACTCGGGGACTTGCGGCCACCGTGTTGTTGAGCGCGTAGGGATAACGAATGGTGCCCTTGGCGTCCCGGTATCGCAGGTTGAGCCGACGGGTCTGGAAATCGGCAAGCCGTGAAGCGGAGTGCGTCTCGCCCCAGTCACCACTTGGGCGACCGTCCCCGTCAAGTTCACCTCGGCCCGGCATCCAGCATTCGATATCGGTCATGGCTTCATTTTTATGCCCCAAGTCCCCGGTACAACAATCGAGCAGTCGGTAGGGCAACTCCAATGCCTGAAGAAAACCCTCGACAAATCCCATCATCTTTTCATGCCACGCCCGGTGCTCTTCGGGGTCAGCGGCATGAATCACCACTTGCTCCACCTTGTCAAATTGGTGAATGCGATACAAGCCAGCCGTATCCCGACCCGCCGCGCCCGCTTCTCGGCGGAAGCACGTCGATCTGGTGGTGGCGGTGATGGGCAGTTGGTTGAAATCCAAAATCTCATCGGCGTAGACCCCCATCAAACCCACTTCGCCCGTGCCAGTGAGGAACAAGTCATGGCCGCCGCCGCGTTCCTTTTCGGCAACGTGGTACGCCTGCTCTCGACCACCGGGGAAGAATCCGGTGCCCACCATGCATTCCTCGCGAACAATGACCGGAACGCTCATGGGCGTAAACCCATGGTGTTCGGTCATCATCTCCAAAGCCATACGCATGACGGCTTCGTGCAAACGCATGCCATCGCCTTTCAAAACATAATGGCGGCTGCCTGCCATCTTCACCCCTCGAGCAAAGTCCACCAGGTCGTGCTGCTCGATCAGTTCCAAATGGGTCTTGGGGGCAAATCCCCGTTGGGCCGCAAAGGATTTTTCGGGATCAAAGTCCCCAGACCACCGGCGCCGTTCAACATTGGCCGATGCATCTGGACCGACCACCACATCGGGGGCGGGAGGCTGGGGAATGGTCAGCAGCAATTCTTGGAGCTTTGGTTCAATTGCTGCTATCGCAGCCTCGGCCTCTTGGACTTTTCCCTTCAACGCCGCGGGCTGCGCTTCCAAAATGGCCAACTCTTGCTCAAGGGCTGGCTTCTCGTCGTTTGAAGCTTTTTTGATGGCCCCTTTCAACTGCCCCATACGAGGCCCGGTTTCCTTCGCCAACTTCTTCTGTTCGGCTCGAGCCGATTCCATCTGCGACAGCAAAGATCGTTTTTGAGCATCCAGCTCGAGCAATTCATCAATCGCAACCGCTGTGCCCTTGGCCTCAGCGCCTTGTCGAAAATGGTCAGGGTCATTTCGCAACGCTTTGAGATCAATCATGCCTCATCTCCTGGGCGACGCCAAGACGGCGGCGCGGCCCAGCCCAGTTTGGCCGCAAGGGTGGCCCCGAAAGGTCGTTCGGGGTGTCGAAGAAAGCGAAGAGTTTGATAATGGGAAGCGACTTCAACCCGGTCTCCAGCTTGGAGACGTTCGGCCAATCGACCATCCTGCACCAACGATGAACCTTCGTTGGCATGGTGGACGTTCAGGGCCACGCTCGCTTCGGCAGGCAGGACCAACGGGCGCCAAGCCAAGGAATGGGCGGCGAGGGGCACCAAAATTGTGGCTTCGAGACCTGGAGCCACGATGGGGCCTCCAGCACTCGCGGCATGCGCGGTCGACCCTGCACTGGTGGCCACGATCAAACCGTCTCCCAAAAAACGAGGAATAGCGCCACCATCCACTTCACCCTCGAGCTCGATGGCTCGAAACGGTTGGCCTGCCGCCAAGACCACGTCGTTGACGGCACAACCAGTGGCTGCTTCTTGTCCATTCCGGAACAAACGCCAATGCAAAGCATGGCGGTTTTCAATGCTTAATGTCCCCGCGCGGATGGCGTCCAGATACAACGGAAGTTCTTCCAATTCAAAAGCGGCGAGGAATCCCAGACGCCCTCCTGAGACCCCCAAAATTCGTGAAGTGGCTCCGGCATCCAAGACCTGTCGGGCCACCCGCATGATGGTGCCATCACCGCCCACCGCGACCACGATGTCAGCTTGCCCAACTTCATGCACGGACCGCTCGGGCACGTTTTCACCAAGGAAGGACCGAACCCCTTCGGCCACGTTTGCGTCGCAGCCTTCACCAATCACCAATTCAAAGGTTGGGGGGGTCATGAGAATCCATCATCGTACCGGCGCACGCATCTGGATTCCCGCTCAATCACGACACAAGTCCCTGAGTAAGCCGCATAAACGCGGTTTCAAGGTCAATTCTCTCAGCGGAGAGTCCGCGAACCCGGACCCCGGCCGTGACCAGACGTGCATTGATGCCTGCTGCATCCAATGTGGTCCCGGTTTCAAGGTGGACCACCAAGCGATCCTTGGTGCCCTCATCAACCGCCACGGATCGAACGCCATCTAAGGACCCGAGCAGGCCCAAAGCAGCATCCATACCCCCGTCGAGCTCACACTCCAAACGCGTCCCCGAGCGGGCTGCGTCCAATGCTGACTGAACCGAACCGGCAAAAACCAGTTTCCCGCGTTCCAAGATGCCAACCGAAGTGCACAGCTCGGCCAATTCATGAAGAATGTGGGAAGAAATCAAAATGGTCTTGCCCAAGTCACGAAGCGTACGGAGCAGCTCCCGCATTTCCACCCGAGCCCTCGGATCAAGTCCCGACGCAGGTTCATCAAGCAACAGCACTTCTGGGTCATGCAACAGAACGCGGGCCACGGCCAGCCGTTGGCTCATGCCTCGAGACAAACCAGAAATTGGCGCTTCAGCCTTGCCGCCCAGATCGGTGAGCGACAACGCGTCATCAACCACTTGGGTCCGTCGGGATCCAGTGATGCCATAACAACTGGCAAAGAACTGCAAGTACTCCCGGACCAACATGTCGTCGTAGGCCCCCAAGAAATCAGGGACGTACCCAATCAGCGGCCGAATGTGTGTGTTTTGCCACCCCACCGTAAACCCGCACACCCGAGCCTCCCCAGAACTTGGCTTGAGCAAGGTCGCCAAAATTTTGATGGTGGTGGTCTTTCCCGCGCCGTTGGGCCCAATGAATCCGAAGCATTCGCCGGCCTCAACTTTGAGGTTCAAATCATCCAACGCCACCAAAGATCCGTAGCGTCGAGAAAGATGATGGGTCTCAAGGATGGCCAATGATTCACCGCTCCTTCACGGGAAGAGGAAGAAAAGCTCTCACCAACACAGTACCGGATGAAGTTGGCTCTCCTCCGTCAACCCAAGGACCGCCAGGTGCTGGAACCTCTTCAAGAAAACCGACGACCATCAAGCCAGGGGACCCCAGACGCAACCCCCCACCGAAGCGTCGAGCACTGCCAATGACCGACGGACTGACCGACATCGAAATGTCACCGGGATTCAACCAAGGAGTGGGGTGGGCGAGAGGCCAAAGCGCGGCGTCAAGGAGACGGTTTCGGAGATTCATGGCTGGTCTTTGGCCAAAATCTCCCCGAAAAGACTCTCGTGGCCGCCAGCCGCGATCTTCAAGCGTGTCATCCAGTCGAGACCAGCTGCGGGCGAAGTCCTCCTGGCTGAGATCCAGTGGGACCCCAGGTGCCCATCCTCCGGACGCCGCAATGTTGGCTTCAAAGGCCACCACGGGCAGGCGTCCCGGATCCGAAAATACCGAGAGGTCTTCGCCGGCAACGGATTGTCGACGTCGTGGCGACGCTTCTCCCAGCACCGCAAACAAACGTACTTGTTGCAAGGGTGCCGGAAATGAGTGCACGAGCACACCTTGAACTTTGTCCTCAAGACCCAGATAAGGCGCGGGTTCAGACTTCAGACGGACCACCCCCCATGTTTCGTTGGGCGCGAGTGATCCTCTCCAGGAGAACGGAACAGGAACGCCTCGGGTTGGCAAACTCCATGCACTCGGACCAGACTCCACCACCCGCCGATCTGGGAAAGCCAAAACAGAACCATTCGGAACCCACGGTCGAAGCGCGCCTTGAGGATGGTTCAAGTCGACGCGAGAAAAACCCGTCGTCTGGACCTGACCAAAGCCGACCACTTGGTGTGGACCATCGAACGTTTGATCGAGCATGGTGAAGTGACGCAACGAAACATCGGTCACGCCTGATCGACCAACAACCAACAACATCAACAACACCCCCAGCAGCGAAGCCCCCGCGGCCACCGGCCACACCTGATGCGATCGACCGCGGGCTCTTCCCCAAAGGGCAAGACCTGGACCCAACACCAGCGCGTACATGGGAACCAGAATGGCAACATTGGTAATGCTTGATCTGGTGGTATTTTCGGCCACGATAGACTCGACATCCCGATCACCGAACAGGATCGATTGATCCCACAGCACGATTCGGTCAGAGGGCTGACTGGCATCAAAGGCAAGCCTGGAAATGGGGTCACCAGCAAGGATGAACAGATCCGCGAAGAAGGGCGCATCGGGCCAGGATCGGTTCTGCCCATCCGATTCCATGACGGATGGCAACCGAAGAGGCACGCCCAACCAGTCCACCCGGCCACGGCCCCATGGACGCCCGACCACCAGTGGATTACCTGCAACCTTCATTTTTCCTGACCAAGGAAAAGACGCTTGGCTTCGGTCCAACACATCAATGCTTCGGCGACGATCAGCCAACACAGGAAGTTCGTTGCTCGCGCTGAGCACTTCACGCAGCTGGGCAAAAGTTTGAGTGCGACGGACAGGATCGATTCCGCACCACATGGGGTCGGTGGTGGTCCATCCGGTTTCCATGCCATGCAAAACCAAATGTCCGCCCTCACGAACCCAACGTTCGACGCCCTTCCAACGCACACTTCCGAGGGCCGAAGGGAGCCCTTCTCCCGGGAGCACCAAGACATCGGCAACATCCAAAGCACGCCAATCCGAAGGCATCGCCCTGAGGTCTGGCAACGTGTTGACTTCAACCCGAGAAGTGAATCCTCGAACGCGAGGGTCAGGATCACGAAGTTGGGCCAATCCGTTTGGAATTGGGCCAACACACAGCACCACCGTTGAGTCGATTGAAATTCGATTTGGCATCGGTGCGACCAACCGAACCGTCATGTCTTGCTCTTTGACCAAGACCTCCGCTTGAGTGGCATCAGGTGCCGGCAGCGCCAAGACCGAAACCTCCACATCCGAAGATGGCGGTACCCCCACACGTTGTGGGGTGTGCAAGACGTCCCCGTCGGGCGTGACGCCGAGGCCAATCACCTCAACTTCTCGGGCCACCCCGGTGGACGACAAACGGACCCGCAAAGGAACCCAGCCACTCTCGCGGACCGCGCCGGCCAGGCCAATGCCCACGATCTGGTCTTGGGCCGTCGCGACCGTCCCCGCCCCCAAAAGGGCAGCCAGAGCACACCGCAAAACCGTCATGACCGATCGCATTTCACAAGTTTATGTGGCAAAGCGATGTGAAGTCAGGCTCCAAAGCAACCGATTCAAAACCCATGGTTCACGACTTGATCCCGATTTTGGCCGCAATACTGGTCGGGCTTCTGGCCTTGCAAGAGTTGCTGCGCCGGATCGACCGTGGACGTATCCGAATGGTGAAGATGGTGGCCAACCGTCGAGGTCCAGCCATCCTTCGCATTCGAGATTTGGGACCACCCACCCCGAAGCCCAGTCGAAGCTCAATCACTCAGGTTTGACCGACCAGCCTCGGTCTGGTTGGCGTTCAAGCAGGGGCCAGCAGGCATTCAATACATCCCGAACGCCTTCGCCGGTTGCGGACGACCCCAACACCACCGTGGTTTCCATCTCGGCCCCCAACGCGGAGCGCAATTCTTCCACCATGTCGGTGCGGAGGTCTTCTGGAATCAAGTCCGCTTTGTTCAGGAACAAAATACGAGGCCTTGTGGCGAGCTCCGCGTCGAACGCTTTCAATTCGCCAAGAATGGTGCGGTGGGCTTCAGCGGCATCAGCACCCGGAGGGTCGAGATCCACGACATGGATCAACACTCTGGTCCGGGCGACGTGACGCAAAAAATCATGTCCCAGTCCTGCACCCTCCGCGGCCCCTTCAATCAAACCAGGAATATCCGCCAGGACCAATTGACGATCGCCTTCAAGGGCCGCCACCCCAAGGTGCGGACTTAATGTGGTGAATGGGTAATCGGCAATGCGCGGGTCCGCCGAAGTGGCCTGCGCCAAGAAGGTGCTTTTGCCCGCGTTTGGCAGACCGACCAGTCCGCAGTCGGCAATCAACTGCAACTCAAGATCGAGTTCTCGCTCTTCTCCAGGCTCCCCCGGCGTGCATTCGGTCGGAGCCTGGTTGGTGGCGGAGACAAAATTCAGGTTCCCCAATCCACCACGTCCCCCCTTGGCTGCTTCAAATCGCTGACCCACCTCCACCAAGTCGGCCAATTGGTGGCCTTGGTCATCCCGAACAATCGTGCCCACGGGAACGAGAACTTCCAGATCCTCCGCCGAAGCACCAAAGCAGTCTCGACCCCGACCGTGAGCACCGTGGGCCGCTCGAAGGTGTGGTCGGTGCATGAGGTGAGAGAACTCATTCAATGAGCCATCGGCCACCAACCAGACCGAGCCGCCACGTCCGCCATCCCCACCATCGGGCCCGCCTTTGGGAACAAACATTTCCCGACGCATCGATGAGGATCCATCTCCGCCTCGACCGGCCCGGCAAAAGATTTTGACCCGATCAGCAAACATCGATTCTTGGTTTCAATTTGAGGCGTTGACGCGTGACTGGAACAAAAAACCCGACACAGTGCCGATGGAATTTTTCCGGGGCGAACGAAGAGCTCACCGAATCACTTGGAGGCAGAGCCCGCTGCGGCGAATGCCTCAACACCTTCGTCAGAAGGAATCAAGTCGACGTAACGGCCGCGGAATCGCACTGTACCGTTGGACACTGCGTAAAGCGTGTTGTCCTTGCCCATTCGAACGAGGTGTCCAGGGTGGAACTTGGTGCCGCACTGACGCACGATGATGCTGCCGGATTGAGCGACTTGCCCGCCGTAGAGCTTGATGCCCCGGAACTGCGGGTTGGAGTCGCGACCATTTTGAGTAGAGCCTTGACCCTTCTTGTGTGCCACAGCAAATCCTCCACGGCCATCATCAGCCGAACTCCAAATATTAGACAAGAGCAAGCCTCTTGTCCAGCAATGGTTCCCTGGAACACAGGCCCCCTCCCCCCAAAAATCAGCCTGAAAGGGTTACCGAATGACCCATTCAGAGGCCATCAGAGTTGCTGGCATGGCCAAACGGCCTTCCAGATCGCCATCCACCATGAATTTCAGATGGAGCGATTTTCGCAGAATGACCGCTTCACCAGTGACGGGGTGGAACTCGCGGGCAGTCTCGCCAGAAAGACCTGCAACAAAAATGCTGACCTCGTTGGCTCGATCATTGAGGACCGGCCAAACCGCCAATCCATCACGGGCATACTCCGCACCTTGACGAAGATCACCGATGATTTCGTCCTGGGTCTCCAAAAGAGCATTGCCTTGAAGTGCGCGAATGGACTCGCTTACTCGGCCAGGGACACCCACACCTGCTTTGCTTATGACTCCGGTGTCACTGAACAATGTCATGTCAGGGACCCAGATCTGGTCTCGGCCAGACGAATTTTGCACTTGATACGTCATGTACCAATACAACTTGCCGTCTGCAGGATCCGCGAACAACCTGAGAACACCAGGGGTGCACTTCAATTCCCACGCAGTTGGAACCGGCTTGGGCACTGGATACGCCGCTGCAGAGTCCGCCGCGATGAAGGCGGTAGAGGCACACAACAACATGGCAGCAGAAAGTACGGTCTTCAGTGGCATTCGAAGGCTCCCTTGTAGACGGACTACTGTACCCAAAATCACTCGAATGCCCGCCATCCAAGGCCAGATCTTTCCATGACAGATCCATTTCACCCTCGATCCCCGGAACCCAAAGAGCTGGATGCGGCTTTGGCAAGGCTGCTCACACCACCGAGTGCAGGCCCGCCAGCACCTTCAACCGTACGGGGACTGCGGAAGACCCTTCGCGAAGAGCGGGCCCGTCTGTGGTGTGCAGGCCCAATCGGCACCCCCCTTGGGGCCGTCCTGACGCTGCCTCGACCGGGCCGAATTGAAATGCTTTTGGGAACGCCACTTGGTCCCGCAGACGATCCGACACCCACCGGACGTTGCCTTGAGGCCGCATTGAAATCTGGACGCCAAACCGGCAACCACTTGGCCCAACTGGTGCACGTTCCCGAGGCGGTGGGCACCGCCGAGGCGGCCAAATTGGGTGGGATGGAATGGTTGGCTGAATTGCAGTTCCTCCGCACTGTCACGATTCCAGAACCAGCAAAGCCCAGTGGGCCACCAGCATCCCTCCGATCGAGCATCACATGGTGCGACTGCGGTGATCTTGAGAGTCAAGCGCTGCACACTGTGCTTTTGGAGACGTACGTCGACGCCAAAGACTGCCCGGGGCTCCGTGGGCGACGAGAACCTGAAGATATTCTGATCGGGCACGAAGCATCTGGGGTGAAACACAAATGGCTGGCGGCAAAAATCGAACAAGAACTGGTGGGGGTTTTGCTTTTGGCCGAAAGTCCAGAACGGCATCTGCTGCAGGTGCTGTACGTGGGCGTGGTGCCCAAATTTCGGGGGAAAAGACTGGGACAACACTTCATGGCCAAAGCCAGCGAGATTGCGATTTCACGCAAGTTGCCCCTGTCGCTTCACGTTGACCGGCGCAACACGCCAGCCCTCAAGCTGTATCGAAAATTTGACCTCCAACCACGCGAATCACGAGTTGCATGGATTGCAGAAATCCGTTAAGCGACCGCCACAGATCACGCGATTGCCGAAGCGGCGGGAAGTTTGAACTCTTCACCAAAGCATCGTCCAACAGGGGTCCCAGATTCACCACGACTTATCCACATCTTCTGCCCGAATGGTTGGTCGTTGGGCAAGACAACCAGTCCAAAATCTTTTACCGCATGCACCAATTTAAGTTAGCGACGCAATCTGCATTTTTATCAACCGACCGACTTGCAGGCGTGTTAACTTTCGGTAATGTTCTGCACCTCGACAAGGACTCGTCGACACCGACAGATTCGCATTGAACGCTGGCTCTCAACCGAGTCAAATCATCCAAAGCAAGTCTGCTCGGTACAGGCATGGCTGCCCATCGACGTTGCTCGTCGGTGACCAGGCTTCGACCAGATCACCAACCGCGAGTTTTTCCCAAGCCAACATCTTCGATGTTGACTGTCTATCACTGCGTCTTCTTCCAAGACTTGGATGCTGGACCAACACTTCTTGTACGAGGCCCCCGATGCCGCAATCACCCGGACTGAGCCAACGCGAACACGAGGCCGCCATCCTGGGAACACTGCGTCGAGAACTTGGGGAAACGAAGTATGACCGGTGGCTGGGCAATGCCAGCGCCAGCGTTCAAGCTGGGGAGCACGGGCAAGATTCACAATCGGTGGTGATTGAAGTTGACAATGCCTTCGCCGCCCGGTGGGTGGAAACCAAATTTATCCCTGAGTTGAGGGTGGCTTGCAAAGGAATTCGCAGTGAACGCAAGCCTCCTTGGCGAATCTGTGTCCGACAAGATGACTCTGTTGAATCGACGGAATGTTCCCCAGCCGAGGGTGCCAAGGATTCGACTGGAACACCACGATCCGCAGGAAAGTCGTCGCAGTCACAGCCGTCAACCGAAGCTTCCAAATCCAAATGGAATCCAAGTCGCGGACCTTCTTCCAACCATCAGATCCGTCACAGCCACGCCGGACCAATGGCCGCGTACCGACAACTTGAGCACTTTGTCGAAGGTCCCAGCAATCAGCTGGCGTACCGGTCGGTGTGTCGACTCCTCGAAGACCCCCAACATGCCTCACCCATGTCACCCTTGTTTTTGCATGGCGATTGCGGCGTTGGCAAAACCCACCTGCTTCAGGGTGCAGTGCGAGCTGCTTCTGCTCAGTTCAGTCGAATCCGCTACTACTCTGCCGAGCAGTTCACAAACGAATACATCCGCGCCGTACGCGAACACGATCTGGAACGATTCCGCCAACAACTGCGAACTCTGGATCTCTTGGCCATCGATGACGTTCACTTCTTCTCGCACAAGGAAGGCACGCAAAACGAGTTCTTGCACATGCTGGACGCCTGCCTGCTCCACGGCACCAAATTGTTGCTGGCGGGAGATGGACACCCCAATCGCTTCAAAGCATTTTCACGAGCATTGAGTTCTCGTTGCGTCTCGGGCATGGTGGTACACATCGAGTCCCCGGACGTCACCACCCGCCTGGCCATCGTGAATCACTTGGCAAATCGGCGAGGGTTGCGACTTGAACCAGCCGCCGCTGAATTGGTGGTAGAACGGACCCTTGGTACGGTGCGAGAACTTGAAGGGGCACTCACCCGTCTCGACGCCATGGCCCGACTCGAAGGCACGGGTGAGACCATCGGCTTGCAATTGGTGATCCGAACACTCGGCGCGGCTGCGGCACCCCGACCCGTGCGCCCGGCCGATGTCGTCAACGCCGTGTGCGAAGCTTTGAACATCCCCCGCCATGAACTTCTTGGCAACAGCCGACACCGACGTATTACGCTCGCTCGAGGAGTCTCTGCCTACCTCCTTCGAGATCTCACAACGTTGTCATGGCCAGAAATCGCGCACCAACTGGGGCGAGAACGTCACTCCACCGTCCATGGCGCGGCAAAGCGCATCACCAAGTCTCTGGAACTCGACGAGTCCACCCATTCTCTTCCGGAACAAGGTGAAGTCCCCATGCGACTTTTGATCGACCGAGTACGTCGCAGCGCGTTGCAGGCTGAACGTCGATGAGCAATGCCATTCCATTGGCCAAACCCAGTTTGAGCGAAGTCGAACGTCAAGCGGTTCTGGATGTTTTGCGTTCGCCCGTGTTGGCCAGTGGCCCTCGGGTCGAACAGTTTGCCAAGTCGGTGGCAGAACTTTCCCAACGGAACTCCGGGATTCCCTGTTCTTCAGGAACCGCTGGACTCACTTTGGTTCTCGCCGCGCTTGGAATTGGGGCCGGTGACAAAGTCGTCGTACCAGCGTTTGGTTTTGTGGCCATGGCCAATGCGGTCTGGTCCTTGGGGGCGACACCCCTTTTCGCAGATTGCGATCCGCGTACCTTGAATGTGGACCTGAATTCGGTCGCCAAACTGTTGGAACTCAAACCTCGAGCGGTGTTGGCTGCGGAAACCTTCGGCAACCCTGCAGGGATGCCCGAGCTGGAGGCGTTGTGCGCTGCCCATGAAATCCCCCTGGTTGAAGATGCCTGTGAAGGAATCGGGGGACGTATTTCCGGCCGACCGGTGGGCGGGTTCGGCCGTGCTTCGGTCTTTGGTTTTTATCCCAACAAACAGATCACCACCGGTGAAGGTGGAGTGATTGTTACCGATGACACCCGACTGGCCGAGAGATGCCGTTCGTTGGCCAACCATGGGCGTGGGGAAGATGGATCAACCTTCGTGCGACCGGGGTGGAACTTCCGACTCGACGAGATGTCAGGCGCTTTGGGCAACGCGCAACTGTCGAGATTGGATGAGATTCTTGACCAGCGTGAAGCAGTGGCGGCCCAATACACCGCCCGACTTTCCGGAAACATTGAACTTGTTCTCCCCAGTGTCGAAAAAGCGAGTCGGCCGTCCTGGTTCGCATATTGTGTTCGTCTCACGGGACGGTGGAACGCAACCGTGCGAGATGAAGTCATCCAAGCCATGGCGGGCCACGAAATTTCGTGTGCCAAATACTTCCCATCGATACCACAAACTCCAGCTTGGCAAGGACGATGTGAGCCCAACGCCAACAATACCCCTGTGGCGGACTCGATCTCAGGACGAACCATTGCGCTGCCGTTTTACGCCGGACTTTCCAGCCAAGAAATTGACTTGGTGTGCCAGTCGCTCGAGTTGATGATCGAGCGGGCAACCTTCCGGCATCGAGCGTCACCAACCGATCAAGTCGACGGTATTGAACCCAGTTGAAGTCGACAAGCTGGGAGAACCCAAGCTTTAGCGACCAATCAGGAGGAGTTGTTCCATGAGCTCATCGGTGGTCGTGATCACACGTGAGGCAGCGCTGTATCCGGTCTGGGCCAGAATCATGTCAATGAATTCCTGGGACAAATCCACGTTGGACAGCTCCAAAGAGCCACCAAGCAATCGTCCGTTGCCGAAGTCCAGAGGACGACCGACCAACGGTTCTCCAGAGTTTGGACCAACCCCAAAGTAGCCGCCACCTTGATCGACCAAGCCGCCATTGTTCGAGAACCGGGCCAAGGCAATGGCGCCCAATTCACGAGTGAGCCCGTTGGTAAATGCTCCCAGAATGGTGCCATCTTCTGCGACCGACCAGTTGGCCAACGTACCGAGGGCCGAACCATCTTGACTGACCGCGGCCAGCGAACTGACAGAAGACGCGAAGGCAGAAAGTTCTCCTTGCTGGTCACCACCGAACTCAATGGTGATGTCTAACGGCGAATCCGCCCCGTTGTCGCGGACGATAGACAGAGCGTTGCCATCAACGAAATCCAGTCGTCCCTCACTGTCAAAGTTCAGCGTCCCTGAGCCAACAATACGACCCAAAGTGTCAGTGTCATCGGTTTCAGAAACCCACGCCCAGGTTGAACCTCCGTTGGGATCGGTCGACTGCAGGACCATGGTCATGTCAATCGTCAACGGGGCGCCCAATGAGTCATACACAACGAAGGAGGTCCGCACCGACTCGCCGGTGGCTTCCGCGGTGTCGCTGAACATAAATGGTTGCGTTGCACCGGTGCCGTTGTTGGACACCGTGAAATCGCTGGATTCAAGGTCAAGTGCTTGGGCTGTCCCTTCATTGCTGGTCACCACCAATCCACCGGTCGCCGGATCCATTGCTATTCCCCCACCCAAGCCATCTTCACTGGTCAAACCCAAAGTGGTTTCAAGCCAATTCATAAAATCGCCCATGGTGCTTCCGGTTGCATCAGCGCTAGAGCTTGCAGCGTTCGCGGTGAACTGGAAAGTATGGGTTCCAAGATCTTGTCCCGCTTTTTCAATCCCACCGATAGTGATGATGGGACCTGGCTCACCCCCTTCCAACGCGATCGCGGCCGTGCCATTGGGATCGGCCATGTAGATGGTGTTCCCTGGCACGGTGAGATCGAAAGTTTCATCGATGGGCGTTCCAAGCAGCACGTCGGAGTACAGACCCGCGCTGGTGGCAACGGCTCCTGTCGTGGCCACGTCGCCATCTGCATCAAGGTTGCCATTGAATTCAACTTGATTGGTTGCTTCCGCGAGAGTCAAGGTGCCAACTGGAATGGTTAAAGGTGCCAATTCTCCAGCTTGGACTTGGAAGTTTTCATCCACGCCGAATCCTTGAATTCGTCCCCCATTGATGCTGACCAACTCGTTGCTCTCATTGAGTTCGAACGCGCCAGATCGGCTGTACAACCGCTCACCAGCAAGGTCGACAATAAAGAAGCCATCACCCTCGATAGCAACATCGGTTGCACGGCCCGTAACACTGATCGCTCCAGAGGAGAAGTTCTTTTGGGTTCCGCCCACACCAACCCCGAGACCGACTTGGCTCGGATTTGTACCGCCTGTGAAAGCGCCCGGTGCAGTCCCAACCCCAAGTGTCCGAGCAAATTGGCTGCTGAACAGCATGCGACTGCTTTTGAACGCCGTGGTGTTCACATTGGCAATGTTGTTACCAATGGAATCAAGGCGTTGAGAGTTGACGGAGAGGGCGGAAAGTCCGGTGTAAAGCGAAGTGGTTGACGGCATCGTTGCTTCCTGCGGAGATGGTTGAAATCAAATCGACGTTCAATAAGTCGTTCAAGAGATGTATGCAAACCCTGTGCCAGAGTTATCCGAGTCCTGATGACTCTCCTTGGACCACATCTGTGTCCACTTGTGGTGGCAATTGTTGCGCGGACGCGCCACTGTTGCCGGGCAGTTGTGGTGGATTTTCTGGGGAATCCGGAGTGGTTGGCTCTTCTGGTTCTTCTGGAACCTCGGGACCTTCAGGAATGGACTCGGGCTCCAAGACGACTTCCACATTTTGCAGAGGGACAATCCAACCGGTATCGAGTTCGATCGCAACCGAATCACCCTGCCGAAGAGCTGCGACGACGAATCCCGTCACATTCCCCCAACCTTCTGCGTACCCCGAGACAAATTTCCCGATCATCCCCGCGGCACTGGTCAGTTGATTCTCAGTGACAATCGCATCCAGACGATCTCCCAAAGCGATGTCACTCTCGATCGAACGAATCGTCGAAATCTGATCGAGGAGGGCCGACGTGTCATTTGGAGAAAGAGGATCCTGGCTGGTCAGTTCCGTCAAAATAATTTGCAAGAACTCTTCACTCCCCAGTGCACCAAAGGCATCAGGGGTTCCACCAGCGCCAGAGGCACCACCAAATTGAATCGCGCTCATACTTGCTCCTCTGCGGCCATCAACACTTGGCCAAATTCATTTACCCGATCGTCCAGCTGATCCAATATCTGTGGTGAAGATCGTTTGGAAGAGGTCTCACCCTCCTGACGATCACGCTCACCCCTGGACCGATCCTCATCGGCGTCGTTCTCGTTGTGCTGGTCCAACCGAGATGACTCGACCTTCGATTCCTCACGAACTTCAAGTCGATCCACAACAAGACCTTTCTGCTCCAAACTGTCACGCAGCAATCGGAGGTGTTCGCCAAGGACCCGGGCGGCTTCAGGCGTACGGGCGACCAAGTCGGCTTGAACCCGTCCCTCTTCCAGCTGCACCCGGACGGTCACTTTTCCAAATTGCGCCGGACGGAGTTGCACCACCGTCGCCCCGCCATGCCCGCGGCCCAACGAACGAAGGGCCCTTCGGGTGAGATTGACAGAAGCTGGAACGTCTTCTGCGGCTCCAGGGTCAACAACCTCAGCCAGACCGCCACTGAAATTCATGCTTTGCCCCGATGAATTCACTTTCGTCGGCTGGGAGGCGGCGCCCTGAGGAACCGCCTGAACTGGCTCCCCCGCCACTTCTCGAGCAGGCAGGGAAGACTCAAACGAAGCCGAAGCCGAAGCCGCGCTTGCCCGCTCGTTCCGAGTCGGTGATTTGGATGCCTCGCCGTCCTTCTCTGCGAGAGAGAGTCGGGCCCCATGAACCTCTGGACGCTCAGCACGAGTTGGCCGCGTCGAGTCTGATTCAATCTGAGCCACACTCTGATCAGCTTCCCGAAGATCTCCAGTCAGAACCTTTGTTCTGCTTGCCGCCGAACGACTTGAGAATTGCCTGCCGTCTCCTGCCGAGTGCTCTTGACCCCGACCAGTGATGTTCACGTCTTGAGGCCGCGGGCCATCAACACGTTCGGGAGGAGCAGAAAGATCAGATGGCTTCCTCGTCTTTGAATCCAGTTCATTTGGTGGCGCCGAATCTAGATCCAACATGCCCTCTGAAGATGAGCCAACGACAGCACCTTGCTGGGCAGGGTTCAGGCCAAGCTCTGCCTGCTGCTGCCCCGCAGTATCAACACGGGTCATCGAAGCGAGCAGTTGCGGGCCAACTTTTCGTTCCGACGCGGCTGGAGCCATTCCCTCCTTGTCAGCGACCTGAGACACCAACTCCAACTCGGGAAGAGGATTCGAGACCGAATGGACCGTTGCAGGAGGCATTTGAGGCGCTGGAGGCAGCTCCACGGACTGCGACCCGAACTCTGAAGAAGCTTCTGCCTCGCCAGCGCTTGAAGATGGGGTCGCGTCAGCGTCTCCCTCCCCCGCTGAAGGAGCGTTGGCTCCAATTCCATGGTGAGCACCAGAGCCGTCACCAGATTCGACGCTTTTTCTCGCGACGGATCCACTGTCCCCCACCGGCACGCTGGCCTCAGATCCTTCGACCTCAGCGCCACCTGTCTTGGAAAGAACAAACTTTGATGAAGCGTCAGCGGGGCGAGACGGACTCGGGCGATTCGGCAGAGCTGATGGTGGAAGGTTGGCGGGCACGAGAGGCATGCTCATGCTTAAGACGTTGCAAGTCTTGTACCACCTCCGCCCGATCCTCTTTGTGAAGGGCCCGAATCACATCCTGAAGGTCCACACCGCCCAATGTGCTGTACAGCCCGGCCGCTTTCTCGGGGCTTCCGGCGTACAACATCAGCAATTGCTGCGCGGCCTCAGAGGGCAGCCCGGCATAATCCGCCGCCATCGCCTTACCGATGGCAAACAGGTCCACTTCAGGATCCTCATCGAGCAATTTGCGTTGGGTGGATATCACGTCTTCCAAGGATGAAATGTCATCTTGTTGACTGGCCAATTCCAGATCCTTCTCCGCGATCAATCGCTCTTGCTCCTTGACTTGGTCAAAAAGTTTGCCAATCACAAAGTGAGACGAAGCAAAAACCAACGCTTCCCCAGATTCTGCGACCAGCCTTTGGGGCTCGGGTTCAACATCGTCGGTTGGCTGAATGGGTTGCAAGACTGCGGCAATTTGCTGCACCCGATCGACATCAAGACGACCCTCGACGCGCAACCAAGCCAACAGACCCAGTATCACCAAGACGTTGACAATGGCTACTCCCCCAAGCACCCGAAACCATGGATTCTCGCCTTGCGTCATGCCATCCTCCGTCGCTTGGTTTGTGCAGAGCCCATTCGTTGGGCAATCTCGTCCATTTCAATTTGTTCACGGCGTTTCGATTCGAAGCGGTGGGCCGCAAGGCGACGCTCACGCAGTCTTTCGTATTGACGACGTTCGCGTCGCACTTCCGCCAGCCGCTGCTCGGCTTCACGAAAGGCTGGTTCACCGGCCGCGATCTCCAGCACCAGCCGATCGGCTTCACGTGTACGTGAAAACGTACGGGCCGCACGATGACGAACCTGGTCAGGATTGACCAAACCAATCAGGTCGGAAGTCTGCTCCTGCAGATCATCCCGATTTTGCTGAGCAATCTCTCGAAGTCGATCTTGCTGCATGGTTCGGGACCGCTGCAACACCGCCAAAGACTCGTGGGCGGCACGCTCATCAGCCTCGAGTTTGAGCAGAAGGGCATCAAGCTGAAACCGAAAACGCTTCATCCATCACCCTCCAAAGCACCAGCTATTTTTTGCAGCACGTCAAGGGTCGAAGGGTACTCAGACTGTTCTGTCGGCTCCTGCATCAAAAACTGATTCAACACCGATTCAAGTTGCACTGCCCGGTCACGCAATGGATGGCTTCCAGGTTGGTACGCCCCCACAGCGCGAAGTTCGGCCACCTCGTCCAGTTCGGCAAACCCTGCTCGCATGGTTCGTGCACTTTGCCGATGGATGGGGTCGCATACACGTTCCATCAACCGAGAACGGGATCCCACGGGATCGATGGCTGGGTATTGCCCCGCATCCGCGCGCCGCCGATCCAATCGAATATGACCATCCAACAAACCCCGGACCGCATCCCCGACCGGTTCGGTTTCATCATCTCCTTCAACAAGCACGGTAAAAAGGCCGGTGATACCCACGGAGCCCTGTGGACCATTGATCCGTCCGGACCGTTCAACCAACTCGGCCAGATGTTGAAAGACCGAAGGCGGATAGCCTCGGGTGGCTGGCGGTTCACCAGCGGCCAAGCCAAGTTGACGTACCGCGTGGGCCACGCGTGTTAAAGAATCCATCACCAGCAACGTCTCTTTTCCCGATGCTCGAAACCCTTCGGCAATCGCGCACGCGGCCTTGGCCGCCCGAAACCGCCGCAAAGGAGTTTCTTCCCCTGTGGCGACCACCACCACAGAATTCGCCAAACCCTCAGGGCCCAGCACATCATCAATGAACTCTCGTACTTCACGACTTCGTTCACCAACCAAAGCGATCACACTGACTTCAACTTCAGCATGTCGAACAACTTGCCCAAGGAGTGTGCTCTTTCCAACACCGGGCCCCGCAAAAATACCCATCCGTTGGCCCGCCCCTATGGTGGCCATTGCATCAATGGCACGAACACCTGTTGGCAGTGGGTCCTCGATCAACGGACGCTCCAAAGCCAAAGGGTTTGGGTTGGCCAATGCACGCTGGGGCAAGCCCGTCAGTGGTGGACCTCCATCGATGGGACACCCCCGAGCATCGATGACCCGGCCCAGCAACTCAGGTCCAAAGCCAATCCCCACGCCACGTTGAGCCGCGGTCACTTGATCGCCGGGTTTCAACCCTTCGGCTGGTTGATCCAGAGCCACGACCACGTCCTCTTCAGAGGCGGCGACAACCTCGCCACCGACACCAGACGAAAAGCACACCGGATGTCCCACGCCTACCAACAAATCACGAACCCTGACGGCATCGTTCCGAACTTCAGAGACCGTACCGGACCGAAGAAAAGGATCAACCGAAGCAATACGGTCTCGGACAAGGCCGGAGAATTCGGACAACGTCTTGTGTGCCGTGGCGGTCACGACAACAACTCCTCCGCCAATCGATCGATCGCTTCGGAGATTCGGCCATCGATCACCCCCGTACCATGCTCCAGCCGGACGTCTCCGGGTTGCAACGCCTCGTCGGCCAACAGTTCGACGCGTTCACGTGGGCCAAGGTCTTGCAGCAATGATGGCAAATCCAAATGCATTCTCTGGTAAGCGTCAGGAGAAACATAAATACGAAGACTTCTGGGAGCCGGGACCTGCTGGGCCAGAGCCAAGGCGTGGTCACGCACCAATTCAGGACGCGTGAGGGCCGCGGTGGGGAGGATCTTTCGCACCAGATCCTGCACCACCTCGGGCACCACACGAGCAAAGGCTGATTCGCATGATTCGGTTTGAGCGATCACATCACCCACAGCCTGTTGAAGTTGATTTACCAAATCCTGCAACTCTTCGGCTCGGGCCGCTTCGGCTTGTCGTATCCCTTCAGCACGTCCCTCCAACAAACCAGCGGCGTATCCATCATCGAAGCCAACCGTCTTGGCCTCATCACGCAAAGTTTGAGCGTCTTTCGCAGCCCGATCGCGAACAGCTTTGGCCTGTGCTTCGGCTTGCTGACGAACTCGGCGGGTGGAGTCCCCGAGTTCCGACAGGTCAACCAACAGAGGTTCGGCTCGAGATGCCGCTTTCCGCAAGCCCATTAAAGGAATTCCTCATCACCACCCAGCGAGATCATGCCTTCTTGTTCGAGTTGGCGTGCATGCTTGATGATTTCAGCCTGCTTTTCACGGACGTCTTTTACTTTGACCCGACCCGACCGGTATTCCTCCAAAGCTTCTTCAAATGAGGTGGTGGCTTTGTCTCCGAGATTGGCCAAAACCATGTTCTGTTGCTCAGGAGATTCGTAGGTGGCCAGCGCCAACTCAGGTGGCGTGAATCCCTTGGTGAAGACTTCGTCAAATTCTTTGCCCTCGAGAGCAAACAAATCTTCGAACTTCAACAGCAGTTCTTGAATCTGTCGACGCAGGGGTTCTTCGAACTGCTCCAAAATGGCCACCTGTTGTTCCGGCGTCAAACCACCGATCATGCTGGCCACGGTGTCGGCCCCACCGATTTCTTCCGCTTGACTCTTGGTCATGGTTTGCAAGCGGCTGTTGAGAGCATCCTCTACCAAGGCGACGGTTTCAGGCACCATGCGATCCATGGTCGCAATGCGTTGTGCCACTTCAGCGGCCAAATCAGTTTCAAGTGCCGCCATGACATCTTGCTGTTGGGTGGTTGGCAAGTGGGAAAGAATGACCGCCAAGGTCTGGGGGTGCTCGTCTCGAATAAACTCCAAGAGTTTTGCCCCTCCCAGTTTGCTGGCCACCGAAGAGAAAGGCTTTCGGCGTGGCGCTTTCCTCTCGATGGGAGCCATGATTCGACCGGCCTCTTCAGAATCGACCGCCCCTTCGACAAACGCTCGCGCTTGCGCGTGCCCACCGTGGCGAACGTATCGATTCTCCATGCGGGTTTCATAAAAACCATCAATGGCGACTTTGACCTCTTCGCGCGAAGCGGATTCGATGGCGTTCAACTCTTCAGCCAGCATTCGTACCTCTTCGGGAAAGTCACCCAGCCGGTCTTGCATGACCTGCTTTGCCTTGGGCGACAAACTCAGCCAAACCAGTGCGGCTTGACGTTTGGAATCCATCGCATCTTTCACGCGGCAGGCTCCTTCCCACGGACCAAGCCCAAGAAGCCCGCCACCGCCTCATCAGGATTCTCTTTGATCAATGCTTCGATATCTTGCAAGCGGGCCTGTTCGGCTTCATCAAGGTCCAGTTCTTCGAGGAAGCTTGAATCGGCCGGAGTGTCACCGCCGCCTGAAGTCGCAAGGACACGCCAGAGCACCAACAAGACAGCCACACCCAACACTCCCGCCAAGAGATTGTCGGTCCAAGCGGCAAAGCCAGAAGCTTCTCCAACCGTCAACACACCGTTCGATGGCAAGGGACTTCCGGCACGGCGTCCCAGGTCATCCAAGACCACTTCAACGGTGCCTTCTTCGGGCGGAATGATGCCTTCCAGGCCTTTCTGAATCTTGGCAATATCCGCTTCGATGCTTTGCTCATAGGCCTCTGCTGCACCTTCACTTGAGTCCGCACCGGGTGCGGAAGCCGCAAACACCGCACGAGGGATCCGAACAAAGCACGAAATACGTTCGATCTTGGTGCCTGAGTCCAACTCACTCAATGTGGATTCCCCGGGCAGCGCGTTCAACATTCGCCGAGACTGTTCCCGCTCTGATCGAGCAACCCGGGTTGGAGGCGATACCGAAGACCCAGTGTTGGCGCGAATGCCTGGCGTGCCCCCGGCTGGCTCAACTGGTTCTGCCGAGGACTCGGTCGATTCCATTTCGACGGTCTTTCCATCCTCCAAACTTCTCCGCTCGGTCCGGCGGCGATCAGCATTGGTCGTCACCCGAACCAGAACCTTGATGCCGGGAATGTCACTGAGAAAATCTCGAATGTCGGCCTCGTACCGATCCTCAAGGGTCTGGGCCAGTCGCTGGGCTGCGGAACCACTGCGGCTTGGCGCTTCCACTGGAACCAGCATGCCACTTGCAGCATCGGTAACACGGACGGTTTCCAGCACGAGACCTGGAACCGCACCAGCAACCAAACCAGCGGCACTCGTGGCCAGCTCGACAGAGACTTCACCAGATCGAGAACGCAACTGAACGGAAGCAGTGGGCACCACAGCGCTGCGGCCCAACCCACGACGGTTGGGCTGCGCGATGACCACTTCGGCGGCAGAAACATCATCAAAATTGGACAAGATGTTTGAGAGTCGATTCTGAGTGGCCACCAGCAGACGCGTGCGGTAGCTTTCATCAGATTCAAAAGGACTGCGCTCCCCGATGGCACTCTCCATATCCAAGCGTTGGGGATCAAGAACACCCGACTCGGCGAGTCGAGCCTCCACAAGTGACCGATCTTGGTCGGCGACGTAAATCTCGTTGTCACCACGCACTTCGTGGGTGATCTGGGCCTGCTGAATTTTGGTCAACGCGACTTGGAACGCCTTGGGGTCGCGATTCTTCAATCCAACGGGCACCATGGGGTCCCCCTGCAAAGCAGCGACCGCAAACCAGACCACGCCAACCAAGACCACCGCGCCCATCGCCGCAAGCATCCTCGCTTGAGGATCGAGGGCACCAAGCTTGGTGCGGAGAGATTGAAAAGAATCAGCGATTGTCGCCATGCGGGCCTCCATGCCGACCGGTGTGCACCATGGGTGCCGCACCATCGGGCCTCCTGCCCGATGTGGTCATAGACTCATCGGCATTACGGCCTGACTTGCTTGATTTCTTCTATGGCTTCAAGCAATTGATTTCGGACTTGGACCACCATTCGAACCGCGGCATCGGCCTCCCGGGTTTGTTCCACCACGGTTTCGAGATCACTTCGCTTGCCGGCAGCAAAATCTTCCTGGGCCTGCTCGGCTCGGACGGAGAGCGCGTTGACCGCTTCGAGTTGGTCGCGAAGGACATCTCCAAACTCTTTCCCATTGGTATCAATGGACTTGGGTGCCCCGGCGGGATTGGGAAGCCCTGCAGGGCGAATCAAACCAATGGGATCAGGAGGAACTGGACTGGTCATGGGCATTCTCCTGTTCAGGCAATGAGTTCAATGGCAGTTTGGATCATGGACTTGCCAATTTCTGCCGCCTGCGCGTTGGCTTGGTACGAACGAAGGGCCACCATGGCCTCAAGATTTTCCACCACCGGATCAACATTGGGCACCTCAACATACCCATCGGCGTTGGCAAAGGCGTGGGTTGGGTCAAATTTCATGCGGAGCGGCGTCTCGCTGACGCGAACTTCGGCCGCCCGGACCCCCCCTTTTTCATTTGGCTCAAAGACAATTTCACGCCGTTCGTAAGGTGCGTAATTCCCCTCAGCATCGAGGAGGGTGAACTGATGGGCAAGATTTTGCGAAGCCACTTCCAGACGCCGCCGCTGGGCAATCATGCCACTGGTTGAAATGCTAAGAGAGAGGTCCATGGTTCATCCTGTCTGATGCGATTGCCCTACGGAAATTTTCAAAGCCGCCCCCGAGTGACGGTGCCAAGCATGTCCCAACGGCCACGAATCATGCCAGCAAGGGCACGGAACCGGAGGAGGTTTGAAGTCATTCGTTGCGCCAACACTTCGTGGGATCGGTCAGATCCGTCGTGAGAGAGCAATTCGCCCCCAATCGCAACACGTCCTGGTGAGGCCACGGGGAGCAGTTTGGGGTCCAAACGTGCCGCGTCCACATCTCGCTTGGCATCGATGGCCTGAGACAACGATTTTTGGAACGAGACCACATCAAGATCTTGAGGCCGGTGGTTGGGCGTGTCCAAATTGGCCACCGAGTCCGCCAGAACTTCATGACGCTGAGCGCTGAACCGGAATGCCGCATGAAGGGCGCCGAGGCTGCCGGGTGCCGAACTTTGAATGGGTGTGGTCATGGCCTGTGTGATTGTCCTGCAAATAACGTTCCGACTATCGATCTTGGGCAATGAGCCCCTCATCCTTCCATTTGCGCAATTTCAGCCCCAGGGTTCGAACCCCAATGCGCAATGCACGCGCGGTGTTCTGGCGATGGCCGCCACAAGCCTCAAGCGTGGCCAGGATGGTCTCGCGCTCAAGAACCTCGAGCGTTTTGCCCTGCCCATCGCAGATCCAGGTGGGCAATGAGGAGGATTCGGAGCCCACAGCGGCCGGAATTTCAATCTCAACCGCCACCTCCTCTCCGCCGTTGCTTCCACCGAGCCAAGGGGCAACCACCCGCCCAGGAACTTCAGAGCTGCGACACAACACCGCGGCCCGTTCACAAATATTCTTCAACTCGCGGACATTGCCTGGCCAGTGGTAAGACACCAGAGCATGCTGGGCATCTGTAGCCAACGACGGCACCGGGCGACCATCGCGACGGGCGGCCGCCGCCAAGAAGCGGTCGGCCAGAACGATGATGTCTTCCCGGCGATCACGCAGGGGCGGCAAATGCACGGGCAACACATTCAAGCGATACAACAAGTCCTCGCGGAACCGGCCCGCCCGGACTTCGGCCGCCAAGTCACGATTGGTGGCCGCGATCACCCGAACGTCGGTTCGAATCGAACGGCTTGCACCGACCCGCTCAAACGTTCGCTCTTGAAGAACTCGAAGCAATTTGGACTGCAATGCCAAATCAAGCTCTCCGATTTCATCGAGCAACAGGGTGCCGCCATCGGCCAGTTCAAAACGCCCAAGGCGGCGCTCCGCTGCTCCCGTGAAGGCCCCTTTCTCATGGCCGAAAAGTTCGCTCTCCAGCAAGGGACCCGGCAAAGCCGCGCAGTTGACGGCCAAGAAGCCACCATCTTTTCGTGGAGAATGCTCGTGGATCCATTTGGCTGCCACCTCTTTGCCCACGCCTGACTCGCCCGTGAGAAGCACATCTGCATTGGCTTCGGCAATGACTTCAAGTTGGGCCACCACATTCTGCATCGCAGGAGCTGTGGCCACCATGTCGATCTCTTCGGATTGACCAGCCGCCCGAAGGGTCCGGTTTTCTTTTCGCATGGCCCCATGCTCGAGCGCTCGCGAGACCGCCAGTTGCAACTCATCTCCGTGAAACGGTTTGGTCACAAAGTCCCAAGCACCAGCCCGCATGGCTTCAACCGCCTTTTCAATCGAGCCATACGCCGTCATCAAGATGACTGACATGTGCTCGTCTCGTTCTCGAATGGCGTGCAACAGCTCCAGACCATCCATACCCGGCATAGACAAATCGGTAATCACCAAATCGATTTTCCGCTTGTCCAGTTGTTCCAGAGCCGACGGACCATCCGAGGCCGGGCACACGCCGTGCCCCGACCGGGCCAAAGTGAGACCGACACCATCACGAACGACTTCCTTGTCATCCACCACAAGAATCCGAGCCATCAGGATTCCTCTCCGCCGGAAACCGGCAGTCGAACTTCAAAAATTGCCCCACATGGATCTGCTTCCTCGCCAGCCGACAGCAAACGCACATCACCTTGGTGAGCGAGAATGAACTTGTGCACGATCGCCAATCCGAGCCCCGTTCCCGAAGGACGTGTGGTGTAAAACGGATTGAAAATCCGATCGGCACGATCTTCGGGAATGCCCGGCCCATTGTCTTGAACCCGGAATCGAACCGCCGGACGGGCCAACAGCCGTCCATCCCGATGCAGGATTGGCAGCTCATCGGAACCGACTTCGATCTGAACCAAACCGGATCTGGTTCCGGCCTCACCCAACGCCTCCACCGCGTTCCGAATCAAATTGCATAGGGCCGACACCACCAACTCCGCCTCCACATGGGCTTCGAGTTTCGGAGGCGCTTCACCAAAGCAAAGGGTGACGTCAAATTTCTCGGCGAGCGGTTCACACCGAACGCGAACCAACTGCATCAACTCGGCAACCAAACAGGACTGGGGATTGATCTTCTCCTCGCGGGCAAATGCGAGCACGTCGCGAACAATGGACTCCATGGCGTCTACCGCTGCCAACTGCTTGTCGACCAGAGTTTGCGACTCGGGCACATTTTGGAGATCCTCGTGCAATGCCTGGGCATACAACCGAAGTCCCGCCAGCGGATTGCGTATTTCGTGGGCAATGCCGGCGGCCATCTCCCCCAATCTGGCCAAAGCACCGTGCCGGTCCAGACGAGCTTGAGCTGCTTGCAAATCTGCTTGCAACGAGTGCACTTCGGACTGCAACTTGGTGTTGCTTTCCACCAACCCATCAACTCGCTCCAGGAGCGCGGTCGCCAATGTTTCCAAATCGGTCTGCTGGACCACAGTCATCTGGTGTCTCCATCTTGGTACGCCTGACGAGCTCGGGTTCGCTGTGCGAGGGCGTCCAGACCGTCACGGCTTCGGAGTTGTCCTGTTTTGAGGATGGCCTCCAAGCGGCGATCCTTCTCCTGAATTTGCTCAAGAGAATGAGAAAGCGACTCTGGACACAATGGCTGGGCTTGGGCCAATTGCTCCAAAGCCTCTTGGCAAACATCACGCTGGCCCAGCAGACGATCCAAGTCGTCAAACCGGGATTCTTCCACTGCCAAAATCAGAGAATCGACGATGGCCGACATTTGCTGCAACAAATCGTGGGCTTGCTGGGTGAAATCAGGACCGCTCACGAGGCCATCCTCTGCGTTTGCTCTTGCATTTCACGGTCAAGATGCTCAAGTTGGACTTTAATCCTCGCGGCCGCTGCGTCTTGCCCGAGTTCTTTGTTGGCCCGGTAACGCCAACTTAAAAATGTCCTTCGTTCGGTTTGGTCACGGAAGTTGTAGGACTGTTCGAGTTCGCCAAGGAGCTGTTGCACGGCGTCCCAATCAGGAGGAGACTGGGCCGCGGCGATCCGGATCCGAAGGCGCCACACTTCAAATTGATACGGCTCTAGATTTCGCGGTTGGCTGGGGGCCGTGAACTCTGAGGATGCGGTCAACAATGCCCGCAACGCGTCGGCGTGGTGGTCCAAGACCTGCCCCTCTTCAAAATCATCAGGCACCAGTACGTTGCGTCCACCAATCAACGCACAGTGGGCAGTCAAGATCGAACGAGCGACCACCGCTTCGGGAGTGGCATCAAAAGATGCCTGGGCGAGATGTCGCTCTGGCTGGGCCTGAGATTGCAACAGTCCCAGCAGGGTGCGAGCGACTTTAATTCCCGCCTGAGTCGCTTGGCCATTTGGGCCCTCGAGATTGTCCTGCATACGACGGTCAGGATCGCATCGCTCCAACGCATCTTCGGCCTCCACCAAGAAGCCGGTAAAACGCTCCTCGTCCGACTCCAACGCGGCCAAAGCAAGAGCATTGATGGCCAAGGGGAAGAACACTTCCGTGCCGTGCGCCGCATCACCTTGGTCGGCCAGAGCCGAACGCAACAGGTACGCCCCTTCCAAATCTCCATGAAGATCACGAGCAGTCGCCAGCAACATTCTCGCTTGGGAAAGCACTTTCACATCAGGCGTGAGAGTCTGAAAACAAGGGGTCAAGAGCACTTCGACCCGATCAAGAAGGCGGCCAGCTGTTTCTCCCCCTACCGCGTGCGCTTCACGTCCACGCCCCAAGGTGAAGTACGGATCGAGGGACGTGGGTTGCTTGCCGGTGATCTCGGCCAAACGCAAGTAACGTCGGGCAATCAGAGTCCGCTCTGCGAATTCGGCCGCGGTGCTGCCCGGAGGCCAAATTCGTGAAAGCAGCGACTGAGTTTGGGGAAACAGCAGAGCATCGAACCGTTCCAAGCTGGTCAATTCTTGCTCTGGTGATTTTTGAGACCGGATCGTGCCGTCGGCAAATGCATTGAGCAAAGCAACGTACTGACCACGTCCCACCGGAACCCCGGGCATACGCTCGGGCTGCATTAAAAATCCGAGATGCTCAAGAAACTGACGACGATCTTGCTCCAGACCAAGCTCTGGAAAATGTCCCGCCGCCAACAGGACCAAATCGGGGTCATCGTGCCCCACATCCAAAAGGGTTTGGGCCATCGCGGACCATTGGTTGGGCGAACGAAGGCAGGCGGCCAACAGCCACTCACGCCACTCGTCTTGAGGGCAGTTCTTTGTTGCCGCTGGGCTGGGAAGATCATCTGAACGCAGCGGCGTTCGGAAAAGATCTCGCCGGGTCATCGCGGAGAACCCAGCGCTTGGTGGGAAGCGAGCCACATTCACGCTTCCTGGATGGTGAACAAACTCATATTCCAAGCGATCAGGATCGGTCGCGGGGAACCTCAGAAGATCGTCATCCATCCAATCGAGGACCACATCAAGCCGGGCCAAGTCATGTGTCTCGTAGAGGCAGGCGTACACCCGCTGGACTGTTCCGGATGAGGGCCGAACGCCGCGAAGAGCTTCCAGAGAAGGTATTTTGTCCAAAGCACCACCGACAAAGGCCACTTCCGCCCACGACCACGCATCCGGAGACGGTGGAACATGTGGTGCGGTGGCATCTTCGTCCATTTGGGAAGAGTCAGGTTCGCTGGCGAACACTTCGGGCTGGGCTGCTTGGCGGGCCTCAAGGATCGCATACGCACGATCCAACTGGCCTCGATTGAGTGCTTGCTCCAGCGTGGCATCTCGGGTGTCCATCGGAAAAGGACGCAGCCCCCATCCCAACATGCCCAAACTCAACACCATCAGACCCCACCAAACTGGCCCAAGTTTGGGGGCCGCGCCAGGGCTGGATGGACTGGATGTGACACTCGACACAGGGTCGCTCAACGTGGATCCTCCACTTGTATCCCGGTGGCACACCACCCCAATGCCTCCTGCACTGATGGGATCTAGCAATATCGGCCGATTGACTCAGGACCCTGCAGTTTTTGCCGACCTCTCAGGGTCAAGGCCTTCAGAAATCACCGAAGTCTTTTGAGGACGCAGACTTCGACGCAGCTGGTCCAGATCAAACACGCGGTTCCAACGCTGCTCTTCGAGCCCTCGCCGCGGCTGACGAAGCCAAAACGTAGCCGTGGCTTCTGGTGCTTGCAGTCGCCATTCAACACGCTCGGGAAACCACTGCCCTGCTGAGCGACCATTGGCGTCATCCTGAGCACGGGCGATCATGTTCCAGCTGCTGTAAAGAACCTCAAGTTGTCCATCATCCGTGGCCAAACGATTTGGAGGCAATCCGACCCCAGTGGCAAACAGTGTGACTGGACCCAGCCGACTCTGAACAAGTTCGGGGGACCGCGGCCCCACGGCCGAAAGAGGTTGCAACTGCCAGCCATCGAGCAATCCCGCCAGGGGGAGGCCGAACACCACAGTTTCTGCAGCGGCCTCGGGTTCAATGATGGTCAACTGGGTGGGCTCTGAAAGCAAATCAAAAAGCCAAAGTTGGTTCCCATCACCGCCAACCCAGCCCAAAATTTCTCCCAATTTGCTGAATTGCATGGCAAATGCCGATGGAGGCTGCCACCACAAATCGCAGTCCACCTGCGGCTCAAAATGACGACGCCCTGCTTCGTCGATCCATCGCAGTTCGCAGACACCGCTGCGATGAAGTTTGGTCAGTTGCTCGCGATCTTCCCGCCAAGACTGCTGAGCCTTTGGGGACAACACGATTTCCTTCTTCTGAGGGCCTTGGCAACCGAACAGTCCGAGCAAGGCAACGAGGAGGAAGCCGTGATGTTGAGGCCAAGACAAAGGGGTCACAGTTCTCCGTCCAGAACTTCCGACAACTCTGCCGCGATTCGAGCAACATCCTCTTCAGTCAACAATGGGCGAACAACACGTCTTGGGGTGGCTTCAGGCATGCCCTTTTGGGCGAGGACCAAGCAGTCACGCCCATTCACCTGTTCCATACGAAGCTGCCGGAACACCCGCCGTTGCAACAAGGCCAAGGCCAAGACATACCGGAATGCCTCTGCTTCCGCATCGTCCCGTTCCCCCAAAGCATCACAGAGTTGAAGGACCGTCTCTGGATCAAGGGTCAACCCCCGAGGCGCTTCTTGGTCCGGCTGGACCCGCATCCAATGGGCCACACATCCTTCGGGCTTTTGATCGCCGTAGGTTTCCTCCCAAACAGTGGCCTGATGGTCTCGACGGAGGTAACCCTCAACCCCAGCATCCTCAAAAAGCCCAACCACCACGCGATCTCCTGGGCCCAAGGGCTGCTCGGTCAAGGCACAGATTCCGGTTGAACGTCCGATTTTCCAAGTTGCGGTTGGCATGAGAAGGTGCAGCCTACCGACTCCGAAAAGAGCCCGGACCTCGGTACACTCGCATTGTGCTCGAAGCGCTTACCGAACTTTTCCAAGCCGTTTGGCAGCAGCCGATTCAGGTCGCCATTGAATTGCTGCTGATTGCAGCGGTCATTTGGGTGCTTCTGGGCTACCTGTTACGCACCCGAGCCGCCGCGGTGGTGATCCCAATCTCTATTTTTGTGCTGCTTCTGGTGGTGATTTTGGATCTCCTCAGCAGTGCCAGCGATGCCTTTGCCCGTCTGCGGGCGGTGGTGGACTGGGTCATCGGAGGCTCGTTGATCGCACTTTTGTTCGCCTTCCAACCCGAACTGCGGCAAGGTCTGATGAAGTTGGACCCTGCCCGGTGGTTTGGCTCCTCCCGTGCCAGCGGTTCGGCCTTGGCCATCGAAGCGATCATCCAAGCGGCAAAGCAGGCTTCGCCCATCCGCCAAGGGATGATCGTGGCCTTCGAAAGAAAAGCCAGCTTGGAACCTTTGGTGGAATCGGGGATTCGGCTCGATGCCTGCGTCTCCACGCCCTTGCTCATGTCAGTCTTTCACAAGGAAAGCCCCTTGCACGACCTGGGCATTGTCGTGCGTCATGATCGAATCATCGCCGCCAAGGTGCAATTTCCTCTGGCCGAAGAAGGCTCTTCAGATCAAGCTCTGGGTTCACGGCATCGTGCGGCTCTTGGTCTTTCCGAAGAGACCGATGCGGTGGTGCTGGTCGTCTCGGAAGAGACCGGGCACTTGTCGCTTGCGGTTGAGGGAGAAATGTCTTCGAATGTAAAAATCGACCAGCTTCGCGCCAAACTTCGTGATCTGCTCTCGGAGGTTGAAAGCGAATGAACAACGCTTCCTCATTGGCGAAAATATTTGCCGTGGTTGGATTGACGGTCATGGTGTGGATTCTGGCCCACCAATCCACCCGAACCGAAGTGCTCGGAACCATCACTCTGCGATTGACGTTGGGAGACGGGCAAGAGTTGGATCCCAGCCAAATGACCGGAACCCAATGGCGGGTGGCGAACAACGAGCGCAATGAACAGGTGATTGAAATCAAGGTTCGTGGATTGGCGGCCCCCGCCGGGGCCCGTTGGCTGAACGGTGGCCCAACCGTCATCTTGCCCTTGGCTGAGCCCACATCCACCAAACCTCAGGACGTTGATTTGGAATCAGCACTTGAAAATAATCCTGAATTCAGTCAACGCGGGGTGACCGTGCTGAGTGTGGAGCCCCAAACGGCCCGCGTTCGCTTTGTCGAAGTGATTCAAGTCAACGATGTTCGAATCCAACCGGTAGGAACTGATGGACGGGCGCTCGCAGATGTCACCACCGAGCCAGAACAGGTCGACGTGTGGCTTCCTTCTTCTTTGTTGGAATCCTTAGGTGGAGCATCCGCCTTGGTGGTGGAAGCAGAAATTGGCGCTCGGGTCCGACAAGAATTGGCCCGCAGCGGAACATCGACGGCTCGGCTGCGCGGCTTACGAAACGCTGGCGACCTGCCACCTTTGCCTCGATTCACCATGGACGAAGTAGAAGTTCAAGGCAACCCCACAGCCTCGCAGTGGTACACCGTGCCCACACCGGTTCAATTGCATGTGGCAGGCTCCCCTGAAGCCAGTTCCGGCTATGAATTGACCCCCCCCGCCATCTCCGGTGTCATGGTGGAACTGAACCAAGAAGTGAGAAAAGAGCTGGAAGCGCTCGACAACGTGGTGGTGCTGGGAATCATCCATCTTCGCCGTGACGAACGTGTGCCTGGCACCAACATCCAACATCGCATTGATCAATTTGTGATCCGAAGAGCCGACGGTTCGGTAGAACCAGTCCGGTGGAAGCTTCGAGATGCCCCGTCAGAATTGGTCCAGATCAGGGTGCTTGGCTCAGAGTAATTCCTCGGTGAAGCAAGCCATTCATGCCACGCTAAGCCAAGTCTCCGGCATCCAAGGCATGCCAATTTTTTCGACCTCTTCGCAGCAAGAGCCAACGTCCATGCAAACGATGCTCGGTCGTCAGCCGATCATCTTTGACCAGTTTGATGCCGTTGCAAGAGATCGCCCCATTGCCTACGAACTCCCGAGCTTCACGACGACTCTGGGCCAGTGACGTGGTCGGCAAAAGGTCCACCAAATCAAGACCTTCGGCAACAAACTTTTTGAGTTGCTCAGCATCCAAAATGGATCCTGGGACTTCTTGGGCCAGAGCCTCAACTTGCGAAGCAGACAAATCGGACAACTCCCCCCGCCCGAACAAGGCCGAGGACGCGGCTTCGGCGGCTTGGCGTTCCCCCACACCATGCACCAAATCGGTGACCGCATCGGCCAACTTGCGCTGGGCCGAACGCTCGTGAGGCGCCTCCGCGTGCTTGGCTTCAATCTCTTCGATTTTGTTTTGCTCGAAGTCGGTGTACCAACGCAAGAAGTTCCCAACATCGGCATCGTCGGCATTCAACCAGAACTGATGAAAACGATAAGGGCTGGTCAAATCCGCGGTCAGCCAGATGGCTCCGGATTCGGTCTTGCCAATTTTTTTACCGTCCGCCCTCGTGACCAGCGGCGCGGTGACCCCGAATGCTTCTTGCCTTTCATCATCAGGGCGTTCGCCTTGCTCACGCCGGATCAAATCCAATCCCGCAACAATATTGCCGTACTGATCACTGCCCGCAATCTGCAGCGTGCAATTGTCCTCTCGGAACAGATGCAGGAAGTCGTAGCCTTGCAGAATCATGTAGGAAAATTCGGTGTAAGAAATGCCCTGCTCACGATTTTGCAGGCGGTCTCGAACCGAGTCCTTTTGAATCATTTGGTTGACACTGAAGTACTTGCCGACGTCCCGGAGCATGTCGAGAAACGACAAGGATTCCAGCCAATCCAAGTTGTTGACCATGGTGGCGGCATTTGGCCCGTCAAAATCCAACAGTCGCTCAAAAATCTTCCGCTGCGAGTCCACATTCTTCGCCACGTCGTCCCGGGTTCGGAGTTGACGCTCGGCGTCTTTTCCAGAAGGGTCCCCAATCAAACCGGTTCCCCCACCCAGAAGAACCACCGGACGGTGACCTGCTTTTTGGAAATGACGGAGCAACATGATCGGAATGAGATTCCCAATGGTCAATGAATGGCTGGTGGGATCAAAGCCGCAGTAGCCCACGCGACCTGGAGTGGCCAAATGGTGGGAGACGGCTTCATCGCCGGTGGTTTGATGCAACAAACCACGCCATTTGAGCTCTTCAAGAAAATCAGTCACGGTCTTCCTCCCGTGGCCACCCGCCACATGTCCAGACGCTCTTGCAAACGCGTCCCACGCCCCCCCATCAGCCACAATCCCACGCCGATGGGGGCCGCCAAGCCCAAAAGCAAGGCAACCAACAAACCAAAGTTGTAGCTCTGCTCCACTTGCTGGGGGTCGCTGGGGAACGGAACTCCCGGTCCAAGCGAAGCTTCCATGGCTTCGTACATTTCCAACTGGAAGTCAATATTGGCCTCTTTGGTCAAGACACCCAAAATCAACCCCAACGCCGCCAGGAGCGCTCGAAAAATGGACCACCAACGCAACCGCGCAACCGCCTGTCGACTGGCGGTGATCAATCCGATCCCAGCCATGGCCTCCAAAATGACCAGCAAGGGCAAAGGGGCCATGGCAAGAATGCCAACCAATTTGATCGCTTGTGGCACATCAGGGCCCTCGTATCCCGGAACAAATTGGGTCGCAAAAAAATCAGGTTGAGCCATCTGAATCAGTCCAAAAACTCCACAACACAGGCCGCTGACGGCATGGATCAAAACCAGCGATCCCATGATTCGCGGCGGCGGATCGATGTCGTTGGGGTTGAGATTGGACTCGAGGGTCATGACGGGTTTCCTTAGAACTGGTCCAAGAAGCGGGCGTCATTTTCATACATCCAGCGAATATCGGCAATGCCATAACGACGCATCGCAATCCGCTCGACCCCAAGCCCAAACGCAAATCCGGTGTAGCGTTCGGAATCAATTCCCACGGCTTCGAGTACGGCTGGATCCACCATGCCACACCCTCCGATTTCCATCCATTGCGTCTTGCCTTTGACCGTAATCTTCATGTCCACTTCGGCCGAAGGTTCGGTGAATGGAAAGAAGGAGGGACGCATGCGAGCTTCGGCTTCTGGCCCGAACATCGCACGTGCAAACTGCATGAGAGAAGTCTTGAGATCCACCATGGAAACGCCCTCGTCAATACAGAGCCCCTCCACTTGATGGAACATCGAGTAGTGCGTGGCGTCGTGGGTATCCGGTCGGTACACACGGCCGGCCGCAACGATGCGCAGCGGCGGCTTGTGGGCCTCCATGGTTCGAATCTGCACCGTTGAAGTCTGGGTGCGGAGCAGCCGGGTGACGTCGTCCTCGCTGCCACCCATGTAGAAGTTGTCGACTGGATCGCGCGCGGGGTGATCGGCGGGGATGTTCAGCGCGTTGAAGTTGTGCCACTCATCTTCGACCTCAGGGCCATGGGCCACTTCAAATCCCATCCGACCAAAGACATCCAAAATGGCATCGACGGTGGTGGAAATGGGATGGCGACGCCCTCGATTGGGCGGCACACCGGGCTCGGTGGGATCCAAAAGGGCGGCCGGTGAGCTTGCTTGTTCCAAATTGGCTTTCCGCTCTTGGAAGGCCCCTTCAAGGCGTTGCTTGACTTCATTGGCCCGCTGTCCCGCCAATGGCTTTTGTTCTTTGGAAACATCTTTCATCATTCCCATGACACTCTTGAGGGCGCCCTTGGACCCCAAATGCTCCACCCGCCAAGCTTCGAGGCCCGAGGCATCTTGAATCGAGGACAACGAGGCCAAAGCTGAAGATTCGAGATCTGCAAGCGCTTCAATCATGTTGCTCAGTGTATCTGAACGGGACAGCGGTTCGATGGATCGATCTGGAGCGAAACAAAGTTCGCCCCGCAAACTGCGAGGCGAACGTCATTGACTTGGATATCAGACCGAGTGATCAGTCTTCAGCAGCCGCGTCGTCGGAGGCGTCATCGGCAGCAGATTCCTCAGGAGCCGAAGATTCTTCGGAAGTTTCGACTTCTTCAGCCGGAGCCTCTTCAGCAGCAGCCTCGGACGCTTCTTCTTCAGCGACCGCAGCACCACCCCAACCGGCGGCAAGTTTGGCGGCAAACTCGGCCCGCTTGGAGGCCTTCGATCGGCGTGGGCTTTCGCTCCCGCCAATCTGGGGGCCATCTTCACGGCCGACGAGTTGCAAGATCACCACGTCAGCAGCATCACCCAGCCGTCTCTCACCGGTTCGGACGATCCGGGTGTAGCCACCTTCTCGACCTTCGAACATGGGAGCAACCACGCTCATGATGTGCTCGACCAGGCGAGGGGCCTTGACCACTTCGCCACGATCATCAAACTGAATGTCTTCGGCCCGGGGCAAATTGAACCAAGGGTTCGACAGCTTGCGGGACTCAGGGACGTTCTCATCCGCGACCCACACGTGGATCCAACGGTCGCGGCCAAACTTGGCCTCGAGTTGGCGGCGGGCATGCAGGTTGCCCTGCCGGGCCATGGTGATGATCCGTTCCACGAAAGGTTGCACCGCCTTGGCTTTGGGCAAGGTGGTGCGGATTTCGCCGTGCTCAAAAAGACCAGCGGCGAGGTTTCGCAGAAGGGCGCGGCGGTGTTCGCTTTTGCGTCCGAGGGTGTATCCGTAGATGCGATGTCGCATAAGAAGGCTCCAGTCAAAAAGACGCTGTGGCTGGTGTCCCAGCCACAACGCGGTAGGTCAGGAAAGAACGATCAGCCGTCGTCCTCCAAGTCGTCCGAAGAGAAGGACACGGCACCTTCTTCATCGGCCGGCATGTCATCGTCGTCGGTGGGCAGAACCAGACCGGTGGATGGGTACATCCCCAATTCCAAGTCCATTTCCTCAAGACGACGCTTCACTTCACGCAGGGAGGTGCGGCCGAAGGCACGCATTCCCAGAAGTTCTTCTTCGGTCAAAGACACGAGGTCCCGTGCGGTCTTGACGCCACCAGATTCGAGGCAGTTGCTGGCCCGAACGGAGAAATCCATTTCACCGATGGTCAACTCCAGCTTGCGAGTCAACTCATCATCCACTGATGCGGCCGCGACAGCCTCGGTGGTGACTTGCTCGGTGCCCAACTCCTCGTATTGGACGAAGGGGTTGAGGTGCTTGCGAAGGATTTTGGCCGATTCCACGAGGGCAATCTCGGGGGCCAAGCTGGACTTGGTCCACACATCAAGAATCAAACGCTCGTAGTTGGTGCGTTGGCCAAGACGGGTGTTTTCGACGCGATACCGGACACGCTCGACCGGGCTGAAGGCCGCATCCACGGGGATATCCCCGATTTGCATGTCTTCTTCGGCGGTGTTGGCCCAAGTTTCGGAAGCGGGTCGGTAGCCGCGACCACGCTCAACCACCATTTCCATGGTGAATTCGATTTCGTCGGTCAAGGTGGCCAAGAGATGGTCTTTGTTGACGACTTCCACGTTGGCGTCGGACTGGACAAGCTCTCCAGTCACATCACCAGGACCACTGACACTGACCCGAATTGTGCGAGGCTCGTCGCCCTCCATCGCCAAGACAAGGCCCTTGACGTTCAGCACGATGTCAGAGACATCTTCCATCACTCCGGGCAGGGTGGTGAATTCGTGTTCGGCACCCTTCACACGGATACGCGTCACCGCAGCCCCTTCAACGCTGGACAGCAAGATCCGGCGGAGGGAGTTCCCCACGGTGGTTCCGAAGCCGCGTTCAAACGGCTCCACTGAAAAACGGCAGAACGTTTCCGTTCGGCTGGAGGCCTCGGGGATGACCCGGGCCGGGAGTTCGAGTCCACGCCACTTGAGGTGCATGGTCACATCACTTTCTTTCGGCGTCCCAAAAAGGGTGGTGATTCTTCTCTGGGTTGCGGCCCCCCATCACGCCGAGGATGAGGCAACCTTCTTTCTCCAGAAAAGAGACAAATGGTTCAGGGTCAGACGCGTCGCTGCTTGGGCGGACGACAACCGTTGTGGGGCACTGGGGTGTGGTCTTCAATCGCAATCACGCTGAGGCCATTGGCCTCGAAAGCAGTGATCGAGGATTCACGGCCAGCGCCAGCACCACGGACGTGCACTTCGATTTCACGCATCCCCATGCGGCGGGCCTTGGCCACACACTTTTCAACTGCGCGGGAGGCAGCAAAAGGGGTGGCCTTGCGAGCTCCTTTGAAGCCCACGGTCCCGGCAGAGTCCCAGCAGAGGGTTTCCCCGTTGGGATCGGTGATGGTGATGATGGTGTTGTTGAACGTTGCTTTGACGTGACCAATGCCACGGGGAACGTTGCGACGGATGCTTTTTTTACTCATGGTCTATTCCTTCGCTGCTGGCGGTTCCCATTGCACTCACTGGGGAGCCCGGGAACCTCACGAAATGGAGGAGAGAATCAAAATGGAATCTCAACTCCGTTTTACTTACCGACGGCCTTCTTACCGGCAACCGTCTTCTTCTTGCCCTTCCGGGTGCGTGCATTGGTCTTGGAGGATTGTCCGCGAACGGGCAGGCCTTTCTTGTGACGATCACCACGCCAGCAGTTGATCTCACGCAAACGCTGGATGCTCTGAGCCACTTGGCGACGCAGGGCGCCTTCGACCACCAACTCATCGTCGATCAAAGAAGCGATGTTGGTCACTTCGTCGTCGGTGAGTTCGTTCGCTCGACGGTCGGGGTCGATCCCGGTGCGCGACAAAATGTCGGCGGCAACCTTGGGACCAATACCGTGGACGTACTGGAGGGAGAACAAAATCTTTTTGCGGTCGGGAATATCGACGCCAGCAATACGGGGCATGCTTCGGTGCCTTTCGATCAGCCCTGACGGGCCTTGAGACGTGGGTTTCGCTTGTTGATGAGGAATCGCTTGCCACGTCGAACGACGATCTGGCAATCCTTGGTTGAACGCTTGATGCTGCTGCGAACCTTCATGGTTTGCTCCGATGCCGCTTAGCGGCGGTAGGTAATGCGACCCTTGGTCATGTCGTACGGGCTGATCTCAACCGAGACCTTGTCGCCAGGAAGAATACGAATGAAAAACTTTCGCATCTTTCCGGAAACGTAGGCCAAGAGTTCCTGACCGTTCTCGAGACGAACTTTGAATCGTGCATCAGGCAAGGCCTCCACGACTTCCGCTTCGAGTTCGATCTTTTCTTCCTTGGCCATTCAATCCTTTCGGTCTGGAACGCCCCATCGTCACCGATATAGGGCGTTGGGTCAAGCCCGAAGGCACTCAGCCGCGTCCGGAACGGATGCGAGCTGCCCGCCCTCCCTCGCCGGAATCGAGGAATCCGGTCTGGTTTCTCATAAGCAGTGCGGCCTCGATGCGCTGGACAAGGTCCAGGCCCACACTGACAACGATCAGGAGCCCAGTTCCGCCAAGGAACTGGGAGACAAGCATGGGAACCCCCATTTGCGAAGCAACCACAGTGGGGATCAGGGCAATGATGGCCAAGAAGCCTGCCCCGACGTACGTGATGCGTTCCACAACCGTCTCGAGATATTCCGCGGTGCGCGGTCCAGGACGGAGGCCGGGGATGAAGGAGCCGTGGTCGCGAAGTTGTTCGCTCATCTCTTCGGGAGAGAAGACCACGGTGGTCCAAAAGTAGCTGAAGAAGTAAATCAGACCGATTTGGATCAGCACGTAGGGATACGAACCCATTTGCAAGTTCGCATTCAGGAACGTAAGCGCCGTGCGGGTCCACTCGGGCCAGCCGGGAGAAGCAGCGGCGTATTGGGCCAATGAACCCAAAGCAACCGTCGGAATGATCATCAGGGATGACGCAAAGATGATGGGCATCACGCCGGCGTGGTTCACCCGAAGCGGCAAGTAGTGCCGACCACTGGACGCCGCAGCCGAACCGGCCCGAGCATGGCGGGCCTGTTGGATGGGCAATCGACGCTGGGCCACCGTGATCAGGACTGCACCGGCGACCACGCTCACGAATGACATCAAGAGGAAGGCCACCCCAACCGGTCCAATGACCGAGTCGTCTTGAGCCGACAGGCTGAACTTGCTGATCACCCAGAAGATGGCATCTGGCATGCGAGAAATAATGCCGGCAGTCAAGATCAACGAAACACCGTTTCCGATGCCGTACTTGTCGATCTGCTCACCCAGCCACATCAAGAACACGCTGCCGGCGGTGATGCCGGTCAGACCAGCCACCATGAAGAAGAAACGTCCGGTGGGGTCAGACTCCAGAACCGGGTCGACCATGCCTTGGCCGCGGATGTAGTTCAGCCACATGAAGCCCTGAACCATGCACATCCCAACGCCGGCGTACCGGGTCCATTCTTGAAGCTTTTGGGCCCCCGACGGATCCTTCTTCATTTCTTTGAAAGAAGGGATCATCGACTGCAAAAGTTGGAAGACAATCGAGGCCGTGATGTAGGGCATGATGCCCAAACCAAAAATGGTGGACTGACCAAAATCACCACCGGAGAAGACCGAGGCGTACTCAAGAATCCGACCAAACCCACTTGCGGAAGCCTCTGATGCTTTGGTTGCCGCGTCCACCAACATCTCCTGATCCACGCCGGGAAGCGGGATGAAGAAGCCGATCCGGTACAGCACCAAGGCCCCCAAGGTGAACATCACCCGGGTGCGTAGGTCGCTGATTCGGAACACATTGATGACGGCTTGCAGCATGCGAGTCTTTCTTAGCCTTCCGAGGACTGGGCTTCAGCCTTCTTCGCGGCCGCGGCAGCGCGGGTCCACTTGACCTTGGCGTTGGAGACACAGGTGCCACCAGCGGCTTCAATCTTGGACTTGGCGGAGGCCGAGAACATTTGGGCCGTTACCGAAAGCTTCTTGTTGATTTCGCCTTGGCCCAGAATCTTGACAGGCTTCTTGACCGAACGGATGAGTCCTTTCTCAGCCAACGCTGCGGCGTTGACTTCGGCACCGTCTTCGAACCGTGAGCACAGGATATGCACGTTGACCACCTGGTAGTCGGTACGGAACGCAGCGTTGGTGAAGCCACGCTTGGGCAGGCGACGCACGAGTGGCATTTGGCCACCCTCGAAGTAAATCTTGTCACCGTGACCTGCACGGGAGCCGGCACCATTGTGCCCTCGGCCACTGGTTTTTCCCAAACCGCTGGCACGGCCTCGACCCACGCGCTTTCGCTTCTTGTGAGCACCGACCTTTTCGGTAATTTCATGAATCATCATGGCAAAGATCCTTCACTCGTCCTCAGGACGCGGTGGCCTCATTGGCGGCAGCCTCAGCCGGGGCTTCGGCGGTTTCAGCGTCGGCGTCGCCTTCGGTTGAGACCGGAGCAGGCTTGTCCAACTTCTGTTGAATTTCGGTGTCAGAGTGACCGAGGGTTCGGCCACGGGCCGCTTCGATCTCTTCGCGGCTCTTCAATTGCTCGAGGCCATCAAACACGGCTTTCACAATATTCAATGTGTTGGTTGAGCCGTGACACTTGGTCATGCAGTCACGAATGCCAAGCATTTCCAATGGGGCGCGAACGGCTGCACCAGCCACAACCCCAGTACCTGGAGATGCAGGCAGAAGCAGAACTTTACAGGCACCAAATCGACCTTCCACGGCGTGAGGAATGGTTGAACCCGTGGTGGGGTACTTCCGCAACTTCCGCTTGGCTTCTCGTTGGCTCTTTTCGATGGCTTGGGGTACCTGACCAGACTTCTGGTGCCCCAAACCAATGCTGCCCTGCCGGTCCCCCACCACGACCAAGGCCGCGAAGGAGAATCGTCGACCACCTTTGACAGTGGCGCTGGTACGCATGATGGAGACCGTGGTGGACTCGATACCGGATTCGTCAAGACGTTCAGACATTGGCCGGTGCTCCGATCAGAACTGCAGGCCGCCCTCGCGGGCGCCTTCGGCAACGGCCTTCACACGGCCGTGGTACAGGAAGCCGCCACGGTCAAAGACCACAGCGGAGACGCCAGCTTCTTTGGCCCGGTCGGCAAGCCGACGGCCCACTTCAGAAGCGGCAGAGACGTTTCCACCGGCAGCACGGTCGAGACCCTTCTCGACAGTGGAGGCGGCGGCGATGGTACGCCCGGTGAGGTCATCGACGACCTGGGCGTAGATGTGTTTGCTGCTGCGGAACACCGCGAGGCGAGGCCGAGCGGCGCTGCCGCGGATGCGACGCTGAATACCGCGACGGCGACGGTCGCGACTGTGCTTTCGGAGCTTGATGCGATCCATAAAAAGCTTCCTTGGGCTCAGCCCATTGACTTGCCAACCTTGCGGATGACATATTCGTCGACGTAACGGATGCCTTTGCCTTTGTAAGGCTCGGGCGGACGCTTGGAACGAACCACCGCGGCGAACTGTCCCACCTGCTCCTTGTCGGGGCCGGAGATGCTGACAAATTCGCCATCCACTTTGAACTCAACGCCTTCGGGGGCTTGAAGATCAACGGGGTGACAGTATCCAACATTCAAACGCAAAGTCTTGCCTTGAGCTTGGGCATTCCAACCCACGCCAATGACTTGCAATTTCTTTTCGTAGCCATCAACCACGCCCTGAACCATGCAAGCGATTCGAGCGCGGGTGGTGCCCCAAAGAGCCTTGTCACGACCTTGGTCTCGACGATCTTCAGGGATGGAGCAGACCACTTGGTTGTCGGCCTCGGCGTAGTTCACACTCACATCGGCGTGGTGCACGAACTCGAGTTTGCCCTTGGGCCCTTCCACCTTGATGGTGCAGGATCCGGTGTCAACTGCAACTTTGACGTTGCCAGGGACGGGGACAGGTTTGGTTCCAATACGACTCATCGTGGCTTCCTCGACGTTCGGATTACTGGACAATGGCGACGAGCTCTCCGCCGACTTTCTGCTCACGGCAGATTCGATCAGAAAGCACACCACGACTGGTGGAAACAATGCAGATGCCCAGGCCAGCCAAAGGACGTGGCAGGTCAGAGGCACCGCGGTAAACGCGGCGCCCGGGGCGGGAGACGCGATCGATACGGGTAATGACGGGCTCGCCACGGCTGCCGTAGCGGAGCGAGATGTCGATCAGGCCTTGACGCCCATCTTCGACAACGTCGTAAGACTCGATGTAGCCCTCGTCACGCAACACATCGCATACACCTCGGTTGAGCTTGTTGTTCAAGCAGCGAACCTTGGGAGCACGGTTACGGACCGCGTTGCGAACGCGGGTGAGGAGATCAGAGGTGGTGTCTTGTTGGGACATATCAATTCGCTCCAGAGATCACCAACTGGCCTTCCGCATGCCAGGAATCATGCCCTTGAGGGCAAGTTCCCGAAGGACGATGCGGCTGACGCCAAACTTGCGATAGACCCCACGGGCGCGGCCGGTGATTTGACACCGACTTTGGCGACGGGAGGAGAACTTGGGTGGTTTGTTCATGCGGGCAAAGACGCGTTTGCTGGCCATGGGCATTCCTTTCCGGCGAGGCCGGATCAGCGGTTTCTTACTTCTTGCTGGATTCCGGCTTGGCGAAGGGGAAGCCGAGTTCACTGAGCACGTAATGGCTCAGCTCGGGATTAGAACGGGCAAACACAATGTTGATGTGCATGCCGTGAATAAAGGACGATTTGGTCATGTCCACTTCTGGCCAAACTGCTTGTTCGGTCAAACCGAAAGAGTAGGAACCAGAAGCATCAAAGGACTTGGGGGAGACCCCACGGAAGTCTTTGATACGTGGCATGGCGAGGTTCATCAGTCGATCCAAGAAGGACCACATGCGATAACGACGCATGGTGACCATGAACGCCGAGGGTGCACCTTCACGAACCTTAAAGTTCGAGACGGACTTCTTGGCTTTGATCATGATGGGCTTTTGGCCGGAAATCACGGTCAAGGTTTCAGTGATGACTTCAGCGTGGTCTTGCTTGAGCTTCTGATTCTCAAGCAACCGACCGACCCCGACGTTGACCACGGCTTTGACGATCCGTGGCTGTGACAGGGGGTTGGTGAGACCCTTCTCAGATGCGAGCTTGGGGACCACGTTCTCTTCGAACATCTGTTGCAGACGTGCGGTTGGTGCGGCTTGGGTTGCGGTGGCTTCACTCATGGGGAGGATCCTCAGTCACGGGCCTTCTTGAGTTCGTGCAGCACCGAGCCATCGCGGGCGGCGAGGCGAACTTTACTGCCGTCGTCCCGAGACTCAAACCGGACGCGGCTGGGCTTGCCGTCGACCACGGGGCTGACATTTGAGATATGGATCGGCGCTTCGGCACGGATCGAGCCACCCTGAGGGTTCTGCTGCGAACGTGGAATACGCTTGTTCCGAACATTGACACCGGAGACCACAACGCGGTCCTCATCGGGGAGGACGCGAATGACTTCGCCAACAGAGCCCTTGGCACTGCCAGAAGTCACGATCACGGTGTCACCCTTCACGATATGGCGTGGCATCAGACCACCTCCGAAGCGAGGGACACGATCTTCATGTAATCCTTGAAGCGAAGCTCCCGGGCCACGGCACCGAAGATCCGGGTGCCGACGGGGTTGCCATCTGCTTTAACGAGGACGCACGCATTCGAATCGAAGCGGACGTAAGAACCGTCATCACGACGAACGGGATACTTGGATCGAACCACAACCGCGGTCACCAGGTCCCCCGCCTTGACGTCGGAGTTGGGCAGGCATTTCTTGACCGTGCACTTGATGCGGTCGCCCACACCAGCGGTTTTGCGGGTTGAGCGGGCGCGGGCGGTGGATCCGCCGTACACACCAATGACCATGACCACGCGAGCACCTGAGTTGTCGGCCACTTCAAGCCGGGATTCATTTTGGATCATGGCATCAGGCCTTTCGCATCACGCGGACAAGCGCCCAGGTCTTGGTCTTGGAAATGGGGCGGCATTCGGCCACCTCAACGGTGTCACCCAAACGAGATTCGTTTTCCGCATCGTGGACATGGAGGACGGTGCGTTGCCGAACGTACTTGCCGTACTTCGGGTGACGAACAGCCCACTGGACCACCACTTTGCGGGTCTTGTCACGCGCATCGCTTTCGACGATGCCGACCCGACGCGGGGACTTCTCGGGAATCAGAACAGTGCTTTGCTTACCCAATGATCAGAGCTCCTCACTCAGCCTCAGTCAGGGGACGGGCCCGACGGACAGTACGCTCGGTTTCGACGCGAGCGAGATCACGGCGTGTTTGCCGCGTCACACTGGTGTCCTCGATTTTTGCGGTGGCTTTCTGGCTCCGCATCTCAAAAAGTTTGCGCCGGAGGCTGTCGGCCTCCAACTTCAATTGTTCGTCATCCAGACGTCGGATATCGCTCATCAACATCTCATACGTCCTTTCTTACGGTTCCAACCGGCGACCGACGAAGCGGCAACGCACGGGCATCTTGGCGGCCATTCGAGCCATCGCCTGCTTGGCGAGACTCTCTTCGACACCTTTGAGTTCAAAAAGAATGGTGCCAGGCAGCACACGGGCGGCCCAGAAATCGGTTTCTGCCTTTCCTTTACCCATGCGGGTTTCCAAAGGCTTCTTGGAAATTGGCTTGTCGGGGAAGATCCGGATAAAGATCTGACCTTGACGCTTCAAGAAGTGCTGGCAGGCAATACGGGCAGATTCGATCTGACGGGCGGAGACCCAGTGGGTGTCCAACGATTGCAGACCAAATTCTCCGAAGGCGACATAGTTGCCGCGGGTGGCGTTCCCGCGCATGACACCCCGCATTTGCTTGCGGAACTTCAGTCGCTTTGGCATACGTGGCATGGCTTTGCTCCTGTCCTATTCCGTTTGCTCAGCGACGGCCCCGGGCACGAGCCCGGCCACCGGCAGCACTTGATTCAATTTCATCCACGCCGTCTTCGAACATGCCTTTGTAAATCCACACCTTGATTCCAAGCACGCCGTACGTGGTGCGGCAGTGAATCGAGGCGTAGTCAACATTGGCCTGCAAAGTGGACAACGGAATGGATCCCAAACGGGTGGCAAACACCCGAGACATTTCGGCACCACCGAGTCGACCGGACACACGGATCCGGACACCCTTGGCACCATTTTGCATGGCCCCCTCGCAACGTTGCTTGAGCAAGCGACGGTAGTTCGCCCGCTTCTTCAACTGCTCCGAGATGGACTCGGCGAGCAACCAAGCGTTGCAGTCGGGGTTGCGAATTTCGACGATCTTCACCGCGACTTTTCGACCAGTGATGGCCTGGAGATCACGCTGGAGCTTCTCGATTTCGACGCCCTTTGGCCCGATGACCAAACCAGGGCGGGCCGTCTTCAAGATGACCGTCAGTTCCTCACGGGTCCGCTCGATCACGATGTCGGCGACCGCGGCGAAAGGAGGGGTTCGGTTCAATCGGCGATCGAGGAACTTCCGAATCTTGTAGTCCTCAACCAAGAGCTCGGCAAAGAGCGCCTTGGGGGCGTACCAGCGAGATTTGTGGGTCTCGGTGATGCCAACGCGGAATCCGAAGGGATGGGTCTTCTGTCCCATGGATCAGGCCTCCTCAACCGGAACAGTGACCGGCTCGGCAAGCACGAGATGCAGGTGACTCGTGCGCTTTTTAATGGGGTGGGCGCGACCGCGATCCTTGGGGTGGATGCGCTTCATGGTCGGGCCTTCGTCAACGCGAACTTCAAACACTTCGAGGCGGGATGAATCTGCATCCTGCTCTTCTGCGTTTGCCATCGCGCTTTTGAGAACACTTTTGTAATACCACGCAGCACGCTGCGGGCTGAATTCGAGGGCCACAAGGGCCTCAGCGGCGTTCATGCCTCGGATCATGTCAGCCACCAAGCGTGCTTTACGCGGTGCGATACGGGCATTTCGGTGGGTCGCTCGGAAACTCATAGGGGATCAACCTCTCAGCACGATCAACGTGCCTTCAGGCCCTCCTTCTTGTTGGTGTGACCACGGAACGTGCGGGTGTGTGAGAACTCGCCGAGTTTGTGTCCCACCATGTCTTCGGTGACATAGACGTCGATGAACGAACGGCCGTTGTGCACCTGAAAGGTGCGACCGATGAATTCCGGCACGATGGTGCAGGCTCGCGCCCAAGTCTTGATGGGCTTGTTTTCGCCAGCAGCCTCCTGCTTCTCCACCTTGAGGTAGAGCTTGTAGTCGACATGTGGGCCTTTTTTCAGAGAACGACTCATGATGCTTGTACCTCAGACCTTCAACTGGCCGTAACGCTTGCTCTTTCGACGACGAAGGATTCGGGCATCGGTCCACTTGCCCTTGATCCGTGTACGGCCACCTTTGGACTTGGTGCCAGAACGGGAGACCGGCTCACGGCCACCTTTGGAACGGCCTTCACCACCACCCAACGGGTGAGCGTCGTGGTCCATGGCCACACCACGGACTTTGGGACGACGCCCGAGCCAACGGGAACGACCGGCTTTACCCAGAACAACATGTTGGTGATCGGAGTTTCCGACCTCACCAATGGTCGCTCGGCATTCCACCGAGACTTGACGAATTTCACCCGATGGCAGCACCAGAGTGGCCCAGCGGCCTTCTCGGTTGGTCAACCGGGCACCGGAACCGGCCGAACGGCAAAGCTTTCCACCGCGACGGGGTTCAAATTCAATGTTGTGCACCGTCATCCCCAAAGGAACAAACTTCAGGGGCATGGTGCAGCCGACTTCTGGCTCAATCGCTTCCATCGAGCTGCGGACAACCATGTCCACCTTGAGATCCTTGGGAGCCAAGATGTACCGCCGGACGCCATCGGCGTACTCAACGAGTGCAATGTGGCAGGTGCGATTGGGGTCGTATTCAATCGTCTTCACCACGGCATCGATGCCGTCCTTGCGACGATTGAAGTCGATCTTGCGATAAAGACGCTTGTGTCCGCCACCACGACCACGACAGGTAATCACACCGTGGTGGTTGCGACCGCCCGTCTTGGGCAGGGCCGTGACGAGACTCTTCTCAGGACGCCCGGCGTGGGTGACCTCTTCGTGGAGGTTCACCGACGCGTTGCGGCGGCCGTTGGTAACCGGTTTGTAGACGCGAATGGCCATGGGACTTCTCCGGCTCAGAAGAGCTCGATGGACTCCTCGGGATGTACGGTGACGATGGCCCGCTTCATCACACCCTGGCGGAAGTGACCGTAGCGGTTGCGACGCATTTCGCCCTTACGATTTTGGGTGGTGACGCGAAGGACCCGCACGTTGTAAATGGCTTCGACGGCGGCTTTGATGGCCGGCTTGTCGGCTTTGGGGTCAACCTCAAATGCGTAAGCGTTTTGGGCTTCAATGGTCTTGGTGGCCTTTTCGGTCACCAGGGGACGACGAAGGACTTGTTCGTGTTGCATCACACAGCCTCCTTGGCGGCACCAAGAGCAAGCTCTGAGGCACGACCTTCAAGGAATGCTTCGAGCGTTGCCTTGCTGATGACCACGAAGCGGTGGTTCAGCATTTCGAAGGCATTCATTTGATCAATGCGAACGGTGTCGACCGAATCGCAGTTGCGAGCAGACCGACGGGCGTTTTCCTCGCTTGGAGCCAAAGCCACCAAGCAGGTTCGGTTAACGCCGACCGACTCCAGCATCTGCTTGAACTCAGCCGTCTTGGGAGCCGCAAAATCAAGTGAGTCGACCACTTTGACTTCGTTGTCCACCAACTTGGCGAGGAGGGCATTCCGGTTGGCCAACTGCCGCATCTTTTTGGGCATGGTTTGTCGGAAATCTTCCCGGGTTCGGGTCTTGGCAAAAGCGACGCCACCACCCTTGCGGATGACGGTACGGGCCGCACCCATGCGGGCGTTGCCAGAGCCTTTTTGCTTGTAGAGCTTGCGGGTGGAGCCTTCCACCATGCCACGGCTTTTGGTGCGAGCCGAGCCTTGGCGGGTGTTCGCGTGGAACATCACGAAGGCCTGCTTGAGCAGGGCTGGACGCACTTCCCCGCCGAGGGAAGCCTCATCCACGGGCATGGTGCCCACTTGTGTTCCGGATTGGTTGTAGATCGAGAGATCCATCATTGTTTCCTTGCCTTGGCGAGCGTTCTTGCTCGCAGTGCCTTGTTCTCCCAAATCCGTTTGCCGCCGGGCGGCGTGGTTGGGCAGAAGTTGACTTAGGTCCTGTGCTGACTTGTCGTGGTGGGGTGGTTCCAAGATTGGCCTACCTCACCCACCGGATCATCCGGCTTTGACGGTGGTCTGCTTCCTCCGGTTGAGACGAACGGCCTCACGCACGGTCACGATGCCGCGGTTGGGGCCAGGGACGGTGCCCTTCACAATAAGCAGGCCGCGCTCGGCATCCACCGAGACCACGTCCAAATTTCGGGTGGTGGTGGTGAATCCACCAAGACGACGGGCCATTCGCTTGCCCTTCTTCACGCCGCCAGAATTGCCAGCTTCCGAACCGTGACCACCGATTGAACCCGGTGAACGGTGCTTTCGCTCGACGCCGTGAGACGCTTCCTTGCCTTTAAAACCCCATGCCTTCATGCCGCCTTGAAAGCCCTTGCCTTTGCTGGAACTGGTGACGTCGACGAACTTCACATCGGCGAACACATCGGCCAACACGGTTTGACCCAGCTCGAACTCGGAAGCAGCCGCGTCGTCATCGAGACGCAACTCTTTGTGGAGCCGCTTGGGGGCGGTTTGGGCCTTCGCATCATGACCAATGAGAGGCATGGTCGAAAGTCGGGGGCGCACATCCTCAAAAGCAAACTGGACAGCGGAGTAACCATCAGACTCCGAAGTCTTCACTTGGGTCACCACGCAAGGACCGACTTGCAGCACCGTGACAGGAATGTTCTTTCCGTCTTCGGTGTAGTAGCGGGTCATGCCAACTTTTCTGCCGAGAATGAAGGGGGGCATCGGTTGCTCCAGAAGGCTTGAGGAAGGTCAGGGATCGGAAAGAGCGGGTCTTTGTTGATTGATATGACCGGGACAGAAGTGATCTTGGCCTAGGCCTTGATCTTGACGAAGACACCGGCAGGAACAACCAAGCGGTTCAACGCTTCGATGGTTCGTGCATTGGCATCGTTGATATCGATGATGCGCTTGTGGGTTCGGATCTCGAATTGCTCACGCGACTTCTTGTTCACAAAGGTGGAACGGTTCACCGTGTAGATTTCACGGCGGGTGGGCAACGGCACGGGACCAGCAACTTTGGCACCGGTGCGCTTGGCGTGATCAACGATCTCACGCGAAGACACATCGAGGGCCTGGTGGTCGTAGGCTTCGAGACGGATTCGGATAGTTGGGGCGCTCACGCGGAAGTGCTCCGAAGTCCAAACACACAATGGAACGTGTGTTCAACCAACAAGCTTGGCAGGACGCAGGGGCGAAGACACCCCTCCGACGATGGATCGGGAATTCCCGATATCCCTGCCTGCCGAAGCCGGCCCGTCGGTGGGAGATGGTCACACGACCATCACCTGCACTCCAAACTCGTCCCCCGCAAAACCACGGGGGAAAGGACAAGTGTACCACGACCCACCGCATTGTCAACGCGTCCCCCTCGTTCTGAAAGTTAGGATGGCCTGATGCTTTGGCTCCAACCGATTCTTGCTGGCTCGTTCCTGGGACTCCAAGTCCCGAACGGCGCCCCCACCGTCGATGAGGTCCCGTCTCAACAGCCTTTGGCCCGAAGGGTCCTGATTCCCACTTGGGATCTTGTGGTCCCAGTTTTGTCAAACTCCACCCCTATTTTGGAGCAAAACGGCCCCGACAGCGTTGTTTTAATGACGGAGATCAGCGAATCGCCCCGGTGGCTGGGCACCATCAGAGTGGTGCAACTCAACGCCCAAAGCTTCGCTGCAGCCACGCAGTCGTACATCGATGGCTACGCAACGTCCGAGAAAAACCAAGGCAATGCTTTTTTTATCGATTCGGATCGCTCCATCGACAGTCCCTTCGGAGCCTCCCGGGCGGTATGGGCCCTCAGCGCGAGTCCCACGTCGCGATTGGAAACGCTGCAAGACGCCATGGTCGGACTGATCTTTGTCCCGTTTGGAGAAGCGGCCTGCATTTTGGGAGAATTCAGGGTCGCCGCATCTCTGGGAGATGCCAAACGAGCTGAATGCGAAGGCCTCATGCTTGGATGCACCGGGCCCACCCCGGAGTCCTTGGCACGGGAACGTGCCCAACAACTCGAAGAAGGCGGTCGAGTGCTTGAAGCGGCCCGAGGGAAACTGAGGGATTTTGCCCACGCCCCCCGGTGGTACCGTCACCTCCGGCGGCTTGAAAATGGTTCACCACAGGACATCGGGGTCACCGTGACTTGGGCGACCTGCGGCCCGCCCCCGAGCAGTCTGGCCACCGAGACCCAACGTGAGGGGCTTCATGTCCACCAACAGACGCTGACCGGACTTGGGACACGCGATCCATACTCCGAACATTTTGATGGATGGATTCAAGATGACCTCGGCCTGGAAACCTTCGGCTTGAATTGGACCAAAGGTGAATCGGTATGGAAATCCGACGGCGCAGCTTCCGGATTGTTTGAGAGATCTTCCACCAACACCGAATACATCTTGAGTGCAGGCGATTTAAAAACCGCAGCCAAGCACCAACGGGTCTTCAATGGCCTTCCCAAGGCCACGCTTCCAATGTCTTTGCGGATGCTGACTGGCAAGTTGTTGAACCAAGCCGACCTCAGCGGAGAGCAAATTCGGTGGTACGCCCCCATTTTGTCCTCTGAAGATGTGGCGTTGACCGCACGAAGAGATCAAGTGAAGCCGCTCGAACAAGGAACGCGTGTGACATGGACGCCTCGACAAGGCGAACCAGCCACCGTGGATGAGTTTGATGCCAACGGCGTCCTGCAGCAACGCATTTTTCCGGATGGATCTGAAATGGTGCTGACCGACTTTGCCTCATTGGTACAGGCTTGGCGAATTGCTGGACTGCCCACCGAACTGTTGCAAGAGGGCAAAGCACGCTACGTCAGCCCATGATTTGATGCCAAGTCAATCTTGTCTTGCCGCTGCTTTGGCCTCGACCAAATCCTGACGGGCTTCTCGAGCACGTCGGAGAGATCGCTCAACAGAGCCAACGTACGCTCCACGCAGGGTTTTAAGTTCATGGTGCATCGCTCGGAACAAAAGCTTGCGGTGTTGGCTCAGCCGAGGTGCCGCCGCAATCGCTTCAACAAACACACGTTTGGTCGGTCCTGGTCGAGGGCCCCCCGAAGACTCTGGGTCGTGCCAGCAGCGATGGGCTTCAGCCGCCAACCGAGCCGCGCGATTGCGGAGTTCTTTTAGTTGGTTGGATGGACACGCCACAGGCGAGTCTCCAGAGACCAGACGCGATCGGTAAAAGTCGATCCTTCACGATCCCGATCGGCCAGCGTCAGAGACAACGTGGTCTGGGCGTCGAGATTGTCCAGCATGGCCACAAAAATGGCTTCCGGGGTAGAGGGACGCTTGGCCGCCCCGTGCTCCGGCAGGTTGTGGTGGGACAACAAAATATGTTGCAGGGCCAAGATGGTGTGCCTGGGGAGGAACTCCTCAGGGTCAGAATGTCCATGTCTGACTTGGGCGGCCATCAATCCCAAACGACTCGCGCCCGCCGCCAAGTGCCCGATCAAGTTGCCCTCTGCGGTGTATTCGAAACCTTTTTGCCAAGTCAACTCCGTGGTCTTGTCGAGATCGTGGACGAACAGGCCCAGCAGGACAACATCACGTGACAGATGGGGATACAAGGGGAGCATCCGATCGGCCAACTTCAACAAGGTTGAGGTGTGCTCGAGCAACCCACCAATCCAAGCGTGATGCAGGGCCGTTGCCGCAGGTGCCGTGCGGAAGTTCGACATCAGGGCGGCGTCCGCGAGATACGCATCCGCCAGTGCTTTCACTCCAGGATGCTCGATGCTGGCCAACAAATCGACGACATCCTGAAACATCCCGTCGATCGACTGGGTGGTGGAAGGCAGAAGATTTTTCAACTCCTCGGGACCAACATGTACCGCCTCCATTTGATCGATCTGACATTTGATCTGCAGAGCGTCGTTGAAATTTTCTGTTGCCCCTGAAATTTGGACAAAGCCAGTTTCGGAAAGCCTGGCCAACGCTTGCTCTGCTTTCCGAGGATCTTCTCCCACGTCCCAGCAACGGAGCGACGCCTCACCGGTGGCATCCCGCAAGATGGCTTTGAGGTATGGCTTTCCGGCTCGAGTCGCACCAATTTGCGGATTTTGGAAGGCATAGATGCCACTGAACCAAGCACCTGGCTTGAGGTCTTCGATTTTTTCGTGCCCTTGCTGCATGGGTCAGGATCCTTCTTCCCGAATGGTGATGTCCAAGTCTCCCATCAGTTGCAGGAGACCAGAAATGTCGCGGTCCATGGTTGCCCCATCCAATGGAGTCGTGGCGGTCAACAAATGGGCGGCGTCATAGGCCCGAGGCAGAGTGGCATCGAGATCAACCCAGACACCATCAACCAAAGCCTGGGTCCACATGTGCCAGCCGAACGCATGCGGTGCGCCTTGGTACCCCTCGACATAGACCAAGCCGGTTGCCCCGCGGGCAGGAATCCCAGCGGAGCGAAGCATGGCCACCAACAGAACGGCATGTTCGGAGCAATCGCCGGCCTTTGACTTCGCGGTCTCCGTGGCACTGGCAAATCCGGTGCTCAAACCTTTGTTGCTGATATGCCTGGATACCGCCGTCCGAAGGCGTTCAGCTTGGCGACGAATGGGGGCACTTTCGAGCCCACGAAGGGCGTTCGCGGTCAATGCTGAGACGGTCTCATCGGCCGCATCCGCAAGAGCACTGGGACTGCGGTACCGGGGGTCGGACCGCTCCGCGTCTGTGGCGGGCAACGGTTCGTCCAAATTCACCTTGATCAGAATTTCACCTTCACCCAAACGCTCGCTGCGCTGGGCCCCCGCCGATGGCAGGTCTTCCAGCACACCGTCTTTCGCGCGAACCAGCATTTCAAGGGTGCGCGACATGCGGGCTTGCTTGATGGGCTTCTCCAATTGAACGAACAAACTGACCAGGAGTTCTGGGACATTCTCGCTGGCCATCTTGGCGGTGGCTTCATCAGTCAACTCCACTCGCATTTCACCAAATGGAAGCGAAGTGACTTGACGCAACAGCACACCATCAGAGGCCACCAGATCCTCTCCCACCGAACCGGGCATGGCACTGGTGGAGGATTTCCAACGGGTGGCTGGAATGGGGCGACCAGCACGATCAAACGTGGTCTCATCGACGAGCGTCCGAGTCAATTCCACTGGTTCAGGCCCTTGGTCTGGAAGCACAGTGGACCAGCGAATGGTCTTGGCACCCGAGGCCACGCGGGCCAAGAAGAATTGTTCGGCCGCCACCGGCGAAAGCCAATCCTGATCGCTTGGAGGAATGTCCCTTTCGTTCGTCCTGCCCAGTTGGGTAGAAACCTCGTTGATGACTCCGTTCCCCAGAAAGTTCCAGGTGGTGGTGATGGCCGCCCCCGCCAACTTTTGGATGGATTCCGCACGAATGGGCTTGCCGTCTTTCCCTTCAACAAATCGACTGGTCACCTGCATGGAAACACTCTGCGCACCACGCCGAATTTCGATCTTGCTTTCTTGCTCGGTCTGCCACCCCTCAGGCACTTCTTTTCGCGTTTCATGAAGCCAGCCGCTTCGTGCTCCCGCAATGCTGATGGCGTACCACAGATCCCGTTCCTGCTCGGCGATGACGCTCGAGGTCAACGCCAGAACCAAGAGATTGAACATCATGATCATTCGTCGCATGGATTCTCCTCAGAGGCAGACTCAGGACGCAGCAGTGGAAAGTAGATGACGTCACGAATTGACGTGGCGTTCACCAAAAGCATGACCACCCGGTCGATCCCAATGCCCAGCCCACCGGTGGGCGGCATTCCGGTCTCAAGCGCATCGAGGAACGACTCATCAAGCGTGCGTTCCTTGGCCATTTCGTCGTCCATCCCCCCGAGTTGCTCTTCAAAGCGGCGACGCTGTTCCATGGGATCATTGAGTTCGGTGTAGGCCGTGCCCAGTTCCATACCCCCAGCAAAAAGATCCCAGCGACCGCAATATTCGGGGCGATCGGCATACGAGCGGGTCAACGGGCTGATCACGCTGGGATAATCGAACACAAAGGTCGGACGGCTGGGATCGAAAGTTGGCTCCACCCGTTCTTCAAACAAGGCATTGGCCAAAACCCAGACATCGGTCGTCGCGGCATGCTCAACCACACCTTGGGCGGCCTCACGGACCTTTTCCTCGTCCGATGGATCAAACCCAAGGACTTTGACAAAACTTTCACGCCAATCCAAACGCACAAAAGGCGAAGACCAATCAATCTCGAGTTCGCCGAACGGGCGGACCGCGGTCCCCCCCGACAGTTCCTCGGCCACTTCCCGGCAGATCGATTCCGTCAGGTCGGCCATGCCATGGTGGTCACTGAAGGCCTCATACACCTCCATGGCCGTGAACTCGGGGTTGTGGCTGCGGTCGACGCCTTCGTTGCGGAAGTTGCGGTTGATTTCGTAGACCTTGGGCAAGCCCCCCACGATCAACTTCTTGAGGTACAGCTCGGGGGCAATCCTCAAAAAGAGCGGCATTCCCAGCGCGTTGTGATGGGTGGTGAATGGACGCGCGGCCGCGCCCCCAGGGACCGGATGCATCATGGGGGTTTCAACTTCCAAAAATCCCCGCGCGTCCATGTGGCGACGGATGGAAGAAATGATCTGGCTGCGGGCGGTAAACGTCTGCAAGACTTCCGGGTTGGTAAACAAATCAACGTGACGCCGACGGGCCCGGATTTCTGGATCTTGGAGACCGTGCCACTTTTCGGGAGGCGGCTGAAGGCTCTTGCACGCCAGTTCGAAGCGGTCGGCCCACACACAAATTTCACCCTTTCGCGTGCGCCCCATGCGGCCACCGGCCACAACGACATCGCCGTAGTCCAATTTCCGAGCCAAACGGAATGAGTTCGTCTCCAGGTCGCCTTTGGAACAACTGATTTGGAGATCGCCGGTGGCGTCACGAATGACCAAGAAGGCCAACTTGCCCATCTCGCGGTGTTGGACGCAACGTCCAGCCACCAAAACCTGAGGTCTTGGATCATCAATGGACTCTTCGGCGTCTTCCGCTTCCCGCCAAGCATCGTCGGCGGCCTCATCAAACATCGCCCGAGCTTCTGCGAGAGGAATCAGTCCATCGGTCCTCTGACCGTATCCATCTATTTCAAATTCATCACGCCAGCGGCGCAGCTTGTCAAGGCGGGCTTTGAAGAGTTCATCTGGCTTTGGGGCTGCTTCAGACATCGTGGCGGATGGTAGCCTCCCGGGCACATTCACTCGGAGGTTTCAGATGGGTCCACGCAGAATTGGAGTTCTCACCGGTGGTGGCGATTGTCCGGGGCTGAACGCCGTGATCCGGGCCGTGGTCAAGACCGCCACGCTTGGGCATGGGGTTGAAACCGTGGGCATCTTGGATGGCTACCAAGGCTTGGTGGAAGACCGGGTGGTGCCTCTGGACCGAGATTCGGTCTCCGGCATTCTCGACCAAGGGGGCACCATTCTCGGTACCAACAACCGGGCCGCTCCCGCGCGGTACGCCGACGGCACCGACGCCGATGGAAAGCCCCGCATTGTTGACGCCACCGATCGTTGCCTGGCCACGGCCCAAAAACACGGACTCGACGCATTGGTCGTGATCGGAGGCGACGGCACCATGAGTTGCTCAGCCCCCATCGCCCAAGCCGGTCTTCCCGTCATTGGAGTTCCAAAAACCATCGACAACGATCTCGTGGGCACCGATCTCACCTTTGGCTTCACCACTGCGGCGAGCACCGCCACCGAATCGCTTGATCGCTTGCACACCACCGCCGAAAGCCATCACCGCGTCATCGTGTGTGAATTGATGGGAAGGAACGCCGGCTGGCTGACGCTCGAATCCGGAGTGGCGTCTGGGGCCGATGTGATCTTGCTCCCAGAGCTCCCATTCCAGCCGGAAGTGGTGTGCGACTTTGTGCAATCAAGACGAGCTGGTGGTCGAGGTTTTTCCATCGTGGCGTGCGCGGAAGGCGCGAGAATCGCCGGGCAAGAAACCGTGGTGGCCCGACGCGTGCAAGGCTCCCCCGACCCCATCAGGCTGGGTGGGATCGGCGCGCTGGTTGCAGATTTGGTCGAACGGGAAACGGGAATTGAAACCCGAACGACCGTGCTTGGTCATGTGCAACGAGGCGGCGCACCGGTCGCGGCGGACCGGGTTTTGGCGACCCAGTTTGGTCATGCGGCGGTCGAATTCCTCCTACAAGGCGCAAAGAACCAAGTCGTGGTGCTGCGGAATGGGACGATCGAACACATTGACCTCATGGAAGTCACAGGCAAACAGCGATTGGTCCCTACCGATCACCCGCTCATCCGAGCAGCCCGATCGATTGGAACGTGCTTCGGAGTGCAGTGAACTCGAACCGAAAGATTTAGACCGGGAGCGTCAACGGCGGCCGCTCAGAACCAACCAAAGGTTCAAATCGCTTTCGGAACGCTGCCACGTCCATCCCGGCCAAGTCGGCGTATTTCTTGATGGTCTCGTCGGACGCAAAATCATCCTTTCGCAGACGAATCATGTACCGACGAGCAATGGCGTAGGTCGTGGAATCCACATCAACGCGGCGCACCCTCATGCGGCCTGTGGTTGCATCCAACATATCCAACAGGGCAAGGGGAACAAACCGACCTCCCTGCATGGTGACCAGTGCCCCGCCTCCACCGTCAAGCAAGTATTTGGCGGCGGCATAACCAAGGTCACGGGTGTATTCCGCATCAAACGGAATGGGATCAATGCATCTCAACTCGTAGCCAATGTCCTTGGATACAAAAGTGATGTCATGACCGAGTTCAGCCAGACGTTCCCGAACGGCGCTCCGCAAGCCTTCGCCCACATTGATCTCTGCAATGCGCATATGGCCATGGTCGTCACGTTCCACTTTGCCCAATCCCTGCAAATCCCGCTCATCGAGGTCCAAGACCACACCCTCAGCAACCACGGCCACGCCGTCATTGCGGCCCTCGGCGATTCGTTTGAGCACCGACCCAACGATGGTGTCCACCAGTTGGTCCAACCGGAAAGGACGTTGGTCAAACTCTTCTGGGATCAGCGTCAAGGTGGCCCCGGCGGCTTTGCCAATGCCCAAAGCAAGGTGACCAGCGCTGCGCCCCATGGCAATGGCGATGTACCAGCGTCCTGTGGTTCGGGCATCGGTCATCAAACTTTGGATGATTTCGACACCGTGGTGGCGGGCTGTTTGGTAGCCAAACGTGCAGATCTCTGGTGGGAGATCGAGGTCGTTGTCGATGGTTTTTGGAACATGCGCTACACGGATGCTTCCGCCGGCTGTTTGTTGCACGTTCACCGCACTAAAAGAAGTGTCGTCTCCACCAATGGTGATCAGTTTGTCGATCCCCTTGGCTTT
>SHAP01000014.1 GCA_004213555.1 Phycisphaeraceae bacterium | reverse complement strand
CGATGATGATGCGGGCTTCTCGCAACACGGCCCGCCACGCGTGCAGCACCTGATCGTCATCCACCACTTCGATGCTCTGCACGTGCTCTTTGATGATCGCCCAGGGAATCTCACCGAGAGCGGTCTTCAACCCTTCGCAGATGGTGTTGGCTGGAGGGGGCGGTTGTCGGACCCCGGTGGCCAACGAGCGGGCGGCGTCATCGGCGTTCTGGGGCTCGGCGGCATGCACCCGTACCGACTGGCCCGAGGCGGCCACGGCCAGGCACGTGCCACTCAAGAGCCCCCCGCCACCGACCGGAGGAACAATTGCATCCAACCCTTCCACTTGCTCAAGCACTTCGGCCGCGCACGTGGATTGCCCCGCCACCACGCGGGCGTCGTCGTATGGGTGCACGAGTTCTGCCCCCGTCTGGGCACACACTTCAGCGCACGCAGCTTCTCGTGCCGCTTGGTTGTCGTCGCACCAGTGCAGTTGGGCTCCCGCTTGCGCCATGGCTTCAACTTTGCGCTTGGTGGTGCCTTGGGGCACCACCACATGACACGGGATACCCCGCCGCTGGGCGGCCAGAGCAAGTGCCCCCCCATGGTTGCCCGAAGAATGGGTCACAACGCCGCGGGCGGCTTCCTTGTCACTGAGGACGGCAACGGCATGGCTTGCGCCGCGAAATTTGAAGGCCCCGGCGTGCTGGAGATTTTCGCACTTCAAAAAGAGTTCGCATCCGGCCTGCTCCGACAGAGAGGGACAGGTGAGCACCGGCGTGCAGTGCACCACACCCTCAAGACGCCTCCGCGCCTCGGCGACCACTTCGGGTCCTGGAACCACCCGGGCATCCATCATTCACCCTCTCCTTGGAGGGGTGGCCCCAGTTTGGCATGATCCGCGGAATACCAACCGAACGCCATGGATCGCAGCGACGGCACCCGCACCCCCAACGCGTCCTGCACATCCACCGCATGAGGGCCGTCTTTCACCAAAAGCGTAAAAACTTCGCCTTGCAGTTCCACCGTCAACGTGCCAGAGCCGCCCACTTGCTTCGAAAGTTCGGCCATGGGCCAGGCGTACATGTTGTCTTGGACGGGCAACACGAAGCACGGGGTCTTGGCTCCGAGGCCCAATGCTTCCTCTGGTGAGCGGGCGGGATACAGCAGCTTCTTGCCCAGTTCATAGCTGCCATAATCCAGCCGGCGGTAGCGCTCACGCAACCCGCCTTTGGGCGCTTGCAAGATTTTGGTTCCAGGGTGGTCGGCCAACCAATCGCCCCAGTGGCCAATGAACACGGGCAGTCGCTTCAAGCTTGCCGTACCCGCACCGTCAGGTCCCGCCACCGCTTCACCCGTCACGGGATCCCAAAGACGTTCTTGACCCAAGGGATCGGTTCGGTCGTACAACAATGGTGTCGAGTGGTACAGCAGGCCCGAGTGGCCAAACTCCAGCACCTGACCGTCAACCCGCCGGTCGTACGCCACCAACAATCCCGAGAGTGGCGCGTGCACAATGAGCACGGGAACATCACCCACCATGTCATTGCACACCTCGTGGGTGCGGAGTTGCAGCAAAGGCCACGCCACCGCGGCATCGCCGTCGGCGTAGGCCACCACGATTTCAGAGGGGACGAGGTACTTCCCGTATTCCTCGCGGTTGAAGGCCACCACGGCGGTGCCTTCCATCTTTTCGGGCGCGTCCAAGGAACGCACCAAGTCTCGGTGCAGCTGGGCCGCCACCAGATACTCCTCGTCGAGTGCGGCGCCGTCCAGAACGAAACCATACGTGGCAGGGTCGGAACCATCTCCCGGGGGCCGATTCTTGACCCGCGCCAACGCGGGGGCCACGAAGTACACAATCAAGAACAGCGCAAACAAGCCAGTTGCGATGAGCACCGGGCCCCCCGCACCAGAGGTCAAGGTCAATTTGGGCGGCGTGGCGGGAGCATCGGACATGGCTGGATTCTAGGAGGGCAACCAAAAAGAAGAACGGGCCGCCCAAAGGCGGCCCGTTCGAAAGTTAAGGGGTTCAGATTCTGGTCCGTACGGATCAGAAGGTGAACTGAAGCTGACCACCGATGGTCATATCACCATCAGCAACACCGTCTTCTTCGAAGTCGATTTCGAGGGTGCCCTTGCAGCTGTCGCTGAAGTAGTGGTTGATACCAACGTCCAAGTCGTCTTCACCGGTGGTGTCGACGTCTTCGTAGCTGACATACGCCATGGTGTCGTCAGCGAAGAAGTAGGAAGCTTGGATGGTGGTGGCTTCCCAGGCGGCGCCTAAACCGTCAGCGTTCTCGATGTCGGTCATGGCAGCGTGAACTGCGAAGGCGTCCATCTTGTAGGTGACGTCGAAGGATGTACCGTCGAAGCGATCTTCGTCGGAGTTGGAGAGGCCGAGAACCAGGGTGGACTCGGAACCGGCCATGGAACCGAAGCAGTTGTAGTTGTCCCATGAACCCATGGCGAGGAATTCGACACGGGCATCCATGGCGAAATCATCGTCACCGTCGTAAAGACGGGCCAGGACGCGGAACTGATCGGCTTCGTACTTGAGGCCGATTTGCTCGCCCCGAGCTTCGAGGGCACCACCGGTTGCGGTGTTGTTGAGTTGAAGGGTGTCGGCTTCCGCAATGCTGTTGGCCTTGAGGAAGATGCCTCTTACGTTGCCGAAGCCGTAGGAGAGACCGTTGTCCAATTCCTTGTAGACGGCGTAGTCACGGAATGCATCGACTCCGTTGGAGTCGTAGTAACCGTTTTCACCAACAACGTAGTTGAACATGTAGTTCCAACCACCGGAGTTACCTTCAAAGGTCAAGTGGCCAGATTGGTCACCGCCTGCGTAGGAATCGGCGTCGGTGTGGGTGAAGCCGTAGGCAAAAAGGCCGGACATAGAGAAGGCATCGTCGCCTGAGATGGTGGCGGAATCGTTGATGATGCCGTCAATAACGCTGTCCAGATCACCGGCAGTTCCGGTGCTTGCGATGGCCAGCACGCTTGTACCGGCAATCAGGCCGGCGTGGGTCGCGAGATTCATGGGAAGCAACTCCTGATTTGTACCGGCGGGGGTCTTAAATTCCCGCTCGGCCAATGGGGGGTGGAACCGCTCACGCCATAAGGCTGGACGCGAACGACACGACGGGAACACTATCGTCACAATCCCGTCGATTTGTTGAGGGCAGATTCTATCTCAGCGGGCGCGAGGTTGCACAAGTCCGGAAAGAATTGTGGAAAGTCCGAGAACTGCAACCCTGGGCAAAACCGAACGATTTCCAGCATAAATCTATGGAACTAATGCACTTATGGCTCAAGCCTGGACACTGCTTCTGCGATCCCTGAACAAGCATCTTGTCGCAAACCCTCAAATTGAGGCATGTCCGAGCCGCAAAAAATCTTTTTGGCGCCAAGGCGTGCTGCTTCTCGCAGCCGTTTCTCGGACTGTGGGACCGGACGAATTTCACCGCCCAAGCCCAATTCACCAATCGCAACTGCGTCCGGAGGGACGGATTTTCGCAAATGTGCTCCGGCAATCGCCAAAGCCAAAGGCAAATCCGCCGCCGGCTCGGTGGCGCGAAGCCCCCCGCTCGCGGCAGCAAAGATGTCTTGATCGGCCAATTGCAAACCACAGTGTTGCTCCAAGACGGCAATCACCATGGCGAGTCGGTTGGGATCGATGCCCGTGGCCTTCCGCTTTGCGGAGCCCAAAAACCCCGAAACCACAAGCCCCTGCACTTCCGTAAGCAAACAACGGGAGCCAAACAACACCGGGGCCGCCACGGTGCCCGGTCTGGGCATCCCATTGGAGTCGAGCAAAGCCCCTCCACCTTCGATGGGCTGCAGTCCCTCCCCCGTCATTTCAAAAAGACCGACCTCCATGGTGGTGCCAAACCGGTTTTTCACCCCTCGAACCACACGATGTGCGTGGTGTCGATCCCCTTCAAAGGACAACACCACGTCAACAATGTGCTCCAACACTCTGGGACCCGCAAGCTGACCGTCCTTGGTGACATGCCCCACCGTGACGATCGCGGTACCGGTGGCCTTGGCGAAATGAACCAGTTCGGAACCACAGTGGCGAATCTGACTTGGTGTCCCAGGAACGGCGTCGACGCCGCCGTGGTGCACCAATTGAATGGAGTCCAAAACCAGCACATCGGGCTTGTGCTGGCGTGCTTGCTCCAAAATGCGACCCAAGGAAGTCTCGGCCAAGAGCAACAAGTTGTCCAGCCCTTGCAAGCCGCCGACCAATCGTTCCGCCCGCAAACGAACCTGATATGCAGACTCTTCACTGCTGGCATACAGCACTTGGCGAGCCGATCGGGCCATGCCTGCGGCCGCCTGCAACAGCAAGGTGCTCTTCCCTATCCCGGGATCACCTCCAAGCAAGCTCACCGAACCTGCGACCAATCCTCCGCCAAGAACGCGGTCAAATTCGACCGAACCCGTTGAGAACCAAGCCACTTCTGGGGCTTCAATCGCGGAGAGCGGCAACGCTTCAACCACACTTGGACGTCCAGCAGCCTGCGAGGACAACCGCACATTGGCCGGGACATCTTCGATTTCCACCCGTTCCAAAGCATCCCAAGTGCCGCAATCTGGGCACTTTCCTGCCCAGGTGGGGTGCGTCGATCCACACTCGGTGCAACGAAAAGTGTGCTTTGGCGCTTTTGGACCAGACTTTGGCATCACAAACCCTTTTTTGACTTCAGGCTCGGGGATCAACCACGAGCCCAACCCACCACTTCGTGCGGTGCACCATCTCAAGAACCCTTGACCTGAACATTCTGATTCAGGTGAACCTTAGTGACGCATGCTTCGACGCATCCGACCTGCCCAGACAAAGTAAGACCACACGGCTGAAAGCCAACCGAAGGGACGTTCAAACCGACCTGGTTGACCCAAAGCGGTTTCTTGGCGCCATTTCCAGTAGGACGAACGTGGTGAGCAGCCGGCCCGAAGAAACAGGATCCAAGCTCCAGACAAACCATCGATGACGTTTCGCATGCGCACCACAGCACTGTATCGCTGACGGCGGAAAGTGCTTGAAACAAAGATTGTTTTCTTGTTGTGCACTGACACATCACGTCAGAAGATAAATCTCTTTTGCTCAAAGCTCAAAAAAAAGCGCCGCCCGAGTCGGAGTGTCGGACGGCGCTTGTGCGAAGGCAAAATTGGTTTGTGAATTCTAAAGCAAAGAATGCGAAGAACGCAAGTGATTTTCAATCTTTCGTGTTTAAGCAGACACTGGAGAGAAGCGACTTCCGATCATGCCAATCCGCCGGTTGGTTTCGTCTCGAGGCAAGAATGGTCGGCCAAGCAGCACCAAAACGATGGAGGCCAGACCACCAATGAACATGAACTCTTGTTTGCCGAAGTACACCACCGCGCTGGTGACCAACAAGCAGACCAAACTGGCCGGAATCAACCCCTCCCAGGCCAAACGCATGAGTTGATCAAATCGGAAGCGAGGCAGGGTCCAACGAACCATCATGGTCAACGCGACCATAAGAACGACTTTGCCCATGAGGACGCCAAACTGGATCAATGGCAGGAGAATTGCTCCAAGAGCACCCCAGCTGGCAGGGTTCACGTCGGGCAAATCTGGTCCAAACGGGAGTGGGTTGACCGACCAGCCGCCCATGAAAATCACCGCGAAGAACGCAGATCCCACAAAAACATGGATGTACTCGGCCAAGAAAAAGGAAGCCCACTTCATGGAGGAGTACTCGGTGTGCCAACCACCTACCAATTCACTTTCCGCTTCCGCCAGATCAAAGGGGGCCCGGTTGGCCTCGGCAAGCATGCAGATGTAGAACATGATGGCAGGCAAGGGCATATGCAAAAGGAACCAGCCGTGGTCTGTTTGTTGACGAATCACTTCGTCCATCCGCAAAGTGCCTGCGGCCAGAACAACACACAAGAGGCAGATGCCCATGGGAATTTCGTAAGAGATCATCTGGGCCCCGGCACGAAGTCCTCCGAAGAAGGAGTACTTGCTGTTGGATGCCCATCCCCCCAAAGTGACGCCGTACACACCAAGTGACGCCGAGGCGAGCAAGAAGACAATGCCCAGATTGAAGTCCGCTCCTTGGAGACGAACCACGCCTTCGAGACCAAATGCGGAGAGATCCAATCCCCCCGCCCATGGAATTGCCGCAATCCCGACCATGGCGGGGATCACCGACAAAAACGGAGCAATAGAAAACAAAGCCACGTCCACACCTCGGGGTCGAAACTCTTCCTTGGTGATGAGCTTCAATCCATCAGCAATCGGCTGAAGCAATCCGAAAGGTCCCACTCGATTGGGCCCCACTCGATCTTGCACCCAAGCAGACAACTTGCGTTCCAACCAAATGCCGTAGGCCGCCGCACCAAGCGCAACGTGCAACACAATCACAATGACAAGGGCCGACACCAACAACTGCGGTGTCAACCATGCTGGAAGTGAAATTGGAAGCAAATCGGTCATAAGAAAATATTGTAGTTCCCCACGGCCATTTTGCCCAAAGTGAGGTCAGGAACTTGCGGAAAGTTCTGCCTCTTCCGAGGCTGGAAAGTGATCTTGCAAGGCGTGTACCGTCCATGTTCCCGCACGCAAAGCGGCGATGGCTTGTACCGCGGCTTGGGCACCAGTCAAAGTGCCAATGAGCGGCGTCCGCGATGTCACAGCTGCGGCACGAATACGGCCTTCATCGGTATCGCCACCCTTTCGGGTTGGCGTGTTGATGATCAATGCCACTTCACCATTTTGAATCATGTCCAGAACGTTGGGACGACGGCCTTCCGAAATTTTGGCAATGGTCTCCACCTGCACACCAAACTCCGCCAAACGATCGGCAGTGCCATCCGTCGCCACGACTCGGAAACCCATGGAACGGAGATCGCGTGCAATGCCTACCACTCGATCCTTGTCGCTGGATCGAACTGAAAGAAATACGGTGCCTTCGACGGGCAATTCCAAGCCTGCGGACATCAATGCTTTGGCAAAAGCAATCGGTGCTGCACGATGCAGCCCCATCACTTCGCCAGTTGATCGCATTTCTGGGCCCAACAACACATCGACACCAGGGAACCGGTCAAATGGGAACACCGGCGCTTTCACCGCAAAGTGCTGGCCCACAATATTTTTCTCTTCTAGACCGATGCCATCCAAACTCTCACCAAACATGATGCGGGCCGCCATACGTGCGTAACGCTCGCCTTTGGCTTTGGCGACGAAAGGCACGGTCCGTGATGCACGCGGGTTCACTTCAATCACAAAGATCTCGCCATCTTTGACCGCGAACTGAACATTCATCAGTCCTCGAACGCGGAGCCGTCCAGCCAAAGCCCGAGCCGCTTCACGAATTCGCTCCACCACCGGTTCTGGAAGCGAGACCGGGGGCAAGAAGCAGGAGGAGTCTCCGGAGTGAATCCCTGCTTCTTCCACATGCTCCATGACGCCAGCGACCACCGCGCGGGCCTGACCTTCGGCAAGTTGCAGATTGGGTTTGGGTTCGGCGTTGGGATCAAAATCGGCCACCACATCCACATCAACCTCGGTGGCTTCCGCCAAGAACCGATCGATCAAAACGGGAGCATTCTGAAGATCAGAGGCTTCCAAACTTTGCCGAATGTACACCCGAAGTGCAGCTTCGTCGTAGCACAGCTCCATCCCGCGGCCGCCCAAGACATACGAAGGACGGACCAAAACCGGATACCCGATGCGTCCTGCAATCTCGACCGCTTCATCCAAAGTGTGGGCGATGCCGTTCTCCGGTTGCCGCAAATCCAATTCGCGAAGGACGCCCGCGAAACGGTCGCGATCCTCGGCCAAATCAATCGAGTCCAAACTGGTGCCCAACAAGGGGACACCAGCCGTGACCAAGCCCCGGGCCAAATTCAGGGGCGTTTGTCCCCCAAACTGCACCACCACACCGACCACCCCGCCTGAACGGTCGGGCCGCTCCAAGCCTCCACCATTCAATCGCTCAATGGCATTGAGGGTGTCCTCAAGGGTCAATGGCTCAAAGAACAACAAATCTGAAGTGTCGAAGTCAGTGGAGACCGTCTCAGGATTGGAGTTGATCATCACCGACTCAAGACCCACGTCCCCGGCGGCAAACGAGGCCTGAACGCAGCAGTAATCAAACTCGATGCCTTGGCCAATGCGGTTGGGACCACCACCAAGAATGATGACCTTTTCCCGATCCGTCACGCGGGCTTCACACTCGGCGGGACCGACGCCACCTTCAACGGTTTCGGTCGGCGCCTCATACGTGGAGTAGTAATACGGCGTCGCCGCTTCAAACTCGGCCGCGCACGTGTCCACCAACTTGTAAACGGGAACGATCCCCAGCGATTTCCGTCGATCTCGGACCTGCAAAATGGCTTCGGGTGAAACCGAATCCAAGAAGGCCCAGGCAAACTGGGCATCTGAGTACCCCAACGCTTTGGCTTCATGCCACAATTCCGCCGGGACGGCGTCGAGTGAACCACAAGCGAGCAGCCGGTCTTCAAACTCAACCAACGACGCAAACTGGGCCAAGAACCATCGATCGATACCGGTGAGATCATGGACGCGGTCGATGGTCCAGCTCGCCCGAAGGGCAGCGCGGACAAACCAAGGTCTCCCTTGCGAAGGTACGGACAGCTTGCGAGCCAATTTGTCTTCAGGAACTGGCCACTCGGCCGTGGTATCACCACGCTGGTGCGCGAGCCACGGATCCAGAGGATCCAAACCAAACCCATGACGCTTCACCTCCATAGACCGAATGGCTTTTTGAAAGGCCTCTCGAAAGGTTCGGCCGATGCTCATGGCTTCGCCAACACTCTTCATTTGGGTGGTCAGCGTTTCATCGGCCTCGGGGAACTTTTCGAAAGTCCATCGCGGCATTTTTACCACGCAGTAATCGATCGAAGGTTCCCAACACGCGGTGGTGGTGCCAGTCACGTCGTTGCGCAATTCATCGAGCGTGTATCCCACGGCGAGCTTGGCGGCAATTTTGGCGATAGGAAATCCGGTGGCTTTGGACGCCAGCGCTGATGAACGGCTGACCCGAGGATTCATTTCAACCACCAGCATCTCGGCGGTTTCTGGGTTGACGCAGAATTGCACATTCGCCCCGCCCGTGTCCACGCCCACCTCGCGCAAGATGGCGAACGAAGCATCTCGCATGCGTTGGTACTCACGGTCGGTCAACGTTTGGATTGGCGCGACGGTGATGGAATCACCCGTGTGCACACCCATGGCGTCGATGTTTTCAATGCCGCAGACAATGATGCAGTTGTCCCGGCCGTCACGCACCACTTCGAGTTCATATTCCTTCCAACCGAGGACCGATTGATCAATCTGAACTTGACCGATCATGGAAGCCGACAAGCCGCGGGTCACGATGTCCTCGAACTCGGCCTTGTTCCAGGCAATTCCGCCCCCAAATCCACCCAAAGTGAAAGCCGGTCGAACGATCAATGGCAAACCAACTTCATCCAAGAAAGAATGCGCTTCCGACATGGACTCCACCGTGCGGGCTTTGGGCAACTTCAGGCCAAGCTTCTCCACGACCTTGCGGAATGCTTGTCGATCTTCGGCACGGTGGATGACCTCACGATCGGCCCCGATCATCTCGACGTTGAATTCGGTCAGCACACCCTCGTCGTGAAGTTGACAAGCGCAGTTCAAAGCAGTTTGGCCCCCCAGTGTGGGGAGCAAGGCATCGATGGGGGTGCCACGTTCCTTTTCCAGTTCCAAGACCTTGCGAACGCCAGCCACCGAGATTGGCTCGATGTAGGTGCGATCAGAAAACCCCGGGTCGGTCATGATGGTGGCAGGGTTGGAGTTCACCAAGACCACGCGGTAGCCCTCTTCACGCAAACTCTTGCAAGCCTGGGTTCCCGAGTAGTCGAATTCACAGCCTTGGCCGATGACAATGGGGCCGGATCCAATGATCAAGATGTTCTTGATGTCTTCGCGTTTTGGCAACGGTCTAGCTCCTCCACCGCCCGACCCTAGGGCAAACTTGGCGAAGAATACTCGTTCTGAAGAGTTCCTGTGGTTGACGCAGGACAATTCGTGCGAGAAGGTGCATCCTTGTGTCGACACCTCTGACCATTTTGTTGATCTTCGCCGGTGGAATGGTGGGGACCGCATCTCTGCACTGGTGCTGCCTTCGAGCACTCCCTGGCGAATCAGCGGCCCGCGGCGGTCTGAAGTTGCTGGCGATGGCCTATTGCCGATTGGTGCATCGCTTGAAGATCACTGGACGAGAAAACATCCCCAAAGACCTCTCAGGGCCCTTGGTTGTGATTTCAAACCACACTGGAGGCTTGGATCCCGTTTTCCTCCAACTGGGGATTCAACGGCCGTGGATCCGTTGGATGATGGCAGACGACATGCGTATGCCGTTGTTGGAGCCATTCTTGAACTGGATGGACAACATCTGGGTTGACCGATTCCACCCCTCACCCCATGCATTGATCTCAGCGGTTCGCCATCTCCGGGACGGAGGAGCGATTGGGATTTTTCCTGAAGGCCGGGTGCCCGAACCCGCCCACGAAATCCGCCCTTTTCTGCCGGGTCTGGGTCATATGGTCGTCAAATCCAAAGCCAAAGTCTTGGTGGCCATTGTGGATGGAACACCCCATACCCATGAGTTGGGGGAAGATTTGTTTACCCGCTCGCACTCCACCCTCCACCTCGTTGGGGTCATGGATTTTGGGCCCACCGCAACGCCAGATGAAGTCTCGGATGCGGTTCGGGCAAAGTTGGTCGAAGCCAGTGGCTGGCCGGCCAACGACGTATTGCAAGTGGCCATGGCCGGGCCCAATGGGATTCGATCGGCCCCGGGGCAAACCGGTTCTGGTGGAGTAGGATCAACTCCGTGATTGATCGCATCCGCGGCAAACTTCTCAGTGTTGAACCCGACCGGGTGGTCTTGGAATGTGGCCCCCTCGATGTGGAAGTGGCCATTCCCGCCTGCGACGTGGCCGCGCTCCACGCTCAAGTTGGGACAACCCTCATTTTGCATACGGTCTTTCAAATTGATTCCCCCGTGAATGGCACCGTCGCCACGCCGAAGCTGATCGGCTTTGTCGAGGCTTCGACCCGCTCGTTCTATCGCGCGTTGGTTGGAGTGAAAGGCATGGGCGGACGCAAAGCCCTGCGCGCGTTGGCCCAACCGACGAAAGACATCGCCGCCGCTATTTTGGGCAACGACATCAAGGCGCTCACAACCCTTCCCGAGGTTGGCAAAAAGACCGCCGAGACCATCGCTCGAGAATTGCAAGACATTGCCCCGAACTTCGCCGGAAGCGCTCCCGTTGCTCGGACCGTTGTTGAACCACAACCCACCTCTCCCTGGATCGACAACGCCGTACTGATCTTGGTGGAACTCGGGCTGAAACCCGCTGATGCCCGAGAGCGCGTTCAACGTGAAGCGGCCAACACCCCTTCTGAAGATGCTCAGGATTTGGTGCGTGCCGTCCTGGCCAACACCAACACGACCCCCTGATCCTGGAGGCTCCTAGTGCAACATGCCGTCATCATGGCCGGAGGCATCGGCTCAAGACTGTGGCCGCTTTCAAGAGCCGGTCGCCCCAAACAAATGTTGCCATTGGCCCACGGCACCCCGCTCCTGCAAGCGGCTTGGGATCGACTTGATGGGGCTGTCCCCACGGAGCGTCGTTGGGTCTGCACCGGCGCGGAATACGCGGAAGGTGTCCATCGCATCCTTCCAGATTTGGCACCCGCCCGCTTGCTCGGAGAACCTTCCCCACGAGACACGGTGAATGCCATCGCGTTCAGCGCGGCCACCATGCTGGCCCAAGATCCAGATGCGGTCTTGGCGGTGTTGACGGCCGATCAAGTGATTGAACCAGCCGACACATTCCAAAAAGGACTCGCCGCCGCCTACGCCGCGGTGGAACGGGAGCCCGAGGCCCTGTTGACTTTCGCCATCGAACCAACATTTCCAGCCACGGGATACGGCTGGGTGGAACGCCGGGAAGAAGTTGCTCCAGGGGTTTTTGCGGTCGATCGATTTGTCGAAAAGCCCGACCTCGAGACCGCGACGGCCTTGCTGGCCGATGGCGGTTTTGGCTGGAACAGTGGCATGTTTGTTTTTCGTGCAGACACTTTCCTCTCCGCCATGCGGGCGTACTTTGGCGAAGGAGTCGACCAACTTCTCGAAATAGGAAAAGGCTGGGCGGAAGGTCGCGGAGCTGAGGTACTGGAAGCCCATTGGGAGACGCTGCCCAAGAACAGTGTTGACTATGCGGTCATGGAACCAGCCGCAGCCTCGGATCGGTTTCCCGTACGCACGGTTCCACTGCCCGTGGCTTGGCACGACTTGGGCAGTTGGCCCAGTCTCGACCCGGTACTGAACGTTGATGATGCCGGAAACCGAACCCAAGGATTGGTCACCCACCTTGATTCCAAGAATTGCGTCTGCGTGAACGAAGATCAACACCACCGCATCACCACCATCGGCTGCGAAAATTTGGTGGTCGTGCATACCAGTCGGGCCACCTTGGTGTGCCCGCGTGATGAAGCGCAGCGGGTCAAAGAACTCCGCAACCTCTTGCCGGAGGACGAACGCTGAGCGAGCGCGTGCTGGGTATTGACTTGGGGGGCAAGAGAACGGGTCTGGCCTTTGCGGAAACCCTTTCGGGTTTGGTGATGCCGATCGAAGTGCTCCACGCCAGCGAAGGTCCTGCGCTGGACTCAGCATTGGATAACGCGATCCGCGAACATGGCCCACATCGTCTGGTTATTGGGCTGCCCCTCAATATGGATGGCACCGAGGGACCAGCAGCCCAGAAAAGTCGAGCCATGGGTGAGAACTTACAGCAACGGCATGGTTTACCCGTGGAGTACCAAGATGAGCGACTCACATCGTTCGCCGCGGAAGCAGACTTGGCCGAGCGGAAATTGAATCGCCGAGCGAAAAAAAATGTCGCTGATGCGCACGCGGCCGCCGAAATTCTCCGCGATTGGCTGGCCGAGCAATCCTGATCAGGTCGAAGACGCTTCGGCAAAGGCAGAAGCGTCTACGTAAAACAATCGCACGCCTTCTTGCGGATTGGGACGCACCAAACCCAACGTCTCGCCATCGCCCACCCGATTCAATACCGGTGCCACATGGTCTGAACCAAACCCTGCGACCGCCTGCATTCTGGCCCGAACCAAGGCCCCAAAGCCCAAGGCCAAGCCAACCGAAGTGTCCACGGCTCCGGGTGCGTCAACATCTGCACCGGGCAATGCTCCATCTTCCCGCACCGGGAGGAGAACAAAATCCATCCGATCCTGCCCCGCTTCTCGGAAAGCAAAATTTTCACGAAGTTCACGGTCAAAAGCTTCAGGATCTTCGTCCCTGAAAGGATGCCACTGCTCCCGGGGCAAGTCGGTGTGGTCGTGCAGCCAACCGCCGATCAGATCCGCGGCAGGTTCACTGTCCCCGTACGCATCGAGCATCCAAAGATGCGTCTTGCGCCAGGGCAACATGCGGAACAGTGGATCCACCAACAAGCGACGGTACAACGCACCAAAGCACGCGTCACCCGGCAACGCAACGTGAAAATCACCAAAGGCCCGGACACAGCAATCTGCTTGGTGTCGAAAATCGGTCAAGAGCCGCTCCGCAGCCACATCAGCATCGGGGCACACTTCAACCTGTCCCGGCAACTCCGGGAGCTCAGGCAGTGGGTCAGAGAGGTCGTAGACCATGCTTCGATCGTATTCGCGTTGGAACTCATCGGACAACCAATCGCAACGAATCATGGCGCCCGTACACTCATTCCATGATTGGACTCTTGTGTTCTGCTCTCGTGGGCCATGGCCCCCTCCCGGAGGACGCTCAGGCGGCCATTCGATCTTCGATCCAGCGAGGCCTGGCTTCCCTCGAAGCAACCGCAGATCCCAGAGGGGGGTGGCTTCGGGGGACCGATGAACCGTTGGGCCGGCCTCCGGAAATTCCCATCGCGGTCAGCGCGTTGGTGCTCAAAGGAGTCGCCCAATTTGACCCAGACCTGCTTGAACAAACCAGCTTCCAAAAAGCACGCGCTCTGATTGACCAAGCTCTTCGCGAGGACGGTGCATTCGAAGGCGGCCTCGTCACCAACTATGTCACCAGTTGTGTGGTCTCAGCTTTGGCGGTCATTGAAGGCCCGGAAGATCCGCGGGTGCAAGATGGCGTGGCGTGGTTGAAAAAAGCCCAGTGGGACGGGGTTGAGGGCCACACTCCTGAGTCCAATTGGTACGGCGGTGCGGGATACGGCAAACACCAAAGGCCCGATCTCTCCAACACCCAAACCATGCTTGATGCGCTGCGTGATGCCGGGGTTCCGCCAGAAGATGAAGCTTTTCAAAGAGCCCTAGCCTTCATCACACGCGCGCAAAATCGTTCAGAAAGCAACCCCGCATCATGGGCCGGGGATGACGGTGGCTTCGTGTACACCCCCGCTGGAGAGGGCGAATCCAAGGTAGAAAGCGAAGTTGGTTCGTTGCGGTCATACGGCTCGATGACCTACGCCGGGTTCAAGAGTTTGTTGTACGCCGGTCTTGATGTTGAGGACCCGCGAGTTCAAGCGGCTCTGGACTGGCTCCGTCGCCACTGGACCCTGAAGGAAAATCCTGGACTGGGCAGCCAAGGGTATTTCTATTACCTCCATGTGATGAGTCGGGCTTTGCGGGCCTTCGGACAGGACAGCATCACCGACAACTCGGGAAAGATTCACGATTGGCGGCGTGAACTGGCCGAAAGATTGCTCGCGTTGCAGGAGCCCGATGGATCTTGGGTCAACCGAAGCTCGGATCGCTGGCTGGAAGGTGAATCGTGTTTGGCGACGGCTTACGCGGTGCTCGCGTTGGAAGAAGTGATGGCTTCGGCCGTGACAACTTCGCCTTCGGAAATGGTTCCAGAATCCAAAGCATCATCCGAAAAGGCCGACTGACCGTATGGCTCAATACTGCGGGCCGCACGGGCGGCCAACACTGACGCCGCGGCGATGGTGATGCTGAGGGAAAGGAAAATAGCCCCGTTGGCTTGGTGAGCGGTGGCCAACAGGATGGCCACTGGCTGCTCGCTGCTCTTGGCGCCACCCATGACGGCAAACAACGCCGCGACACCCAACAAAAATTGGATGCCCGTCACGAGCACCAGACCAAAGCCCAATTTCCGAAGCAATGGTGGCACACCAAACCGGCCTTGGGTCATGGTGCCCACCGCGATGGCCAACCCTGCCACCACGAACGCCCAAGAAGTGTGGGCGACGGCCAGACTTGTGAACCCGGTCTCACCCAACGATTGATAATGTCGATACGCCGCGCCCAAAATCAATTGCATGACGCCTGCAAACACCAAAAAAACGGGGAGGAACGCACCGCCGGCCCGTCCCGAGCCGCTGCGTTGCCACGATGGGCTCCGCAAAAGCCACAGGGTTGCGGTCGCGCCGAGAATGATCTGGGCCAAGACACCGTGGGCCACTGCCCAACGAAGGTTTTCGGCTTCGTCGATCAGAGGAACCTCTTCGAGCGTGAACCGTCCGGTGACCCGAAGGCCTCCCATAATGCCTTGACAACACACCAAGAAAAAAATCACGACCGCAAACCGCCGCACCGCGGGTCGGGCATCACCACGCCACACCAAGATCATGTGCAACAGTGCCGTCAAACCAACCAATGAGCCGTACAGCCGATGGGCGTGTTCAAAGTAAATGCCACCGGTCATGCGCGACAGGGGATAAAGGAACATGTTCACGCCGTAGGAGTTGGGCCAATCGGGGACCGCCAAACCGGTTTCGGTACTGGTCACCAATCCACCAGCAACCACCACCAAAACGATGGCTGATGTGGTCGCCGCGGCCATGACGCCGTGCCAGTCGGCAGCGGACCATCGAACTCTACGCACGCCGATCGAGCCCAACCGAGCCACCACGGCATGCACCACAATGGAAGCGGGGACCCATACGGCCGCCTCGGCGCCCACACGCCCGTCATCGCCCCCCAAAAGCGAGCCCAACACGAGAAGGTTGATCAACCCCGCCACTCCACCAGCGGCAGCGGCTACGGCGGGTGTGGCGTGGGCCCCAACAAAGCGACCCGCCCCAAGCAGCACCAAGCTCAATCCCGCCAGGGTGGCTGGTCCAGGGAGCATGATTCCGGGAAGGTGGCTGAGGTAGCCAAACGCCCACATTGCGACGGTCGCAAGGACGCCGCCGGCGAGAATGGCCACCCGATCAATCCGGTCTGCGAAAAGCATCGTCAAGGTGGACTAGTGTACGCCTCGTCCTATGGATCACTCCAACCCCCATTCCGAAAACGGTCTTTTCCGCACCGCATTGGAATTGTCGAAGGCCCGTCTGAGCATTCTGGTCGTTTGGACCACCGCCACCGGGGCCATTGCCGCCCGTGGCGAGAACCATCCTCTGCTTTGGAAAGTCCTTGTCCTGACCGTGACCGGCACCGCGTTGGCGGCAGCTTCGGCGAGTGTTTTAAACCAAGTGATTGAAGCCCATCGCGACGCCAAAATGGAACGAACCGAAGGCCGACCCATTCCTCGAGGCGCGATTGGTCCTGGGGCGGCGTGGCTGCTTGGCCTGGCGCTCGCGCTCGCCTCGGCTGGTTTGTTGTCGGTCAGTGGTTGGTTGCCACTCGCCTTGTCCATGGGAACGATTGTGTTGTACGCGGCGGTGTATACCCCGATGAAGCCGCTCACCAGCCTGAACACCTTGGTTGGCGCGGTGGTCGGGGCCGTCCCCCCCATGATTGGATGGGCGTCGGTTCGGGGCGAAATTGATGGCGGCGCCTGGGTTCTTGCGGGCATCCTTTTTGTGTGGCAGATCCCGCACTTCTTGGCCCTGGCTTGGATGTACCGAGACGATTACGCCCGAGGTGGATTCCAAATGCTTCCTGCCGTTGATCCTGATGGTGTGCTGACCAGCAGAGTCACATTGATTGGCTCACTGGCCTTGATCCCCGTCAGCTTGTCGGCGTTTTTGGCGGGATTCGCAGGTCCGGTCTACGCGGTCATTGCTTTGGTGTGTGGCCTGCTCATGGTGGTTCGGAGCATCCGAATGCTCGCCCAACCCACTCGAGACACAGCGCGAGGTGTTTTTCTTTCCAGCCTCTTGCACTTGCCACTGACGCTCGGCGCTTTGGCCACTGGGTGGTAGCCCCGACTCAGGCAATCAAATCATGAACGACTCGACCATGCACATCCGTCAGCCGGAAGTCGCGGCCTTGGTGGCGAAAAGTCAATTTCTCATGGTCGATGCCCATCAAGTGCAAAATGGTCGCATTCAGATCGTGAACATGGACAGGGTTTTCGGTGATGTTGTACGAGAAGTCATCCGTCTTGCCATATTGAAACCCGGCCTTCACACCCCCGCCAGCCATCCACATTGTCCAACACCGTGGGTGATGGTCGCGTCCGTAATCTTCTCGTGTCAGCGCGCCTTGGCAGTACACGGTGCGTCCAAATTCCCCGCCCCAGACCACCAGCGTGTCGTCCAACATGCCCCGACGTTCCAAATCGGTCAAGAGCGCGTAACACGGCTGATCAATATCGCGGCATGAACCCCGAATGTCTTTTGGCAACCCGCCATGATGGTCCCAACCACGAATGTAAATCTGAATGCACGGCACTCCCCGCTCCGCCATGCGACGGGCCAACATGCAATTTCGAGCAAATGTTCCCGGTGTTCGTGCGTCCGGACCGTAGAGATCAAAGGTTTCTTGGCTTTCGTCCGCCAATTCCACCAATTCGGGGACGGAGGTTTGCATGCGGTACGCCATTTCGTATTGCTGAATACGGGCCATGGTTTCGGGATCACCAATTTCATGGTGAAGATGACGGTTGAGGGCCGCCACGTGGTCCAACATGCGACGCCGATCGGAACGACCAATGCCCGGGGGATCCTTGAGATACAAGACCGGATCTCCAGCGGAACGCAACGCGACCCCTTGGTGCTCGCTGGGCAAAAAGCCCGACCCCCAAAGTCTTTGAAACAAAGCTTGGGCTTCCGGGCGACCATTCCACGTGGAGTGCAACACCACAAACGATGGAAGTTCCTTGTTGGGTGACCCCAAACCATAGGAAAGCCAAGCGCCCAAACTGGGCCGACCTGGTTGCTGGTGCCCCGTTTGCATAAATGTAATCGCGGGGTCGTGGTTGATGGCTTCGGTATGGACCGAACGGATCACGCTCATTTTGTCGACGACTTTGGCCGTCCAAGGCAAGAGTTCACTGATCGCACAACCACTTTCTCCAGCATTGCGGAATTGAAACAAACTTGGCGCGGTCGGAAATCGCGTTTGCCCGCTGGTCATGGTGGTCAGCCGTTGCCCCATTCGAATGGACTCAGGCAATTCTTCATCAAAGTGATTGGCCAACCCGGGTTTGGGATCCCACATGTCGATCTGGCTGGGGGCACCACTCATGAACAAGTAAATCACCCGTTTGGCTTTCGGCGCGAAATGCCGATTGGCCAACGCTCCGGTGGGTCCGGCCAAGCCGTCCTCAGCCAGCAAGCCCGCCAAGGCAGCCGAACCAACCCCTCCGGCCACCCCCCGAACCGATCGGGAGAAGAACTGCCGTCGGGTCAGGTTGCATTCGAAATCGACACGTGGATCATGCATGGCTTACCCCTTGGTGATGGTCTCATCCAAATTCAACAAGACCGACCCCATGATGGCATAGGCCGCGTGATCAGCCAACGGAATCCCTTCGGTCGGTTCGGAAGCGCCGACCGAAAGCAGAGCCGTGGCTGCGGAAGCGTCCTTGGCAAATCGCTTTTGTTCTTCGTGTAACAAATCAAGAAGAAGTTTGATCTCTTGTTCATCTGGCGAACGACCAACCGCCAATGCAAAGCCGTGTTCAATCCGATCCTTGTGGGTCGTGGCGGCCTGCCACATTCGAGCACCAAAGCGGCGGGCGGCTTCGACGAATTGTTCGTCGTTCATCAGAACCAAAGCCGCCAGTGGGGTGTTGGTGCGTTCACGCCGAACCACACAGGTCTCTCGATCCGGCGCGTCAAACAATTTCATGTTGGGCGGTGGCGCGGTCCGCTTCCAAAATGTGTACAGAGAGCGGCGATAGAGAGCGTCACCGCTTTGCGCTTCATAGTTTGCCGTGTTGCTTCCGGTGTATCCCACCGACTCCCACACTCCGGGGGGCTGGTAGGGACGAACCGGCTCTCCCCCCAGTTGGTCCACCAACAAACCGGAAACCGACAGGGCCAGATCTCTGATCACCTCTGCATCCAAACGATGCCGAGGGCCCCGGGCAAGCAGCCTATTTTCAGGATCGACACGAAGCATGTCTTCGCTGACTTGGGTGCTCCGGCGGTATGCCTCACTGGTCACGATCAATCGATGCAGGGCTTTGCGGTCCCAGCCCGAATCACGGAACCACACCGCCAACCAATCCAACAGGTCTGGATGACTCGGCCATTCCCCCTGAAACCCAAAGTCTTCTGCAGTTCGCACCAACCCGATACCAAAGTGGTGCTGCCATACCCGATTGACCACAACCCGAGCGGTTAGAGGGTGTTCATCGGCCATCAACCACTGGGCCAAACCAAGACGATTCCGGGGCCAGTTGTCCGCGAGCGGCGGCAAGAATCCAGGCACATTTCGTTGGACTTGATCTCCGGGTTGGTCGTACTCCCCCCGGTTCAAAATGTAAGCCGGGCGCATCTCCGAGCGTTCGGCCGCCACCAACGTGGTGGGTGCTGCCTGCTCAATTGAAGCAATCATCGATTCATCTTGAACGCTTGCTTGACGCAAAGATTGTCCTTCCGGCCACACATTTTTCCGCCACCACGATCGCACCAAAGTCCGGTCTTCAAGCGTTGGCCGTTCACGAACCATGGCCGCCGCCACTTCAAGATTGGGATCGAATTCTCTACGAGCATCAAATCGGGCCGCCACCGCACTCACGCCACCGAAATTGGTCACTTGAATCACGACTTCATGAGAACCCGGAGAAAGATTCAAAGGGACGAGATCTTCATCCGCTCGGGCTCCTCGCGCCACTCGATTGCGATGAACTTCCTCGCCATCCAACCAAACCACGGCGGCGTCATCAGATCCCAACAACAACGTCGCCACTTGGGAGACCTGAACATCAATCTGGCAGCGAAGCAATTGATTCGCGCTGGAAGGGAGATCCAAGGTTGTGACAACACCAGCTTTGATGTCAACAGGTGTCCAAACCAAATCCTCTTTCCAGACATCCCGGGCAGTGAATGCCGCCTCTTCGGTCTCGTAATCAAATGGCCCTGCCATTTCCCAAGGTCCCACGTTCAAGCCAAGGACTTCTGATTGGGAGGATCGAGCAATCCGGAAGCGGCCCGGCAAGTGGGCCACATGCTGCGATTCAAAGCGGAGTCGAACTTTGAGTGATCCACCGAGCACCGGATGCCCGAAGCCAAATTCTGCCGAACGATCACCGGTCTCGCCCGAGGTATTCAACAAGGCCCAGCCATTGTTGGGACCAACCTTTCCATCATGAGCTGCCGCGACCAAGTAATTTTCTTGGGACAGCGACGCTGAAGCACGGACGATTGGAACGTCGATCACCTCACCGTGAAGATGATGCTCGCATTCGACTTCGGAAAGCACCACGTTGCCATTGCCTGACAAGCCCGGCCCCCCTCCAGGGAGACTTTGATCTTTCAGCAGATCCAGTCGGATGCCGGTGATGCCATCGTTGGGAACCTCAAGATTCAGCTCGTAGGTGTCCGTGGGCTTGCCTTTGCCTTGGGCTCGCAGAGCTCCGGTGGCGTCTTGAGCAAATCGGGACCCACCTACGGTGACAATTTCCGAAGGCGTGGCGTCAACCCAACGTCCACGCAAGACGGCCACCAAGTCATCACGCCACTTGGCCTCCTCCGCATCAAGATGTGGGTCT
>SHAP01000013.1 GCA_004213555.1 Phycisphaeraceae bacterium | reverse complement strand
TTGCGCGTCGTTCTTTTGGGCATCGGCCCCCAACAACAACGATCGCCTATCCAGCGTGGGCAAAAAATAGTGGGGATCACGACGAACCAGTTCCAACGGAAGCGCCAAACGATCGATCAACTCGGGAGGCATCACCCCCAGCAGATACGCGCCGGTGGAATGACCAAGTTCGGGGGCTTTGGCAAAAGGCCGTTCGGTTCGAGCGGCTCCCCCCAACACCGAGGAACGTTCCAGCACGTGGACCCGGAGCCCAGCACGGGCCAAGAACACCGCGGCCGTCAAGCCGTTGTGCCCCGCACCCAAAACACAGACATCGCACGAGGTCGCCACGCCTTCAGGCTAACGAACTGGACCTCAAAAGAACACGGCCCCGCCGAAGCGAGGCCGCGTCCATTCTTCCTCAAGTCCGCCCTACTGGACTCGAACCAGTGACCCCTTGCGTGTCATGCAAGTGCGCTAGCCAACTGCGCCAAGGGCGGGAAGAGTTCAGTGTAGCCCCGAAAGAGGCAAGGCTCAAGATGGTCAGTTCTTGGCCGTGACCGGGACCAAACACGTACCGATCGTTTGCTCGCCGACTTTCAAGCCGGTCACGGTTGCTCCTTCAGTCACATAGAAGAGCAAAGTCAACTCCTGGCTGCCAGAACTGGGCAACGCTGGGAGATCGGCCACGGTGGGGAAGCGACCAGCGGGATCCAAATTGATCTGCAACCCACGTCGATCTTTGAAGATGTACCCCACAGGGCTGTAGGTCGCGGCTGGGTCGGTCAGCAGACGAACCGAGTCGGGGCCAGCTGGCTTGGCATCAAAAAGGCAGGCCGGCTCTCCACGCGAAACATTGATGGCGACCATTCGTGCGCCAGAAATCTCGGCCAAGCCTTGGATCCGAAGCTTCCGGGGAGGACGCTTGCCACCCAACTGGAGAATGCCGTTGCCTGAGACGATCTCGTTGTCGCTGTTCACGGTAAACCCTGGAGGCAGGGCGTTCTTGCCGGCTCGGATGTCGTTGAATCGCTTGGTCACATCAATCGAGCGTGAGATATCACGAATTTCAAAAGGACCGGTTGCGGCAAGAGCGCCAGTGGACTTGGCGTAGTACGCGGCCAGGGTGCTGCTGATGGGCGCTTCCTCTTCACCGCGCAGATCAATTCGAACCCCTTTGACTTGAACGAACCTTGGCGAGAATCCCGCCTTGACCGGGAACGCAAAGTGGAACGTGGCGCTGCTGGTTCCGGGCTCACTGGAGGCGACGTTGGTATCGGCGTCATACATGAAGTAACCCTGACCTTCGGCCGACCCCCATTGGCTGAACCAACCTTCTGGATGCTGAACTTCACCCTGGGCAGACACGAGGCGAACCTGTGAATTCGTGATGGTGAGACGGTTGCCATGGTCCATGGCTTTGCTGGTGAATTCCAAACCAACCACCAAAGATTCCCCAGTGGGTCCAACTTGGACGCGATGCAGATCACCGGTGAATTTCACGGCGTTGGTCGGCATGGACACGGCGCCCTTTCCGCCGTCAACGGTGTCGTGGAACAGCGTGGTATTTCGATCCAATTCAGGAGACCATTCCGCCAAAGGCTGGGCAGTGGCGAACGCTCCCGTGCTCAGGGTGTTGTACAAACCTGCGGTGATGCTGTGCACTGGAACCAACAAGCTGTTGCGTGTCTTCAATTGACCGCCACGATCTCGCTTGACGCCGTAAAAACCCATGATGTCGCCGGGGACTTGCATGTGGCCAAAAGCAATGACACAGATCCCAGTGGAGACAATGCCCGAGACCGCACCGCATGCCCCGCCGACCCCCAGCTCAGCCCCTTTCGGCAAGGTCAGGTTTGATTTGACCAACGTATCGCACAGGACGCGCAGGACCACAAATGTGACAATAAAAGGAATCGCCAAGCCCAGCCCCCATGCAAACTGAGGGATGGATTTCGGAAGACCTCCAGCATTCAAGAACATGAACGCCAGCGGCTCCCACACAGCAAATCCAACCGCCCCGGCCACCAAAGCACAAAGCATGTGCAACAGGGCGGAGAATGCCCCTTGATTGCCCCACCAGAACGCGGCCAGAGCAATGACAATGATGATCAACACAGACAGAATCATGCTGAAGCCTCCTGATTGGCGGGGGCCGCCTTACGGGCCGGAGCGAAAGCTCGACTGATTTCTTCGATGGTGGTTCGACCTTCACCAGCAGCTTTGACGGCGGCTTCTTGAAGACTGATCTTGCCTTCGCGTCGTGCTGCAACCAGAGCCGCTTTGAGATCTTTGTTGGCCAAGTGGCTGCGAATCTCATCGGTTACTTTCAAAACTTCCAGCACACCAGTTACACCGCTGAATCCAGAGCCTTGACAACGCTCGCACGTCTCGAAGCGTCCGGGCTTCACTTCCACCTGACCAAGTCCTTTGACCAGCCCTGCGCCCTCTTCCTCACTTAAGCCGAGCTTTTGCAGCAACTCCGGAGTTGCGTTGAGCGGCACCGAGCAATCGGGACAGGGTCGACGAACCAGCCTCTGGTGCACTACATATTTGAGATTCTTCACCGCGGCCTTGGCATCGCCACCAGCGAGGGTCATGAACTTCTGCAGACTTTCCCCCAAGGACCCGGCCCGCAGCGGCAGGTAGATCACCGGTGGCTCATCGGTTTCGAGCAACGTTCGGACGGTGGTCTTGTCTTCATCAATGGGGTCCACCATGACCACGTCAGGATCCCGACGCAGCACGGCCGTGAGATGCCGGGAGTAGCCCTCGGCGTACTCCTCAGCGTCGTACTCAATCATGTCCACACCGTCGAGGGTGATCAACGGCTGACGTTCCAGAGCCCGAACATTTTGCAGATACGCGTCATGCCGTCCGAGGAATCCATAAGAAAGAGTGGAGAGCCCTTGCAATGGCGGTGCAGAAAGGAGAACGAATCCCCCAGGAGCCCCAAGGTCGAAATGGCCCTCAAAAGAATCCACCTGCGATGCTGTCAGTCCAAGCACGTGCCAATCTCGTTTCAAGCGGCGAGCCATATCGAACTCGAGACGAAGATGGAGCCCCTTTTTTGTTCCGGAAAGAAACATGCTGACGTTGGTCTTTCCGGCTTGACCCTGCAGGCCAAACTTGCCGTATTGCTGACGACGAAGATCGGCGGCATCTATCCCAGCAAGGCCGCAGTAAAACTCGCGGATTTTGAGGCCCATTTTGGCTGGCATGGGGTCCAGTTGTTCACGAAGCCCATTGATGACGGAGGTGCCCACCGTGCCAGCTTCGGTCACCAGAAGCTCCACTCGGGTCGCACCACGCACCAATACACCAAAAGGCAGTTCGGAGGCGGCGGCCATAATTTGGAACGCTTCCGACTCGGCGTCTGGAATGGAGATGGGAGCCCCTTGAGCATCGAGGAATTGATACCGCAGCTCCTTGAGAAGTTTTTTGTCTTCCTTTTTACCATCGTCACCAAGGTGCTTTTGGAAGTTCAATGGTTCCCATTGCTTGTCCGACTTCTGATTCCGCACACTGACGTAAACGAAAACCGGGGTAAACAGCAGCACCATTGCCAAAGGCCATCCGATCCAGAAGATGGGCACAAAAAGGACCGAAAGTACGGCCATGATGCCTGCACTCATGTGGATGGCGTTCCACTTGTTGCGACCGAGCAGCAGTCGATCGGCATCCTTTTCCAGATGGGTGGAAATGGCCCAAGCCCAAGGCAAGAATGGCATCAGAGCCAAAATGGGCTTGACCGGCGAGACCAGCCACAGTGGGCCAAGATCGCCAAGAAGAGTGGGGAGTGAAATTGCAGACATGAAAGTCTCCTGCATAAGCAGCCGGGTTAGCCGATGCCTTTGAGACGCATCTTGAGTTCTTCGGGACGGGGACTTGCTTCGATAGCAACCTTGTGGTGAACCATTTCGCTTTCCACCAGGTCGGCGAGGGCGGTCGTGAAGTCCTGCATCCCTTCATCGATGCTGTTCTTCATAACCTCAAGGAGGTCCTTTTCTCGGCCTTCGAAGATGTACTTCTGAACGATCGGGGTGTTAAGCAGAATCTCAAGGGCAGGAGCCCGTGCCACTTCTGGCTTCAACGTCGGCAGCAATCGCTGGTAGATGATGGCCTGCAGGTTGTACGACAACAGTTTGCGAATCTGCTCGCGCTCACCCTCAGGGAAGAGGTCATAGATCCGGCCAAAAGTCTGCCATGCAGAAGACGCGTGGATCGTTCCAAACACCAAGTGGCCGGTTTCGGCCGCTCGAATAGCAGCCTCAAAGGTCTCATAGTCCCGCATTTCACCCACGAGCACGATATCGGGGTCTTCCCGCACCAGGGCCCGCAGGGCTTCGTTGAAGGACAAACAGTCGATGCCAACTTCACGCTGGTTGATGTTGGCTTTGTCGTCTTGGAACAGGTATTCGATGGGGTCCTCGATGGTGACGATGTGGCAACGCTTGCGTTGATTGACGTACTGCAGCATCGAAGCAATCGAAGTCGACTTGCCAGAACCGGTCACCCCGGCAAACAAAATCAAGCCTTGGGCTCGCATGGAGACATCACCCAAAACTTCAGGAAGGTTCAAGCTCTCGAAGTCCATGATCTGGCTGGTGATCAAACGGGCAGCAATGGCGGGCTTCCCGCGAGCCATGAACAAGTTCACCCGGAAGCGGCGAACCACATCATCGTCCGTATTCGTGGATTCGTAGTCGTACGCAAAGTCGATCTGCCCTTTTTGCGAGAACATCGCGTACTGCGATTCGTCGAGCACGTCCTTGGCAATTTGGAACATCAAATCCTTGGTGCAATTTGGCGCGGCCATCTTGCGAAGTTCTCCCCGGATCCTGATCTTCGGAGGAGCATCTGATTTGATGTGGAGGTCAGAAGCGGCGTTCTCGATACAAGTCCGGAGGTAAAGACGCCAGGCCTTCAACCCCTCTCCGGCCTCGGTCCCCGAATCGTGGTGGACGGGGTTGGCCATGATTGAACCAGATTCAGCGGCGTGTCCCAAAGCAATGTCTCCAAAGTTCGCGGCCGAGCCGCCAAGTCAAGCGGTCCAGAATAGCGGATACGCCCCAATCAACGAACGGAGAACGCGGTTCGGGTGGCTCCAGTTGACGATTTGAGGCCAAAACACCACAATGAACTATGGCCTCATTGCAAGACAAGATTCTGGGCGAAGGTGTCACCTTCGATGACCTCCTCCTCGTTCCCGCCGCTTCAAACATCACGCCAGATGCCGCATGCACCGAAACCCGCCTCACCAGGGGGATTCGCATCGGGATTCCGCTGCTGTCGGCCCCCATGGACACCGTGACCGAAGCCCCCCTCGCCATCGCCTTGGCCCAAGAGGGCGGAATCGGCATCGTCCACAAGAATTTGGACGTCGAATCACAAGCCACGGCCGTTCGAACGGTCAAACGCAGCCAGAACGGAGTGATTTCCGATCCGGTCACGTTGCGTCCCGAAGACGGGCTGGAGCGAGCGCGAACGTTGATGGCCACCCACCATGTCTCGGGCTTTCCCATCACCGAAGACGGCACCTCCCGAGGACGCTTGGTCGGCATTTTGACCAGCCGAGACATGAAATGGGCGTCGGGAAGCGAAGCTCGAATTCAAGAAGTGATGACTCGAGAAAACCTCGTCACCGCCCCCGCCGAAACCACCCTCGAGGAAGCCGAGGCCCTGCTGAACAACGCCCGGGTCGAAAAGCTTCTCTTGGTGAACCCATCGGGGCACCTTGCCGGGCTGATCACCATGCGTGACATCGAAAAGGTTCGTTCCCATCCCATGGCCTGCCGGGATGATCGGGGACGTCTTCGGGTCGGCGCAGCCGTGGGCGTGCACCAATACGAACGGGTCGCGGCATTGGTCGAGGCGGAAGTGGACGTGCTGATCGTCGACACCGCCCATGGACACTCACAAAATGTCTTGGAAACCGTTCGCGAAGTGAAGTCCAAGTTCGACATCGAGGTCATCGCCGGCAACGTTGGGACCGCCGACGGCGCCAAGGCCTTGATCGATGCGGGTGCCGATGCCGTCAAAGTGGGCATTGGGCCTGGATCCATCTGCACCACCCGAGTGGTCACGGGCGTGGGCGTCCCCCAACTCACGGCCGTCTCGGAAGCTGTCTCGGTCGCCGAACCCGCAGGAGTGCCCGTGATTGCCGATGGTGGTATTCGTCAATCCGGAGACATTGGCAAAGCGATTGCCGCCGGAGCAAGCAGCGTGATGCTGGGGTCCATGTTTGCGGGACTCGACGAATCGCCGGGAGAAGTCATTCTGCGAGGAGGAAGGCGCTTCAAGACCTATCGCGGTATGGGTTCCGAGGGGGCCATGGCCGCCGGCAGCGCCGACAGATATGCCCAAGGCGAACGCGAATCACGCAAGTTCGTGCCCGAGGGTGTGGAAGGCGCGGTGCCCTACCGCGGATCGCTCTCGGACTTGGTGTACCAGTTTGTGGGCGGCTTGCGGTCCACCATGGGCTACTGCGGCTGCGGCACCATTGATGAACTTCGGAACAACGCCAGATTTGTGCGGATCACCGGAGCGAGCTTGGTGGAAAGCCATCCCCATGACATCACGATCACCCGCGAAAGCAGCAACTACACCACCAAAAATGGTGGGAATTGAGCAAGGGTTTAATCTTCTTTGAGCATGCGTTCCACCCAATGGATGTCCATATCCACGGTGCGGAACTCAGGGCGATCCAACAGTTTGGAGTGCAGGGGTGCCGTTGATTTCCCGGGGCCGATGCGCAAATCTGACAAAGCGCCCCGCATGCGGGTGATGGCCTCGTCGCGTGAAGGCGCGTGCACGATCAACTTGCCAATCATGGAGTCGTAGAACGGCGGAATGCGGTAGCCCGAGCGGACATGCGAGTCCATACGAACACCAAGTCCCCCCGGCGCGACAAACGTCTTCACTTCACCGGCCTGCGGCATGAAATCACGCTCGGGATCTTCCGCGTTGATGCGACATTCGATGGAGTGACCACTAACTTTGACCTCGGATTGATCGATGCCCAAAGGCTCACCGGCGGCCACCCGAATGGAAGCCTGCACGATGTCGATTCCAGTGACCATTTCGGTCACACAGTGTTCAACCTGCACCCGAGTGTTGACCTCCAGCATGGAGTAATCGCCGTTGGCGTCCATTAGGAATTCAACGGTGGCTGCACCGCAATACTCCGCTTCACGAAGCAATCGGGCGGCGGCCTCTGCGGTTTCCAAGCGTTTCACCGGATCAACCGCCGGAGCGGGGGCTTCTTCAATCAACTTTTGGTGTCGACGTTGGCTGGAACAATCTCGGTCAAAAAGGTGAATGGCATTTCCATGGGAATCGCCCAAGCACTGGACTTCGACGTGACGTGCCTTCTCGAGGAACTTCTCCACGTACACCGCGCCCGAACCAAAAGCAGCCAAAGCTTCGCTGGAAGCTGATTCAATCGCACCGCGAAGTTCAGACGCTTCACGCACAATCCGCATGCCACGTCCACCCCCACCGGCCGCGGCTTTCACAATGACCGGAAAACCAATTTCTTGGGCCACCGTCACGGCTTCATCCACATCCTCAACCGCGTCTTCGGTGCCGGGGAAGATGGGGGTGCCCACTTCGCGGGCCAATTTCTTCGCGCTGATTTTGTCGCCCAAAAGCCCCATGGCTTCAGGTGAAGGACCAATGAAGGAAATCTCACAGTCTCGGCAAACTTCGGCGAAGTCGGCCCGCTCCGCCAAGAACCCATAGCCCGGATGAATTGCATCGGCTTTGGAAACTTCGGCGGCGGCAATGATGCGGTCAATACGCAAATACGAGTCTTTGGCGGGACCGGGACCGATGCAGACGGCGTGATCGGCGGCCTCGAGCCAAGGACCATCTTGGTCCGCTTCCGAGTAAACACAGACGGTTTCGCAACCGAGTTCTCGTGCGGCGCGAATGATGCGGAGAGCAATCTCTCCCCGGTTGGCGATCAGAATGCGTTCAAACATGAATCAGGCCGGCCGCACCAGGAACAAAGCTTGCCCAAACTCGACAGAGTCACCGTTGCTCACCAAGACCTTTTCGATGACCCCGGACTGCTCAGCCTTGATTTCGTTAAAAATCTTCATCGCCTCAACGATGCAAACAGTGGTGTCGGCCGTGACGGTATCACCGACCTTGGCAAAGGCTGGGGACTCCGGCTTGGCCGCGGAGTAGAACGTGCCCACCATGGGACTGGTGATCTGTTCCAGATTGGACGTGTCGGCTGGGGAGGGTTCACTGGCCGGGGCGGCGGCGGGAGCCGTTGGGGCCGGTGCAGGTGCTGAGGCCATGGCAGGCGCCGGGGCAGCCGGCGGCGCGGATGGAGTTGGGGACACCTGCACCACTGGGGCCTGCGAACCTTCTCGGCGAAGACTCACCGTCTCTTTCTCATCCTTCAGGTCGATCTCGGTCAACTCATTTTCGACCATCAACCGAATCAGTTCTTTCAACTTTCGAATATCCAACATGCAGGCTTCTCCGATCCCAAGCAAACGTCAGGAACGTAAAACATACGCGATCTTCCGTAAACTTGTCACGATCTTCGCCAATTGTGAAGAGATCAGGCCCCAGAACGCTTGCTGCCAGCAGGTGGGCCCAAAATCTCGGCAACCACAAAAGCTTCGCGGGCCCCCATGGGTGACCTGAGGCGATCAACCAGCCCCTGCGAGGCCGGTTGGCCTCCCGCAGCGACCGGGGCCAAGTTGGCCCTTTCCAACTGCATGGCCAAGGCGTCCCGTTCATCACGCAACTTCTTCCAATTTCGCAACAGGGTGCTTTGACGCTGCCGCAACACGTTCAGTTCTTCTTCCAGGTCCTCAATACGAGCGTTCGAACTGATGGTGGTCTCCCCGGCATCGAGACCGAAACCCTTCAAAATGAGATCCACATCCGGCTCGCGGGACGACTTGATTGGCCCCTTTGTGCCAGAAGGACCCCCGGCAAGGGGCTCCACTGGGACATCCGCCGGCGCTGAACCGCCGATGTCAGCCCGGGCTTGGGTGTTCCTTGCTTGGGCCAGAAGTCGCTCACCCCCTCGCTCGGGATCCCGATCCCCGGGCGTCCACGGAGAGCCAGCATTTGGGGCTGGCGTGGGTTCATCGACTGCTGGAACGGGCTGATCCGAAGAATCAGCTTGCAATTTTTGCCATTCCGCCTGACGCGTGACATTTTTCTTGGCCGCGGTTGCTTCTGCCCGCTTGGCTTCATCTGCTTGTTTTTTTCGCCACTTTGCATACCCCTGCGCAACGGCGACCAAGACAAAAATGATCGTGCCCCAATTCATAAGGGAAGAATAACCTCTTTCCCCGGGCAGATCAGTCGGCTTGACCCACCAAAGCACGGTAAAGGCTGCATCGAGTTTGCAGCTCAGCGTTGGTGCCTTGATCAATGATCCGACCTTGATCCATCACCACAACTTCGTCGGCCGCCAGAATCGTGGCTGGTCGGTGCGCCACCACCAATACAGTGCGATCCTTGCCGAAGGCTTGCATCGTGCGACCAATTTCAGCTTCGCTCTCGGAGTCAATTTGGCTGGTGGCTTCATCGAGAATCAAAATGGCTGGATCACGAAGAACGGCCCTGGCGATCGCCAGCCTCTGTCGCTGCCCGCCCGAAAGCGAGATTCCACCCTCGGCCACCATCGTGTTCAGACCATCGGGCAAAGAGTGCACAAAATCGGCTTCGGCAATTTGAATGGCCGCATGGATTTGATCCAAAGAGGCCCCACGCCCAAAGTCAATGTTTTCCGCAATGGTGCCCCGCAGCATGATGGCGTCTTGGGTCACCATGGCCATTTGGTGTCTCAGAGACGCAACCTGCACGGTGTTGATGTCGACCCCATCGATGTGCACCTGCCCCCGATCCGGTCGCACCAACCCGGGGAGCAAACTGACCAGGGTGGTTTTGCCGCAGCCGTTGGGGCCAATGATGGCGACGGTTTGACCGTATGGAATGCTGAAAGAAACACCATCAAGTGCTGGGACTTCCCGATCCGGGTAACTCAACGTGATGTTGCTGAAGGCGATCGATTGACAATGTCGCGGCAGTTCTTCGGCACCACCGGTCTCGATCGGCAGGGCCAGCAGGGTGTACAGTCGATCCGCTGGTGGCTTGGCCGCTTGGATTTGGGCATGCAGGCCTGCCAACGGTCGAAAAGAACCGCCGGCAGCCCCCAGGGCGGCCAAAACCAAAAGGAAGCGGTCCAAGCTCAAACTGCCATCCAACACTTGCCGAACCGAAAGCAAACAAATGCCCAACAGGGCAAAGATCGCCAAGGTTTCGGTGATCGGGCTGGCCAACGCAGTCACCAAAGCCACCTTGCGGTCGTGTTGCCGAAGATCATCATTTTCAACTTCGAACCGGTTGCCAACCCATGCTTCTGCTTGCGACACTTTGACAGCGCGCAATCCCTGCAACGATTCAGTGGCAACGCGGCCCAACTTTTGGGCCGCTTCGAGCGAGCGACCACTGCTTCGGCGAACCCGTTTCCCAACTTTTCGCAAAGCAAAAGCCAAAGGTGGCGCCACCACCACGGCGAACAACGTAAGCCGCCATTCCAACACCAACGCTGCGGCGAATGCACCAAGTCCTCGGGCCGCTTGGGTCACACTCTTGCCAACCAAGACTTGAAACCCACGCTGCAGCAAAGTGGTGTCTCGGGTGATTCGCGAGACCGACTCGATCGCGCCGAGACTTTGCAATTCCGACAATTCAAGCCGAATCAACCGGGCATAGACCCGACCACGAATGCGACTGATCGCACGGACGCATGCCGTCGTGGTCAGTGCTTGATGGGCGTAACTGGCCGCCGAACCCACCACCGTCACCAGCAGCAACACCCCAAAGAGTGTCAACACCCCAGCCCAAGTTTCTTCGGGCACCCGAGCCACCATCCATGGTGGTGGCGTGAAGCCCATGGCCCCCTCGGCCAGCAAACTCCGCAGCGTTGAGGAACTGTTGGGATCCAGCAGCAACCGCAGTGGCGGCGCCAACGCAAGCAAGCCGCCGCCCAAACCACCGGCACTGACAAACGCGCAAGCCAGTCCTGCCAGCACACGCTTGCGCTCATGGCGAATCATCTCTGAAAAGAACGTGCGGAATGAACTCATGCCTGGGCCCTCAGAACTTCCACGTCATTCCAGAACCCAGGATGGCTCTTTCCCACGCAACCGGGATCACACACCGAAACACCAGAGCGCACCAATCCCAAAGCTCCAAAAGCCATGGCCATACGATGATCGTTCCAAGCGGCGACTTCAAGATCTGGGCCAGAACGAGGGGCTGGAGTGATGTCCAACGCGTCGGAATGCTCCACCACTTGCCCCCCAAAGCGTTCAATTTCGGTGGCCAAGGCGTGCACCCGATCGCACTCTTTCACCCGGAGGGTGTGGAGGCCAGTCAAACGAGAAGGTGTCTCGGCAAGCACGCAGGCAGCGCCAAGAGCCACCGCTCCATCAGGGAAATCCTCACAATTCACTTCGATCCCGGCAAGGGATCCACCCGTCAAGGTGATATCAACTTCAGAACGTGCGACTTCAGCGCCCATCGCTTCGAACACCGACAGCAACGTCGCATCTGGTTGATCCATACTGTGGGCAAAGCTGGGCACGGTCACGCGGGACCCCGGCACCAAGGCCCCCACCAACCACCAATAGGCCGCGGTGCTGGCATCGGGAGGCACAACTTGATCGGGCACAGAAGGGGTGTTGGGCTTCACCGAAAATGAGTCCCCATCTTCATGAACCTCAGCCCCCACTTCGGCCAACGCCCGCATGGTCATGCGAAGGTACGGCGCGCTGGTGGGCGCTTCGGTGCACCGCAGCGTGACCCCATGCGTCGTCCAAGGCGCCACCAACAACGCGGCTGAGAGGAACTGACTGGATGCGACTTCACCGACCTCGACCTCTCCCCCAGTGATCCCGCGGATGCAGCGCACCGGAAGATGCCCCGCTTCACCCAGACACTCGAAGCGAGCACCAAGAGACTCCAAAATTCGAATGCCATCGCCCATCGGGCGTTCACGCAAGCGTGCTGATCCATCGATCGTGACCGGCTCGTCACAAAGGGTCGCGGCCGCCAACATGAAGCGAGCTGGGGTGCCGCCATCTCCCAAGTCCACGGTGCCCCCACGTGGGAATCGCCCCCCAGCCCCATGGACTTCCCAACCATGCTCAAGTTCGACACAACGAACGCCCAATGTTTGCAACGCGACCACCAATCGATCGCAGTCGTCGCTGCGCAAGGCGCCAGTGACCACCGATGTTCCTTCGGACAAAGCTGCCAGAAGAAGGGCACGATTGGTCCCGCTTTTGGAACCAGGAACCGTCATCCGGGCCTGAAATGGACCCGGCGCGAGCGGTGTGATGGACAGTGGGTCCGGCTGAATCAGAGGTTGCCCCGACGAGCCTGCTCGCGTTCGATGGCTTCGAACAGGGCTTTGAAGTTTCCTTTGCCGAAGCTTTGCGACCCACGGCGGCAAATGATTTCGAAGAACAGCGTGGGTCGATCCTGCAGCGGCTGGGTGAACAACTGCAACAGATATCCCTCGTCGTCAGCATCCACCAAGATGCCAAGATCGGCGATCTTTTCGTGGTCCTCTTTGACGTCCCAACCCAACGCTTCCACACGCTTCCAGACCTCGTCGTAGTAGGACTGAGGCACCTTGAGGAAGTTCACGCCGCGTCGACGCAGTTCGTGCACCGAATGCAACTCGTCGTCGGTTCGCAAAGCCAAGTGCTGCACCCCCGGGGTGTCGTTGTGCCAATCGAGGTACTCCTCAATTTGGCTCTTGCGACGTCCTTCGGCTGGCTCATTGATCGGCATTTTGATGACCCCGAAACCAGAGTCCATCACTTTGGACATCAACGAGGTGTACTCGGTTGAGATGTCAGCCTCATCAAAGTGCTTGAACAGCTTGAATCCGAGAACTTCGGAATACCACTCCACCCAGTGGTTCATCTTGCCCAACTCGACGTTGCCCACCAAATGGTCCACAAACTCCAGACCACATGGGTTCTGGCGGTTGTACTCGTTGAGCGGGAAGTGGCTGACCTTTTCCCAACCCGGACCGAACCGGCCCCCCGCCCGGACGGCGTTCAAGCCATAATCGCCCTTCCGAGAGACAAAGGTGTGCAACACACGTCCGTACGATCGGATGGCCGCCCGGACCATGGTTCCATGCTCGTCGGTCTCTTCAATGGGTTCGTATCCTGACTCCGCACCATTCCGGATGGCCTGTTCGTAAGCGGCTTCGGCGTCGTTCACGGTCAATGAAACGTCTTTCACCCCGTCCCCGTAGGTGGCCACTTCTTGAGCCGCCTCGTGGTCCGCGGTCAAACCGGTCTCCAAAATCAGTCGGATGTTGCCCTGGCGAAGCAGATACGAAGCAGTGTCACGGCTGCCGGTGGTCAGATCTCGGTACTGCTCGACTTGAAAGCCAAAGTTCCAAGCATAGAAATACGCGGCCTGTTTGGCGTTGCCGCAATAAAAGCGAACGTGGTCCACATCGTGCAGACGCAATGGATCGCTGGCATCGATTTCAACCGGATCAGAGCTGGGACGTGTTTGACTCATAATGGAGCCCTCCGTGAGGCATTTCATATTGTACGCCAAGGCCGAATCCATGCGATTCGCCCTAGAATCCTGCCATGGCCGAAGGACCGAAGACATCCAAGCTGGAAACCGTGGAACCAATCGGTTCGCGGGTGCTGATTCGCAAAGACGAAGACCGCAAGCAAACCAAGAGTGGGATACACCTTCCCGATAAAATCGAAATTCCCACCCTCACAGGCAGAGTGGTTGCGATCAGTGCCCAGGTGGAGCACGATGAGGACTACCCAATCAAGCAATACGACCGCGTCCTGTTTAACCCCAAACAAGGTATTCCAGTCGACTTCGAGGGCGACAATCGATTGTTCGTGATCCCCGTCGAGGACGTGGTGGCCGTCTTCCGCAAAGACTGACCGAGCTTTGCGGTTCAGTTGAGTGGCTTGCTCGGGTTCGATGCGTTGCTGCGCCGCGCGTTGACAAAGCTCTTCAGGTACACCGCAAACAACACCGTGCACAGGATGCCAGAGCCAGCGGTGAGCAGCCCGGTCTGCGTCCACTCCTGGCCTGCCGCCGGCAGCGCTGAAAACATATTGCCCATGCCAACCAACGCCGCCAAGATCGCCACATGCATGATGTGCTTGCGAAAGGCGGGGTAGGCCAGCGAAATCATGGCGCACGCCTCAAGAGTCGATCCAATGGCGGCCAGAGTCAAGCCCGGGGCCGTGGACGGCGAATCATCAATCATGGTGAACAACCCGCCCACCAACACCACTCCACCAATCAAGAGCGTGAATGTCGGGATGAATAGCGTTGGGGCGGGTTTGGCATCCATGGTTTCGATCCTACCTTTAGAATCCAGTCATGGCGTATTACCGAACCCTGGGACAACTTCCCTCCAAACGACACATCCAATTCCGTGGTCCCGATGGCCGGCTGTATGCCGAAGAGGTCTTCGGCACCGAAGGCTTTGTTGGCCCCACGTCCACCATGTACCACATCCATGCCCCGACCCAAGTGATGGGCTGGGAAACCTTGTACAGCACCAAGCCGGAGTATGTGGAAATGGACACGATGCGGATGCGACATGTAAAGAGCATGCCGCTGCCGCCCAAGGGGGATCCCATTACAGGCCGTGTGGTGCTCTTTGGCAACGCCGATTGCGAAATGAGCGTCTGTGTCCCAAACGAAGAGATGAAGTACCACTTCAACAACGCCATGGGTGACGAATGCATCTTTGTTCACTTTGGCAAAGGAACGCTGTACACCCAATTCGGAACGATCCCTTTCCGGGAACGCGACTATCTCATCATCCCCAAAGGCACGATTTACCGCTTGGTCTTTGACGACACCCCCGAAGGCGAAGAACGCCCTCGGATCATGGTCATTGAAACCGCAAACGGATCTCATATCGGACCACCACCACGCTACATTTCAAAGCAGACCAGCCAATTCCTCGAACACGCGCCGTATTGCGAGCGCGACCTACGCGGTCCTGAATTTCCTTTGACCTTTGACGAGTCCGGTGAGTTCGAAGTACGCATCAAGGCTCGACACCGCGTTCACAAGTACATCTACGACCATCACCCGTTGGATGTCGTGGGCTGGGATGGGTGCTACTACCCATACGCCTTCAACATTGATGACTTCAGTCCGATCGTGGGCAAACACCACATGCCCCCCCCGACCCACCAAACCTTCGAAGCCCACAACTTTGTGATCTGTTCTTTCTGTCCCCGCCCTTTGGATTTCCACGAGAAAGCCATCAAAGTCCCGTACAACCACTCCAATCTGGACTCCGACGAAGTGCTGTACTACGTCGCGGGGAACTACAAGGCACGCAAAGGCATCGAAGTGGGATCACTGACCGCGCATCCTCAGGGCATTCCCCACGGCCCCCACCCGGGAACCGTGGAAAAATCGCTCGACGCCACCCACACCAGCGAACTGGCGGTGATGTGCGACACCTTCCGTCCGCTCTTCCCCACCAAAGCAGCGCTGGACCTCGACGACCCCGACTATCCGTCGTCTTGGCAAGGCGCCTCGGCTCCTGCCCCCGGGACACACCGTCCTGATGGGTCGTTTGACAGCTGAGCGAACGGTGGAAGAGGGGCACCATCGATTTGCCCCTCAAAATCGTTCAAAAGACGCCACAAAACCGCCTTTAGAGGGTCAAGATTTGCGAATGAGACCAAATTACGCCGAACATCAATCAATTTTCATTGGTCAACGGCGGAAAAAGTCTCCATCAAGCGTGAAATCGGTCGTGGCAGCATCTGCCACGAGGTTCTTTGCGTCAATTTGGCTTGACTTTACTGACGCAAAACATGAACAATTGAGAATCATGCAACTATCGTTGACGGATTTCGCTCACTTTGGGTAGCCACGTCGTAAAACATGAGAATTTTTCGTTCAATCGGCCAACTTTGGGATCGCGGTCACGTCTATTTCGTACGGTAATGTCGCAATACCGCGTTGCTTCCCCAAACGGAGTCGGATCATGCATGAACGTCGAGTGGCCTTGTTGATGAATCGCGACAGCTCACACACCCGAGAGGTGTGTGCCGGTGTCTTGGGCTATGTCGCTGAGGGCGCTCGTTGGTTTGTGCATCTGTCTCCCTCGGATCCCCGAGCTCTTGAGCCACTGAAGGAATGGCAGCCCGATGGTGTCATCGCTCACCTGTTCAATGAAGAGCTGGCCGATGGCTTGGCCGCTTGGGGCGGCCCAGTGGTCAACATCACCAGCACCCTGAATGACCCGAGATTCCCCATGGTGGAAGTCAAACACGATGCGGTCGGGATAATGGCAGCCGAACACCTCCTTGAACGAGGATTCCGCCACTTCGGATTCGCCGGATCTGACCGTTCAGGATTTGCGGTTTCCCGAAAGCAGGCATTCCACCGTCGGGTGCAAGAAGCTGGTGGCTCGTTCGCCGCATGCCACGTGGAAGATCTCCCGCTCCGTGATCCAGGAACCAGCTGGTCGGGGATGCAAGAAACCTTCAGCGGCTGGCTGCGCGATTTGCCCAAACCTGTCGGCGTTCTCTGCTCCATGGATGGCGTCGCCCGCAGGCTGGCCGCCACGTGCCGCAGCATGGACCTTAACGTCCCGGAAGAAGTGGCCATCCTTGGTGTGAACGACGACGAATTCGAATGCGTGGTGGCGCGGCCAAATCTTTCATCCATTGCCATCCCTGCACGGCGCATTGGCTACGACGCTGCCGCCCTGTTGGAAAATCTCATGGCCGGAGAGCCACGCCCCCAAAGCGATATCACGCTTCAGCCTCTTGGGGTTGTTTCTCGCCGCTCCACCGAAGCCGAAGCCACCGAAGACGAGATCGTCCGTACCGCGCTCCGATACATCCGCGCGAACTACCGCGAACCGATTCGTGTTGATGATGTTGCAGACGCCGCCGGCCGTCCGCGTCGAACCTTGGAACGTCGCTTCCGACGCGCCTTGGATCGCACGGTGCTGGACGAAATCACCCGTCGACGCATTGAAACCGCAAGGCGTCTGCTGGTCGAAACCGATCTGGACATCGGTGGCGTCGCCAAGCGTTCTGGCTTTTCCGATGCCCGCCGCATGGCCGTGGTCTTCCGCGAGAGATTGGGACGCACCCCAAGCGACTTCCGCAAGGAAGCACGTCCCGCCTAAGCGGCGGTCTTGGAAGAAAGTTCCCGTTCAAACGAACTGGGTTCGTCCAGGGATGGCGTACCCATCGTTGGGCAGCGAAGCGTCGAGCGACAATTCCTTCGGGAACAGATCAAGCTTGGACTCGGTGATCTGCTTCCACGAAATCTTTTGCCCGGTGTACGCCGCGACTCGCCCCATGACCGCGGCCAAGGACGCGTCGGCGGTGTCTTGCAGCTCGACAATGGGCGAACCACCTCGAATGGAATCGATCAGATCTTTGTGCTCTTGGCGGTAGGCGACTCCAATGTCGCCGCGTTCCCGGTAGAGCACCTTGCCATCAGCATCAACAATCCTGGTGCCTCCATTGATGGCCTTGATGGAAGCCACCCCTTCAGAACCGTAGATCATGTTGTCGGCGTTACCGGCGGTTCCAGGAATTTGCCGGCACATGAAGGAACACAGTCGTTCCCCCTCGGGAGCGTCAAAGGTGTAATCAACACTCATCGAGTCCCACATTTGTGAATCTTCAGGCCGAGTGAATCGGCCCCCGGAGCCGTACGCGGTGGTGGGATTGCCCAACAACCACGTCATGACATCAACATTGTGGACGGCCTGCTCGCAAATCTGATCGCCCGACAACCAGATGAAGTGCATCCAGTTGTTGATTTGATACTCGGCATCCGTCATGCCCTCTTGGCGCTCGCGGTTCCAAATTCCTGTAGAGCAGTACCGCGCGGTCATCCCTTTGACGGTACCAATCGCGCCTTGCTTGATCAGGTCGATGGCTTCCACATAGTTCTTCTGACGCCGGTATTGGGTACCGGTCACAATGGCGGTTCCATTTTTCTTGGCGAGTTCGTGGGCCTCTTTGCAAATCCGCCAGCCCGCGGGATCCACACACACTGGCTTCTCGGCGAAGACATGCTTGCCGGCTTGCACGGCTTCCAAAACATGACGCGGACGGAATCCCGGTGACGTGGTGAAGTGCACGACGTCCACACTTGGGTTGTTCAAAATCGCTTGGTAGCCATCCAAGCCAACGTGGGCTTGCTCGTTGGCAATTTGAACCTTGTCACCATGCGACTTCTCGAGGTTTGCTTTGGCTGCTTGGACCTTGCCTTGGTTCACATCGGAGATGGCCACCAAACGAACACCTTCGTTGACCGCCATGGTGTCACCAATCGACCCTTTGCCGCGTCCTCCACAGCCCACAAGTGCCAAATTGAGGATGTCCTCACGGCCGGCAACAAACGCACCGGCGAAAGGTGTGACGGCGGCAACCGCGGCGGCGGTGGTCAAAAAGTGTCGGCGATCGGTTGTGGTCATGCGGGGCTCCGTTCTGGGTGAAGCCCAAGGATAATGCGTCTCATTCGGCTTGGGCAATGGTTCCTGCACACCGGCCCAAACCAATACGGACGGCCCCTGGCATCTCGCACCACGCCCTCATGATGATTTCATCGCCGTCCTGCAGGAATTTGCGTTCGGTGCCATCGGGCAGCTGGATCGGTTCCGACCCCCGCCACGTCCGCTCGAGCAAACAGCCCCGGCTCTCAGGTTCTGGCCCCGACACCGTCCCGGAGGCAATCAAATCACCAGAACGCATGGCGCAACCACTGGAAGTGTGGTGCACCAACATTTGCTCGATGGTCCAGTGCATGTGACGGAAATCACCGGTACTGATCACAAACGGATCCTCGCCGCGCTCGCGCATGCCTGCAGTTCGAATGGCGGTTTCACACACGATGCTCAGTGACTGGTCCGGGCGATCGGGGTGCAGATACGGCAGGTTCTCGGGATCTTCCGGTCCGCGGGCCGGACCAGCCACCCGGAATGGCTCGAGGGCTTCCATGGTGACCACCCAAGGAGACACTTGGGTGCAGAAGTTCTTGGCGTTGAATGGGCCCAGTGGTTGGTATTCCCATTTTTGAATGTCCCGCGCCGACCAGTCGTTCACAATGGAGAGGCCAAAAATATGCTGCGGAGCGCTGACCATTTCGATGCGGCTGCCCATGGGATTGCCTTGGCCCACGTAGAAGCCCAGCTCAAATTCATAATCCAACAAACGCGAAGGGCCATCGATGGGATCGTTGGCCTCAACCGGAAGCGTCTGGCCGCTGGGGCGACGGACTTCGCCGCCTTCAAGAACCACGGTGCTGGCCCGCCCGTGGTATCCCACTGGGAGATGGCGGTAATTGGGCATCAGTGGATTGTCCGGACGGAACATCGACCCCACATTGGTGGCGTGGTGAATGGAGCAATAAAAATCGGTGTAGTCGCCAATCGCAAATGGCGCGAGCATGGTGCCATCGGCCTGTTGGCGAAGAACTTCTGATCGAGCCTGACTGTCATCGTGCAACGATGGGTCCGACCCCGTGAGTAATGCGGAAATCCGGCAACGAAGTTCTTGACGAACGTCAGCCCCCAAATTGGCAAGTGCATTCAAACTTGGGGATGCGACAGCGCCGGCCAACTCTCCACTCTCACCCAGCAGTCCTCGTTGCGTGGCCACTTTGAGATCAAAAACCTCTTCGCCGATGGCCACCACGGGACGCGGTCCTTCACCAAAGTCCATTGCCCCGAATGGGAGATTTTGCACCGGAAAATCAGCATGATCTCGGGCTGATTCCACCCATGAGATCAAGTCAGGATCGTGTGTGTGGTCAAGTGACATCACTTCTCCTCCGGCATCAAGCCGAGCTTTCGCAGCCCCGAACGAGGGTCATCGAATGAGCAGCAGCCCCACGAAATCACAAAGCGCTGGCGGGCTTCGGCGATTTCAAAGTCTTCCAGTTCCCAATCGTCTACCCGAACCAAAGTTCCACTGAACTCAAAATCATCGGCCGAAGCCTGAAGAATGGGGATCAGATCCGAGTCGTCGCAATCACGAAGATACGCAACTGCGGCCGCCGTCAGGAAGTTCAAAAAACCATGGGCAGTTGCACCCTTGACCACATCGGAAGGGGCCCGAAGGGGCCAATGCATCCCGGCGGTGCCCTTGAAAGGAACTTCGGCGGACGCGGCATCAAGCAGGAATTTGGCCGTTGCTTCAACGGTGGGAAAATCATCGGCCACCAAGCCTCCGGTACGGAGCTTCGCACCAGCATCCCCGCCAACAATCGTGGCCAACGCGCCACGAACATCAGCACGCCAATCCAATTCAAAGAACGGGAAGACTTCATCAGGCATGCAATTCAACGCCGATTCAATACTGGCGGGCGAATCCCCTTTGATTTCCACCACATCGGCAATGGCAAAACCTTCCGAAGGATCGGCATGGCGATCGTTGAACTCTTCTAGAGCCGCCACATCGGCCGCCAGCCCATCCGCGTCATGACGCACCAACACCGAGAGCGGCCAAGGCTCATCTTCTTCTGCGCGAGGCAAATGGGCACTGGAAAATTCTTCAAACGCCTTGAGTTCAGTGGCCTGAAGCACAAAACGCTCCAACATCCAAGCGTCAGGATGCGTTCGCGCTTTCGCGTAGGTGGCCACCGCGTCGGACATGGATTGCTTGGCTGGCGGAAACAATCCCGCAAAGTCAATGGTGTGCTCAAGCAACATGACGGCCGCCGGGGGAACGCCCGGGACTTCAAACCGACGCCATTCCGTGTCGCCGTCAATGTCTTGTTCGGTGGCCATGCTTCAATCTCCGAGTCAGGAGGAAAAATCAGGGGCAGAAGCCACGCAGCGTTCAATACGCCGCAGCACTGAGGCTTTCCCGAGAATGGCGAGGGTATCCGGCAAAGGCGGGCTTGTCGTGCCTCCGGTCACCGCCACCCGAAGGGGCATCCCGGCAGCGCCAAAATTTCCCTCAGCATGTTCATCCGCCCAGGCCTGCAACGCCGCTTCGACGTTCGAAGCGGTGAAGGAATCGATGCCAGACAAAACTCCCGACAAATCTTGCAAACGGGTGAATCCGGAAGGCTCGCCCTTGGCCAGAGCTTTGCGGGTGCCTTTGGTCACCGGCCAAGTGATGTCCTGGTCATCCATGACGAAGAAACGACACGACCGAGCCGGGTCGTCCAAGGTTTTGGCCCGCTCTCGATTCGATTCGGCAATGAGCGCAAACTGCTCGGGGGTGGTTTTTTCGATGAATTCTGGATGCTCGGCCTCGCAGTGGGCGTGGAATCGTGCCAAGAACTCCTCGGGCGCCATGGCCTGGATGGCATCCAGATTGAACGCCAGCAATTTTTGGCGGTCAAAGCGCGCGTTGGACTTTCCAATGCGATCCAAGGTGAAGTTCTCACACAAGAACGCACCATCGAATTTTTCAAGGTCGTCCCCAGCGGACCAGCCCAGCAACGCCAAGTAATTGATCAGAACTTCGGGGAGGTATCCCGCACGACGGAAGTCATCCACACTGACTTCGGGCAAATCAACGCCAAGTTCTTCAGCCAAACGCTCAGCACATTCGTGAGGCAACTGCCGGGTTTTGTCGGCAAGCCAAGCTGCCCAACTTTCAGAGTCCACCGACTTTGAACTGGTCAAGCCGCGATCTTTGATCTCCTTGCGCAGCGCTTTGTCTTTGTCCCGCTTGCTCATCTTGGATCCGTCGGGATTTTGGATCAGAGGCAAATGGGCATACACGGGGCGATCAAAGCCCAACGCTTGCTGCAAGAGAACGTGGCGTGGGGTGTTGGCCAAATGCTCTTGGCCTCGAACCACATGGGTCACACCCATGCTGGCATCGTCAACCACGACGGCAAAGTGATACGTGGGGAAGCCGTCCGCTTTGCGAATCACAAAGTCGTCCACCTCACCCGAAGCAATCCTGACTTCCCCCAGCACTTCATCCTGAATGATGACTTCGGAGTCGTCCGGCACCCGGAAGCGAATGACGTGATCGTCACCCCGATCCAAACGCTGCTGGACTTCCGCCGGCTCCAACTGCAGGGCGGCCCGGTCGTACCGATACGGGCGCTTCTCGGCTCGGGCTTGGTTTCGTGCCGCCGTCAGTTCCTCACCGGTCTCAAACGCGGGATACGCCGTTCCGGCATCAATGAGTCGTTGCAAGTGCTCTTGGTACACCGAAAGACGCTGGGATTGGAAGTAGGGGCCGCGGTCTCCCCCGCCAAAGCCTTCGTCTTCGGGGCCTTCATCCCATCCGATCCCCAACCACCGCAAATCCCGAAGAAAGCCCAGACTCGCCGCATCACTGGAGCGTTTCTGGTCTGTGTCTTCGATCCGCAGCAAAAACGAACCCTCGTGCCTCCTGGCCAAAGCCCAACAGAACAGGGCGGTGCGTGCGCCTCCAACGTGCAGGTCGCCAGAAGGGCTGGGAGCAAATCGTGTTCGACAGGTCATGCAATCCTCACTCAGGGCTGAAGTCCAAAGGGAAAAGGATATCCGGCACCACGGGACGGATCAGAACCACTTCCACCTCATCGCCCACCACCAGCAAATGTCGGCCGGCAGGAGCGGCCACTGCAGCAGCAGGTCCAGGTCCTGAATTCACCGCCCGAGCATTTGCGGGAGCAATCACCAAGACCTCGTCGGCCTCCAACTCAAAAGAAGAACGATCAAGCACATTGCGCACCGGGCGGAACGCGGGGCCAGATCGATGGGCCAACTCAAGCTCTCCTGCGACCCGGGGGCCATCCTCGTGCAGACGAATCCAGCCGCGCAACTCCAAAGCCAAGCGGCCCCCTTCCACCAACCGGGGGCGGCCATTCACGATGACGGCCCGGCGCTTTCGGGCCGCAACCTCCGCAAAGATGGGTTCAAAAGAAAGGATTTCTCCCAAGGAAGACTCGATGGCGGCACGAGGGGGTCCGAGTGTGGCGACCAAAGCGCGGGCCTCAAGTTCGTCCATGCGTTGTTTGAAAAGACCCAAACCATCAGGCTGTCCGCGATCCTCTCCCAGAAAATCGAACAAGCGGTCGGGCATGGGTCCGTTGGCATCAAACCGAAGACGAAGCAATTCGAGACCAGGGATACGACCATCGCGGGCCGACGTACGGGTTTTGGCACGAATGCCTTTCGGTGGGTCTTCGCGTTGATCCTCAATGGAATTCGAGGCGGAAGGCGAAGCAACTTCCGCAATGGAAACCACCGAAGTGCCGGCGCAGCCAAGCATGCTCATCAAAGCCAGATGGGCAACCGTCCGAATCACGGAGCATCAAAACCGTTGATTCGATCGATGAGCAGACGGACCAGACCAAACTTGTGCTTGGTGTGGTGGAAGACCAAACGGGGCAAGTGGGTGACTTCTTCTTCTTCGGGCAAAGCTGCAGAGTTTTCGATGCGTCCCGATTCGATCAGGATGCTGAACTCGTCGTTGAGCATGGCCAATTCTTGTTCAGTCAGCGCTCGGGTCAATCTCAGCACGAGCTTGTCGTGCACATACCGGGCGGACTGGTACACCCGGTAGAACGATGTGATCTCTTCCACGGCTTCTTCGGGCGAAGACACAATTCGGTACAAACCGGGATCTTCTGGGCTGATCCATCCTTCTTTCAGCAATCCACCCTTGGTGAAATCTTCCCAACGCTGCCAAAAATCGCCGTCTTTGCCTTCGACCAAAACCACCGGAACAATGGGGCTCTTTCCGGTTTGGATGAGCACGAGGGATTCAAAGACTTCATCCATGGTGCCAAAGCCGCCAGGAAATCCCACGATGGCCTCGGCATGGTCAACGAACATCAACTTCCGAGTGAAGAAGTACCGGAAGTTGATCAGCTTGGGATCGCCCTCGATGACTTCATTCGCCGATGTTTCGAACGGAAGGCGAATGGACAACCCAAAGGAACGTTCCCGACTGGGACCCTCATGGCCCGCCTTCATGATGCCATCGCCGGCACCGGTGATGGACATCCAACCTTGTTCGGCCATGAGGCGGCTGAACTCCACTGCGGCGAGGTAATCGGGATGCTCTTCGGGCGTTCGGGCCGAGCCGAAGATCGAGACTTTGCGAACGTCCTCCCAACCATGAAAGACGTGGTAGGCGTACCACATCTCACGCATGGCGGAGGCCATCAACCGAACTTGTCCCTCATCGTGCTGGGAACGGCGCACCCGAAGCATGGTCTCGCAGATGTCAGCCAGCATGCGGTCGCGGAAGTCGGAGTAATCAAATCCCATGCCCGCCAAGAAGGACTGCATGCGCTTGCGTTCGTCTCGTGGATCAGGAGCCATGGGGGTCAGTCTCTCCGGAATCGTCCTCAGACTCCAGTGGTCGCAACCCCACCCGCCACGAGGAAGTGGCCGGAATCCCGGTTTCTTGGCCTTGAGCGTCTTTGATCACCAAATCTTCCCAGTCAAAAACAGGTGATGGGGGAAAGCCGTCGCCTGAAAACAACCGGTAGCCCGCCTGCAAACTCACGGTGCCCGAGTCACCTTCCAATCGGTAGACAAACGTTCGAAGTCCCCCGCCATCCACAAATCCAGTCTCGGCATAAGACGGATCGATTTCGAGTTCTCGAGGGGTACCTACGGCAGCTCGGAGTGCGGTGCGAAAGGCCAAACGCTGCGTCACATCTTGGGCCGGTGGGAACGAAACAACATCACCAGTGCCGGACAAAGCACCAATCAGCGCGGCGGGCCCAGAGTACATCTCGCTTCTTGGTCCACGCAGCCACAGAAAAACCCCCAGCACGAAGGGAATTGAAACACACAGGGTGAACAGCTGGGCGATGCGAGCAAACGGACGGCCCCACCGTCGACCGTCTTTTGTATCGCGAAGGCCTCGGACCGCGATGAACAAAGGAATAGGCGGAAACCAAAAGAACGCAAATGCCATCGGGATCGCTAAAAACGCAAAGAGACTTGGATCAGGCCGGTCAGATTTCCGTTCAGAATTCATGGGAAAAAGACTCCAAGACCAGTTCGTCGACCTTCAACTGCAAAGAGAAGGGTTCACTCGGATTGGGTTCCACGGTGATCGTGGCGTTGGCAAAGCACCACACTTCTGCTCCAGAGAGACGCAGAGCAACGTCAAGCGTGCGGCCCATGTTGCCTTTGGCCTGCATCCGGACGATGTCGACCGAAAAGTCTTCACCCAACGGGTCCGCCACGCCAGCGTACATCCCATCTGGGCCGACACTGGCCCGAATGGCGGCCGGGGTTTGGGTCTCGACCATGTCCACCACACTGGAACCGACCTCACTGAGCATCCACAGGTTGAACAGGCCCATGAAAAAGCCGATCCAGATGGCCCGGGCCGCCCGCATGCGGTCTCGGGGATGTCCGGGGTCTTTGGCTTCCTTCCGCAGGGCGATCAAACCAAGCACGGAACCCACCATGCTGACCAAATGGCACCCGGGCAGGCACGCCACGATCATGGCAATCAAAGGAAGCGGTCGTCGAGGCGGCTCTTGCACCCCAGTCAGTTTAGGCTGACGAACGTATGGCAGTGGATGCACTGGTAATGGGACTGGGCCGCTTCGGCGGCGGCATGGCGGCCGCGGAAAGTTTGCTGACCGAAGGCCGGCGGGTGCTGGTCACCGACTTGGCCGAAGAAGCGGCCTTGCAAACGTCCGTGACCAAGCTCCGAGAGACCTTCGGTGCCCTGGTGAGCTTTCGACTTGGGGGCCACGATCAAGAAGATTTTGCCCAAGCCGAGCTGGTCATCGCCAATCCCGCCGTCCCCCAACCTTGGAACAACCCCTACCTCCAGACCGCATGGGATTCCGGCGCCACCGTCACCACCGAAATCGCACGTACGCTGGGCCAACTCAATGATCGCAAGACCATCGCGATCACCGGCAGCGCGGGCAAAAGCACCACCACCGCCATGGCCCACGCCGCGTTGGTCGCGGCCGGCCTGCCGTCCAAACGAGGCGGCAACCTGGGCGAGTCCTTGATCGGAACCCCAAAGGAACACACGTTGGTGGTGGAACTGTCGAGCGCGATGGCGTGGTGGCTGTACGAAGCGCCGAAGGCCCCCCGGCCAACCTTCAGCGTCGCGCTGCGCACCAACTTGGCCCCCAACCATTTGGATTGGCATGGCGACATGGCGCACTACGCGCGATGCAAACAAGCCATCTTGGACCACGGCAAGGTGGCGCTGAATGGCAGCATCCTTCCGCCTTACGAAGGCGAACTGCTGGTGCCCGGCCACCACAACCGCATCAACGCGGCCGCCGCCCTCGCCGCCGTCACCGCTTTGGCACCCCATCGACCGGCAACTGATTTCGAAAAGGGACTGGCCTCATTCGCGGGGCTCCCCCACCGGTTGGAACGGGTGGTCGTCCCGCACTTTCCTGACAATGGCTTTTGGAACGACTCCAAAGCCACCACGACCGAAGCGGTCGCGCTGGCGATCGCCGCGGTTCGGGAAAAGGGACCGGTGCGATTGATTGCGGGAGGAAAGGGCAAAGGGACCGACCTCGGACCGCTGTGCGATCTCTTCGGACGGTGCGTCAAGACCTATACCATTGGAGAAATAGGAGGAGAGTTGCACAGGCGGGCTCAGGGAACGTGCATGCACGCCATGACCTTGGATGCTGCCGTGGCCGCCGCCACTGCGGAACTTTCACTTGGAGAGCAACTTCTTCTTTCTCCTGGCGCGACGAGTTGGGACCAGTTCGAGAATTACGAAAGAAGGGGGGAGGCTTTCAAGACGCTTGTGCAGCGTCCTTCAGAAAGTCACCCAAACTAAAAATCAGCCCGACCCGGCGTCCGCGGGAACGGAATCACGTCCCGAATGTTTGCCATGCCGGTCGCGTACAAGATCGTGCGTTCAAAACCCAAACCAAATCCGGCGTGGGGCACCGTGCCGTACTTCCGCAGGTCGCGGTACCACCAGTACGGCTCGATCTCGAGACCGCACTCCACGATGCGGCGGTCCAAGACATCCAGCCGCTCTTCGCGTTGTGATCCGCCAATGATCTCGCCGATCCCGGGGGCGAGGACATCCATGGCCGCGACGGTTTTTTCGTCGTCGTTCAGTCGCATGTAAAAAGCCTTGATGTCTTTGGGGTAATTCATCACCACCACAGGGCGACCCACCAGCTCCTCAGTGAGGTACCGCTCGTGCTCGGACTGCATGTCCATGCCCCACGAGACCGGGAACTCAAACTTCACGCCTTTGGCCACCGCGGCTTCCAAGTGTTTGATGGCGTCGGTGTAGTCCATGCGATCAAACGAAGCGTCGACAAACTTCTCCACCCGCTCGATGCAGCCATCATCGATGCGGTCGTTGAAGAACTTCATGTCGTCGGGACGCTCGTTGAGAAGGTCTCGGAAGATGGCCTTCAAAAACCGCTCGGCCAAGTCTGCGTCGTCGGCCAAGTCGGCAAACGCAATCTCTGGCTCGATCATCCAGAATTCGGCGAGGTGGCGGGTGGTGTTGGAGTTTTCCGCCCGGAACGTGGGGCCGAAGGTGTACACCTTGGACAACGCGCAGGCATGCGTTTCCACATTCAATTGACCCGACACCGTCAAGAACGCTTCCCGGCCGAAGAAGTCGCCGGAGTAGTCCACACCGCCTTCCTCGTTGCGGGGCAGGTTCATCATGTCCAGCGTCGAGACCCGGAACATCTCGCCCGCGCCTTCGCAATCGCTTGCGGTCACGATGGGCGTGTGCACCCACTGGAACCCGTCCTCGTGGAAGAAGCGGTGCACCGACTGGGCCAAGCAGTTCCGAACCCGCGTGATTGCGCCGAACGTGTTGGTCCGGGTGCGCAGGTGGGCGACTTCCCGCAAGTATTCGAACGTGTGCCGTTTGGCCGCCACCGGATAGGTGTCTGGATCTTCGACAAAGCCCACGACTTCCACTTCGGCCGCTTGCATTTCGATGGACTGCCCCTTGCCTTGGCTCTCGGCCAAGACCCCGCGGCACACCACCGAACATCCGGTGGTGAGGGTTTGGATTTCGGCGTAATTTGGGAGGTCCCCTTGGGCCACGACCTGCAGGGCATCAAAGCACGATCCGTCGTGGACCGCCAGGAAGGACAACCCCGCCTTGGAGTCCCGCCGGGTGCGGATCCATCCTCGAATTTCCACGGTGTCCCCGACGGCTGCCGCGCCAGCAAAAATCTTTGAGACCGAGTGCCACTGCATGGTTCCTCCTCCCCCCTGCTGGGGGCTGAAGGGCCCATTGTGACGACCAAGCCCCCCCGATGCCAGAATGGCAGGAGGAAAGAGACCCCCTAGACCCTCGGCAGCCAAAAATGGCTCCAAATCGGGCCAAGACCGGGCACGGCACTTGCATTTCTCATGCCCAAGGAATCGTCGTCGTGCAGACACGCCACCTCATGGTCTCATATGACCCCCGCCGCGCCACCCCAGCGTTGGAGCAACTTCCTTCGCTCCTCGCTCCGGCCGGATTTGAGACCCGATTCGCCGCCAATGGCGAAGAGGCCGAGGTTTTGCTCGACTCTTGGACCGTCCATGTGGCGGTTGTGGATTGGGCGATTCCTCTCCGTGGTGAGGATTCACCAGGGAGCGTGGCCGGCGGCGCCTTCGTGCGACTGCTTCGGCGACGGGAGGCGCCCCCTCCGGTGATCGTGGTTCGCCCACCCATGGCGACCACCCGGGACCGGAGTCGGACGCTGGCGGACGCGCTGCGGGAAGGCGTGTTCGCGGTTTTGGATCGACCGCTCCACACCGAGCGGTTGCTTGAAGTCTTGCGGAGGGCCACGGAACGGTCCGCCCCTCCAAACGAAAAGACAGGTCACAAACGCCCACAGGGTGGGCACAGGAGGTTTGACCCATGAAGGTTCGTCCCCTCGGCGACAAAATCATTGTGAAGCGTGCGGAAGCCGCGGATCGCACCGACTCCGGCATCTTCCTGCCCGAATCCGCAAAGGACAAGCCCAAGGAAGGCAAGATCGTGGCCCTCGGCAACGGCATCTTGAACAAAGAAACCGGCGACTACTTGCCCTTTACGGTCAAGAAAGGCGACGCGGTGCTCTTCTCTTCTTACGCCGGCACCGAAATCAAAATCGATGGCGAAGACCTCATCATCATGACCGAGGAAGACATCCTCGCGGTGATTGGCTGACCATGGAACGTGGACCACTCATCAAAGTGCTCGAAGAAATGGTCGGTTCGGCCAAGGAACTTGATTTGCACATGACGGGCGCATCCGAAACGGTGGAGCTCCGCAATGTGGAAAAGGTCGAATCGCTGATTTCTGAACATGGCATTCGTGTCACCACCAAACAAAACGTGATCTACATCGACGCTTCTCACGTCTCCATGGCGTGGCAAACCCGACTTTGATCTGGAACCCACTTCGAACCCAACTTTGACTTATGCCACTCCATGCTTCCCACCTGCAATCGGCTTTGCTGGCCTTGGACGGATCACGCGATGTTCGCCTGGTCCTCGAAGGCTGCGACGACTGTGTGGTGGCCCGAGCTTTGCTCGTGCCTGCGGAAGACGACGGCATTTTGAAACTCACTGACGGGACCCGCGAGGTCCTTGTCGACGCCGGAAGAGTGATCCGCGTCGAAATCGGGCCCCCCGCCCGTCCCCTCTGATTTGCCCCACGGCACTGTGTGCCAGAAGGAAGCCACCATGGCCGCAAAAGAAATTGCTTACGACATTGACGCCCGCGAACGCATGCTGCGTGGCGTCCAAAAACTTGCCAAAGCGGTGAAGAGCACCCTCGGCCCCTCCGGCCGCGTGGTGATCCTTGAAAAATCCTTTGGCGCTCCCACCGTCACCAAAGATGGTGTCACCGTCGCCAAGGAAATTGAACTCGAAGACACCTTCGAGAACATGGGCGCCCAAATGGTCAAAGAAGTGGCCAGCAAGTCCTCCAAGGATGCCGGTGATGGCACCACCACCGCGACGGTTTACGCCGAAGCCATCTTCACCGAAGGCCTCAAGAACATCACTGCCGGTGCCCACGCCCACGAAGTGAAGCGTGGCATCGACATCGGGGTTGACGCCATTACCGGCGAGCTGGCCAAGATGAGCAAGCCCGTGCGTGACTCCAAGGAGATTGCCCAAGTCGGCACCTGTGCCGCCAACCAAGATGCCCAGGTCGGCAAAATCATTGCCGAAGCCATGGACAAAGTGGGCAAGGACGGCGTCATCACTGTGGAAGAAGGCAAGAGCCTCGACACCGAAGTCGAACTCGTGGAAGGCATGCAGTTCGACAAGGGCTACTTGAGTCCCCACTTTGTCACCGACACCACGGCCATGACTGCAGATTTGGAAGACTGCTACGTCTTGATCCACGAGAAGAAGATCTCCAGCGCGAAAGACCTCCTGCCCATCCTCGGAAAGGTGGCCGAAGCCGGCAAGAGTCTGCTGATCGTCGCTGAAGATGTCGATGGCGAAGCCTTGGCCATGCTCGTGGTCAACAAGCTCCGTGGCGTCCTGAAGGTCGCCGCCGTCAAAGCCCCCGGCTTTGGTGACCGACGCAAGGAAATGCTGCAAGACATCGCGGTCCTCACCGGCGGCACCGCCGTCATGGACGAGCTCGGCATTGACCTCGAGAAGCTGGAAATCAAAGACTTGGGCAAGGCCAAGAAGGTCAGCATCGAGAAGGACGCCACCACCCTCATTGAAGGGGCCGGCAAGTCCAAGGACATCCAGGGTCGCATCGAGCAGATCAAAGCCCAAGTTGAAGCCACCAGCAGCGACTACGACCGCGAGAAGCTCCAAGAACGTCTGGCCAAGTTGGCCGGCGGTGTGGCCCAAATCAATGTTGGCGCGGCCACCGAAGTGGAAATGAAAGAGAAGAAAGCCCGCGTCGAAGACGCCCTGCACGCCTGCCGTGCGGCGGTCGAGGAAGGCATCCTTCCCGGCGGTGGCGTGGCCGTGATTCGGGCCCGCAAAGCCTTGGCGGCCGCTCGCAAGAAAGCCACCGGCGACGAAAAGGTCGGGGTGGACATCATCGACCGGGCCCTGACCGCACCGATCAAGCAAATCGCCGAAAACGGCGGCCTTGACGGCTCGGTGGTGTGCGTGAAAGTGGAAGAGTCCGACGACGTCTCGTTTGGTTTCAACGCGGCCAACCGCTCTTACGAAGATCTCGTCAAAGCCGGCGTGATCGTGCCCACCAAGGTGGAACGGGTGGCCTTGCAAAATGCCGCTTCCATCTCGGGCCTGCTGTTGACCACCGACTGTGCCATCGTCGAGGTCAAGGAGAAAGCCAAGGCTGGGGCCGGGGCCGAGGACATGGATTACTAAATCCACCTCGAATCTTTTGATTCTTCTGCGGCCCCGGTATCGACCGGGGCCGCTTTCGATTTAGAATGACGTCGTGCTTCGAAAAGTTCTTCATTCCAAACTGCATCACGCTCGGGTGACGGAAGCCCGGGAGGATTACATCGGCTCCATCACGATCGACGCCGACTTGCTCGACGCCTGCGGGATGCGAGTCAACGACGTGGTCCTGATCGCGAATTGTGAAAATGGCGCTCGGTTCGAAACATATGTGTTTCGTGGTGCACCAGGCTCACGCACCATTGGTTTGAACGGTGCGGCTGCCAAGTTGGTTGCTCCGGGGGACCGGGTCATCATCATGCACTGGGCCCACATGACCGATGCCGAATACGCCGACCACCACCCCACCTGCCTGATCTTGAACGAGCACAACGACATCGAACAGACGATCCACTACGACCCTGATGTCTTGATTCCGCAGCCCGTGCGATAAACAAATCGCCTGACCAAGAATGTTTCTGTGCACCAAGTCTGTGAGTGGAATCAACGTCCAGACATCCAATTGACTTCTAAGAATCCAGGCTCCGTTGGCTCAGTGGTCTGGAGGGAGCAAGATCCACCCTTCTGTCGTTGTGATATGAGGTAGCCGCTCCGCCCGCACTTCCAAAGAAAGTCGCCACAACCCAGTGCCAAACGAGTCGGACATGGCCTCTTGATGAATCCGTTCTAGATTCAGCAAGGCATCGCTTGCCGCGGCGTTCTGCAACACAGAAGCGACGGCTTGGGTTTGCACTTCATCTCGAACTGCAGATGGCCGAGTATCTCGCACGGATTGTTGAGCCAGGGCAAAGACGGGATGACTCGGCCATGTTTCGGCCACCACTATCCGGGCCTCAGGAGGTTCAAAGGGCCACACGGAAAAGGACGCCGGGTCTTGTCGACGCCAACGTTCGAGATGGGCGATCCCCGTCAACATCTGGGAACCAACACTTCCCACGCCGAGCAACTTCCAAGCCGACTGCGCGCCTCGGGGATCCCCCACTCGCCACTCCCAGTCCCCCGCTTCGTGTTCTCTTTTGGAAGAAAGATGGGGCAGGGCCCGAGGGACACCCCAAAATCGCGTGTTGTGCTGGTGGTTTAAAAGAGCTGCAAGTTCCCATCGATTGTTCTGGTTGTTGTGCTCGTCTCGAAGGCCCGAAGAAACCGTGCGCCAAAAGGGCCGCCAGTCCTGAAAATTACTCACTCCAAAAGGAATTCCCATCGGAAAGTCAAACGCCACGATCCAATTGCCTTCGCGAGTGCGCTCTTGGATCAATTGCATGGCTTCCGTGCGGGTGGATGGATTTGCGGACCAACCAAAAGCGTCGGAAATCCAAATGGAATCCGCGCCTCGTTTGGGTCGGCTGTTGGCCGACCAATCCACCACAAGAACCTGACGCGTTTGCACCTCAAAAGGGTAGGCTTCTGGAATGAACGAACGTCGCCACGATCTGGACGCCCTCCGGGCCGGAGCCATGCTGCTGGGCATCGTGCTGCATGCCGCTTTGGCCTACACCGGCATCCCCATTTGGCCCACGGTGGACGACGCCTGGCCGCCGCTCATGGAAATTTTCAACATCATCCATGGCTTCCGCATGCCGCTGTTCTTTTTGCTCAGCGGTTTCTTCACCGCCATGCTCTGGAAGCGACGTGGCCTGGGTGGACTCCTGATCCACCGCGTCAAACGCATCCTGTTGCCCTTGACCGTGGGCATGTTGACCATCATCCCCCTCACTTGGGTCGCCATCGTCATCTCCGATGGTGGGGGAAAGGAAGACGGTCCCAAGCCATCCGACAGCCTGTGGGCGGCCGCAGCTTTTGGTGATCTCGAAGAAATCGACCGGTTCCTCGCAGAGAAGCCTGATGTCAATGCCCAAGACCCGTTCATGCGGCAAACCGCACTGGGGTGGGCGTGCAACACCGGACAACCCCAAGCGGTCGCCAAACTTCTGGAAGCTGGAGCGGACCCCAACCAGGGCTACGGCAATGAAGGGAAGGACACCGCGTTGCACAGCGCCGTCTTTTTTGGTCGCGGTGAATGTACGGCGTTGTTGATCGAAGCGGGCGCGGATCAAACCGCCCGCAACCAATCTGGGGAACGTCCTGTTGATCTGCTCGAACACAATTTTGATTTTGTTCAGTACATCGCCGGATTTCTGAAAATTCCTGTGGAACCACGAGCGTGGGAAAAAGGACGGGAGCGGGCCAAGCAACTCTTGGACATCCCCGAGCAATCAACCCCGGCCGCGGTTTCTGAGGC
>SHAP01000012.1 GCA_004213555.1 Phycisphaeraceae bacterium | reverse complement strand
AAGCACCAGGCCGCCGCGGAGTCGAAGCAAGAAGGCCGCCGGGAACACGAAGCCGTACAGGAAGAGGAATCGCAAGTACCACTCTTGGTCGTCCATGCGGTCGCCGGTCATCACGGTGTGGGCCCCGTAGATCACAGCTGCGGGAATCAAAAGCCCGCGCCAACCGTAGGCTCGGATGCTGTCTTCTTCTCGTCGCAAAGCGCCCAAATGCCAAGAGGTGGTGAAGAGCGCTTGACCCACCAAGTGTCCAAGAACCCATGGCCCGAGCCGAGGTCCATCCCCCATCCACAGCACCACGGTGAGCAGCAACATCAGCGCGAAGGCCACCCCGAAAATGCCAAAGGCGGCATGGTGGGCCGAGCGTCGCACTTCATGGAAGGTGAGGTCGAGATACGGGCAAATCAACAGGCCGGCGGTGAACAGCGGCAACGACCACAACGCGTTCAAATCGCACGGGGCCGCCGAGGTGATGGGGGTGTCGGCCCGAAGACCAAACAAGGTGATGGATCCCACCCACACCAAAGCCCCCAACCAAGGAAAGACGGATTTGGGCAAGAGGGACAACAAGAACGCCGCGCCCAAGAAGGCGCCCGCCGCGACGGGGGCCTCGCTCTGAGGCACGGACAAGCCGTCTTCGCCGAGCAAACTTTTCACCAAGAACACCGCGAACAACACGTGGAACGCGATGGTCGCGGAAGAGAACCACTTGGCTTCGCCTTCAATTTGCGTGCGCAGGGCGGTGGCGGCTCCACGTTTGCGGAGCACGAAGCCAAACGCCGTGCATCCAATGACGTTGGGGACGGCGAAGGCCAAGAAGCCCGCCCACCCGTGACGCTCCATCATGATGCGGGGCAGGTACATCCCGATGATCCACGTCCAGCTGCTGGCGAGGGCGAGACCGGCGATCAAGGTCTTGAGCATCACGTCCCACCTTTCCGAGAGCCGCTCAAGTTCAAGAGGCTCGCGCCCACTTTGTTCTTGGGCACCAAGTGGAACGTGACTTCGGCTTTGCCCACCACTTTGTCCGGGCCTCGTCCGGTTTGGTAAATGTGCAATGTGGTGTTCAGGTTGAAGGCCTCACCGGACGCCACGCCCTCTTCCATGCCACTTATGGCGGCCATGCGATATTCAGCGTGACCTTTGCACGGACGCAGGAAGCGGTACGACAATTTTTTGCAGACGCAGGTGTAATCGCGGCCAATTTGGGCGTTGATGATCAGTCCGCCGGCGATTTCGGCGTTGCCAGCCAGGGCGGCCCCAGCCATGGCGCCGTACCAATTTTTGTTGACGCGGCGGTAGGGCATGCGAGGGCGAAGTTCACCGTCATCGGTCCAACGCATGGAGATGCCAGACTTCGAGGCGGCGGGCAAAAAGACAAAGCTGAACGCCCGGTGCCAAAAGTTGTCGCGGACCGACAGGGCAGCGCAGAAACGCTCCACACGCTGGAAAAAAGGGAGACGGGGTTGGGGGGGAGATGCCAAGGTCATCGAACTGCTCATGCTAGCCTGTCCACGGAGGTTCACCCATGCGATTGGCCGTCTGTTCGTGGAGTTTGCAGCCCACCGATCCCGAGGATCTGGTGCAGAAAGTCAGAGCCTGTGGTCTGGACCGAGTGCAATTGGCCCTCTCGCCGGTGGTTCGTGCTCCGGACGTCTGGGGACTCGTGTTCGAAGTGCTGCAAGACGCCGACATTTCAGTGGAAAGCGGCATGATGGAAACCGTAGGGGAGGACTATTCGTCGCTCGAATCCATCGCCCAGACTGGAGGCCTGCGACCCGACGAACACTGGGACGCCAACTTGGAACACGCCCGAGCGGTGGCGGAGCTCGCGAGGTACCACGAACTTGAGTTGGTCACGTTCCACGCAGGTTTCTTGCCCCATGATGCTGAAGACCCAGAGCGGGCCAAGTTGCTTGGGCGGCTTCGTGATGTGGCCGATGTGTTTGCCAACAAGCGGGTGAAGCTTGGCCTCGAGACCGGTCAAGAGTCCGCCGTCACTCTGGCCAGTGTGTTGACCGAACTTGATCGACCCAACGTGGGCGTGAACTTCGATCCCGCCAACATGATCTTGTACGGCATGGGGAATCCCTTGGAAGCCATACGGGTTTTGGCTTCGTCGGTGGTGCAGATCCATGTCAAAGATGCCACGCCTACCGAAACGCCCGGCACGTGGGGCGCTGAAGTGGCGGTGGGATCTGGCGCCGTGCCATGGTCGGATTTTTTCCAAGCCGCGCGGTCGTGTCCCGCGGAGACGTTGGTGATTGAGCGTGAAGCTGGAGGAACCCGTGAGCAAGACATCATCGCGGCCAAACAATGTGTGACCACCCACGGAATGTGTTGATGATGATGTTCCTTGCCGCCGTAAGTGTCTCCACCGTCTTGGTGGGATGCGAAGAGCACTCGCTTGCTCCAGCCACCACTTCAGCCAAGCACGATGAGGTGTACCCGAACTACGCGGTGGCGTGCGACCATCATTTGGCCAGTCGGGCTGGGGCGGACATGTTGGCCCAAGGGGGGAATGCGGTGGATGCAGCGGTGGCCGCGTCGTTCACGTTGTCGGTGGTGCGTCCCCAGTCGTGCGGCATTGGGGGTGGCGGCTTCATGATGCTGCACATCCCCGAACAGGCTCCGGTTTTCTTGGATTACCGGGAAATGTGTCCGCAAGCCATCGGTCCGACGTACTACGAGGCCGATGATGCTCCAAGTCCGCGCTACGGACACCACGCTTGCGCGGTGCCCGGAACGGTGGCGGGGCTGTTGCGCATGCATGAAACCTGGGGATCCTTGGAACGGGCAGATGTGTTGGCCCCGGCCATTGGCATTGCCCGCGAAGGTTGGGAAGCCGATGCCACCCATGTGCACGCTGTGGGCGAGTTCCTTCGCAAGTCCAAAGATCGGGCGAACCTCCAAGCTTGGGCGGGTTCGTTGTGGACCGACGTGATGGGCGAAGGCGAAGTGGCGGTGGGCGACCGGTTGGTCAACGAGCCGCAGGCCAAAGCTCTGGAACTCATCGCCGAGTCGGGCACGTTTGCTTTTTACGAAGGGGCACTCGCCGAAGCCATCGCCAAAACGGTGGAGGTCGGCGGTGGCGTGTTGTCACGCCGTGATCTTCGGAGGTATCGGCCCGAGTTGCGGGCCCCGGTGGTGTTCGACTCCGGCAAGCACACGGTGTACGCCGCTCCTCCACCTTCTTCGGGTGGGGTGGTGATTGGACAGATTTTTGGGGTGCTCGAGGCCGCTGGCGTGGGCGCGCTGGCCCATGCTGGTCATCTGCATACTTATATAGAAGCCAGCAAGCATGCGTTTGCCGATCGGGCGAAGTTCTTGGCCGACCCTTCGTCGCTGGACAACATCCAGTCGCTGTTGGATCGCGAGGTGTTCCGAGCCCGTGCGGCCAACATCAAAGATCTTGAGACATTCCCCCCCGAGCATTACGGCACGGCCCCCACACCCAATGAAGACGCCGGCACCAGCCACCTCAGCGTGGTGGACGCAAACGGAATGGCGGTGTCATGCACCGAGACCATCAACTTGTCGTGGGGATCTTGCGTGTGCGTGGAAGGCTTCGGTTTCATGCTGAACGACGAGATGGATGACTTCACCGCCCGACCGGGTGAGCCCAACGCGTTTGGGTTGGTGCAATCGGAGGCCAACGCGCCACAACCGGGCAACCGTCCGTTGTCTTCGATGAGTCCGACGATTGTGTTGCGCGATGGCAAAGCGGTGGCGCTGGCCGGTGCTTCGGGAGGGCCCCGCATCATTTCCGCGACGTCACAAGTGCTGTGGCACATGCTGCATGGGGACGATCCAGGAACCGCCGTTCGTCGTCCGCGGATCCACCACCAGTGGATGCCCAACATCGTGCGTTGTGAAGCTGAGATTGATCTCACTTTTTTTGACATGACGACCAGCATCGGCCATCAGACCGAAGCCGTCGAAGGTCGACTGGGCATTTGCCAAGCCATCAAGGTCACCGAATCCGGGGTGCACGCGGCGTGCGACCCGGGCAAGGGTGGTCGCCCCGCGGGCGGGTGAGTGTGGCACAATCCCGACCATGACCTTGCTGTGGCAACCCTCAGAAGAACACCTACGCAACCTTCCCCTCACGCGCTTCGCGCAGCAGGTGGAGGCGGTGACGGGACATTGCTTTGAGGACTACGCCGCCCTGCATGCGTGGAGCGTGGAAGAAGCGGAAGACTTTTGGCGGGCCGCGTGGTCGTTCTTGGATCTGCAAGGGGATCCGGGCGACACCGTGATCGACGACCTACAACGCATGCCTGGTGCATTGTGGTTCCCCGAAGGACGGGTGTCTTTTGCGGGCACAATTCTTCGGGAAGCCGACGAAAGACCGGCCATTCGCGCTCGCGGTGAACATCAAGCGCAGTGGCGCACCATCAGTCGGCGTGAGTTGCACGAGATGGTGGGCGCGGCGGCCGAGGCCATGCGGCAAGCGGGCGTGGTCGAAGGTGACCGGGTCGTGGGGTACCTGCCCAACATTCCCGAGACCATCGTGGCGATGCTGGCGGCCAGCACCTTGGGTGCGATTTGGAGTTCGTGTTCACCGGACTTTGGCGTACGAGGCGTGCTTGATCGATTCGAACGGCTCGAGCCCAAACTGCTTGTGTGTTGTGATGGGTATGCCTATGGCGGCAAGCGCATCGACTGTCGACCGCGGACGGCCGAGATCTTGGAGGCGCTGGCCAAGACGACCGCCAGTGCGCCCCGAGTGGTGATGGTCCCTTTTTTGGATCCCGAAGCCACGACCGAGGCCTTGCCGCAAGCCGTACGCTGGGATGATTTTCTGGAGCAAGGCGAAGGGATGCCGCCCGATCTCACGCCAGCGCCATTTGGCAGACCGCACTACATCATGTTCTCTAGTGGCACGACCGGCTTGCCCAAATGCATCGTGCAATCGGCGGGGGGCGTGCTTCTGAACCAGCTCAAAGAACACGTCTTGCATTGCTCATTAACGCCCGAAGACAACTTGTTCTACTTCACCACCTGTGGCTGGATGATGTGGAACTGGTTGGTGGCCGGGTTGGGCGCGGGCGCTTGCATCACGTTGTACGACGGGAATCCGATATTCCCCGACCCAAACGTTTTGTGGCAATGGTCGGAAGAAGCGGGCGTCACCGTGTTTGGCACCAGCGCGAAATACTTGGCCGCACTTGAGCAAATGGATGCCGTTCCCAATACGGCGGCGAACACTTCCAAGATTCGTTTGATTTTGTCGACCGGTTCACCGTTGATCGACGAAAGCTTTGACTACTGCTACGACAAGATTTGCCACCCGGGATCAGAGATGAGCCTGGCGTCGATCTCGGGCGGAACCGACCTGAATGGTTGCTTTGTGGGCGGAGTACCGTGGCGTCCGGTCATTCGGGGAGAGATCCAAGGCCCTGGGCTTGGCATGGCGGTGCAGGTGTATGACTCGGATGGGCAAGCGGTTTTGAACGAGATGGGGGAGTTGGTCTGTGAACAGGCGTTCCCATCCATGCCACTCGGTTTTTGGGGGGACGACGATGCGCAAACCAAATACCGAAGCGCGTATTTCGAGAAGTTCCCTGGGGTGTGGCACCACGGCGACTTCATGATGTTTACTGAAGAGGGTGGCATCAGAATCACCGGCCGAAGCGATGCCACGTTGAATCCTGGCGGGGTTCGGATCGGCACGGCGGAGATTTACCGGGTGGTGGAAGCCATGGACGAAGTGGTGGACTCCATCGTGATTGGTCGACCCATTGAAGGTGACGTCGAAGTGATGCTGTTTGTGCAGTTGGCGGACGGCGTCTCGTTGGATGAAGCGTTGGTGAAGAAGATCCGTGGTGACATTCGTGCGGGGTGTACACCTCGGCATGTTCCTGCGCATGTACAAGCCGTCCCGGACATTCCGTACACCATCAGTGGCAAGAAGGTTGAGTTGGCGGTGCGGTGTGTGGTGCTGGGTCAGGAAGTGAAGAACAAAGATGCGTTGAAGAACCCTGAAGCGCTGGATGCTTATCGAGGATTTGAGTGAAGCATATTTGTATTGATTTTGAAGGTGTGGGCAAGTCTCGAAACTCGGAGGTCAGTCCTTTCCCCACCATGCTGGGGGCCTTGGTCCCGTCAGAGAGAGGTCGTCCGAAATACCACGCTTGGTTCTTTGATGAAGCATTTGCACCGATCTGCCGGTCGACATCTTGTGTTGGTCTTCGGGAAGTTCTTGATTTCCACACGCTCGCAAGACAATTGGTGCTTCTCGCCGAAGATCGTCGCTGTGGATTGGTCCACTACTCACCTCATGAGGCACGCATTCTGAAAGATCACCTTGGTCGTCGTGACTGGAATCGAATCCGACCAAAGCTGTTCAACATCAAACCTTTGGCGGTCAAGATTTTGAATAGAAGGGGTCGCAGCTCTGGCGATAAGACCTTAGAGGATGTGATGACAGGTCTCCGTCCTCGTTGTGCTTACCCACCTCCACCTCAGCCATCGACTGCCCAAACCTGTCGAGATTTGCTGGCCACGGGTCAACGATGTTCCAGATGGAGAAGTTGGCCAGAACGGCGAAAGACCCAGGCCATGCAACTTTTGGCTTACAACAAAGGCGACTGCGATTCTGTTCGCCGTCTGATCAATATCGTTTCTTACAACGAGGGTGAGGACTGGACGGAGAGCCCAAGAGTTCAAGCGGATGATTGAAGCGATCCATTTGAGTATCAATGGCTTTTGTGCTCAGAGGATTCCCATCGATTTTCAGCTCGAGCCAAACTCTGTTTGGGGTCGACAATTGGAACGGCATCTGGACCATCGTTGTTCCACAGTCTGACGAATTCTTTGTTTGGGTCATAATTCCGCGCTTGCTTTTGAACATCAAAGCCTCGGAACCCACGGGGATCGGCGCCGACGCCGGCGGCATACGCCCAGTTGCCCCAGTTGGCGGCGGGGCAGTAATCCATCAAGTTCGACTCGAACCACCGCGCCCCCAAACGCCAATCGACGTCCAAGTTCTTGGTGAGAAAGCTGGCCACGTTCTGGCGGCCCCGGTTGCTCATGAAGCCCGTCTCTTTGAGTTCGATCATGTTCGCATCCACAAAGGGTTCGCCGGTCTCTCCAGCGCACCAAGCTTCGAAGTGTCCCGCGGGATTGGCCCAGCCAAGATCTCGATCCTGGGGTCCGCCTCTTCGGAAGAGACGTGGTCCGTGCTTCAACAAGTACAGGCGAAAATACTCCCGCCAAATCAACTCAAAGCGCAGCCAGTAGGTGGAGTCGTTCGCCATCCGTTCTGCTTCGTACCGCAACGTCTCGGCGGCAACCTGCCGCGATGAGATGCAGCCCAAGGCCAGCCACGGCGAGAACTTGGAGGAATAGTCCGCACCCACAAGGCCGTTTCGGGTTTCTTTGTACCGCTGCAGATGATCTCCAGTGAAGATCCAATCCTCTACGCGGGACAGACCAGCCGTCTCACCACCTTGGAAAGCCATGACGCCTTTGGGGTTGGGGGCTTGGTCTTCGTGGCCCAAATCGCGAAGGGTTGGGATGTCGCCGGGAGGCACGTCGATGGGAAAGGCATTCAGCGATGTGGGCGTGGGCAATGGCACGCCAATGTGTTCCCGTTTTTCGCTGGTGCGACGAAATTTGCTGAAGACTTCCGGCAACTCCCGGGACACCTCGTGGGGGTCGTCGAATTCAAACAATGTCTCGGGAGGCATCCGCTCGAAGACGCACTGGTCAGTCAGGGCTTTGGCGACCGCCCGTTCGGTGGTGCGCTCTTCGGTGCCTGGTTCTTCGATGGTCCGAACGGTGGCCACTTCAAGGTGTTGGGCCAGTTCGGCCAAGACGGTCTCGGGCTCGCCCACGCGAACGATCAGTTCGCTGCCCAACGCTCGCAACCGGGAACGCAGGTCGGCCACACTCTCAAGGAGGAACCGAAGTCGGTGCGTGCCACAGCGCGGGAAGCCGGCGGGGTCAGTGGCCAAGATCTCGCGTGGATCGAGAATCCACACCCCAACCGCCGCTTCATCGACCCGGAACAGGGGTTGGTCGTGCACACGAAGATTTCGTCGGAACCAGAGGAGCGTTCGCATGTACCTTTTTAGGCTTCATGCCCGCGCTTCTCACCGCCCGCCATCTTGAAAAAGCCTTTCCCGCCCGCCCTCTCTTCGAGGACGTGACGGTTCATGTCGAGGTTGGAGACCGAATCGGGTTGATTGGCCCCAACGGGGCGGGCAAGTCCACCTTGTTGAAAGTGCTCGCTGGGCTGGATGAGGCGGACGCGGGAGAGATCCTCGTGCCTCGCGGCACCCGAACCGTCTACGTCGGTCAGATGGACGACCACCCCATGGAGGCGTCGCCCATCGAGATCGTCGGTGCGGCCATGGCCAACGACGATGCCTCGGACCGCACCGACCCTGAACATCGGGCTCGTATCGCGCTCTCCAAGTTGGGGTTCACCGAGGCGATGCAAGAATCCACGTTTGGTGTGCTCTCGGGGGGCTGGCGCAAGCGGGTGTCTTTGGCGGCGGGGATCGCCCGCGAACCTGACCTGCTGTTCCTGGATGAACCCACCAACCACCTCGACCTCGAAGGTGTGGAGTGGTTGGAGCAATGGATGCGCCGAGCTGAGTGTGCGATGGTCTTCATCACCCACGACCGGACCTTCCTCGAGGAGACCGCCAAACGCATCATCGAACTGTCGGCGGTCTATCCCGGGGGCACTTTTAAGGTCGAAGGCAACTACACCGAGTTCCTGCGCCGCAAAGAAGAATTCTTGGACGCTCAAGCCGCCGAACAGTCGGCCTTGGCCAACAAGGTCCGTCGCGACACCGCTTGGTTGCGGCAGGGCATCAAGGCCCGCGCGACCCGCCGCAAGAACACGGTGGAAGACACCAAAGACCGCAAGTCAGACCTCAAAGCCACCACCGCCCGCAATGAGGCGAAAGACAAAACCACCCAAATCGATTTCGAAGCCACCGAACGAAAAACCAAGCGTCTGCTGGCGCTGCATTCGGTCGCCAAGGCGATGGGAGGCAAGCCGCTCTTCAACAACTTGGATTTGGTCCTTACGCCCGGTCAACGGGTTGGCCTGTTGGGCCCCAATGGTTCCGGCAAGACGACGCTGTTGCGGTTGATGACGGGAGCCCTGGAACCCGATGCGGGAACCGTCAAGCGGGCGGTGGACCTGCGGGTGGTCACCTTCAGCCAGCACCGGGGCACGTTGGATCCCAACGATCAACTTTCGGCAGCCCTTGGGGCCAAAGACGACATGGTCGATTACCGCGGGAAGATGATTCATGTGGCCGGATGGGCGAAGCGGTTCCTGTTCGAGCCCGATCAACTCTCGACGAAAGTAAAGTTGCTTTCCGGTGGTGAGCAAGCCCGGGTGCTGATCGCCAACCTGATGCTCCAGCCGGCGGATGTGTTGCTGCTCGACGAACCCACCAACGATTTGGACATCCCTTCGCTGGAGGTTCTGGAAGAAGCCCTTTTGGAATTCCCCGGGGCGTTGGTACTCGTGACCCACGACCGATTCCTGTTGGATCGGGTTTCCACGGAGTTCGTGGCGTTCCTGGGCGATGGCAGCGCCAAACCCTTTGCGTCCATGGAACAGTGGCGGGCGGCCAAGCGTCAAGTCGATGCTCCCAGCGAAGCGGTGGCCAAACCCAAGGCCGCGGCCAAGCCCAAACAACGCACCAAGAAGCTGTCGTACAACGAACAGCGCGAGTTTGATGGCATGGAAGAAGCCATTTTGGTGGCGGAGGAAAAGGTTGAGGCGTTGCAAGCCGAATCCAACGATCCGGATTTGGCCAACAACCACGAACGCATGACCACGGTGTGGGCCGACTTGGCGGCCGCCCAATCGGAAGTGGAGCGTTTGTACGCTCGGTGGAGCGAGCTGGAAGGCCAGCAGGGCTGATCAGTCTGCGGTGTCAGTGCCCGATGGCAGGCTGGGGGCGATAGAAACTTGATCGGGGGTGCTGTGCTCACCCTCAGAGACCCCGAGTTCGCTGAGTTTGCGTGAGGTGACCAGCAATCGACTGTCCAAAGAGGACACCGACTTGTTGTACGCGTCGGTCGCACTTTTCAGTTCTTTGCCCACTTTGCCCAAATGCCCCACAAACGTCCCGATGCGGTCGTGCAGTTCTTTGCCCAAGTCGGCAATCTTTTTGGCGTTGTCGGCCAGAGCTTCTTGTCGCCATCCATAGGCCGCGGTGCGGAGCAACCCGATCAACAGCGTGGGAGTGGCAATCAACACTTTGTTCTCAAGCGCGTCGGCGTGCATGGTTGGCTTGCGTTCCATGGCGGCCGTGAGGGCGGACTCCACCGGGATGAACATGACCACAACTTCGGGAGAGTGGTCGAGACTGTCCCAGTACGCTTTTTTTGCCAATTCCTTCCAGCGATCTTGGACCGCCTTGACGTGGCGATCGAGCAATTCTTCGCGCTGATCTTCGTTCTCCATCGCATCCAAATACGAGGAAAGAGGAACTTTTGAGTCCACCGCAATCGACCCGCCACCGGGCAAGTGCACCACCATGTCTGGTCGGTGCGCTCCGGATTCGGTTTCGGTGTGGGTTTGGGTGCTGAAGTCACAGTGTTCGGTCATGCCCGCCATTTCGACGATGCGTTGCAGTTGCACTTCGCCCCAGCGGCCGCGTTGATCGGGACGTTTCAAGGCGCTTTCGAGTTGCTTGGTCTCGTTTTGCAATGCGGTGTTGGAGGCAAGCACGGTTTTCATGAGTTCACCGATTTCACCAAATTGCTTGGTTCGCTCTTTCGCGAGAGATTGCACCAATTCTTCTTGTTTGGTCAGCTGCTCGCGAAGGGGCTTCATCCGTTCTTCAGCCTGCTCGTTGAAGATCTTGTTGTTGTCCTGCAGTGCTTTCCGACTGGCGGCATCGAAGCTTTCGTGCAATTTGGTTTGCATTTCTTCCAGCAGGGCTTTCTGCTCGGCAAACTTCTCTTGCAGTCCACGCTCCCGTTCGGTGAGGGTGGCCAATTCTTTTCGCGCTTCGTCCAGATGGGTGCGTTCAGCCTTGAGATCCTCTTTGGCCGTACTCAATTCGGTTCGAAGTACGTCTAGTCCGCCATCGCTGACTGGCTCAGAGCCCGCGGGTTGTTTGGGTTTGGTCAGATGCACCACGCCTGCGCCAAGTGCGACACCTACGACGATTCCAACAATCAAGCTGATCGGTTCCATGGGATGGAGTGTACGGGGCTCCCGAACGGGCTAGGCTTTCATTCCGCTTAGGAGACATGTCATGCCCCCAAAATCTTCACAGATGGTGCCCCTCGGTACGACCGCCCCAGACTTCGCCCTTCCGGATGGCTCGGGCACGGATCACACGCTTGCTGGCGTCCAAGGTTCAAAGGGAACCCTGGTCATTTTCATGTGCAACCACTGCCCGTTCGTCGTGCACATTGCTGAGGAACTGGCCCGGCTGGGACAGGACTACCCTGAACAAGGTATTGGCATCGTGGGCATCAGCGCGAACGATGTGGTGAATTACCCGGATGACGGGCCGGACAAGATGGTGGAAACCGCAAAGTCATGGGGGCTTTCTTTCCCGTACCTCTATGACGAATCGCAAGGAGTGGCCAAAGCCTACGGGGCCGAGTGCACACCTGACTTCTTTGTCTTCGATACCACCAACGCTTTGGTCTACCGCGGACAACTTGATGCCAGCAGGCCGGACTCTGGTACGAAAGCCGACGGCGCGGATCTTCGGGCGGCCCTGGATGCGTTGATTGCCGGCCGTCCGGTGCCGCAAGACCAAGTGCCCAGCATCGGCTGCGGCATCAAATGGAAGGCATGATGGCATGATCCCCTCTGGCGATCTGTGGTTGGCCCCGCTGACCCGCTTGCGGGCCGATCTGCCCGGCAATGTGCCCGGGCCCCACGCCGCCGAGTATTACGCGCAGCGTTCGGGACCTGATGGTGCAGGGGTGCTGCTGACCGAAGCAACCCCGGTCTGTCCAGAGGGGCATGGGTACTACCGAACACCCGGCCTTCATACCGAAGAGCAAGCGGAAGGCTGGAAGCCCGTCACCCAAGCGGTGCACGACGCGGGCTCGCAGATCTTCTGTCAACTGTGGCACGTGGGGCGGATGAGTCACGTGGATTTGCAACCGGGCGGTGGTGCTCCGGTTTCTTCCACCAACACCGCGGCGCCGCGGCACGTGGTGGTCGGTCCTGATTACAAGCGGGTGAAGTGCTCACCACCCCGTGCCTTGGCCACGGATGAAATTCCTGGCGTGGTGGCGTCGTACCGAAGAGCGTGCGAGCTGGCTGAGATGGCCGGATTTGATGGCGTCCAAATTCACGGGGCCAATGGGTACTTGGTGGAACAATTTCTCCGTTCCGGCATCAATGACCGCACCGATGCTTACGGCGGATCCTTGGAGAACCGCATGCGGTTTGCGTTGGAAGTGACCGACGCGGCCATCTCGGTTTTGGGCGCGGAGCGGGTGGGGTTCAGGGTGTCTCCGATCTACGCCGATGTCAACGAAGACCGGGGTGAGCCTGATGTCATGGGCACTTACGGCGCTCTTGCCGACGCCTTGGCCGAACGGAACCTGCACCACCTCGATGTGGTGGAAAGCTTTGTGGTCGGCGAGCGGGAGCCAGGACTCGATGCCATCTGCGCTCGACTTCGGCAGGCCTTCGATGGTCAAGACGGCCAGCGCCGTTACGTGGCGGGGGGAGGCATGACGGTGGAGGACGCCAAAGCGGCGTACGCCTCGGGCCGTTGCGATGCGGTCATGTTTGGTCGGTTGCTGATTGCCAACCCCGATTTGGGCCGACGGATCCGAGAAGACCTGCCTCTGGCGGAACCAGATGAGTCCACCTTTTATGGCGGGGGTTCTGAGGGATACACCGACTACCCGCGGTACGCAGACGCGTAACATAGAGACATGCCCACCTACGTCTACCAGTGCATTGAGGATGATGGCTCCGAAGGGGAGATCTTTGAAGTGGTGCAGCCGATGAGCGACGATCCTCTGACGGAGCATCCGGAAACTGGGCAAGCTTGCCGCCGCATCCCCGCTCGACCCACCATCTTGGGCGACTGGTCCGACCACGCCACGGCGCAGAAGCTTTCGGACAAGAACCTCGACCGACTTGGTTTCACCAAGTACCAAAAGGCCGGGGATGGTTTGTACGAAAAGAAGGCAGGCAAAGGCCCTAACCAAATCATCAACGAGTGAACCACGCTTTGTTGCGTTGGCTGCGACCGGAGCGATCGGTGCGGACCCCGTGCCAGATGGGCTTTGGATGTCTGGCGGTGCGCGTAGGCCCAGACCTCACGCATCAGCGAAGTCGCCCATGGCCAAGGCTTCATTCAGGCTCAACCAAACAGCTTCAGACGCTCGCCCCACTTCTCTCCGGCTTGGTTGGCCGAAGCATGCATGGGCTGCTGCACTTGGGCGTAGGAACTGGTGGTGGTGCCGCGTCCTCTGGGCAAGAAAAAGGATGCGCACGCCGGATCCCAATCCAGACCCAACTGGTCAATAAGCTTGCGTTGGGCGGCTTCACCTTCCCCCACAAACACTTCGTATTGCACATCGATCGTCCGAAGGGGCGTCGTCTCCAGCCAGTGCTGGCACAATCGGGTTTGGGCTTGCAGCGCGCGACGAATGTGATCGGGTTGACTCGACCAGGGGAACCCGGCGGTGGAGAGATCCTGCACAAAGCATGAAAGTCCACAGGGAATGGGTTCGCGTTGGCAGACCAATGCGGTGGCCCCGGGAAGAAGTTGTCCCAACAAACCAATTCGGGCCAAGTTGGTGAGATTCTTGTCGACCCGTTTTGTGACATTGGGCGCCAGCTCACGCACTGGTGAGAGGTAGAGGTCACGCAGTTTGTGTTGAACCGCAGCACTTAGGTTTCGGGCTCTGCTAAACCATGGCTTCTGGCCGTCGGAGGGGAGATGCTGAAGCAATTCTCCTCCCAATGAAATTTCCCCAAGGCCTTGCGCCTCCGAGTGGGCGTCGAGGATGCGCTCCAGCAGGGTCGATCCGGTTCTGGGTGAACCCACAATCAGAACCACGTCTTTGGCCAACGGCTCTCGGTCTCCATCAGGCACGGAAGGGAAAGCGGCCATGATTTGATTGACGTACTCGTCGTAGGCGTCTGGATTGAAAGGTCGAGCGCCAATTCGGTTTGCCGCAACGTACGCATTCCAAGCCAGATCCAGTTGTTCTTGGACTTCCAAAGCGCGAGCGCGAACAAAGGCCGCCCGCCGGTGCACCATGGTGGGCACAGCGGTCTCGCGCAGCAACGCCTCCGCTCCAGCTTGCGCGATCTCTGCGTGCCCGGCCGACAGCGCGACTCGGGCCGCTTCAGCGCGGATGCCCGGATCTTCGTGTTCACGCAGAGGTTCGAGTTGTTGCCACGCATCTTCAGGTTGACCTTCGCGTTCGGCCAGTTCTGCTCGGGCGCGGGTGAGGTGCGGATCGTTGGGGTGGTCCACCAAGGCTTGGTCGAGGGTGGTGCGGGCGTCATCAAATCGGCCTTGGTGCAATTGGGCGGCGCCCAATCTGGCTTTCGGCAAGGGGAGGTTGGGCATGCATTGTTCCCAAGCCGCGCACGCGTTCTCTGCGGTACCAAAATCACCACGCCGCATGGCCACCATGGCTTCAGCTTGCAAGACTTCAGCGTCGTTTGGTTGACCTTGACGAAGGTGTTTGAGTTTGAGGGCGGCCTCGCGGAGTTGTCCACCTTCCATGAGACGAAGGGCCGCCAGAACATCGGGGGAAGTCATGGGGAAAGCCTACGGGAAACAAAAAACGGGACGCCGAGGCGTCCCGCAAAATTCTGGGTTGTTCGAGAAGATCAGCCGCCCAAGGTGTAGCGGACGAAGGTCTTGACGGTCGCCCCGCCGAGGACTTCTTTGATTTTCTTGGACTCGTCCAGCACGTACTTCTGGTGGATGAGGGTGTTCTCCTCCAAGTACTTGCGAACTTTGCCCTCGCTCATTTTTTGGGCGATTTCGGTGGGCTTGCCGGACTCTTCCGCTTCTTGGATGGCGGCGGCCCGGATCTCTTCGATCTTGTCGGCGGAGACGGAGGTCTCGTCGATGCCAATCGGATCGTGGAAGGTGATGTGCTGGCAGATGCCCTTGGCGGAGTCCGCATCAAGATCGCCATCAAACTGAAGGATGACGGCACGCTTGGCGTCGTGGTGGATGTACACCCCGAAGTTGCCGCCTTCCAGTTTGACGCCACGGGAGAAGCTCATGTTCTCGCCGGTCACGATGCGCATGTCATCGATCGTCTTGGTCATCTCTTCGGTTGCGGTGATGCAGCCGGTAGGACAGTTCACCGCATGGTCGGCAACTTTGTCGACCATGGCGACGAAGTCGTCGTTGCGGGCGGTGAAGTCGGTTTCGGTGATGACTTCGATCATGGCGGCCCAGTTGTCACCGGTGCGGACGGCGATGCGTCCTTCACCGGCGGCACGCTCGGTCCGCTCGTCCATCTTGCCCTTGCGTTGCTCGCGGAGCCATTCTTCGGCGGCGGCAGCGTCACCGTTGTGTTCGGTGAGGGCTTTTTTGCAGTCCATCATGCCCAGTCCGGTTTTTTCCCGGAGGGCTTTCACGTCAGCGGCAGTGAAACTCACAGTTGGATTCCTTGGTGTGGATACGTGGGGTGTTCGGGGAACGAATGAGGGTCGTGTTCAGCCTTCGGTGGCTGGGGCTTCGGCGGCAGGAGCGCCACCGTCGTCGGAACGGAAGCTGGCGCGGCTGGAGCGACGTCGTCGGGTGGGGGCGGCATCATCGTCGCCGGCGGTGGCGACCGCCGCGGCGTCGTCGCCCTCGGCTTGGGCGGTGCGTTGCCCCTTGCCGCGACTGATGGAGGCACAGAGCTCGCGAAGAATGGCTTCGACCGCGCGGATCGAATCGTCGTTGCCGGGAATGGCAATGTCGACCAAATCGGGATCGCCGTCGGTGTCGACCAGGCCAATGGTTGGAATGCCCAGTGACTTTGCTTCACGCAACGCGTTGGTTTCGCGGTTGACGTCAACCACCATCAAGACGCCCGGCATTTTTTCCATGTTGCGGATGCCATCGAGGTTGCGGGTGATCTTGCGACGCTCGCGCATCAATTGGCTGGCCATCTTCTTGGAGTAGGTGTCGATCTCGCCAGATTCCACCAAGCGGTCGAGTTCTTCCAAGCGACCCAACCGGTCACGAATGGTGCGGAAGTTGGTGAGGATGCCACCGAGCCATCGTTCGTTGACAAAAGGCATGCCGACTTCGGCGGCGTACTTGGCAATGGAGTCTTTGGCTTGACGCTTGGTGCCGACAAAGCAGACGTCTTTGCCCGAGGCCACGACTTGCTCAATGAAGCGTTGGGCCAAGAGCAAACCTTTCAGCGTCTCCCGGATATCGATGATGTGAATTTTGTTGCGCTCGCCAAAGATGAAGCGAGCCATTTTCGGATTCCAGTTGGTGCGGCGTTGGCCGAAGTGAATTCCAGAATCAACGAGGGTTTGAACAGTCGACATTGGCGCGAAGCCTTTCTCGTGCAGCGACACCGGCGGGGCATGGTGGTGAGTCCTCGTTGGAGGCATGTCCGCCCAAGGGCGCTTCAGGGGTGCCCCGAAGGGCGGTTTGAAATGGCGTCCCCAAAAGTCACCACAACCGTTGGGGAATTCAAAATTGTAGCGAAGACAGGCGTTTGATGAAAGTCAGAAACGAAGACGGCCGCCCCGAAGGGCGGCCGTGCATTCAGCATGGGAAGGCTGGTCTTAGTCCTTCTTGGAGAAGGGGCAGCCACCGCATTCGGCCTTGGAGGCGCAGGATGCGGGTTCGGCAGCCGCGGGGGCAGCCATTTTCATTTTGTCGCAGGAGGACGAGCACTCGGAAGCGCAGGAGGATGGCTCAGCAGCAGCTGGGGCAGCCATCTTGTCGCAGGCGGTTTTGCAGGAGTCGGAGCAGCTGCTGGAGCAGGCTTCGACGGCACCCGGTGCAGCGTCACCACCACAGGCGCCGCAGCATGCGGCTTCGCCGGCACCCGGTGCAGCGTCACCACCACAGGCGCCGCAGCATGCGGCTTCGCCGTGGTCGTGTCCGTGATCTTGGCAGGTTTGGCAGCCGGCAAGGAAGCCCATGGCCGCGAGAGCGATGATGGAGAAGATCTTCATTGGTTTATCCTTTCCGAAATCGGAAGAGCGTAACATGGGCCCACATCGGACCGTAGGACGCGATTGTACCCGAATCCGAGGTGGGGGGGGACTGAAACCCGTTCTTTTCACCGCTAGAGTTGGGTGATGCCCCCTTCTGGACCTGAAATTGAGGCTTGGGAAGCACGTCGGAGCCGTCTTTCGGCCTTGGCGAAGGCACTTCCCGAGCAGCCTGGGGTGTATTTGATGAAGGATGTGGACGGGCATGTCCTCTATGTGGGCAAGGCCGGCAGCCTCAGAAATCGCGTCTCGTCTTATTTCGTGCCTTCGGCGGAGTTGGGGCCCAAGAAGCAACCCATGCTGGCCAAGATCGATTCCATCGACACCATCGAGTGCGACGGGGAGTGGGAAGCCCTCTTGATGGAATCGCGTTTGATCAAGGACACGCGTCCCCCGTTCAACACGCGTTTGGTTGACGACAAGACTTTTCCGTACTTGGTGGTGACGATGCGGGATGATTTCCCCGGGGTGTTTGTCACCCGGGAGCCCACCCACGAGGACTATCGCGGCGCGAAAGTTTTTGGACCCTTTGCCTCGGCGGGAGCGCTGCGAGAAGCAGTGCAATTGCTGCAGCGGGTTTTTCGGTACCGCACGTGTCACTTGGACATTGAAGATGGTGATCCGAAAAACCGCCGTTTTCGGCCCTGTCTGTTGCACTCCATTGGGCAGTGCACCGCCCCATGTGCGGATCGCATCTCAAAGGCTTCATACCGGCGTGACGTTGATGCGTTTGTCCGTTTCTTGGGATCAAAGCGCTCCACCATGCTCCGTGAGCTCCGTGAAGAAATGGCGCAAGCCTCCGCGGATTTGCGATTTGAAGACGCCGCCAAGTTGCGTGATCGAATCAGTGCCATTGAGAAATTGGACGATCGCGAAAAGCGCGCCAAGGACGGTGTGCAATGGCAGCCTGAGGTTACGGTGTTCAGCGGAGATCCGGCGCCGGCCCTCAAGTCCTTGCAGCGCACTTTGGGCTTGACGTTGCCTGTTCGTTCCATGGAGGCCATCGATATTGCCCATCTGCAAGGGGGGGAAACGGTGGGCTCCAAAGTTTGCTTCGTGGACGGCCGACCGTTCAAAGATCTGTACCGCCGGTTCAAGATCCGCACCGTCGACAACGACGATTACGCGGCCATTCGTGAAGTGGTTTCACGTCGCTACCGGGATGCTGGCGTAGGAGAAGAGCTGTATCCCGATTTGATTTTGATTGACGGCGGGCTTGGACAGTTGCACGCCGCCATGGAGGCTTTTGCCGACCTTTCGGTCAAGCCGCCCATGGTGATCAGCCTGGCCAAGAAAGACGAACGCATTTATGTCCAAGAGAAGACCGAACCGATTCGATTGGGGCGGGAAAACCTCGGGTTGAAGTTGTGCCAAGCGATCCGTGACGAAGCCCACCGGTTTGCGCAGCATTACCACCACATCTTGCGGCGAAAGAAAATGACTGGAGAGTGAGGCTCAGGCAGGGCTGGGCAACACGCCGTCATCCGAAAGATCGCCTTCATCTGCACCGGTTGGTGGGCTGGGGCTTTCTTGAGGCTTTGGCGCTTCCATCTCGGCCCGCAACATGTCCGCCACGGTGGGACGGTCGATTTGGCCGCCCTTCATCAGGGTCTCGATGTCGTCGGAGTTCAACGTCTCGTGTCGAAGAAGCGCTTGGGCCACCGCTTCCACCTTGTCCCAGTTCTCGTCAAGGATGCGCTGGGCTTCGGCGTAAGCGTGATCGACCAAACGCTTGATTTCTTCATCGATAATACGGGCGGTGTCGTCAGAATATTCTTGTCCGGCGAGCAACGATTCACGCTGTTCGTCGGGTGAGTACTTCACAAAGCCCAACCGATCTGACATGCCCCATTCGAGCACCATGGCCCGGGAGAAGTCGGTGGCCATGCGAATGTCCATCGAAGCGCCACTGGAGATGTCGCTGGTGTGCCGCTGCTCGGCGATTCGGCCGCCGCACAGCACCCGCAGGGTGGCTTCGATGTATTTCCGGCCGTAGCCGTAACGGTCTTTTTCGGGAAGCGAGAATGTCGCCCCCATCGCTTGGCCTCGGGGGATGATGGTGACCTTGTGGACCGGGTCGGCATCTTCCAGAAGCCACTGGATGACGGTGTGTCCGGCCTCGTGGTAGGCGGTGGCTTCGCGTTCTTGTTCTTCAATCCGCCGACTTCGACGAGCGCGGCCGTACCGGATCTTGTCGCGGGCTTCTTCGAGGTCTTGCAACTCGACGAATTCTTTGCCAGACAGGGTGGCGATGATGGCGGCTTCGTTGATCAGCGCGGCCAACTCGGCGCCTGAGAACATCGGGGTGCCACGGGCGACGCGTTCCATGTCGACGTCGGGGGACATGCGGACTTTGCCGGAGTGGACGCCCAAAATCTGACGGCGGCCTTCGATGTCGGGCAGCATCACCTGCACGGTGCGGTCAAAGCGACCGGGGCGGGTCAACGCCGGGTCGAGCACGTCGGACCGGTTGGTGGCCGCAATCACGATGACTTGGTCTTGCATCTCGAAGCCATCCATTTCGACGAGGATGGCGTTCAGTGTTTGCTCGCGTTCGTCGTGGCCGCCGCTTGAGAAGCCACTGCCACGCTTGCGACCCACCGCATCGATTTCATCCAAGAAGATGATGCACGGGCTGCTTTCTTTGGCTTGCTTGAAGAGGTCGCGCACCCGGCTTGCCCCAACCCCGACAAACATTTCCACGAAGTCGGAGCCGCTGATCGAGAAGAACGGGACGTCGGCTTCCCCGGCGATGGCCTTGGCCAACAGGGTCTTGCCGCAGCCGGGAGGCCCCGCAAGCAACACGCCGCGGGGGATGCGTCCGCCAAGACGGGCAAACTTCTCGGGGCTCTTCAAAAACTCCACGATCTCGTGCACTTCGTCTTTGGCTTCGTCGATGCCGGCCACGTCGGCGAAGGTCACGCTGACGGTTTCCTTGGTCGACAGTCGGTGCTTGGATTTGCCGAAGCTGCCCAACATCCCGCCAGGTCCACCACCCGCACCACGCATGCCCCGGATAAAGAGGAACCAAATGGCCGCGATCAAGATGACCAGTGGCAACACGCCGGCGAGCAGGCTCATCCAAACGCTGGTGCCTGCTTCATCGGTGTAGTCGATGTTTCGTTCGTTCAGTTGCTCGACGTAAATGCCGGGTTGGCTGATCTCAAAGAAGATTCGGTGGGGGCGCCCGTTTGGCGTTTCGCCCAGCCCACCGGTTCCCGAGCGGATGTTGGCGATCAGCCGGTTGTTTTCCACCGAGATTGGGCCTTCCAAGCCACCCGATTGGATGGGAGCCGTGGCCAAGAAATTTGGCACGATGGCTTGGCCCAAAGGATTTCGTTGCACCAACCCGCCGTCGTCGAGCACTTGCCCCAGCTCGTTGACCTTGACGCTCTTGGTGGCGAGGACAGGGGTCATCTCGGTGGGCTTGCCTTCCAAGGGCTGGCCATTGCGACCAAGAATGGCGTTTTCCTCGTCTCGCAGCCAACCCAATTCGTCTCGGTATGCCACTTGTCCGTCTGAAGTGACGAACGCGCCTTCGGCTTCCGAAGAGGGGACGGTCACTTGTTGGTTGTTGCCTTCGACGTAGGCCAAAAACGTTTCCCAACTCTTGATCTCGACGCCGCCACTGGGTTGGTTGGCGATGGAGAACACGATGGCCACGATCGAAAAGGCGAGAAGCCACCCCAAAAAACCGCCTCGGCGGGCCGGTGGTTGGGTTTGTTCGTCGTTGTTTGGGTCGGAAGGCGGTGGTTGCTGGGTCATTCGGGAGCTTCTGGTCGCGGGAGGAAAATGGGTCCTCCACCATAGGAGGGAACTTGGCTCTGCATCGGACGATCACCAGTCCGACTGCAACGCATCCACGACAGTTCGGGCCGTACGCCGGAACAATTGTTGCCGTGCGACGGTTTCTCGTTCCCCGCCCGGGGCGACGCCCGCCCCACCGGGGGCGTAATCCGCCGCAATTCGGACGTTCCGCAGTGATTTCAACACGGCCCCACTGGCCAAATCCACCCATTCCAAGTCGAGGGTGATCTCCAGTCGAAGGGCCGAGGGGAGTCCGGACTCCGTGGAGCGTCCCAAGAGGCGGCGGGAGGCCGACCGGATCTCACCCCGAAGCAGGGTGTCGGCGGTCGGCCGATTGGTCACCGTGTGGTTGGTCCGTCGCAGGAGCTCGGCCGCCACGGCTTCGCGGAGCGGCAGGGCCAACCCTTCGATTTCGCCACCGCCCACGAAAGGTTCGATCGCAACCCGGCGGGCGGGACCTTCGTTCATGAAGGCCAATCCCGCTCGGGGGTCATTGGCACAGCCGAGCAACACCAAACACAACATCAACTTCACCCACCGGCTCATGGCAAGTCATCCACCAACGAGCGCAACGGGATGGGAATCAGCGGCCGAACCTGTTCGGTGGCCCAAGCTTTGATTTTTGGCCAAAGGGTGGTTTCAGCGTACCGGTCGGCCAAACGGCTGACTTCATACGCCGCACTGATAGGATCTCCAGAGCGAAGGTACCACTGGGCGGTTGACCACTCGGATTGCACCAGATCTTCTTGAACCTCACGAAATTGCTGCGCGCTGTCGATGCGTTGGGCGGCGACCGGATCCTCGGCCATGAAATAACTCAAGATGGATGAGGCTTCTTCAAGGCCCGAGAGATCATTCTCTGGTCCTTTCCACAAACGCCGGTTGGCATCAACAATGCGGCGTCGGGCCAGATCCGCTTGTGGCGTGGTGGGATGGTTTTCCAAAACAATGGCCGCCATGTCGGCGGTGAGGCGGTAATTCTCTTCGCGGAAATAAAACTCCATCAAGGCAAACCCTGCCCGTTCTGCCAAGATGCTTCCAGGAACCCGTTCTTGAACTCTGATCAGAAGTTCTTCGACCTCTTCGGTCCAGTCCGAGACGGGGAAAATACCCAGGAGAAATTCGGGTTCTTTTTTGGACCAGATGACCGCGATTTCGTAACACCGTTCGACGGCATCGAGCCAAGCCGGAGAGTCCGGATAGGAGCGGGCCACCGTTTCGTATTCAACGGCGGCGGGGTACAGCTCTCCTCGTGCCCTCAACGCATCGCCAAGCAGCAGTCGAACTTCACCAACCAGAGGAGATTGGGCTTGCTCCACTTGGACCACGGGCACGTCTTGATCTCCAAGAAGGGGTCGAATGCGGGCGGTGGAGGTGAACCGGGTCAGCCAATCGCGACAAATGGTCTCCGCTTGATCCCAAGCTTCTCTCGCGATCGCTCTTCTTGCATTTCGCAGCCCTTCTTCGGCCGATCCTGCGGCGGGTTCGGGGAGCGGGGACCAACCATCCTCGTCGTTGAGGCGGTACGCCTGCCCAAACGCCGTTTGGCTCGTGACTGCGAGAATCAAGATGAACAATCCAGTCCGCATTGCCGGTACTGTAATTGACTTCAGGAGTGAACAAATGATCCTCACGAAACGGTTCTCGATGTTCTTGACCATCCTTTTGCTCTCGGCCGCCAGCCGTGGTGAAACGGTGCGAATTCGGATGATTGAGAGTTCCCCCGTGCTTCAGGCGGCCGATGGGACCTCGTTGAAGTGTCGAGAAGGCAGTGTGGTCCCGGTGGGCAGTGTTTTGCAAACCCAAGCCGAAGGTCGGGCTTGCTTGGAATGGCGTTGGGATGGTGTTCAGCCTGGCCAAACCGATGTGATGCTGCTCGGGTTCAACACGACCATCAAACGTTTGGAAGATCAAGAAGGTCAGTGTGTCTTTGAGCTTCAGGAAGGATTGGTGCGGCTGACCCAACGGCACCCGGAACGAAATTCCGAAGATGTCTTGGTGTTCCAAGGATCTCCCTTGGCCTGCCGAGCTGCGGACGTGATTGTGGAATCACTTCCTCGCAAAGGCGACTCGGCCTTGTCCGGTGGGACCATCATGAGCAATGGCAACCAAGGCAAGGTGGTCTGGCGGTATGGCAAGCGGCGCGTGGGCTTCAGTGGCCCCGGAATGCGTGTGATCCGCCCGGAGGGTCGAGTGGGTGGAGTTGTTCCCTTGACCAACATGGCTTGGACCGATGCCCTGGGGCGTACCAATGTCATTGGATTCAACATGTCTGAAGCAGATGAAACCGTGACGTTCCAAGGCAAGGATGATGGGCCCGTTGCCCCGGCGACTCCGGAGGTCGACGAATCAAAAAAGGCATCGACAACTCCAGTCTTGGTGCGGTTTGAAACCAATCTTGGCGCGTTTGTGGTCAAGGTTGATCCGGAAAATTATCCCATCACTTGCCGCAACTTTTTGGCTTATGTCGATGCAGGCTTCTACGAAGACACCCTGTTCCACCGTGTGATATCTGGGTTCATGGTCCAAGGCGGTGGATTTGACACAGAAATGCGGCGTAAGGAAACCCGAGGCCCCATTCAAAACGAATCAGGACTGGGCCCCATCCGCAACACCCGCGGAACCATCGCCATGGCGAGAACTTCTGCTCCGGACTCGGCCACCAGTCAGTTTTACATCAACCACAAAGACAACGCCTTCTTGGACGATGGCCCGTATTGCGCTTTTGGTCGGGTGGTTGAAGGGATGAGCACCATCGATGCCATCGCCAAGGAGCGCACGACGGTTCGTCGCGGAATGCGCGACGTACCCGAGGAGCAAGTCATCATTCGTTCGGCCAAACGCGTTGAGGATTCCCCCTGAGTTTGCCTCGAATTGGCATTCTGCTGAACCCTCGGGCGGGCCGAGGTTTGGCCCCGGCTTATGCCGAGGCCATCGGTGCTGCTCTTCGAGATCGGGGCTTCGAACCGGTGGTTCGAGAGACGGAAAAAGATGAGATTCGGCTGCCCGATGAGATTGAAAGGGCCATTGTGGTTGGTGGCGACGGCACTCTTCGTCGTGCGGCAGCCGCCCTCGGGGAAGTGGGTGTTCCTTTTCTTCATGCCCCGCTGGGTACGGAAAATTTGTTTGCCCGCATGTTGCATTTGCCGCGAGAACCTGAGGACATCGCTGAATTGGCGGTCCGAGGGGGGACTCGAAGAATTGATGCGGGGCGAACGCCTTACGGACCGTTCACCCTCATGGTCTCGGTTGGCTTTGACGCGGAAGTGATTCATGATTTGCATGCTCGACGTCACGGGCCCATCCGTCATGCTTCCTACATCGCCCCCATTTTGCGAACCGCTCTGAGACGCAAGTGGCCAAAGGTCAGTATCGATGTGGACGGACAACTGGTTGTCGAACAACGTCGCGGCTTGGCCATCGTGGCCAATTTTTCCGGATACGCGTTTGGTATGGATCCCGCCCGTGACGCCCAGCCAGACGACGGGCTGTTGGATGTTGTCTTTTTGCCCACCTCATCCGTCACTCGGACGTTGTTGTGGGCGTGGCGTTCCCGCAGCGGCGTCGCCGTGGATCACTCGGCGGCAGTGGTTGCCCGTGGTGCCCGTGTCACGTTGTCGGGGCCCGAAAAGATGGCCCTCCAATTGGATGGCGATGCTGCCGGATTGCAGGACAAGGTGGACATCACGTTGCTTCCCTTGGGATACGAAGTGATTGTGCCTTCGCCTTCCATGCCAGCCAGTCACGCGTAAACCTCACCACCTGAACAACCCTCACAAACGGACCCCATGGGGTCCTTCAATCCCACCGAAATCTCTCAACGAGGTTGAAGTTGGGCGGTTCACTTCCCGATGGGCATCAAGAGTCTTTCTTCTGTATCCCACGTGGAGTGTCACATGGATCTTTCAACTGTTCTTGGTGTTGCCCTGGCTTGGCTGTTCGTCGGTACCGCGATTTATTTGGGTGCGGACGGCAAAGCGGCCGCGTTGATCGATCCGACCTCCTTTTTGGTTGTGCTGGGGGGATGTACTGCGGCCACAATGGCGGCTTTCCCCTTTTCCGACCTCAAACGGCTGCCCAAGGTTCTGATGAAGACCGTCTTCTGGAAAGCGGTTGATGTGCAGCAAGTCATTGATCAAGCCATCGAGCTCAACACCATCTCGCGCAAGGGTGGGGTGAAGGATGTGGAAGAAGCGTGCAAACGACCTGAGATGTACCCCTTTCTCTCAGAGTGTGTGGTGTTCGCGGCCAACGAGACCGAATCCTCGACGGTGGAAGCTCAGCTGAATCGTCGATTGGACGCCATCACCATCCGGCATGAAACAGGAAAATCAATGGTGGAATCCATGGGCAAAAGTGCTCCGGCCTTTGGCATGATCGGAACCCTCATTGGTTTGGTGTTCATGATGATTTCCATGAATCCCCAAGACCCCAACTCCTTTTCAAGTGTGGGGGCAGGGATGGCCGTTGCGCTGTTGACGACGTTGTACGGCGCGATGTTCGCCAACATGATCTGCAACCCATTGGCGGACAAACTGGGACGTCGCAGTTCCGAAGAACAGTTTTGCAACGCGATCGCCATGCAAGCCGCTTTGATGATTTTGGAAGGTGTTCGTCCCTCTGAGTTTTCCGATCGTCTTTTGGCGTGGACGCCAAATCAAGACCAAGAGAAAAAGGCGGCGTGAACCATGCGAATCCGCAAGGCCCGTTCCGCCCCTGAAGGCGCACCAGACTGGGTGGTCACCTTTGGTGACATGATGAGTCTGTTGTTGTGCTTTTTTGTCCTTCTTTGGATGATCAGCGCGGCCACCACCGAAGAAGAAAAGGCCCGAATGATTGAAGGTTTCCAGCAAGGCTTGCTGCCTTCTTCAAGCGAGGCGACCAACTTTGACCCTGACCGGACCGGTGGCGAAGCACGATTCCTGCCTGGCCGCGAGAACATCCCAGGAAGTGGCGCGGTCTTGATCGATGGCAACTCCGTGCAGCGGGTCCAAGAACAAGGCGTTCAGATTGCCTTGGCCGGCCCGGAAGCGTTTGATGTGGGCTCATGGACATTGTTGCCGGCCGCAGAAGTGTCGCTTCAGACTTTTGCCGACCAGCACTTGCACAACCGTTTGGGGGTGCGACTGACTGGATTTGCCGAACCAGGCGAAGCCGAAGGCGCCCAATTGTCCGACGACGACGAGCTGGGATATCGGCGGGCCAAATCTGTTGAAGCTTTTTTGCGGGCGTACACCGGCAGCGATGGCCGGTGGGCTCTTGAAGCAGAACGAATCCATATTGCCACTCGAGGATCTCGCGTGGTTCAAGGGGCCATCGGTCCCGAGATGCGTCGCGTTGAACTTCGGTTGATTGAAACCACATCCAACTTGCCTTGAGGTACTTGTCATGTCGAAATTCGAAAATGAAACCGCTGTTGCCGAAAAATCATCACGAAGCAGTCGCACCCTGTTGCTGATCTTGGGACTGATGGTCTTTGAAGCGGCAGGAATTTTTGGCGTGATCGAATGGATGCGTCCAAGCAATGTTCAGGCCGATGGATTCGCCCAAGACACCACCTTTGCTCCCAATGAACTGGTTGAGGTCGTGGTGTACGAGGAAGCCAATCAGCGCAAGGGGGACACGACGTGGTCGGTCAAAGTGGTGGCCTTGGTGCCCGCACCGTTTGTCGCGGAATTCACGGCCGTGGTTGAGCCATTTCAACACCGGATCGAGAGCAACTTCGTGCGATGTTGGCGGTCCGCATCAAGGAAGGAAATCGAGGCTTTGGAGCCGGTGGTCTTCACGGAAGCCGTTGGGACATCATTTGAGAAGCTTTTCAGCTTTGTCCGTGGTCCCGAGCGGCCCCAAGTGGTGTACGCCTGGCAGGTCATCGTTGACCAAAGCAACCGCTGAGAAATTCAAGCCGGCCGCGGAAGACTGCCGATAGTTCATGATGCGCACGTCTGTGCCCGCTGGAGGATCCAGTGTTTGCCCAGTCGGAGAATCAAGGGAGCCAGGAAGGCGTGACCGACCCACAAGAACAATCAAACCTCCCCAGCGACGCAACATCGACAGAAGTTGAGTCGGCAGAGGGCTTTGCGTCATCGCCTTCGGATTCGGCTCCAGCGCCGACCCCGGCCGGGCCGGTCGATCCCGTGGCGGCCATGGATGGCGTGGCCGAGGCTGCGGAAGCGTTGAAGTCAGAGTTTTTTGGGGGTGATTCCGCTTTGGATCGCCTCAACGATGTCCAGCTCGATGTGAGAGTTGAGCTGGGTCGCAGTCGAATGTTGGTGGATGACGTTTTGCGTCTGGGTTCCGGATCGGTTGTTGAATTGGACCGGCCTTCGGGCGATCCCGTCGACATCTTCGTCAACAACGGTTTGGTGGCTCGCGGTGAAGTGGTGGTGTTGGACGAGCGATTTTGTGTTCGGATTACGGAAATTTTGGGACGGGCGGCGGAGGGAATCTGAGAGAAATTCTGGGCAGCGCGGAGAGAATTTGAGAGAAGTTCGGCAGCGCGGACGGAATGCAGAGCAGTTTGGGTGGCGCGGAGGCGTCATTCTGAAATTGAAGGATGGCCAGGATGGCATGGATCAAACAAGCAAGTGTTCTCGTGGCCTTAGTCCTGGCGGCAAATGCTGCCCAGGCCGAAGAGGCAAGGGCCAACCGTCCCGTTTCTTTCGTTTTGCCTTAGCCAGTGGAGTCGGTGGAATCGGCCCCCTCGGGATTGGCTCTGCCGTCGGCTGAGGCCGCGGTTCCTCAGGCGTCGGATGTTGTTCCGGCAATTCCACAAGAGTCTGTGGCTCCAGATCGTCCAGAAGAACTCACTCTTCCTGAAGTCTTGCCGGTTCCGCCGGCGTTCAATGTTCCAACATTGCCGGCCCGCAACGGTCCCGGGGTGGAAAGCCAGACCATGTCCTTGGCCAATTCCGCGTTGATCCGTCTTGCGGCCGCAACGGCTGGGGTGCTCCTTTTGGCGGTCTTGGTGCTGTCAAAGTTGCCTCGGAAAGTTCGGCAGCGTGCTTCTTCGGGTCCCTCAGGCGTGGTGGAAATTGTGGCCCGCTGGCCTGTTGCCAAAGGGGAGCGGTTGATTCTGGTGAAATTTGACCGCCGCATGCTCCTGTGTCACGACGCGGGTCAGGGATGGAACCGACTGTGCGAGGTCGACGATTTGACGACACTGGCCCGAATCACGGAAGCCATTGAGGGCAAGCCAGACCGTGATGCGTTCCGCCAAACCCTCGAAGCGGTGGCGACCCAAGGCGATTCTGGAAGAACCCGTCGTCCTCGTCCTGCCGCACTGGTGGAGACCACTTCGCAGCCGGCGGAGCGATCGAATCGCCCCAAGCGTGGCGTGGTGGTTGATCTGACCAAGGGGCGAAGGGTACGGATTACCGCGTGAAACTTGGTCTGCTCATCCTGTGTTGCTTGATCCCAGCGACCGGGACGTTTGGCCAATCGGTCGTGGACAATCCATTGGGCGATCCAAGCAATCCTTTGGTGGCCTTGGATGAGGCATCTGCGGCCTTGATGGGGGAGGGGGCTGAGGGTCGAAGCCGACTTCTGAACATCTTGCTGATGCTCACCGTCCTTACGCTCGTTCCGAGCGTGCTGCTGATGTGCACCTGCTTCACTCGGGTGGTGATCATCTTGGGTTTGTTGCGACAAGCCATTGGCACCCAAGGGTTGCCGCCTGGGCAAGTTCTCACGGGACTCGCTTTGTTTCTGTCGCTGTACGCCATGGCGCCGACGTTGGAACGGGTTTGGTCCGATGGTGTTCAGCCTTTTGTGAGCGATGAACAGCCGGATTACCGTGTTGCGTGGACCAATTGTGAGCGTCCGATGCGCGACTTTATGTTTGCTCAGATCGATGCCACGGGTGGCTGGAGCGCGTTGTACGCCTTGCTGGAGCACCGTGGCATGGATCTCACCGATCCCACCATTGTTGCCTACGACGATGTCCCCACTTTGACCTTGGTGCCGGCGTTTATGCTGAGTGAACTGCGGGCGGCCTTCATCGTGGGATTCAAGATCGCACTGCCCTTCTTGGTGATTGATCTTGTTGTTTCCAGCATTCTGATTTCGATGGGAATGATGATGCTGCCGCCCGTATTGGTCTCGCTTCCATTCAAACTCTTGCTGTTTGTGTTGGTGGACGGCTGGACGTTGCTTTCGGTAGGGATCCTGGGGCAGGTGGCAGATCCTCTTTCCTCCATGATCGGTGGCTTTGGATGACGGGCATGCTGTTGGACCCAGCTCGCGGTGCGTTGATGGAAACGCTTTTGTTGTTGGCACCAATCCTTGGGATTGGCTTGGTGGTTGGGTTGATCGTCAGCATTGGTCAAGCCGTGACCAGCGTGCAAGAACAGTCGCTCTCCTTTCTTCCCAAGCTGGTCGCCATGATTGTGGTCGCGGTGTTGCTGTTGGGCTGGATGGTCGCTCGTCTTGGTGACTTCACCCGTTCCATGTTCGCACCGGACATCTTTGGATGAGCGCTTTCGCCGAGTACGCCGGAGCGGTGCCGGGCCTGATGCTGGCGGGTTGTCGCGGGGCGGGTCTGCTGTTCGTCGCGCCTGGTGTCTCCAGTCCATTGGTCCCGGGTGTGGTGCGGGTGCTGCTCGGGGTGATGTTGGGCGTGGTGGCGTTTGGTTCGGTGGAGACGCTGGGGCCGAGCCCCAACACGTTGTTGGAATTGGGTGTGCTGTCGGGCTTTGAACTCGTCTATGGGGCGGCACTGGGTCTTTTGGCTTTGATTCCCATTGCCGCGCTGCAGGGCGTGGGTTTGGTTTCGGGGCAGCAGATTGGCTTGGGGTTTGCCACGTTGTACGACCCCAACGTGGGCGAAGAGGTGGACACCACCGGCAGATTTATGGCCGCTCTCGCGCTGGGCCTCTTTGTGGTCCTCGGCGTGCCTGAGGCCCTCTTTATGGCCGTACGTGAGGGCATGGATCGCTTTCCTCCTGGGGTGATGTTGGATATGGGATTGATGACCGAGGCCATCCCAGCGTTGCTCGATGGAGCTTTTGAAGTGTTGCTTCGCTGTTCCCTGCCAGTGCTGACCATTGTGCTGGCCCAAACGATCTTGATGGGATTTCTGGGCCGGTCGGTGCCTCAAATCAACATTTTGAGTGTGGGTTTCTTGGTTCGGATCCCAATCGGCTTGTTGGTCTTTGTCTTGGTTCTGCCGGCGATTGCTGGCCCTTGGCAAGCGTTCGCGGGTGACATGATCGACAGCGTTCGTATTTTGGCGGGAGCGGACTGATGGCGGAAGAACTTGGAGAAAAAACCGAGGAGCCGACCGCACACCGAATGAACAAGGCGCGTGACGAAGGCCAAGTGGCATGGAGCAAAGATTTTGCGTCCTTTGTCGTTTTGTTCTCGGGCACGGTTGCTTTGATGTTGTTGGCGATCTTTGGGACGGGACTTTTGAAAGATTGGCTGGCCTTTGGATTGAATCGTGCCACGGGGGGGTTCGACGATGGTTTGCGCAGCTTCCGAGATGCAGGCCTTGGGTTTGCGTTGGTGGTTTTTCCGGTGGCTGGGTTGGTCACGCTTTTGGCGGCTGCGGGTGGTTTTTTACAAGTCGGCTTCCGACCGACCACCAAAACCATTGGGTTCAAGCCCGAGAAATTGAATCCTGTCAAGGGGCTTCAGAGAATCTTGGGGCCAGAGGGTTTTGTCCGTGGGGCGCTGGATTCTGGAAAAGTGATGCTGTTGCTGTTGGTGGCAGGAGCGCACTTGGCTTGGCGGCAGGATGCGATTCGTTCGGTTTTGCAACTCGAAATCAAGCCGGGCATGGTCTTGGCCTTCCAGCTTTTGATGGAAACCGCGGCGGCCATGCTGCTCATGTTGGTGTTGTTGGCCGGCATTGATTTTGTTTGGCAACGCAAACAGCACCGCAAGAAGTTGCGCATGACCAAAAAGGAAGTTCGTGATGAATCCAAGGAACTGCAGGGTGACGTGCAGATGAAATCGCGCCGGCAGCAGTTTCACCGCCAACTGGCGCGTCAACGAATTGAATCAGAAGTGCCACTGGCCGACGTCGTGGTGACCAATCCCACCCACTTTTCGGTGGCCTTGCGGTACGAGCCCGGGCGAACCGATGTTCCGGTGGTGTGCGCCAAAGGGGCTGATGATTTGGCTTTTCGTATTCGCCGTTTGGCCTTGGAACACGACGTGCCGGTGCTGGAGCGGCCGCCCCTGGCTCGAGCCCTTTGGCGTGAGGTGGCGGTGGGTGATCCAGTGCCGGTGACCCACTTTGAAGCCGTGGCGGAAGTGCTGGCGTACGTTTGGAAGCTGCAGGGTCGTGACCTGACTGGCGTTCGGGGCGCGGAGGCGCGATGATGTCTTCGACGGCAAGGAGGCCGTAAACCATGCCAACGGATCGGCTCAGTCAGACCGCACGCAAGATCGGCGACGCCTTTGGGGCGCGGCGCGACTTGCTGCTGCCCGCCACAGTGCTTGGTCTGCTGGTCGTTCTGGTTGTGCCTTTGCCGGCGGCCATCCTTGACTTGTTGTTGGTGGCCAATATTGCCATTGCGTCGTTGATGTTGATCAATGCCATCACCCAACGGAAGGCGTTGGAATTTTCTTCCTTTCCCGCGCTGCTGTTGGGCACCACCCTTCTGCGCTTGGTGCTCAACATTGCGTCAACCCGCTTGATCTTGGGTGCCGACGCCAGTTCTCCTGCGGCCGTAGGGGAAGTGGCCGGAGCGGTGATTTCTGGCTTTGGTGGGTTTGTGGCCGGAGGTTCGTTGATCGTTGGGTTCATCATTTTTGCAATTTTGGTCATCGTGCAGTTTGTCGTGATCACCAAAGGGGCAACCCGAATGAGTGAAGTTACAGCGCGGTTCACGCTTGACGCCATGCCCGGCAAACAGATGGCCATCGATGCAGATTTGTCGGCAGGCCTGATTGACGAGCAGGAAGCCACACGACGCCGTGGGGAAATCACCGCCGAGGCCGACTTTTATGGTGCGATGGACGGTGCCTCGAAATTTGTACGGGGAGACGCCGTTGCAGGATTGATCATCACTGGGATCAACTTGGTGGGTGGTATTTTGGTGGGCGTTTGGCTGAAGGGCTGGACCTTTGGCGAGACCGCGTCGGCATTTACGCGTCTCACCATTGGTGATGGTCTGGCGGCACAAGTGCCGGCATTCTTGATCGCGACCGCTGCGGGCATGCTGATCGCACGCGGGGGGGACGAAGGCACCATCAGTGATCGGATCCCTGAACAATTGGCCGCCCGCCCGAAGGCCTTGTTGTTCATCTCGATCTTCCTTGGTTTGCTGGCCATCACTCCTCTGCCCACGGTCCCTTTGTTGGCCGGTGCTCTGGGCCTTGGTTTTGTGGCATGGGCGGGGCGCGACGCGCAAGCAGAAGCCCAGCGAGCTTCCGAGCGGGCGGCACCCCGAGAAGCCCCTGCCAATGACAGCGTGACTCCCGAACGGCTGGCCCAAATTTCCGAGCTGCAAATTGATCTGGGGACGGCTTTGCTGGGTTTGGCTGGCGCGGATGGACCCATCGTGATGGGCATTGGACAACAGCGCAATCGAATTGCGGCCGAGTTTGGGTTGATCTTGCCCGGGGTCAGTGTTCGGGACGATCAATCGTTGCGACCACGCGAATACCGAATTCGCTTGCGTGGTGAATCTGTCGGCCGTGGTGAAATTCACCCCCGCAAATTGATGGCCATCCCCGCTGGCCCCCATTCGGCACCGCTGGATGGGGTGCCCGGACGCGACCCTTGTTACGGATTGGACTCGATGTGGATCGATCCAGAACGTCGCACCGAGGCCGAGGCAGGGGATTGGACCGTCGTCGAGGCAGCAAGCGTGTTGACGGTGCATTTGCATGGATTGGCGTTGCAGCATGCCGACGAAATTCTGACCCGACAAGCGGTGGCCGACATGGTCGAGGATTTGAAGGCCCGGCGATCCAAGTTGGTGGAAGAAACCATCCCGGCGGTGATCAAGCTCGGCGAGCTTCAGGCGGTGCTGCAGCGGCTGTTGGCCGAGCGGGTGCCCATTTTGGATTTGGAACGCATTGTGGAAACCTTGGGCGACTGGGCCCCGCACACCAAGGATCCCGACGTGCTTTTGGAATACGTTCGGAATGCCCTTGGCCGGACCATCACCGCTCGGTTGGCCACCGACGAAGCCGACGGCACCCGGAGAATTCGAGCTTTGGCGATCGCGCCAGAACTCGAGGCAGAGTTGACCGCAGGCATCGAGCGTACGGGGGCGGGCATCCAGATTGGCCTCGCGCCCGATCGCATTGAGACCATTGCTCGAGGCACCCGAGACGCGTTGCCCAAGTTGCTCGATCTGGGGTATCTGCCCGTGGTTGTGGCATCTCCCGCGGTTCGACTGGGCTTGGTTCGGATTTTGGAATCTCACCGGATCGAAGCCTCTGTTGTGGGGTTCAACGAGATTGACCGCAGCATCGATCTTGAGTCGGTGGGCTTGATATCTTGTGACCAACCAACCGCCGCGGAGCGGCGGGCTTAAGCCTGTGATGTCTGGTCAGGAGGACCGAGTTGACGACTGAGAGCAACGCCGAATTTGAGACGCGGACCTACCAAGCATGGTCGATGCCAGAGGCTCTCGCAGCGGCTCGAGAGGAACTGGGAGAAGACGTCATTGTTCTGGAAGCACATCAATTTCGGCGTGGTGGCTTCTTTGGTCTTGGTCGACGTACCGGGTGGGAATTGACGGCAGCGCGTCGCGCGGTGGAAGAAGCTCCCGCCCCCGAACTGGACCCATCGGATCAAACCACCCGCGACGTGGCGGAAGCTTTGTCTCCTTTAAAGGATGCGGCCGAAGCCATCCGGCAGGGGTTGGGTCGGCTGGATCACGCTTCTGAAGAATCAAATGTGAATCAGGATCAGGATCAGGATCCAGAGACGCAGCCGGAACTTGAACCGGTTCGTGGTGCCGCCCCAAGTGTGAACCCATTCGATTCCGAATCGCCGGACACCCCAGAACACACCGAGTTTGCGACTCCGCCAACACCTCTGGATCCCGAAGTCCCCGAGCGTCCTCGTCGGTATCGGTTGGGACCTGACGGTGAGGTCATTGAATCATCATCTCCAAGTGTCGTGGAGGTCAAGCCGGACGTCTCCAAGCCGGTGTCTCCAGACGTCGTGGCTTCGGTTGGACCAACCGAAGGGTCTGCGCCTTCAACCGATTTGGATCAGGCGGCTTTGCAAGAAGCGGTTCGTCAATCGGTCGGCGCGGCAGTGGAAGGCTTGGCGGCTGAAATGAGCCGCATTCGTCTGTTGGCCGAGCAAGCCTCGGCGTCCGCTGCAATTCCGTCATCGGGTGGCGCCCAATCCCCCAGTGCGGCATCTGAGGTGCCAACCGTGCCCCCAGCGTTTGCGGATGCATTGGCGCGATTGGCCGAACAGGATGTGCCAGAGCCATTGCGTCGTGAGATTCTCGACCTGGCGATTGTCCGTGCCGGAAGTGAACATCCATCCGAGGAAGATGCACAAGAGGCCATGTTGCAAGTTCTGCGTTCCATGCTGCCCTGTGTGGTTGAAGGCGCAGAACCGAGCCCCGGGACCAAACGCCGAATTGCCCTGGTGGGCCCAACCGGCGTGGGCAAAACCACCACTCTGGCCAAGTTGGCGGCCTCACTTCGTCTGGAGCGAGGCTGCACCGTGGGTCTTTTGGCGGCGGATACCTATCGCATTGGGGCAGTGGAGCAGTTGCGGAACTACGCCCGCATCCTGAACATTCCTTTGCGGGTGATTCGAACTTCAGATGATGTGGCTCCCGCGCTTGAGGCGCTTGACCACTGCGATGTGATCCTGATCGATACGCCGGGACGAAGTCAACGCGACAAGCAGAACATCAGTGAATTACAAGAGCTCCTTGCGGCCTTCGCCCCCGACGAAACCCATCTTGCTTTGTCGGCGGCGGCAGCGCCAAAAGTGTTGCGAGAAGGTCTTTCGGCATTCGGAGGAATTGGGGCAGACACCCTGTTGTTCACCAAACTGGATGAAGCCGCGTCTTTTGGTCCTCTTTTGGCCATCGGTCGGGATGCAGGTCGTCCGATTGGTTGGGTGACGACCGGACAAGGGGTTCCCGATGACTTGGGCCCGGCTCGAGATGCCGGCTTGCCGGAGAAGTTGTTGGGTTCATGACCGATCAAGCGGCCCGACTTCGTGCCTTGGTAGAAGCTCGTCTCCACGCTGGGGAGGCCGCGAAGAGCGGTCCCCGCCTCGTCGCGGTGGCCTCAGGCAAGGGCGGGGTCGGCAAAACCAATCTCAGTTTGAATCTTGGCTTGGCGATGGCGCGGCGGACCGGTCGTTCCGATGTTTGTCTGGTGGATATCGATTTTGGCTTGGCGAATGCGGACGTCTTGTGTTCGGTGCAGCCAGAACGAACCCTCGCTGATGTTCTGGATGGCCAATGCGACATGGAAGACGCCATGGTGCTCGGCCCCGGGGGATTGCGATTGCTTCCTGGCATTGGCGGCGGCCGGGGTCGTCCAAGTTTGGATGAACAAGATCGGAGTCGATTGGTTGAATTGGCTGAGAGTTTGGGAGAAGCCGCGTCCGTCGTCTTGTTTGATTGTGCGGCGGGCATCGGGCGCAATGTATGCGCGTTTACGCGCTCGGTTGATGATCTGATCATCGTGACGACACCTGAACCCACGGCGTTGGTGGATGCGTACGCGTTGGTGGTCGCCGTGGCGGACGCTCCAGTGGTGCCCCGGCTGCACTTGGTGGTCAATATGGCCCAAGACAAGGGGGAATTGGCCGAGGTTCAGGAACGGTTCCTTCGCACTTGCGATCTTTTCCAAGGGGTGACTTTGGAGGTTCATCCGGGCATCCCGCTGGATCCTGTGGTGCGCAATGCCGTCCGCCAGCGGCTTCCTTTCATGTTGCTTGACCCAAATTCAGCGCCCTCCAAAGCGGTGGATCGAATTGCCGGACGGCTTTTGGGGCTCGACAAGCCCACAAAGCGTCGCTGGTGGTCGAGACTGTGGTCGTAACCAAAAAAAGTTCTGATTTTTCCGTCTGTTCGCTTTATTCGCGTTGCTTTTGCTCCGATGGGGCTGAGTGCCCCAAAAGGCATTTGTGAAGTTTGAGTCGAAATTCGAAGGTGGATGTGATGCGAACGGATGAACGACGTTGGTCGCGAGGCATGGTGTTGGCGGGAGCCATCGTTGGTGTGGTTGCTTGGCCCATCTGGGGTCTGGCCGCCGGTGCGGTCGGGGCCTTCGTGCTGGCCCGCATTGCGTTGCCAGTGTTCCGAACCATCGAACGTCACGGAATTCGGATCGGCGCTTGATTCTTGAGCGCACGTCGGGGTACTCTCCCGGCGTCGCCACGGATTCGGCGTCAACGGCTTTCGCCAAGGAGATGGCAACTATGCCCCAAACCAAATCTACAGTTGCAGAGAAGAGCGTTGCGCGCGCGTCGCGTGCAGCGGACGCACGAGATGCGTCAGAGGACCTGAGTTCAATTGACTCCCTTGAACTCTGGGCCCGGTATGCAGAACAACCCGACCCCAAACAACGGGACAAGAATGTTCGCAACGAACTTGTTTCACGTTACGTGCACATCGTTCGGTATCTGGCGGAGCGCATTCATGCCCGTCTTCCCAACGAAGTTGATGTCGATGACCTCGTCACCGCCGGGTGTTTCGGACTGATGGAAGCAGCGGACAACTTTGACCTTGCTCGCGGCGTGAAGTTTGAAACCTTTTGCACCCAGCGCATTCGCGGTTCCATCTTTGATGAACTTCGTGCCATGGACTGGGTGCCTCGTTTGGTCCGCTCCCGGACCAACAAAGTGGAGGCGGCCAAAAAGTCATTTGAGTCGCGAACCGGCCGGGCCCCCACAGACGACGAAATTGCTGGTGAACTCGGAGTGGATGATTCCGAGTACCAAAAGATCCTTCGAGATTCGCGGCCTGTCTCCATGGTTTCTCTTGATCGCAAAGCGTTTGATGGAGATTCCAACAAAGATGTTCGTGAAATTGATGTGATTCGTGATACCCGTCAGACTGATCCTAGAGATGCAGTGCAGGGTGCTGAACTTAATAACTTGTTAAAGAAGGGCCTCTCGGTGACCGAGAAGCTCATTTTGACGTTGTACTATTTCGAAGAGCTCACCATGAAGGATATAGGGCGAACACTTGCGTTGTCCGAGTCCCGAGTGAGCCAGTTGCACTCATCGATATTGGCACGTTTGAAGTCCCAACTTCAGCATCGTCAAGAGCGTGACGAAGAAGAGTAAGTCATAGAACCCAAAGTGGCCGCACCGCGGTGCGGCCTTCGTTCTTCACTTGTCGGCCTCACCAGGCCGGGAAGCTGTCGATTGCTCAGATTCATTTGAACAACCACCATTGCCCCTTGCATTTCCAGCCGTGGTTCTGCAAGCCAGCTTGAGATTGCCCGTATGGAACTTTTGATTGGATTTCTTTTTGGAATTACTTTGCTCAAGACGCTTGGCGTGGGAACGGTGCGTGTTGCCGAGGCGCCTCCAAGTGATTTCAAAACATCAACAACCCAAGTGGTACCAATCGGCCCTGAGGCCGATGGCCTCAATTTTAAAAAATACCTCGAGATGCGGAACGAAATCGGGAAAGCTCTTTCGGACAATCAAAAGTTGGTATTAACGCTCCACTTCGAAGAAGGACTCACCACGAGTCAGATCGGGAGCTGCTGTGGCTGGTCCGAGTCTCGGGTGGATAAATTGCTTCGTTCCAGTTTGGCCCTTTTGCAGCCGTACATCGATGTTCGCAATGAGAGTATTCAAACCTCTCTGGCGTGTGAGTTTCTTGCCGAAGAATCCACAAGATCGAAGGCAAAAGAATTTCTCTACTACGTCAGAGAGTTCGAGATGGAGGACGTTGCATGGCTAGTCGGGCTGTCTGAGTATCAAGTCATCGAGTTGTACTGCAGGATTTCAAGCTTCTTAGAGAAGGGGGACTCGTTCGACTGAGAATGGTTTCCAGACCTGATAAGTTGCTTGCATGATGCTGCTTCCGACTCTTCTTCTCGTCTCTGACTGTGCGACGCAGGCCATGTATTTTGGTCGCTACGTTGAAGTTGGGGTGGAGGCTCCACCGGTGTGGCGAGTTGCTTCTTCATGCATCGATGGCAGTCTTCCCCAAACCTTGCACGCCATCCAGGGCGAGCGGTTGATTCCGATCGGTGATCCCGGAGAGCGGGGCCTGCGTTCTTTTGGCGACCGCATGAAGATTGCGTTTCAAGGCGAATGGCGAGAGCGTGTTACTGGGTTCATCTTGACGGCTTCAGAGCAAGCTCCACGAGAATTCGTTCGCCTTGATCCAGTCACGCAGTCCGAGTCACCGGAGATCGAGTCGCTGGCTGCATCGGTGGCCGCCCGAGGGGGCGCCCAAGTGTGGCGGACCAAGCAAAATGTCTTGGTTCAAGGCACCATCCGTTCACAGAATCCGTTGCCAGATGACGAACCGGCCCCCTTCCGAATCTTGGCGGCGGGATTCGACCGATTTTATTTTGGGTTCCAAGAAGAATCTGGTGCGGACCAAATGCGGATTGCGGGCGCAGGTCTCAAGTGGTATCAGGATGATTTCTTTCAGGGCGAACGGCAGCCGGTTGCTCCACCCTTGCGGCAAACGTTCCGCTTGCTTCACCCAACTTTCTGGTTGGGCGATTGGAGCGCTCTGATTCATCACGTCGGCCCAGTCCTCTCTGAAGAAGATTCCGAAGGATCCACCACCTCGAGGTTCACTGGGATGGTTCAGCATCTCGGTCCGGTGGAGTTCACATTTGATCGTTCACGCTCAAGCTTTCAAAGTGCTCGATGGAAGGCCTCTGACGGCTTGGATTTCACCCAAATTCTTTGGCAAGGCTCGCAGACCGTCGAAGGGATTCGGTTTCCCAAAACTGTTGTTTTAAAAGACTCCGAGAAGGAGAGTGATGCCATCTGCATCGACTTCCAGTCGGTGACCTTTGACGTGGAGATCAAAGGAGAGCCCTTTGCCCTCCTTCGGGAGGGGGAATCGCCTCCTCCCGAACCTGATCCTTTCGGCGAAGAGGGGGAATGAGTAGAATTGCCGATCTATGCACGACATCCTCAAGCGTCTCGGAATCGATCAAGATCCTCGTGTTGTGGCCGCCACGGCCGCCGATGGGGTGGTGCTGACCCACAGCCCCGCGACGGGGGAACCCATCGCCGGTGTGAAGCTCGAATCCACCGCCGATTATGAAGCGCTCATCAAGCGTTGCCAAGCAGTGCAGCGGGAGTGGCAAATGCTTCCCGCGCCCAAGCGAGGGGAAATTGTTCGTCGCATCGGCAACGCGTTCCGTGAGCATGAACAAGACCTTGGGGCACTGGTCAGTCTCGAGATGGGCAAGATCCTCCCGGAAGGGGTCGGTGAGGTGGTCGAGTGCATCGACATTGCCGATTTTGCCGTGGGCCTTTCTCGCCAACTGCATGGTTTGACCATGCACTCTGAACGTCCGCAGCACCGCATGTATGAGCAGTGGCATCCCATGGGCACCATTGGCATTATCACTGCGTTTAATTTCCCGGTCGCGGTTTGGGCCTGGAACGCGATGCTTGCCGCCGCCTGTGGCAACACCATGATCTGGAAACCATCGTTGGTCACGCCCCTTTGTGCGATCGCGATGACCAAGGTCGCCCACCGAGTGATGGACGAGCAGGATATTTTTCAGCCCACCCAAGGTGACGCCAAGGATGTGTTTGGTCTCGTCATCGGTACCGATTCTGAAGTCGGAGAACCCATGATTCATGACCGTCGTTTGCCACTGATCAGTGCCACAGGTTCCTGCCGCATGGGCCGGGTGGTTGGCGCGGCCGTGGCCCAACGGCTGGGCCGGTCGTTGCTCGAGTTGGGCGGCAACAACGCCATCATCGTGATGCCGGACGCCGATCTGGATTTGGCGGTTCGGGGCACCGTTTTCGGTGCGGTCGGAACCGCTGGTCAACGTTGCACCTCCACGCGTCGCCTCATCGTGCACTCTTCGGTGGTGGATGATGTTTGCGACCGACTCGTCGCCGCATACAAGCAGGTTCCAATTGGCGACCCCTTGGCAGACGGCACTTTGATGGGGCCATTGATTCACCAAGAATCGGTGGACGCCTATCGAGCGGCCATCGAAACCGCTGCTTCCCAAGGATGTGAAATCTTGGTTGGGGGAACGGCCGGCGTCGATGAGTTCGCCTCGACGCCTGGTCACTTCGTTCGCCCAACCATTGCTCGGGTCCCGAAGGGCGGAGATCCAGACATGGCCCGCGAAGAGACTTTTGCACCGCTGCTGTACGTCTACGAGTTTGAAGATCTCGACGAGGCCATCGGGTTGCAGAATTCTGTGGATCAAGGCCTTTCGAGTGCGATCTTCACCGACTCGTTCCGCAGCGCAGAAAATTTCTTGTCCCACAATGGTTCGGACTGCGGTATTGCCAACGTCAACATCGGCACCAGTGGTGCAGAAATCGGTGGCGCCTTCGGCGGCGAAAAAGATACCGGCGGTGGTCGCGAGTCTGGTTCCGATGCTTGGAAGGCGTACATGCGCCGTCAAACCTGCACCATGAACTGGGGCCGTGATTTGCCATTGGCCCAAGGCATTCAGTTCGGTTGATCGATCACCCGCGAACGATCGCGTTGCGTCGGCCCCCTGTGCTGTTGCGTGGCTCTCCGTTGACCGCGGACCAGATGGGGTACAGGATTGTCGAAGCCGAGTCCAAATGGGATGCTTTGTGTTCAGCGCGGCCTGAGTATTTCGATGGGGCGCTCTTGGCGGTAGGGGGGGTGGCCAGGAATGGCCACGGCGGCGTCACCTTGACAGTTTCCCCTTGTCCGTATCGGTGGTATGCGGTCCAGGATGACACTTTCGACTTGGGACTCCGACCTCTGGGCGTGAAGGCTTTGGTGCGGGATCCTGACGGACTTCTGCTCTGTGGTCAACGTGCCAGCACCGTGCATGCATACCCGAATCGGTGGGAATTCTTGCCCGGAGGCTCGGTCGAGCCAGAAGAAGACCCTCTGCAAACCGTGGTTCGAGAGCTCGAAGAAGAAACGGGCTTGGTGCCTCAGGCCCCGCCGGTGGCCAAAGCGTTGTGCTACGACCCCCCGGCCAGAACTTGGGAAGTGGTGTATGAATTACAAGTCGAACGTGCCGAGGGGTCTCCTTCTCAACCCGGGGAGCACACCGCATGCGGTTGGTTTACGCCGTCGTCCCTGCCTTGTCCCATGGCACCGATCGCCGAGCGGCTTGCGGACCTGCTGATCCACGCAAAGGGGTCAACGCTTGGCGTTGATGAAGGTCGGTTTGAACAGTGATCGGTGGATGACAAGAGGTGTTCTTGTCAGAAGAACCGGCTTAGGCCACTTCGAGGTATTGCTCGACGCTGCGTAGATCGGGGAGAATGTTGTGAGAGACGTGAATGGTGAACGTCTGACCAATCTCCACGTGGACCAACTTGGTGACGGTCTTTCGGACCACCCAGTCGCGCCCACCACGGCCGTGCACGACATTTTCACGGCCGCGACGTTCTGCCAATTTTGTCCGTCCTCGCTGGACGTCCTTTTGCATCGTCATGAGACGCTCCAACGTCTTCCGCTCTGAATCTTTCAGAGGGCGACGGACGATGGTGAAGGTGTTTTCTGCGTTCGGTGTAACCGGCATGGTCTGGGTCTCCGGGGAATCCGACATCCTACGACAACCCCGATTTGCCTGCAAGCCTCAATTCGGATCTGCCGCATGACGATTGCGTCAAAATTCGAGCACAACCGCATCTTGGAACACGGATTATCGGCCCTTCGCGTGCTGCGAGGCGGGCTGGTCCTGGAAGGATGTCGGGGGGAAGAGTCTGTGTTGCATCTCGAGCCTTTACGGGTAGGCCTTACTCGGTCGACAGAGATCGACCTTGGCGTCCGAGGCATCCATGTACCCCATGACCCACTCCACCGTACGGCCGTGCTCGACGTAGGGCGGCGTTCCTGTGGGCTGAAAGCCGAATTGACTCAGCATCTCCAGCACCGGAGCATCGGTGACGTCGCAGTCAACCACAAGTTCTTGGTTCCCGCATTCCAAAAGGACACGGTGGAGCAGCGGTTTGAGGGCAGCCACGCGTTCTGCACGGAGACATTCCGGGACGTAGGCCAGCCGCAACGCCATCCGTTCCGGATCGGTCGGCCGCCCGTTGGGGTCCACCATGATGGCGGCGAGGGCATGTTGCCAGCCCATGGCCGAAGTGCTCCACCATGAGGCAAGGACCGGGAACCTTTTGGTTGGCGCTGCGGTAATCTTTTCTATCTCGGATGCGGCATTCTCGTGTTCGAAATTCACGTCATGGACTTTAGGATGATTTTCAAGGTGCGGGGCAATTACGACGTCATTGTGATCGGTGGTGGACACGCGGGGCTCGAAGCTGCTCGTGCATCCGCTCGCGCTTTGAATGGGCGCGGCACCGTGGCTTTGCTCACCATGGATGAGGGTGGGATTGGACGCATGAGCTGCAATCCCGCCATTGGTGGTTTGGCCAAAGGTCAGATCGTTCGTGAAATTGATGCCCTCGGCGGATTGATGGGTCGGGCGGCCGATGCGTCCGGAATCATGTTCAAGATGTTGAACACCTCGAAAGGCCATGCCGTCCGTGGGCCCCGAGCCCAATGTGACAAAGATGCCTACGCCTTGGAGACGCAGCGTTTGATTGGCGAAGTCTCTGGTGTTGATGTGTTGGTCGCGCGTGTGGATGATCTCTTGGTTGAAGACGGTCGCGTGGTGGGGGTGCAACTGGCTGCACCACCCATTCGTTGTGAACGAGATGAATCTGCAGTGGACAGATACTTGGACGGTGCCCGACCGGATTCGTTGTTTCAGCGGCTGGCCACTGGTGAAGAAAAAATCCTAAGGAGTCGTCAAGTGGTCTTGACGACGGGTACGTTCTTGCGTGGGGTGATGCATACCGGTTCTGCAAAAACCGAAGGTGGCCGGGTCGGTGAAGGTTCAGCTTCGGCACTTTCTGCAGTGCTGCAGCGTTTGGGCTTCGAGCTTGGTCGCCTCAAGACTGGGACACCTCCACGACTGGATCGTCGAACGATTGATTGGTCTGCTTTGGACGCCCAGCACGGTGACACCCCTCCATTGCCTTTCAGTGATCGCAGCCCGGACATCATGCCATCGGGCCGATTTCCGCATCTCCCCCAAGTGGAATGCCGAATGACGGCCACCACGCCTGCCATTCACGAGCTTATCCGGGCAAATTTGGATCGGGCCCCGATGTTTACGGGGGAAATTGAGGGTCGAGGCCCGCGGTATTGCCCGTCCATAGAAGACAAAGTGATTCGGTTTGCCGATCGTGAGAGCCATTTGGTGTTCTTGGAACCAGAAGGTTTGGCAACCCACTCGGTGTATCCCAATGGGATCAGCACCTCCTTGCCGCTGGACGTTCAGAAGGAAATGATCCGACGATTGCCTGGGTGTGAACGTGCGGAAATTTTGCAGCCTGGTTACGCGGTGGAGTACGACATGGTTCCGGCGTGGCAGATTGATGCCACTGGTGAAACCAAGAGTCTTCCTGGTTTGTTTCTGGCTGGTCAAATCAATGGGACCACTGGGTACGAAGAAGCAGGGGGACAAGGTTTGATGGCGGGCTTGAACGCCGCCCGTCGGGTGATGGGGGAGGAGCCCATTCGCCTGGGCCGAGACGAGGCTTACATCGGGGTCATGATGGATGACTTGGTCACCAAGGACCCTCGTGAGCCCTACCGCATGTTTACCAGTCGTGCCGAGCATCGGTTGCGTCTCCGAGCAGACAACGCTTCAGAGCGATTGGGTGGTCGAGCGCTTCAGCTGGGACTGCTGGATGATGCGCACTCGCAACATTTCCAAGACGCGATGGCCAAGCGGAACCAAATCGAAAACGCGTTCGATTCGGTTCGAATTCAGGGCACTTTGCTGCGCGATTTGGCGGGACGACCTGATGTTCAGATTGCGGAGTTGCGGGGTCATCTTCAAGGCCATTGTTCGAGCAGCATCTGCCCGGTTGCATTGGACCGTGCGGTTGTGGCCCAGCGTTACGCCGGTTACTTGCCACGTGCGGATGCCGAAGCCCGCCGCCAAGCGGAACTGGAGAACAAGCCCATTCCGGAATGGCTCAATCCACAGCAGATTCCGGGCTTGCGTTCGGAGGCCGTGGAGGTGCTGCAACAATTTCAGCCCCGAACCTTTGGCCAAGCCTCCAGACTGGCGGGGGTGAATCCCACCGATCTTTCTTTGGTGGCCCTTGCGGTACGGCGTGGACCAAGCGACCCTTCTGTCTCGAAAGGAGCCCCCACATGATTGACGGAGTCTTGCTGCGCCGGGCTGAATCCGAAGATACGTGGGCGATGGGCGTCATTGAGACCGCTTGTTGGCGCGTGGGCTACGCCGGAGTGCTTCCCCAACATGTTCTGGAGTCGCTTGACGAATCGATTCGAGCAAAAAGATGGCAGCGGATCCTTCGACGTGCGGGCAGTGAAGCGTGGGTCGCGCAAAATTTGGAAGGTCGGGTGTTGGGCTTTACGGCCCTTGGTTTGCCCAGCGAAGAGTGGGAAGACGAGCCAGATGCCCAAGACGAGCACCGGGTGCGCTCCCTGTTTGTCGCTCCGCCATACTGGCGTTTGGGTTTGGGAAGCAAACTTCTGAAATGGGCCGAGGAACAGACCGTGGTGCTTGGGGGACAGCACATCTTGGCCCGGGTTCCGCGGGATGCGACCTGGGTCCGAAAATTTTATGAGCGGGCGGGCTACATCGACATCGGCGGATCGGGAGGGCGATTGGCCGGTCATACGGCCGCGTTTGCGACGTACGAAAAATTGCTTGAGCCGGTGGGATCCAACGCCTCAAACAGTTCGAACTCCTGAAGCGAACTTCATGGGCATTCTTCGGAAAGCCGCGTATCGGACTCGAACCGATGACCTGCTCATTACAAGTGAGCTGCTCTACCAACTGAGCTAACGCGGCAGGGAGTTCAATTCTACCGAGGGACCCGTGGGTGTGATCTTCGATTGTCCGGGAATCCATACGCTGCTTCATTCCAGATCATGGACGCAGGCACGGGTTTCGCTACAATGGCCCTTTCCCCAAGTGGGAACTGGCGGCGTTGCCGTCGACAATTCGGGCGTGTACCCAAGTGGCCAAAGGGGGCAGACTGTAAATCTGCTGGCGTACGCCTTCAGAGGTTCGAATCCTCTCACGCCCATTTCTTAAGACGGAGGTCCTCTGTCTTTTGACGGGGTTGTGATTTCTCAAACCCGCGGCAGGTGTCCTGGTTTATTTCGAGGTCTTCGTCTCACCAGCGGTCTGGCTTGTCATGGTGTGGTTGAAGTCGACGCTAGGGCGTCCAAGCTTGGTCCAAGATTTCCCTCAATCCTGTCCAGCTTGAGACTTCGGTGTCGGCTTCGCGAACAACGACATCCCGGCAGGCATGGGCGGTAAAGGCAACGAATTGATCCACATGCCCGGTCCGTTTGAGTTCCAAATCACTGATGCCATCGCCCACAGCAATTGTTCCCATGTTTGGTCCCAACCCGAGTTGTTGAACAACTTCTGGCTTCCCGCCGTTTCGTGACAAGGGATGGTGTTGATCAAACCCAACACAAACATCCGCATCCCAGAACAACACGTTGGCGTGGATCTGTTCGGTTCGAAACCCAAATGGAGTGAGGACTGGGACAATCCAATCCACAAAACCGCCGGAGACGACATGCAAATGTTCCCCGTGGTCGAAGATCCACTGATGGTCTGCAACCAAACCTGGAGTTAATTTCTGGCGGAGTGACTCCACCAGACGTTCAACGTGGCCTCGATTGAAGGTGAGGATGGCGAGTCTGCGGGCCAGACTCTCCGAGAGCGGCAGTTCGCCAGACATGCCAAGGCTGGTCAAACGTTCGATTTCCGCCACTTTGGCTTCAGAGTCTGGATCGTCGGCCAAAACCATGTCGGCAAGGGCATCGAGGCTTTCCACGGCACATAGCGTGGAATCGAAGTCCAAAATGACTTGTTTTTTTGGCATCTCAGGACCGTATCGGGAAAGTGACCCATTTTCGGGGATGGAGTTTGGCACTTTGGACGAAAGAATAGATGAAGATGACCGTGATGATCTCAGCTCTGCTTGTTCCGGCCATCCTTGAGACCGGTGATTTGCGTCCTGAAGAGACTGAATTCTTCGAGACACATATCCGCCCAGTTCTGGTGGACCACTGTTACGGCTGTCACTCCAAGGATGCCGGAAAGGCCCGAGGGGGCTTGAGGTTGGACACCAAGATTGATTTGCTGACAGGGGGCGCTGCTGGTCCCGCGATCTTGCCCGGTGATCCCGACGCGAGTCTGCTCATTCAAGCCATTCGTTGGGAGGACGATGAATACTCCATGCCTCCGCGGCGGAAGTTGCCCGATCACACCATTCGATACTTCGAAGAGTGGGTCCGGATGGGGGCGCCTGACCCTCGCGTTCCAGCGGATGTCGCCGTAGGAGAAGAGGATATTGATCTCTCAAAGGGTTTCGATCCAAACGCGCTGCACGACCACTGGTCTTTTCAACCGATTGTGAATCCTGAATCTCCCGTGGTCCAAGATGGAAGTTGGCCGAACGGAGTCATCGATCGGTTTGTTTTGGCTGAACTTGAGTCGGCGGGTATCGCCCCCAATCCAGATGCCGATCTGCGCACTCGGGCTCGCCGCGCGAGTTTGGATCTGACGGGTCTTCCCGCCAACTCCCAACGCCTTGATGCGTTGCTTGTTGATGAAAGTCCCAATGCATTTGCTTCTTACGTCGATGATTTGCTGGCCTCTCCTGCCCACGCTGAGCATTGGGGACGGCATTGGCTGGACGTGGCCCGGTACGCAGAGTCAAGTGGTCGGGAAAATGACGTGGCTTATGCCAACGCATGGCGTTACCGAGACTGGGTGATCGAGGCGTTTGATCAAGACGTGCCATTTGATGAGTTCATCATCAAACAATTGGCCGGCGATTTGCTTGACTCACAAGATGCAACCGAACGCGCTCACAATCTGATCGCGACTGGGTATCTGGCAATTGGAGCAAAGGGACACAACACCCGGAGCCGACGCGAGTTTCAGGCAGACTTGATCGATGAACAGATTGATGCTTTTTCACAAGGCATCCTGGGAATCACTGTGGCTTGCGCGCGATGCCATGACCACAAGTACGACCCCATTCCTCAGTCCGACTACTACGCGGTCAAAGGAATATTTGAAAGTACCGAGACGTTGTTCGGCACTTTGGCGGGTCCAGGCAATCGGATGCCCTCGGCGCTGGTTCCATTGCCAGAAGCTGCTGAGGTTTCCCATGGCGCTGACTTGCCGTTGGCGATGCGAACGTTTTTGGAGCGTTCAAGGGAACGAAGCGAGGCCAATGTTGAGCGATTGACGGAGCGGTTGTTGGTCGAAGGCCGCGAGCGCGTCAATCCCGCACAAATTCGAAACAACCAACAAAATGCCGAGAACGTCCAGACGGTTCTGGACCGGTACGACGGGCAAGGGCGTTTGTTGACCTCCGAACGCAAAGCCATGGGGGTGGTGGATCGCCGTGTTCCAATCCACAGTCGATTCTTGGCTCGGGGAGAACTCGATGAACCCCGCCGACTGGTCAAGCGGGGTGTGCCCAGCATGTTGGCTGGTTCAACGGCACCTGAAATCAATCCAAACCAGTCCGGCCGGCTTGAATTGGCCCAATGGATTACCGGGACGCAGAACACACTGACCGCTCGTGTTTGGGCCAATCGCATTTGGTTGCATCTGATGGGTCGACCGTTGGTGGCGACGCCAGATAATTTTGGGGTCTCTGGACAGTTGCCCTCGCATCCTGAACTCTTGGACAAGTTGGCCACGAGGCTTATGGAGTTGAACTGGAGCACCGACGGCTTGATTCGTGAGATTGTGTTGTCCAGAGCCTGGGGTTTGTCGAACGATCACCAAGCGGCCGCCTACGCAAAAGATCCGGACAACAAGATGTATTGGCGTTCGACTCCACGCAGGTTGCCCGCGGAGGCGATTCGAGACGGCATGCTGATGGCTTCCGGCGAGTTGATTTCAGATCGTCCGGAAGGGTCACCGGTCTCATTTTCTTCTGGTTCGGCACGTTTGGGACAATTGCAAGCCGAGCTCTCGGGTCCCGACCACCATCGCTCAGTGTATCTGCCCAGTTTCCGGGGAACTCCTGCCGAATTTTTGGCCGCCTTTGATGGCGCGGACCCGTCCTTTGTGACCGGAATTCGAGACGAGACCAACGTGCCCACCCAAGCATTGCAGTTGCTGAACGATGAGTTTGTGGTTGGTCGGGCGGATGCGCTGGCGCTGCAAGTTCTGCAAACGACACGCAACGACGTGCAGCATATTCACGAAGTCTTTCGCCGCACCTTGGGACGGGATCCAACAGAATCAGAGCAGCAATCGGCCATGACATTCCTGCATGATGTTGCGCTATTGCATGCCAAAGACAGTGCGTTTGAGTCTCTGAACCCAGCCGATCAATGGTCGGTGTCGCGTTTGAGACGACTGGCCCCTGATGCGACTCAAGAACTTTCTGATCGATCGATGCGTGAGATGGGTGCCCCCCCCGTGCAATTTGATCGGCTGCGACCGCTTGTTGAGGCCGAGACATTGCCTCGGTCGGTAGAGCGTCAATTGAATCGACTTCGTCGCCAAGGGATTGCACAAAACGATCCAAGATTTCCTGAACGCTTGCGCCGCTTGCTGGACGCACGTGATCGATTCTCCAATTTCCCATCCAATATGCTGAGCCGTGAATTTCGCACGACGCGTTCTGCGACGCTGGATGCACGGACCGCGGCGTGGAGCGCCTTGGTCCAAGCTTTGTTTGCCTCGGCTGATTTCTTGTACCGACCCTAAGGAGACTTGTCATGGAATTGTGCTCCAACCGCATGCAAACCGGCTTCTGCACCCGTCGGGACATGCTTCAAGGTCTTTCCTGTGGCTTCGGAATGCTCGGCTTTTCACAGCTGGCTTTTGGACAAGGGCTTTTGGATGATTCAAATCCCCTCGCACCACGAGCCACGCACCACCAAGCCACCGCAAAGAGAGTTATTTTTCTGTTCATGGAAGGCGCGCCTTCACATGTTGACACCTTTGATTTTAAGCCAGAACTTTCTCGGCTCGACGGCCAGCGTGGCAATCGGAACCGCCGATTGCTGGGATCACCTTTCAAATTTGAGCAGCATGGTGACAGCGGTATCCCAATCAGCGAACTGTTTCCCAACCTTGCACCCCATGCGGACCGACTGTGTGTGTTGAATGGGATGCACACCGACATCCCGGCCCATGCTCAAGCTCGGGTACAAATGCATACGGGTTCCACCCAATTTGTGCGACCTTCATTGGGTTCTTGGTCTTTGTACGGGCTGGGGACCGAAAATGCGAATCTGCCTGGATTCGTTGCCTTAAATCCGCCACGAAATGCGCAGAACTATGGGGCAGCGTTTTTGCCGGCTCACTATCAAGGCACCCGAATGGATTTGGGCGGCCGTCGCTTGCGACAAGGACGCGAAGTCGAAGCCATGCCAAACTTGGAGTCCTCCCGCCTCACGCGGGCGGCCCAAAGAGAGCAGCTGGATTTGATCCAGGCTCTGAATCAAGCCGCACTTCGCGATGCTGGTGGTTCGCATGAGGGCATTGAGGGCATGATCAGCGCTTACGAGCTTGCATTTCGCATGCAAGACACCCTCCCCGAAGTCATTGATGTGGCCAAAGAACCTCAATCAATCCGCGACTTGTACGGGTTGGACGATGAAGCCACGAGCGTTTTTGGCCGGCAGTGTCTCGCCGCCCGCCGAATGGCAGAAGCTGGGGTTCGATTTGTCGAAGTGGGCTTTGGCGGTTGGGACACCCACCGAAATTTGCGGGAGGAACTCACCAACCAGTGCACTTCCATTGACCGGCCGATTGCGGGCTTGTTGACCGATCTCGCGCAGCGTGGTTTGCTCGAAGACACGCTGGTGATTTGGGGTGGCGAGTTTGGCCGTACTCCAGACGCTCAAGGCACCGACGGCCGCGACCACAACAACAAAGGCTTCTCCATGTGGATGGCCGGTGGTGGGGTGCGGGGTGGCATGGTCTATGGCGCGACCGATCCCCTTGGCCGGGAGGCGGTGGATGGGCGGATGCACATCCACGATTGGCACGCCACCATTCTGCACATGCTCGGTTTAAACCACGAACGCTTGACCTACCAGCATGCTGGTCGAGACTTCCGGTTGACCGATGTCCATGGTGAGGTGGCCAAAGATATTTTGCTTGGTTGATCAGTGCCCCGCGAGCTGCCCATCGGACAAAAAATCATCGCGTAAGGTTTGGCAGTGGTAGACGCCCGCGGGGGGGGTATTGAGCCACACCAGACGAAAACTGACATGGTGAAACATCTTGCGGTACATGCCCCAATACACCCAGGGGATGGCCGTGAGTTGGGAAAAGACTCTGCTGGCGCAACGCTCTTTCCATGTTTCGATAACGGTTTGGTTCACGCTCTTGGGCAAACTGGGAACTGGGAGGCACGAAATGCAGACATCAAACTGATCCCATCCGTGTTGGTCCAAAAGCTGGGGGAGATCACCAACGCTGCCGTGAATGAACGTGGTCCCAGGGGCGGTTCGTTTGGCCACTTCAAGCAGTTTGGGATCCAGTTCGATAGAAACGAGTTCGCTTTTCGGATGCTTGAGTTCGAGTGCCGTCCGCGTCACCGTCCCCATCCCGGTGCCCAGCTCAAGGATGCGTTGCGGTGTCTCCGAATCGATCTCGCGGCACATCTCTCGAGCCAGTCGTCGACCGGTCGGGGCCAACGACGCCACCCGGGTTCCATGACGAAAGAACGCGCCAAGCCATCGAGCATGATCTGCCAGAGACACCATATGACCGTGAATGGTACACCAGCACCTGCGGCTACCATGCCATGCCTTGTCTTTGGATCGTCTTGGTCTCGTGTACGCCCTGGCCGCCTATGTGTGGTGGGGGTTGGTGACAGGGGCATATTTCAAATCGGTTGATTTTGCCGAGCCCTTGGAATTGCTGGCGCTGCGGGTCTTGACTGGACTTCCGCTGCTCATCGTATTTCTGAGTTTTCGTGCTGGTGGAATTCGAGATTTGCTGGGCCTCGTTCAAACCCAACCCATCTCGGTGTTGGTCGCCGGTGCCTTGATTGGTCTGAACTGGGGCACTTTTATTTACGCCGTCGTATCCTCACGGTTGACGGAAGCCAGTCTTGGCTACTACATCAATCCGCTGCTCTCGGTGTTGTTGGGTGTGTTTGTTTTGGGCGAGTCCATGACTCCCCGCCGTTGGCTGGCCTTGGTGGTTGCGTTGATCGGGGCATTTGTCTTTGCCTCGGATTTCGAAGTCTCCGGCTTGCTCCAAGCCGGTCGCTTGGTGGAGTTGCCTTGGATCGTGGTGGTCCTTCCTCTTTCGTTTGGCCTCTATGGCTTGGCCAAAAAGAAGACCAAGGCTGATCCGTTCACCAGTTTGGCTGGTGAAATGCTGATGTTGTTGCCAGTGCTTGGCCTGTTGGAATGGTGTTTGTTTCAGGAAGGTCGAGCTGTGTGGTTCTCGGCCGAGTCCCAACAGATGGTCGCTCTTTGGGTGGGCGGGATCGTCACGATTGTGCCCCTGCTTTTTTTCAGTGCGTCCGCGAAGCGGCTTCCACTGTCGGTGGTGGGGCTCATGCAATACATCGCCCCCACGTTGCAATTCACATTGGCGGTGGTGTTCTTCGGAGAACAGCTTTCGGTGCGGCGTCTGATGGCCTTCGTGATGGTCTGGGTGTCGATTGGATTCTTTTTGTCCTCGCCCAACCCCGCGGTCTTATCAAACTCAAAATCAACAGGTCGAACCTAAGCCAGCGCTCTGGCCAAAAGTTCTGTAGGAGAGATGACTTCTCGGGAGAAAATATCTTTGACTTGATGTCGGCACGAGGTGCCATGGGCGACCACCAGAGCCTCCGGATGAGCACGGAGGTGGGGGCCAAGTGACTGCTCTGCAACGGCTCGAGACACGTCATCGCACTCGGCGCGATAACCAAAAGATCCCGCCAATCCACAGCAACCAGAGTCCACTTCGGTGGCCAAGAATCCTAGTTTTTGCAAAAGCTCTGCGACCACGGGGCCCTCATGTTTGGCATGGCAGTGGGTGTGCACCACCACGGCTCGCTGGTCGGGGGTGAAATCAGGTCGGCGCGGGTGTTGGTCCCAGTGGGTGAGCAGGAAGGATTCGAGGTTGGCGGTGTTGGCGGCAAGGGATCGGGTGGTTGATACTGGAACGTCGGTCTTGAGTTCTCCCCAGTCTTCCTGCATCGCACTGGCACAAGACGGCTCCAGTACCACAACACCCACAGCATTGTGTTGCTTTCGAAGTTCTTCCAAAGCCGGAGCGGTTTGTTCGATGTTCTTTCGAGCCGCTCCGAGCCTCCCAACCGAAATATTGGTGCGTCCACAACAACCAACGTCTTTCAAGACCACCTGGTACCCGAAAGCTTCCAAGATTTGGATGGACGCCAGTCCAAGATCTGAGTCGTAGAAGCAGGAAAAACAGTCGGCCATCAAAATCACACTGGGACTCGTATTCGGCCCATTTGGCTTCCTTCGTCGAAAAAGTGATTTTGAGAAGTTTGGCAATGGCCGACCGGGAGCAAGATTCAGCCAGTGGTTTGTGAAATACCGCACCACGGGCAAGTTCTGAATTGGATTGATCCATCGATGCAAGCGTGATCCGATTCGCGCCAGCGGGCGAATGCTGCCGAACAGCTTGGCCTGTAGCGGCGTGCCTTGTTGCTGATGATGTTGGGCCAACACTTCACTTTTGAATTTGGAGACATCAAAATTGGCGGGGCACTCGTGTCGGCAAGCTTTGCACGACAAACAAAGATCGAGCGTCTGCAGAAGATCAGGATCGCTGAAATTGGGCTCTGGTCCCGCGATGATCGCTTCACGCAGCGCGTTGCCTCGCCCGCGGGTGGCATGACGTTCTTCCCTGGTGGCACGCCAAGAAGGGCACATGGCCCCGCCGGTTTCTTTTCGACAGAGGCCGTTGCCGTTGCACGACCCTGTGGCGGTGGCGAGTCCTTCGGGCCAATGCCAAAACGTTGTGACCTCGGGCTCGGTCAGCGGTTGATGGCGCCCGTCAATGCGAAGGGGCACCAAGGCTGGCCTCGGCTCAACGATATTTCCTGGGTTGAGTCTCTGTCCAGGATCAAACACCTGTTTGATTTTTCGAATGGCCTCCATGATTCGAGGCCCCAGCATGTCGTGCACCATTTTGGCACGAATGCGACCATCACCATGTTCTCCCGAGACCGTGCCGCCGTGCTCCATCACAAGTTGCGTGAGGTCTTGGGCCAAGGACTCCCAATGTTCTTGTTCCATTTCCTCCCGAAGATCAAACCTAGGACGCACATGCAGCAGGCCAACCGATGCGTGGGCGTACCAAACAGCCTCTCGTTGTTCTCTTTCCAATCGACGGGCAAAGGCTCTTCGGAACGTGGCGTATCGTTCGAGTGGAATAGCGCAGTCTTCGAAACCAGCAATGGGCATTTTGCCTTCAGATGGCTTGCCAATCAGGCCCAGTCCTTCTTTCCTCAGTCGCCAGAACAGTTTTGCCTCTGTACTGTCAACTGGTTTGTGTGAGTCGATGCCTCGCTGGCGAAGCAGAGCTTCGGCGGGTTCCGTGCTTTGGTCGTGATATTCCAGATAAACCAATGCACCATCGGCCGGCAGTTTGTCAAGAATGATGGAGAACCCACCTTGACTTTTGGCAGCCTGAATGACGTTGGCATCAATCAGTTCCACCGCCGCTGGGTTGGTGGCCACCAAATGCAACAATGCATCACACGCTTGGTCAACATCTGCAAAAGACGCAAGCAGCAGCTCGGTGCGTTCCGGTGCCTTCACCAAATGAACTTCCGCTCCTTCAATCAGAGCCAACGTCCCTTCAGACCCACAGATCAAGGAACTGAGGTTGACTTGGTCGAAGGTTCCTGGTGTGCTGGAGCGAAGTTGAGCCAAAACATCGTCCAGTGCGTATCCCGCGACATTTCGCTTCGTGGTGGGGAATCTTTGATCGATCTCGTTTTCTACCGACCAGACAATTTTGGCCACTTCGGCCGTCAACTGTTCGACCAAAGGATCTTGGCGGCTCGCGCCTTTCTGAAATCTGAGTTTGGTCCCGTCCGCGAGAACACAATCCAAAGCGATGACATGTTCGTCGGTCATCCCATATTTCAGGGAGTACGACCCGGCAGATCGATTGGCAATCATGCCCCCCAAAGTTGCATGCGTGCTGGTTGAAACGTCTGGTCCAAAAAGAAGCCCATGGGCCGAGGCCTGGCGGTTGAGTTCATCCAAGACCAGCCCCGGTTGCACCCATGCCGATTGACGAATGGGGTCGAGGCTCAGGAGTTGATGCATGTGCCGAGAAAAATCGAGCACGACCCCAGACCCCACCGTTTGCCCAGCCAGCGAGGATCCCGCGCCACGGGCCAGAATGGGCTCGTTGTGTTTGGCAGTCTCTGCCACAATTTGTCGGAGTTCTTCCCCATCACGTGGAGCCGCAATACCGCTGGGCACCTCGCGGTACATGCTGGCATCGGTGGCGTAGATCGAGCGTTCATGCCAGCCGCGATGGATCAACTCTGAACGGTTCATCAAATCAACATCCTATAGAGCAGCGACCGGATACCTTGTAAGACTCTTGAGGAGGACCAAATCGTGCAAGTATTGGCTATTGATATCGGAGGGACCAATGTCAAACTCTTGCGTACCGGTGATTCGGAACGAAGAAAGTTTCCGTCAGGTCCGAATTTAACGCCCAAGCGGTTTGCCAAGGCCATCAAAGTGGCCACCGAAGGCTGGTCTTATGACGCAGTAACCGTGGGGCTTCCGGCTCCGATTGCCGATGGCCGTCCGTTGATCGATCCGGTGAATTTGGGGGCTGGCTGGACCGAATTCGATCTTGGTGCTCTGTTCTCGGGTGTCCCCTTTATCTTGGCCAACGATGCCGAGTTGCAAGCTTTGGGCTCATGGCCTGGTGAAGGAAAAATGCTGTACCTCGGACTGGGGACCGGTCTCGGGAACGCCATGGTGCTTCCGGACAAGTCTGGACTTCCGGTGGTGGTCCCAATGGAATTGGGTCACTTGCCTTACCGGGACGGCAAGACGTTTGAGCAATGCGTGGGCATCGCGGCCTTGAAGAAGAACGGGAAAAAAGAATGGGAACAAGATGTCTTCGAGACAATCATGCGATTGAAAGAAGCCATGGTTGCTGACTTTGTTGTATTGGGCGGTGGCAACGTCAAACGCTTCAGAGAACTTCCCCCTGATGTACATCCTGGCGACAATCTCCATGCATTTTTAGGCGGATTCCGATTGCACGACCCGACGGCGATCATGCCCACGGACATCCACACCAAGGTGATAGACCTTGGCGGCAGGGAAGGGGGCCAATCATGACAACCGAAGCCAAGCTCACCGCGTTGGGAAGTGCCCTCGCTTTGAAGGAAGGGGTCCCTTTGGCCACTGGTGAGGGCCTGCAATTTGAGTTTCCTGGTGGGTGCTTGGACTTGACCCGTCATCTCATCGATGCAGATGTCTTGACGACTCTCCTTGAACATGCGGAAGCCAAGCAGTTGTGCGAATCGCGAGACGCCATGTTCGCCGGGGAGCGTATCAACACCAGCGAAGATCGAGCGGTGCTCCACGTTGCCCTTCGGGGGGGGATCAAGAAGCCCATACATGTTGATGGCGAAGACCCCGTTGGGTACGCCACCGAGCAACTCGATCGGATGCTTGTTTTCGCTGATGCCATCCGAAATGGGAAGGTTCAAGCTCCGAGTGGTGTGCCATTTACCGATGTGGTCAATATTGGGATTGGTGGATCCGACTTGGGACCACGTATGGCCGCTGAGGCTCTGCGGGCCAACGCTTCGGGGCCGAGGGTGCATTTTGTCGCCAACGTCGATGGACATGATTTTGAGTTGGTGACCCGTGAACTTGATCCCAAGACCACGCTCTGCTTGGTCGCGAGCAAGACCTTCACCACCTTAGAAACCATGATGAACGCGCGCACCGCCCGCTCATGGATTGCTCAAGCGGTCGGCGAAGATTGCGTGGGAGCGCATTTTGCCGCCCTCTCCACCAACGCCGAGGCGGTTCGAGAGTTCGGTATTGATCCTGATCGCATGTTTGGGTTCCGGGATTGGGTTGGGGGACGCTTCAGCATGTGGTCTCCGATTGGTTTGTCTTTGGCGTGTGCGATCGGAAGCAAAGGATTCCGTGAGTTGCTGGCCGGAGCGGCTGCCATGGACCACCACTTCGCCGAAGCTCCAACCGCTCGAAATGCGCCAATGCTGCTGGGGTTGCTTGGGTACTGGTGCCGGGTGCATCTTGGTTTTGCAGGGCATGCGGTCATTCCATACGACCGACGTCTGGGTCGATTGCCCGCTTATCTGCAACAGGCCGATATGGAGTCCAACGGCAAACGGGTTTCCGCCTTGGGAGAACCGCTCACCGGTCCGACTGGGGCCTTGGTGTTCGGTGAGCCAGGAACGGACGCCCAACACGCATTTTTTCAGTGGTTGCACCAAGGAACAGATCGGGCCCTGGTGGATTTGATCGGGGTGATTCATCCCGACCACGATCATCATGAGCATCATCGAGCATTGTTGGCCAACCTGGTGGCCCAAGCCGAAGCGCTTCGGTTTGGTCGCACGCAAGAAGCCGCTCGAGCGGCAGCAGAGCAGGCGGGTTTGCAAGGCGACGCGCTCGAAGTGGCAACCGCTTCGATGACTTTCCCAGGGGACCGGCCGGTGACCGTCTTGTTGCTGGAACGTCTGGATCCGTATTGTCTTGGATCTTTGGTGGCGTTGCACGAGCACCGAATTTTTGTTGAAGGCGTTCTTTACGGTTTGAACTCTTTTGATCAGCCGGGAGTGGAGTTGGGCAAGACTTTGGCCAAGAGAATTTTGCCCCAACTTTCGGGAAGCGACTCAGAAATGGACATGCAACTGCGTTGGTTGTTGCAGCAATGTCAAAAGGGCACAAACCATTAAGAACAACCGCACGCCGAAGCGTGCGGTTGAGCGAGTCCTTGGTCCATGAACCGGTCCATAAACCGGGACTGACTTAGGATCCGGTGAGCTCCTCAGGAAGGATTCCACCATTTTCTAGGGGGTACCGAACAGTTGCCGGTTGGGAGCCAATGCCTGTCAGAGGAGTGCTCAGTCGATCGAGGCCCAGAATTCCGTTGGTGCCTGAACGCCGGTACACCAGATCGGTGTGCAAGACGCCAAGAAGGGAATGATCTTCAGAGTCGTTGCAATGGTCGTCTTGCTTGGCATTGATCCGAGCTTTGCCGGCGTCGGTTCCAAGAATGGCAATTGGGAAGGAGTTTTCTTCGGGGTAGTTTTCCAGCCGAAGTCCGCTGTAGCAGGAGAAGCAGTTGGTCGTGCCCTCGAACTTGATTTCGTTCTCGTTCCAAATATCAATTTGGAGGCTCACGGTGCGGTCGTAGCCCGCGTCGTAAAAGAGATCGAAATCGGGAATTTGCAACACAAGCTCCATCCCCGCAGCTTCGACGGCGTAAGGGCCGCCGGAGTACAAGGAATCGAGATTGTCGCCTGGAGCTTGGAAATTCAGCAGCAACGCGTCGGGTGTGGCGGAGTATGACTCGCCATCAAGTGCCAACGTGCCGTACCCAGTTTCGATATCCGCTGCTCCAGGAACGTCGGTGCCGGATGCCCCTGCAGTTCGCACTTGAAAGGCACTTGCGGCGTATTCGGAAGCCGTCTGGTTGAGGTAGTCCACTTGGGTGGCGGTGCCCAACAGATGATTCCACTTGATGGGCTGGTTGGTGATGCCCGTGGCCCAGACGTACAGGGTGGCTTCAATGTCTCCTCCGCCAAGAGGATTCAGCACGGATGGGTCAATCGACCAGAGTGGCGCAAGAATGGGATTGAGTTCGACTGGGTTTAATGCCCGGCCGCTTGAGGCTTGCCACTGGACGGGCTGGTCTGCGGTCAGCGTAAAGGCGTTGTCGTAGGAGACGCAGTTTGTGCCCAACACGATGTAGAACTGAACTCGTACTTCGGCCGGGGCGTCGTTGGTCAAAGTGATCAAAGTGTCTGAGACCACCTCGCCACCGTCCCAAGCGGCACGAATGTCGGGGAAGATAAGAAGACTTCCACGCTCAGATGTACTGACCGTCTCAAGGGAGTCTTGGGCAAATGAGCTCGAGGCGAAAAGCGCAGTTGCCGCTGCGGTTGCACACAAGAAAGTCCGATCCATCATCCACCCTTTCAAACCGATGGTTCCAGTGAGTCTTCACACCCTCCCAGTGGTGAAGCACAGATTTCTCAAACGCTTGGAGCGATGAGACTTCTGTAGTTTGATGGCCCCCCTTCACATTGTCGAGGGGTTCCCTGTGTGCCGCGGACGAGTTGTGGACAACGCCAAGATTTGGGAAATGGATCGGGACAAATTGTTGGTATTCCATGGCTCAGAGGGCAAGGGCACAAAAAAACCCGCACCCCCGATGGGGGGTGCGGGTTGAGATCGCATTGCAGATCAAGTTCAGCCGCGACGACGGCGACCGAGTCCGGCGAGACCGAGGAGGGCCAAGGCGCCGGGAGCAGGAATGTTGTTCACCGAGAAGGCGGCGTTG
>SHAP01000011.1 GCA_004213555.1 Phycisphaeraceae bacterium | reverse complement strand
GCACCACCACCCAATGCCTTGCCAAGAGTTCCGGTGAGAATGTCAACCTGATCTGAACGCAAGCCGCAGTGCTCATGGGTGCCTCGACCGGTTTGACCCATGACACCATGGCCGTGGGAATCATCAACCACCAGCATCGCGCGAAACTCATCACAAAGCGTCCTCATGTCAGCCAGCTTTGCAATGTCGCCTTCCATGGAGAAGACACCATCCGTAACCACCCAAATCACACCATCAAAATCAGCGTCGGCCCGAAGCGCAGCGAGACGCTCTCGCAGGTGGTCCATGTCTGAATGGCGGTAGACGCTCTTTCGCAAACCTTTGTGAATGCCGGCGGCAAGCCGGATCGCATCAATGATGCACGCGTGATTCAATTCATCGGAGATGATGGCATCAGCAGGAGTGCACAACGTGGGGAACAGCGCTTCGGTTGCCGTCCAACACGACACAAAGGTGTAACTGGCCTCAAACCCAAAAAAAGAAGCGATGCGTTGCTCAAGTTCATGATGGGCGGAGAACGTTCCACAAATGAATCGGACAGATGCCGTGCCTCCACCATGTCGATCAAGCCCGTCATGCCCTGCCTGCACCACGCGGTTCTCGTTGGCAAGTCCAAGGTAGTTGTTGGAACAAAAACACAAGACTGTGCCGTGACCTTCAAGCGTAATTTCAGGGGCCATGGCACTTTCGATGGTTTGAAGGTGCTTCCATTGGCCGGAGTCCTTCACCCCTTGCAAAAGGGATTGGGCTCTGGATTCAAAGTGTTCGTTGGCGGAGGCCGTCGGCATCAAAGGGTCCTCGGTGTTTCTTCGCATTCGTACTTGCTCTGAGAGTGTGCATTCCGAATACCAGGGATGAGATAGTCGTCCAATGCGGAGCCCAAGTCCAGTCCTCGCTCGAAACCCCAGTCACGCTGGGCCGCAGAGTCGTCCACATCTGCTGGCCATGAATCCACAATTTCTGAGCGGAAGGGATGGGGGTCGTAGTCCACTTCGAAGTTTGGGAACCGATCTCGAAGTGCATTTTCGAGTTCGGCCACGGTTGGCGCAAAGCCGCCGACTGCGTACACATTTTGCTGCAAACAAGACCGCGGAGCAGAAGCCAAAGCCAGTGTGGCCTCCGCTGCTTCGGGCATGGTCATGAAAGGGAGCTGGGCGTGAGGGGGAACAAAGCAACTTGCTTTTTCACCTCGGACCGCGGCGTGCACCATTTCGGGGGCGTAATCACTGGTACCCCCCGTGGGAAGTGTCTCAGCAGACAAGAGACCGGGATATCGGATCGTGCGAAAATCAAAGGTGGCACCAGTTTCCTGCCCCAGCATCCGACCACACTCCTCCGAAAGCCAAGTGCCCGCTTGTTCCATGGCCCGCTTGGTCACGCCATACAAAGTTCGCGGCGCTATGGCTTCATCTTCTAACAGTGGATGACTCTGACTGGCATTTCTGCCGTGCACTGCAATCGAGGAGGGATACACAAAGCGCACGGTGTGCCCATGCGCTTCCGCATGGGACATGGCTTGACGCATCAAATTCCAAGTGGCGTCGGCATTGATTCGCCAAGCCAGATCGGGATGTTGCTCGCCTGCCGAACTCAGAAGGGCAGCAAGATGGATCACCAATCCGATTCGCCCCGTGAACAGTGACTCCACCAAGTTCGGATCGAGCAGATCTCCTTGCACACAAAATGCACCATCAAGAGGCACGGACCGAAGATCCGTGGCCACCACTTGCTGGGCCCCACCGGCGGCCAAGCCACGCAAAATGGTATGACCAACTTCTCCAGCCGCGCCGGTGACCAAAACACCCGGTGCGTCGGGATTCAAGAGTTGACCATCAGGACGCGTCATCGAAGCGCAGTGTACTTCGTTGCATCCGTTGTTTGAGACGGCAGATTTGTCCGTGCCATTTGCTCCTCCCCTTCGGGATCGAAAACCCGATCGCAAAACTCACACTTCCAATTGACCGTTGGATCCCGATGTGTTTGCATCCGCTTTCGGCAAGCTGGGCATCGCCCAGCCGCGAGCACCCTTCGGCTCCAAGCGCGGTACGTCACTCGAATCACAATGCCAATCAAAACCGCAAAGGGGAGGGAGAGCAGTGCGGAACCAAACATCACAATGGTGGCAGGGGGAAACAGAAAAACAGTCGGCAAAGCAATCAGAAAGGCAATGGTGTAGAACCAGAAGCACGCCAGGCCCCAGCCCCCCCGCAAAGCTCGAAGAATGCCATAAATGGACATAAGAGTTTGATCCTAGGCCTGGCAGCAGAAAGAAGAAGGTTGCCTGAGCCGGTATCCGCTGTGGTATAAAATCTCCCCTCACGAGGTAAACCCATGGATTACATCTCTTCTGAAGACAAAGCTCGCCTTGAAGAGCAATTAAAAGCCTGCATCGACATGCGCCCCAAAATTGTGGAACGCATTGCTGAAGCGCGGGCCCTCGGAGACCTCAAAGAAAACGCTGAGTACCACGCTGCTCGTGAAGATCAGGGCATGAACGAGGCCAAAATCCGCGACTTGCAGGAGCGGCTGGAAAACGCACTCGTGATGACAGATTCCGACATGCCGGAGGACATGGTCTTTCTTGGGGCCCGTGTGAAGCTCCGAGACACTGAAACCGAGGCAGAGTCGATCTACAAGCTCGTTGGGGAGGCTTCTGGAGATTTCGACTCCGATGAAATCGAAGTCACCACCGGTTCCCCCATGGGCGAGTCATTGATGAGGGCCCGGGTGGGGGAAATCATCCGGGTTGATCTTCGCCGTGGCCCCAAACGCTTTGAGATTGTCGAAATTCTTTGACCGGTCGGCCAAGTTCGACCCTTTGTGAGCCGAAACCCTCTCTGAAATCCTGCGAATGTGGATTTCATCTGAAATCAGACAGTGGTTCAGGGTACGATTAGACTCCCGAAATCACTCTCTGGAGCACCCGAAAGGATTCCCGCACATGTCTTCAACCAAGACTCCACAAATGGCGACCCCTCGAGGATTCACCATTGTTGAATTGCTGGTGGTGATCGCAATCATTGCCCTTTTGGTTTCGATCCTTCTGCCTGCCATTGGTAAGGCCCGTGATCAAGCCAAGTTGACCCAGTCGTTGTCCAACCTTTCTCAAATGGGCAAGGCCCATGCCTCATATGCGGCCGAGTGGAACAACCGACAGTTCACCTTGATCGACGACAACTTCGCCCAATACGGCGGATCTGCGGTCGCCGCCCAAACCGCATACGCCCAAGCCCACGGCAACCAAGGCACGGGCTCATGGCACCCACCGGTTGACTTGGGTTGGGGGTACCCTGACTGCGATGGTTCACAGAACACCGTGTACTTCCGGTACTTCCAACAGCCAGGGCAAGGCGGCAACGTTTCGCTGATTCAACCCATTGTTTTCCAAGCCAGCAACGGTATTCAGTACTTCGGCGCGTTCCGCTTGGTGAATTGCCGCCAGTTCAACCAGTACGTCTCGGGACGCTTCTACGACAAATCGTTCTACGCCCCCAAAGACACTGTGGTCCAAGAAGCAGTCTCCAATGGCGCATCGGGCTGTGACTGCTTCCAAGATCCAGGCGAGTACTGCGACCTCCCTCCCGGGGCGATCGGTGATATTCCAGTCTGGTCCTCGTACATCCTTTCCCCATCCGCGATGTACTCCCCCAATTTCATGACCCCAAGCGCTGCTCAGCCCTTCAGCAACCCCTATGTAAGACCAGGCACCTTCCGGTCACCTGGCATGGATCAAGCGAAGTATTCCGCGCTGAAGACCCATATGACCGAACACCACTGGCTGCAGGCACGCCGGGCCGAGTGCAATCCAAGCTTCCAGCCAGGCACCTATGGCGGCTGCGAGCCTTACTACTTCAATGGTTCTTGGGAATCGAACCCAGCCACCCTCTTTTATGACGCCCACACCGAAACCGTTGGTGTCCGAAAGGCCGAACGGGCCGATGGGCGAGTCATTGCCCAGCAACAACAAGCTGGACAGTTCCCCGCTGGTCTTTGGCACAAACAAACCACGTTTGGGGCCGACGGCTACTACAGCGATACGGCGTACGATTTCGCCCAGACCTCTTTCCACGTTCTGACCACCGAAGGCATTCGCGGTCGGGACATCTTGGCCGACTGATCCCGGCCAAAATTCGGGAATCCACCGACCGGCGTCCTTTGGGACGCCGGTCTTCGTTTTGACCGATACCATCACAGTCCATGGCGAGAAAACGCATCATCACGCCGGAGCTGACCCCAGACGACCAAGGCGGAGAACCATCGGTTCGTCCCGAGCAGTTGTCCGACTACCTTGGACAACCGGAACTGGTGGAGCGGCTTCGGATCTCTCTCGAAGCGACCAAAGACCGAGGCGGCGCTTTGGACCACGTGCTTTTGCATGGACCTCCCGGTCTCGGCAAGACCACGCTGGGCCGGATCGTTGCCAATGAACTTGGCACCACCCCTCATGCGACATCAGGTCCAGTTCTGATGCAGCCCAAAGATCTGGTCGGCATGCTTTTAAAACTCCAAGCCGGAGATGTGCTGTTCATCGATGAAATACATCGTCTGCCAGCACCGGTCGAGGAGTTCCTGTACTCCGCTATGGAAGATTTCCATGTTGATGTCACCATCGACTCTGGGCTGCATGCCACAACGGAATCCTTCAAGCTCCAACCCTTCACCTTGGTAGGGGCCACCACGCGGGCCGGAAGTTTGACTTCGGCCCTGCGCAGTCGGTTCGGACTGGTCCATCACATGACGCTGTACGACCAAGAAGGTCTCCAAGCGATTTTGAAAGGCGTTGCTGATCGTCTGAAGTTGGATGCCGCACCAGAAGCATTGGCCGAACTGGCGGGCAAATCACGTGGTACTCCGCGGATTGCAATACGCCTCCTGCGAAGAACCGATGACTGGTCGCGAGCGCGAGGCAGCGGCTCAATTGATCTCGAAGCCGCACAAGCTTGCCTTGAACTCTGGGGAATCGATCACGCCGGAACCGATGAACTGGACCGTCGCTACCTCACGACTTTGGCAGAGACCTATCGAGGCGGACCCGCAGGAGTGGAAGCGCTTGCGGCAACCATTGGTGAGGACGCACGAACCCTAGAAGATCTGGTTGAACCTTTCTTGCTGCAGGAAGGGATGGTGGCGAGAACTCGTTCGGGGCGTCGATTGACGGACGCGGGTGCGCACCATATCGGGTGGACTCCACCCGATGCACAATCTCTGTTCGGAGAGGACGACCAATGAACACCAACGAACCCCTGCCAAAGATCGCGGAGGACATCACCGCCCTCATTGGTGGGACCCCCATGCTTCGCGTCCGGAACCTTGACACCGGCCCCTGCACCTTGCTGCTCAAATTGGAGTGTCAGAACCCTGGCAACTCCATCAAAGATCGAATTGCGATCAGCATGATCAACCGTGCCGAGGAGGAAGGACTGCTGAAACCCGGCGGAACCATCTATGAGGGGACCGCTGGCAACACCGGAATTGCGTTGGCTTTGGTCGGCATCAGCCGAGGGTACCAAGTCAAAGTGGTGATGCCGGACAAGATGAGCGCGGGGAAGATCTCCCACCTCAAAGCTCTTGGCGCTGAAGTGGTGCTGACCCGGTCCGATGTGGGCCGCGGACACCCCCAGTACTACCAAGACTTGGCCCGTGCTCTGGCCGAAAACGATTCGAATGGATTTTTCATCAACCAATTCGAAAATGCCGCCAACCCGAGTGCGCACCTCGAAACAACCGGTCCAGAGATCTGGTCCCAAACTGAAGGCAACATCGACTGCTTTGTGGCCGGCATTGGTTCGGGCGGCACCATCAGTGGCTGCGGCAACTACCTTCGAGAAAAGAATCCTGAGATCGAGTTGGTTCTGGCGGATCCCGCTGGGTCCATTCTGGCCCCTCTGATCAACGAAGGAAAAACCATCGAAGCCGGATCATGGTTGGTCGAAGGAGTCGGTGAAGATTTTGTCCCTGACATTGCTGAGATCTCGCTTTTGAACGAGGCCATTACGGTGGACGACAAAGAGTCTTTCTTGGTTGCCCGTGAACTGCTTCGAGCAGAAGGAATCATGGGTGGTTCGTCCACTGGCTTGCTGGTGGCAGCAGCACTCCGGTGGTGCCGCGCGCAAACCGAACCAAAAACTTGCGTGACATTTGTGTGCGATCTGGGAGCCAAGTACATGGATCGACTGTTCAACGATGTCTGGATGCGCGATCAAGGACTCCTCGAGAAGCACGCTTTTGGAGACCTCAGAGATCTGATCGGATGCAACCACACCGAAGGCGAAGACCATGTTTTCCAGCCGGACGAGCCGCTCGCGCAAGTGCACCGAACCATGCGTTTGCACGACATTTCTCAGGCTGTCGTTTTGGACCACCAGAATCCCATTGGCATTGTGGACGAGTCCGACGTTCTGAGGGCCGTCGTGACGGATCAGGCCGCTTGGGAACGACCGGTCCGAGAAATTATGTCAACGAATCTTGAAACCATCTGTCCAGACGCGAGCACAGACGACTTGCTGCCTATTTTTGGCCAAGATCGTGTGGCCATTGTGGCTTCTTCGGATCAGTATTTTGGTTTGATCACCCGGATCGACCTTTTGAACTTCCTCCGGCAAAAACAATAAGGAACATGCTGTGGCCCATATCGAACCCCATCATGGCTTTTCAACCCGTTGCATCCACGCTGGGCAGACTCCTGACCCCGTCACCGGCGCCGTCATGCCGCCCGTGTCTTTCTCCTCTACCTACGCACAGTCGTCACCGGGTGAGCACGCCGGCTTCGAATACTCGCGCAGCCACAACCCCACCCGTTACGCATGGGAACGATGCATCGCCCGACTGGAAGGCTCGGAACTGTGCGAGTCTGATGATGTCACCTATGGCGGATTTGCCTTTGCCTCAGGACTGGCCGCGATTGCAACCCTCTTGGATCACCTCCCTGCCAACGCGAAAGTTGTGGCTTCGGACGATCTGTACGGTGGCACCCATCGTCTCTTCCGCCAAGTGCGGGCCCACTCCGCCGGGCTTCGGTTTGAATTCGTAGACGCCAGCGATCCCAACCAAGTGGCCGATGCAGTTGACGCAGAGACGGCTTTGATTTGGGTGGAAACCCCAACCAACCCCATGCTGAAGGTGGTGGACTTGGCCGCCATTGCCGCAATCGGGAAAGAACATGGCATTCTGACCGCGTGCGACAACACGTTCTGCTCACCTGCCATTCAACAACCCCTAACCCACGGCATTGACGTCGTCATGCACTCGTCAACCAAGTACCTCGGAGGCCACTCCGATGTGGTGGGCGGCGTCTTGGTTACCGGAAATGCTGAACTGGCCACCAAACTGCGTTTCCTGCAGAACTCGGTGGGCGCGGTGATTGGGCCCATGGATGCTTACTTGAACTTGCGGGGAACCAAGACCCTGGGCATTCGGATGGCCCGACATTCCGAGACCGGTTTGAAACTGGCGAGCATGCTCGAAGCTCATCCAAAAGTCGAGCGCGTGGTGTATCCGGGACTTACCTCCCACCCTCAACACGCCATCGCGCAAAAGCAAATGCGTTCCGGCGGTGGCATGATCACCGCAACATTGGCCGGTGGCCTCGACGCATCACGAACCTTCTTGGAGTCGGTCAACCTGTTCACCCTTGCGGAAAGTTTGGGCGGCGTGGAAAGCCTGATCGAGCATCCGGCCATCATGACCCATGCTTCGGTCCCCGCGGCGGACCGGGCGGCGTTGGGTATCGACGACGGATTGGTGCGGTTCTCGTGCGGCATTGAAGAGGCCGAAGACCTTTTGGAAGACGTCGATCACGCCCTCGGCAAGATCTCCTAAAACAAAAAAGCGGCGGCCCGTTGGGCCGCCGCGTGGAGGACTCTCTCTTCCCTCCGGGATTAGCCGAGAAGGCTCAGCACCGCGGTGGGTGCGTTGTTGGCGAGGGCCAAGGCCTGGGTCGCCGCTTGGTTCATGATCTGCAGACGAGTGAGTTCTGCAGTCTCGAAGGCGTAGTCTGTATCACGGATGGCGGACTCTGCAGCCGCGGTGTTTTCGAGGCTGACGCCGAGGTTCTTGATGGTCGAACCCACGGTGTTCTTGCTGAAGGCACCGAGACGACCACGTTGGGCCGAGACTTGCTTGATGGCCAAGTCGATGATTTCCTGAGCGGAAGTCGTGCTGCCACCATCGACGCTGGCGCTCCCACCGGACTTAAGATCGTCCAAGTATCCGGCGACGCCATTGCCCAAGAACTGGGAGCCGACGGTCTTGATGCCAATGGCGGTCTTGCCGGCATCGTCAACCGAGGGGGAGAAGTTGAAGTTCGCACCACCACCAGTGATCTGGAAGTCGTTATCTGCGCCCGCAGCGTTGGTGAGCGAAGCGCCGTTCAAGGTCAACTCAATATCGAGGTTGCCGGTGGAGACGCGAGCGTTCAGACCATTCGTCACGGCTTGCACACCATTGATCAATGCGCCCAGGTCCACTCCTGTGTCGGCAGCATCGTTGACGGAAGCCACGGTGACGTCGGTGGTGAAGGAGCCAAAGTTGGACTGAATTTCTCGACCACGAATACTTTCAGCAGAACCATAGTTGGTGCTGGTGATGGCAATGAAGTCGGTATCGGTTCCGTCTTGGGCCGCTGAGAAACCGAGCTCTTCGCCGTAGGAATTCAGGGCCGCAATGATGTCTTCTTGTTCCGTACCCTCTGCAAACGTGAATTGCTGCACACCTTGAGAAGTGCTGATTTCAACCGTGCGAGTTTCGGTACCGTTGAAGTCACCATCGGCGTCTGCGTCAAAGGTTGCACCCGTCTCGAAGTAGAGTACGGCTTGCTCGGCCTCAGTTTGGACCGAGATGTTGACGTCGATGGCATTGGAACCTGAGAACTTCGCGCTGTTCACGCTGGCGTAGGTCCAAGTCTGGTCATCGAAGTTGCTATCGAAGGTGTAGTCAAAGCCACCGTTGAGGAGCTTCTGACCGTTGAACTCGGTGGAGCTGGCGATGCTGTCGATCGTGGAGAGGATCGAGTCGATCTGCTGCTGGTTGGCCGCACGCTCGTCGGAGGACAGACCTGCTTCGTTGGCCGACTGACCGACCAAAGATTGGAGTTCGACCAAGAGGTTGTTGATCTCTTGGAGACCACCCTCGGCGATGTTGACCATTTGCTCGGCACGTTCGGCATTGCCGATGGCGGCGTTGATGGCGGCTTTTTCAGCTCGGAGGCTTTCCGAGGCGATGAGGCCGGCAGGGTTGTCGGATCCACGGTTGATGGAGACACCGGTGGAGAGACGCTCGAGCGTCTGGGTCATCATCGACTGCTGTTGGCCGAGCACCCGACGGGCGAGCATAGAGGAGACGTTGGTGTTGATGCTGGACATGATTGCTCCGAAAGAGAGTGCCCCCATTCCTTCGGGGGTCATGAACGGACGCGGCTTCCTGCCCTCAAAATTTGACTCGGCTCCCCGGACTCCGCCAGGAAATGACGCGAACACATCGCGTCGGCTGTTCGTTCTATCGGTCCAATCTGGAGGCTTCCTGAATTCGGCACCGACTTTTCCGGACTTTTGGCGGTTATCGGACTCTTTTTGTCCAATATTCGGGTCAAGCCTTCCGTTTGGAAATCCCTGCTGCTGCTATTCGCAATTGAGGCGACTGCTCACCGGCGAACTGAGGGATGGCTTCACTTGAAGCCGCCCGCTGGTTCTCCTGCCGGATGGCCTCCCAAATCTCTTTGCGGTGCACGGTGACCGCTTCCGGGGCCCGGATCCCCAAGCGGACTTTGTCGCCGCGGATATCGACGACGGTGACTTCAATGTCGTCGCCAAGCATGATGGTTTCATCGCGATGTCTAGACAGTACGAGCATTCGGTTCCTTCCTGGCTCTCGTGCTGAGGTGAAAGATGGTGGCGGGTGGACCACCAACAATCAGGCAACAGTTATGCGGTCCGCGCAGCGCTGGCGGCTTCGAGTTCCACAATGACGTGACGCGTGGTCCAACGCTTTTCGGCCAAGACCAACTGCATGCCGCGTCGTGAGGCGGTTCCAACCACCAAAGGTCCTTGAAGGTTGGCGGTCAATGTGTTCTGGTACCGGTTGACGATGACGAAAACCTGCGCGTCCTCGATTTGGTTGGCGCCAAGCTCTTCCAACTGCTCACGGCGGATGATCGCTTCAAAGTCGGGAACCCAGTACTGGGGATCCGTGACTACAAAAGCCAAATCTTCCTGATCACAAGATTGGAACCAGTAAAAACATCCCTCTTCATCGGGCTGCAACAAAACCCACCGGGTTGCGTGGGCAAAGCCAAGCAGTCCGGATGGAAACTCGAGCACTCGGTCGCCATCGACGCTGACAGTGCCGAATCGGGTGGTCTCGATTTTAAGATTGGACATCAAACACATCCTCTGAACCTCGTCCTTCCTGGACTCCCAACCAACGCGATTGGGACGTGCCTCCTGCTGACCGTGCTGCGAGGTTGCTCAGCACGGCACTTGGATATCGGCTCTATCCGAGCCAATTGAGCAGCGTGAGTTGCTGCATTCTTGCTGTCACCGCCAACGTGGCTTGCAGCTGTTGTTCTAAATTCGTCAATTGCAGGGCGGCGTCGGTCAAATCCAAGTCACGCGCTTCACCAAGCAAAGATGCTTCCATGATCGACAATTCGGACTCGCGATCTTTGGCCAGAAGCAGCCGTTCGCCTCGAGCACCCGCCGCCCCCCGAACATCAATCAACCGATCAAGATCATCCTGAAGATCGATGGCTGCTTGCTCAATGGACCAGTTGTCGTTTTGAAGCAGAGCCTTTTCTAAAGCTTTCAGATGGGTGAACAGTGATTCGACCGCGACCATCGACCGGTCTTCACCCGAAATCACATTCCCCGACACCGGGGCCAGCAAACCCAATGCTTTGGCGGCCCGAGAACCGTTGGCTGGCGTCACCGTAAATGTGCCCGTCATGCCTCCGGAGTTGTCGGTCAAAACAATGCCATTGCCGGTGGTGGCCAGTTCCGCCGTGAATTCCGCGGGTCCAATTGGAGGAGTTGCTGCCCCAGCTGCAGCCCGCAGCGCCGCGAGCACATCCCCAACGGTTTCAACGCCTGCCAAGTCAACTTCAAACGAACGGCCGTCGGCCAAACTGATGGTGAAATCAACGTCCGCGGCAGGGTTTGGTAACCCGGTCTCAGGATCAACACTTCCCGAGCGGACAGGCACTCCGTCACCGTCATTGAAGACGGAAAGTGGTGTGTCGAGCCCCATCGAACGCAGTCCAAGGAGCGTGGCGGTGTCGCCTCCATCCTCACCAACACTCATCCATGTCCCCGAAACTTCGTTCAACATGGAAAGGGTGCCGTCCTGCTCCACTTCAAGGCGAATCCCCAGATCCGCCGAGTCGATCAAGTTCTGCAGATCAGCAATGGTTTCGGCTCCCGAAAGGTCAATTGTTTGGACATTTCCGCCGTTCTCAAGCCGAATGCTGCCCAACGGCCCCGACAGACCTTCGAGGTCGGCAATCCGAGTCCGGCTGAGCAATTTGGGTTGCGTGTCGCCACCGGTGGTGGTCGCTCCTGCAACAAAGGTGCCTTCAAGGCCAAGACCTGGACCAATATCTCCTGCAACACCAACAACCGTGAGATCATCGGCCCCCGCCACCGTAAAGCTGAATCGGCTGCCATTGGTTGAGACGGTGGATCCTGGGGCAATGTTGTCCAGTTCCGCTTGCAAGCGGTCGAGAACTTCACCGACGGTTGCGGCACCACTGAGATCAACTTCAGTGGTGTTGGCTCCCACCGTGAGTTCAACAACTCCCCCGGTAACACCTACGCCATCCACACCACCGAGATCTTCGAGGTACACCCCATTGGAGAGGGCAGGATTCAAATCGACTTGTCCCGCCACGCGAGCACTGACAGCGCCAAAAGCTTCGTCACCCGACAGTGTGATCGGCAACCCCAACCCATTGTCGTTGACCAGTCCAGCGCCAGATCCCAGATAGCGAACACCACCCAAGAAAGAAGCGAATGGTCGTTGTCCACCATTTTGGCCACCAAAAATGTGCAACCCCTGCCACTCGGCGTTGGCTTCGGCAAACAGTTGATCGATCATGGATGACACAACCACCGCTTGCGCGGCACGTGAATCGGCGTCCGCGGAATCATCACTTTGCCCGACCGCAAGAGCTCGGGCTTCGGTGACCAGATCGGTCAAAGAAGACAAGCTGGTGTCCACCCGTCCCAAGACGGCTTCACCCCAAGAGATCGCATTGAGACGCTGGTCTCGACGATCCATCGAACTCTGCAACAGCTGAATGGCTCGGGTGGCCCGAGGATCATCACTTCCTCGTTGCAAACGTGTGCCCGAAGCAAAGCCCAACTGCAAATCAAGCATTTCACGCTGCGTTTGCGCGATGGAGCCGCCCATCAGACGGCCAGACAGAAGGGTAGGAACTCGAGATGCGATGGGATTCAAACTCATCATGGACCTCACGCCAGGCGGAGCAACTCCTGCATGGTTTCATCAAGGGTTTCTAAGAAGCGGGCAGCGGCCTGATATTGGTTCTGCCAAGTGGTCAAATTCAGCAGTTCCTCATCCATACTCACACCGGACCGCTGTTGCATGGCCAAATCGAGATTCTCACGCACGATCGATGACGCTTGCAGCGCGTTACGTGCCGATGCCGTTCGGACCGCAACATCATCCACGTGCGTGATCCAGAAATCTTGCAACGACCGCCCGCCCAATGCATCGTTGTCAAGGTCTCCCAACTGCGCCATCAACAATGCGGTGCCATTGGAGCCTTCTTCCAAGTTGGAACCTGCCGCCAACAATCGTGGGTCATCCACCAAAGCTGAGCGGACCGCCAAGTCCCCAGCGCTGCCTTCAAAGTATGAATTGATACCAATGGCTGCCAAGACACCAGTCGGATCGTCGGAGAACTGCAGCGTCCGGCCCGTAGGCGCCGTGAGGGTCAGACGGCCACCATCATCCGCCGAAGCCACCACACCCAAATCTCCGGCAGCGGCATTCACGGCGTCAACAATGTCGTCCACACTCATGGTGCTTGGATCAATGCCAATCGTACGGGTGACGCGATCACCGGTTTCGGGATCCAGAACGTGCAGTGAGAACCCACCTGGAGCTGGTGTGACGGGCAAGCCAAGGTCGGCCAACGGAACAGTGCGGTCGCCCAAGCTGAATCCTTGCGCCACTTCCCAACCAACCGTTCCTTGCCCCGAGCTGTGGGCACGATTGACTTGGAACACCAACTGGTTGGTGAGCGACTCCAAAGCATCCAGAGCGGGCTGAATGGTTTCCGCATCCTGACGGCGAAGGGCCGCGATTTCACCCCCAGTGGGATTCAAAATGGTGCCATCCTTGGTACGAAGTTCGATACCGCCGTCCGTTCTTTCAAATTCAAATCCCAGACTTTGGTTGCCCAAAACCACCGGAATGGAATTCACCTGGACCGTCACGGAACCCGCGGGCTGACCGATCACATCGATCTCAACCAACTGGGCCAGTTCATCGAGTTTGAGATCACGCTGGTCCTGCAAAGCCGAGACATCACCATCCTGAGATTGAACAATCTCTCCGTTGAGGGTGGCAATGTCAGTCAAGAGTTGATCAATTTGTCCTGCACTCGCCGAAAGATCTGCGTCGAGGTTTGTTCGAGCGTTGAGGTAATCCTCGTGCAACCGATTGACACGGTCCGCCAGGGCCGTACCACGAGAGACCGCCAAACCACGCAGGGCGTCATCGGATGGATTGTCGGCCAGATTGCTGAAAGCGCCAAAGAACGCTGTCAACTCAGAGCTCAAGTTGTTGTCGCCAAGCGCGTCTTGCAAGGCTTCGACCTGGGACAGATAGGTGTATTCCGTACCGTTGGCCACTTCCATGGACAACGCCCCACGCAATCGCGCTGCGAGGGCAGGATCGAGTTCGCGACGGATCGACGAAATGCCAACGCCTTGACCGGAGAACACGCCGTTTCTCGCCCCCAGGGACGTAAGTTCCACCGTGCGGCGTCGGTACCCAATGGTGGCCGCGTTGGCCAAGTTCTGACCCGTGACCTGCATGGCTCGCTGGGAAGTCAGCAGTGCGGAGCGACCAATTTGGAATCCACCAAGCATCGTTACGCCTCCACCCGAAGTCCAAGAGAGAAAGAAGTCTGGGGAATTCTTCCCGAACGGGCCCACGGTTGTGCCCCGAGCTCGGTTTCTTTCACCGTCTGAGCCGCACCACGAACAATGCCTGAAATGCGCGTGGTGGCATCACGAAGAACGGCGTACGCCTCGGCCACCCGGGCTGCGGCCAACTGAATGCCTTCGCGCAATTTATTGAGTTTGTCTTTTTCAGACGCGGGGAGTTGGTCCAAGACATCATCAATGGTTGAAGCCCCTAACGCAGTGGCCAACTCCACACGTTCAGCATCCAATTGACGCAAGGTCTCGGCGATGACATGTTCGCGGCGACTGTCCTTGGTGACGCCTTCGATGTCTCCGGTGCGCAACGCTTGTCTTCTGATCGAAAGGACATTCTCCAGCTCCGACCACGCTTGATGCTGGGCTTCGAGCACGCTGCTGAGACGTTCCAACTTGGTGGCCATCAGGATGTGACCTCCGCCTTTGAGGGTTCTTTGTTCACGATGTCTTGGCGAACTTTGGCAATGAGATCCAAATCGAGTCTGGTCATCAAGGCATCGGCCATCTGGTGATCGATGATGGGACCAAAGCGCTTTTCGGCTGCCCCAGGTGCAAAAATGCCATGCGCGGAAGTGGATTCCCGGACTTCCTTCAGGAGGGGGACCAAGAACGCTTGCCCCACCAACTGTCGCGCGGCGGCATCGGCCCGCTCGTAAGTGGACGAAGAATGCTCAGCAATTGTGGGCAAAGGCGAAATCATTGTTCGACGACCTCCCCGAAGAGTGCACTGGCTTCGTCGGCTTGGCGGATGAACGCAATCCGCTGTTCGGCGGTTGCCCCCAAATCTTCAAGCATGGCCAACGCCTCCCCCAAGGGTTGGGCATCTGCCTCACGGCTCGGATCGGGTAGCAATTTGATGCCGTCAACACTGAAATGGAACGGACGAACCATGACGCTTCCGCTGGTAAAAATAGATTGTGTGGCTTTGTCGATGACCACCCTTCGCACCGCCGGCAAATCGCTGATCGGAATCAGGGTCTTCAAGACATCATTCAGCACCGCACCTTTTTCAGGTGGCACCACAAACGCTCCAAAGTCCTCGTTCACTGGCTGCAGGACATAATCAAACTTGGAATTGATGTACTCGAACACCAAGGGATGTCGCCAGGCGGCCCGGAGGGTCAATCGGATGGAGCCATCTGGATCACGCATATGACGCAGGTGCCCTATTGCGGTGCGAAGAATTGGCTTTAAGAGTTGTGCACCATCCAAAATGGAGCCACGGCTCGAGATCTCCGCCGCCAACTCAATCACACCACTCGCTTGCATGGTCGGAGTCGCATTTGGCAGCAATGGATCTCGCAACAACGTGGTCAACAAGACCCCGCCCTCCAAGTCGTTGGCATCGAGCAGGGTGCTGACTGTGAGATCGAATTGATCGCCTTCAGTGCCGCCAGCAGCTGGCACTTTGCACTGCACCATGACCAACGCTGAGTTCCCGGTCTTGAGCAAATCCAAGGTTTGAAGAAAGGGAACGTCATGTCGCTCCAGAACGCCGGCGAGTGGTCGAAGGCGATCCTCACTCTTCAGTCGGTCCCCGCTGCCATCAAGACCTGTCACGAGACCCACGCCTTCGAAAACCCGAGCTTGTTGATCTCGAAATCTCAGAAGATCCACCAAGCGGATCGTCGCGGGTTCGGCAGATATTGCGCTCAAATCTTGCGCCAGCACCCCACCTGGGGTGGTCACGAGGGTCAAAATGGCCAAAATCAAGACTTTCACGGGGACCTCCTTGTCCGCAGGGCCAGCGGCCGAAGAGGTACTCTGCAAAGTCCATGCCACGGTCAATCCTGCCCATCCTGTGCACGTTGGCGTTGGTGCCATTCCTTTTGTTGCTGGGCGGGGCCACCGAAATCGGAAGCGGTTTGCTGCATTCCCTGCCCTCACTTGGGCTGGCTTGGCTCTGGTGGCTGTCCGCGAGAGGCTATGGGCACTGGCTGTTGCCCAACTCGTCCGAAATGGGCCCGGTGGTGGGCGTGGTGGGCCTGGTCTTTTTGGATCAATGCCTTGGCCGACTGGGACTGATGGACCTCACATCCGCCTGGGGATTGCTGGCCCTCGGACTTTTGGGATATCGCCGGTCGAGACCAACCCATTTGGGTTGGCCACAGATGGAATGGACTTGGATGCTGCCTTTGGCTGTGCTGGGGACTGCTGCACTTGTGCCTCCGGGCTGGCTCTGGGATACCGAGTTCGGCGGGTATGACGTGCTGTCTTATCACCTCGCGCTGCCAGCCGATTGGTGGACGCTGGGTCGGATGGGTCCCCTCACCACCAACGCTTACTCTGGCCTGCCCGGCGGGGCCGAGAGTGCCTTCCTTCATCTGCATGCCTTGTCGGGAGGAACCCATGATGTCACGGGCTTGGCCGCCCAAATGCTGTGCGCGATTTTGACGATCAATACGGCCAGCTTGCTGCGTCAGAAACATGCTGCCGCCGCTTTGGTTTTCTTGATGACACCTTGGATCATGGTGACAGGCTCGATGGCCTACACCGAAGCTTTTGTCCTGTTTCCTGCTTGCGCATTGACCCTGCATCTCCGTGAATCGAAAGCTTCTGGCCAAGCGTGTTGCCTAGGGCTTTTGGCGGGAGGCATCGCGTTGGCCAAACCAAGTGCGGCACTGTTGTTGGCATTGCCTTTGGCGCTGATGTATTTCGCCGAACCGAATCGTCGACAGTCCAAGCCCGTTTTGCTGTCCGTTGGCATTGCAACCATCGTGTCAATGCCCTGGTTGTTGGACAATACCCTTACTGTGGGCTCACCATTTTTCCCGTTGTTGACGGGGGTTTTTGGGCTTGGACATTGGACAGCAATCCAAAGTGCCAATTGGGAAGCGGCACATACCGGTGGTGGTTCTCTTGCCGCGCTCTGGACTGAATGGCTGGGTTATCGATCTTCTGGACACTGGCAATGGAGTGTGACACCTTGGCTGGTACTGGTTGGGCTGGGCATGGCACCACAACGTGATCGGATCAAAGACAGTCTTGCCATTGGCTCGGGTCTGGCCGTGTTTGTGCTCCTGACCCACGCCCAATCAAGATTTCTGGTGCCCATGCTTCCGCTCTTTGCCCTCATTGCGGCTCGGCCCTTGTCACGGCTGCCTCATGGCATGGTTTGGGTCATGCTTTTGGTGCCGCTGGCGACGTTCCTGGGGCAACGGCAAGGGCTGCCCACGGCCGCATTTGGCCAAGCTGGTGTGTTGGATGGCCGAACGCCCATCCCAGATGCCCCACCAAATCCCATGGCGGAAGTCCGATCACTTCCTGAATCTGCCAAAGTGCTTGGCGTTGGCGTTGCCGATGGGTGGCGCTTCTCACGGGTGAATCGTCATGCCGTGTGGGACAGGGGGCCCTTTGATGACCTCGACCCAAATTCACTTTTGAACGACGGCTGGACGCATGTTCTTGTCGATGACACGATGCTTCAAGTGTGGGATCGGTCCGGTTGGAATCTGCCAAACCGATCGTGGGCCGAAGTGCAGATTCGACTGACCGAAGCGGGAGCGGTCATGCTTCAGGACTATGCGGGCATGTCGCTCTGGAAGCTTCCGGTGCCAACCGAAGTTCCGCCTGCAAATCCGTAATCGCTTGGCGAACCAAGTTCTCTAGGGTCTGCCACTGCGCTCTTCGTTCGGAAGGGGCAGACGCAACCAAAGAAGCAAGTTCGACTTCGAGACCACCCAACTCGGCTTGCCGAATTTGAGCGCTTCGGCTGGTATCTATGGCACGCTGATACAAACGCAATGCGTCGTCCAAAGACAACGGTTCGTCTGGGACGGGCGATGTTGGGACGGGCGGAATCTGTTGGACAGCGCCCACTGGAGCATCGATCGCGGACTCGGCCGACTTTGATGCGGAAGCTGTGGGCGCTGCGGGTGTCAATGTCGGTGAATTTGTTGCGGACGGCGGTGCGGGAGTTGCAGGGGACACCGCCACAGGTGATTTGAGCTCCTGCAGGACCAACAATGCCAATACCCCGAGAACCATGGCCCCAACCAGCCAATGCAAAACATTCTGACGCCGACGGGCCGCAACCAGTTCACGTCGAAGCTGGCTGGACGTTCGAGGACTTGATTCTTCTTCGGTTTTGGGGAAATCAAGATCCGCAACCTCAGCTGGGGAGGCCGGATGCTTTGGTATCGAACGAAGATCTGATGCTTCTGCAAAGGCTGAAGCCTGAGCATCATCGCCACCAAGACCCATCCGATCTCGGTCTAGCGTGACCCGAAATGAAACGCCGCACGCTGAGCATGATTCATCTTGTGACGTGGCCGGGACTTGACACGCATGACACAATCCGAAGTGATGGGAGAGGCCGGGGACCTTCCGGGCCACGGTCCAAAATTGACTTGTGGTCGGTCCACGAATGACATCGGTGGAGCGGATTCGCCCCAAACCCAATTGACGAACAAGCGTTTCGTAACGCATGCCCGGCGAGAAAGGTCGTTCAACGCTCCGCACAAACCATGGACCAAGATCTGATCTGGTTTGCTCCCGGCTTTCTGGGTCAAGTCGACCATGGCAATACTCACAGATTTCGGGCAAGTGATCTTTGTGCATGCTCCCGCAATACGGGCACACCATAAATCTGGGGATGCTCGACGCGCTCTCGGTCATCTTGATGCTTGCCTCGGCCAGGTCAATTGGTGTGCTTCGCGCCTCGCGCGATCCATTGCTCGATAAGCGAAATTTCTTCTTTGGTCAAAAGCTCACCCCGCGGCGGCATCACACCATCGTCATCTGCGGTGAGTTTGATTCTTTCGACCAACAAACTTCCCGCTGGATCACCGGGAAGGATGGTCCACCAGTCTTCTTCACCTTCGGGGAATGCTTCGGCAATGGGTTCCAGACGAAGTCCACCTTTTTTCTTCTTTGGACCGTGGCAGGAAACGCATCGAGCTTCCAGAATGGGCCTGATCTTCGTAAGGAAATGAACTTCTTCCGAAGCAGGCTCTGAATCGACTTCAGATGTTGTTGGCTGATTCAATTCGGGTTGGATCTCCGCAATGGACTCGGGGTCAACCACCACTTCCGGAATGGGCTCCCGAACCACCGGCGGAAGACCAGTCACGCGGAGTTCTGGGTTCGCGGTCGCGAATGCGATCGCAGAGTCACCGGAGATCTTCGATCCCCAAATGTGCAAGCGTTCCAACGACTCCAAATTTGAGAGGGTCGGCAAAAGAGCTTCCGAACACTTTGTTCCGTACAGATTCAAACGGGTCAACTTGGGACTTTGCTTCAAAACTGGGGCAATGGCGTCGCCGAGTTGGGTCCCCCCCAACCGCAGGTCGCGAAGTTCTGGGAGAGCGGCAACTTGGGCAAAGCCCTCGTCGGTGACCGCGGTGCGGGACAAATCCAACCGAACCAGCACTGGCTCCAAGCCACGAAGCAGGTCCAAGTGCTCATCACTGGCAGCTGGTCGAAGCAGGGAAAGATTGACCTCCAGACCATAGTGACGCTGGGCCACCGCTTGCACCACAACACCACGATCCCGCAACGCCGCGACTGCAGTATCAATCAACGCCTGCTCGGCTTCGGTTGGCTCCAGCACGCCCAGAGGGTCCAGACGGCGTTCATCGACGGCCTTGGTCGCCGCCCGCTTGATGTGTTCGAGACCTGGCCCATGCGCGCCTGCGTTGATCCAAGTGATGACCTTTTGAATCTCATCGGCGGGGACCGCATCGCCTTTGGGAGGCATGGCCTCGTCGTCGTCTCGTGGCAACAACATGCGCTGCACCAAGAGAGAACTTTCACCATCTCCAGGAAGCATGGTCCAGAAATCCTCATCACCGGTCGGGAACGCTGCATCGATGGGTTCGAGACGAAGCCCGCCCTTTTTTTTGCGTGGCCCGTGGCATTCAACGCAATACCTCTCAAGGATGGGCTGGATGTCTTTGACAAATTCCATTTTGATGGGTGTGGACTCTGCTTCGGGATCTTTTAACCGTGGCTTCGTTTCTTCAGACACATCCAACGATGAGGGTCCCCCCAAGAGCACTCCGGGAGCAGCACCGACTGGTCTCTCTGATTCATTTTTCAAGCGGACCACGCTCTCGGGTGCAGGCTCGGTTCGAGCATTGGCGGCACGCCAACTTTGGATGGGCTCCAACAAATATCCGTCACCCCAACTCATGGTGCCCCCCAGGTGCCCGGTGACACCAACCCCGATCGCACCGCAAAAAAGAGCACCCCGAAACGCGGAGGTCTTCTGCCTCAACAGCACACACAGAACTGTCAAAGCAAGGACACCAACTCCTGTCCAGCGATGCCACTCCAGGGTTGAGGCCATTGCCCGAGAAACTGGATCACGCTCTGACATCGTCCAACCCGCGAATGCTGCCGCGAACGTTGCGGGCAAAGCAAACCAGACCAAGCCACGCGCCATTGCTCCAACTTCCGGAGAACGCCGCCAAAGGCCTCCCAACTCGGATGCTGCTGCCACCACCAACAAGGCCACCGGGAAGTGAACAAGAAGCGGGTGGCTTCGGCCAACCGTTTGCAGAAGTACGTTTTGGAGTTCCGACTCAGCCATGGCTCATCCTTCGATCAGAAGGAGAGTTTATCGGGAGAGCAGTGAAAATCAGGAGTTTGGGACGCGAAGTCCACGAGAGAACAGGACCATTTCTCGCATGGTTGTGGCGGCATGCACTCCAGGAATGCCCCGGGTGAGCTCTTCGGGCAATTTTCGGCCCCCTACAACCACAGAACCGTTCATGCTCAGCATGGTCTCCGAAAGCATCTCCAGACCTTGTCGGACACTGTCTTCAGGAGATTCGACAGAGATGCTCACCCAAACCAATTTGGCTTTGGCCCGCACGGCAGCGGTTCGGAGCACCTCGAATGGGGAACTTGGTCCCAAATTTGCTGTTCGCCAGCCGTCGCCCAGCAGGGACAGGGCCGCGCAGAGGGATGGCACCAAGTAGGGGTCTCCCGGAGGGGCGCCACCAATGGCCACCGGGGCGGTATCTGGAGACTGCACCATGCGGCGAAGCTGCTGCAGCCCCTGCAAGATGATGTCGACCGAGCGGTGCTCTTCGGCAATCCGCACGTTCTTTTCTTGACCATCGAAAGTTTGGGCCCAAGCGTGGCCAACTCGTTCGAGGCAGTGGCGAACAGGGCCATCGCACAAACTCGCGAAACTGTTGCCGGAAAGATATTCAGACGAGAGGTAGCCAATGGCATCATCCTCTCGACCTGACATGACCAAATCGCTGAAATATTCGTTGGATTCTTCCGTCGATTGGGACGGCTGATTTTGCATGGCGATCCCGAGCATCGAAGGATCGACCACAGAGATGCTGGACTCACGAATGAAACGAACGGCCTCCGCCAAGGGGATTCTTCGGTGGCCACCAGCGGTGCGGGTGCATTCCAGGCGGCCGGAATCTGCCCAACGCTTCAACGAGGACTCGCTGACGCCGGTGGCTCGTGCCAAATCTTTGGGGGAAAGCAACTGCTTCATGGACGCTCCATTCATAGACCCAACACCCCTCGGGCAGAGCCAAACGTCCTAATTTGACTCAAATTCAGCGGGAACAGTGGCTTTGAGGCGGTTTAATCGGTTATCGCGCCCAATTCGACCAATCCCTTCCGGTCCGGCCTAGCATCATTCATGCAAGGCACACGAATCGTTCTCATTGGCGGGTCAGGTGGCATAGGCCACGAAACCGCATCGCAACTCATGTCCCGCGGAGCTCAAGTTTGCATCACGGGACGAGATCCAGAACGGCTCAATGCCGCCACCGCCACGCTGGGTTGCCAAGGTCACGTGCTGGAAGCCAATGATTTTGATGCAACCACCGCAGTCCTGGAGGCGGCAAGCCAAAGCATGGGAGGATTGGACGCGGTGGCCTGTTTGGCTGGATCGATTCTCCTCAAGCCGATCACCATGACTTCACAGCCGGAATACGAAGAGACCATTCTTCGAAATCTGACCACGGCCTTCTCGGTGACTCGCGCAACCATCCGACTGCTGACCGACGGTGGAAGCATTGTTTTGATGAGTTCTGCTGCGGCAAGCATGGGACTCCCAAACCATGAGGCCATCGCGGCGGCCAAGGGTGGCGTGGAAGGACTCGTTCGCTCCAGTGCTGCAACCTACGCCCGCAAAGGCATTCGGATCAATGCCATTGCTCCAGGCTTGGTGGATACCCCACTTGCTTCGAGAATCACCGCTTCCGAGCGTACGTTGGAACATTCCAGAAATATGCATCCCCTTGGGAAAATTGGAGCACCAGTTGACGTGGCCAACATGTTGACCTTCCTGTTGGATCCGGCCAACAGCTGGATCACAGGGCAAACCTTTGGGGTTGATGGTGGTCTCTCCCAAATCCGCATTGGGTAACGAAAAGCCATGCGCGTCTTGATCAGTGGTGCTTCAGGAATGATCGGTTCGGCTCTTGCCAAGGCCCTCACGATGGAAGGACACGACGTTCTCACCCTGGTTCGTCCTCAATCCTCAAGAACGGGCATTTCGTGGCATCCGGGGGTTGCCCTTGAGGATCATTCGGACTTGGAAGGTCTTGATGCGGTGGTTCACCTGGCCGGCGCGGGGATTGCTGATCGAAGATGGACCGCCGCCCGAAAGAAACTCCTGTGGCAAAGTCGAGTCGAATCCACCGCACATCTTCGTCAAGCCCTTGAAGAGCGCACGACTCCGCCCAAGCGGTTTCTCTGTGCGTCCGCCATTGGCTGGTACGGCCACCGCGACAATGAAATCCTCGACGAATCATCTTCACCAGGACATGGTTTCTTGGCCAACCTTTGCGCTGCTTGGGAGTCGGCTGCCCAGAGCAGCACAATGACCACCGCCTGTTTGCGATTTGGCTTGGTGTTGGATCGATCTGGAGGCGCTCTGAAAAAAATGCTCCCGCCCTTCCAACTTGGACTCGGTGGCCCTTTGGGTCAAGGGCGCCACTGGCAAAGTTGGATTGGCCTCGATGACGCTGTCCGTCACATCTCACATCTCTGTACCGCCCCCCTGCAGAATGTGCGTGGGGTGCACAATGTGGTCGCTGCCGATCCAATTCGACAACGGGATTTTGCGGCCGCCCTCGGGAAAGCACTGGGGCGCCCGGCCTTTTTGCCAACACCGCACTGGGCCGTCCAACTGCTGTTTGGCGACATGGCCAAAGAGGCACTGCTCGCGTCGACCCGCGTGATCCCGACCAAAAGATTGGAGGAGGGTCCTTCATTTTTGACCCCCAATCTCCAAGATGCCCTTCGTCTTGCCCTAAACGGGAAATCAAACGGATGACCGTCTTGGTCATCGGAGCCGGACTGTCCGGCTTGGCTGCTGCAAGAACCCTGCAAAGAACTGGGCAAGAAGTTTTGGTGCTCGAAAAAGCAGCCCAGATTGGCGGTCGAGTTCAAACCTTAGAAGTCGACGGGTATCGGGTGGACAAAGGGTTCCAAGTTCTTTTGACGGCTTACCAAGAAGCCGCAGCTGTTTGGCCAGAGCATGAGATAAACCTGTTCCCATTTGCCTCGGGTGCAATCATCCACGGTCGAGAAGTCAAACAGCTCTTCGATCCCTTGCGCCATCCCAGCAAAATGTGGCGAACCGTAAGTTCAAAGCTCTTCACCACCCGCGATGTCAAATCACTTGTCAGCCTTCGCCTCGGTCTCCAAGGCATTTGTGGCCTTCCTGAGCGTGCCAGCACCGAACAAGCCCCGGAATTCCTCGCCCGACTTGGCTTTTCCGAACGTTTCACCAATGCCTTCTTGCGCCCTTTTTTGGGCGGCGTGTTTCTGGACGAGTCACTTTCGGTACCCGCCGATGCAGTGCGTTTTGTTTTGGCCATGTTCGCTCGAGGAGAAGCGTCTCTGCCGGCTCAGGGAATATCTGCGTTGCCTGAACATCTCAGTCAAGGCCTGAGAATTCGATGCAACTGCACCGTCGCTGAAGTTGAACCAACGAAGGTCATTTTGAACGACGGCGAAGTTGTCCATGGCAAAGCAATCATCGATACCCGTCCTCCAGTTTCAACATCTTGGCAATCGACCAAAATGATGGCATTCGGAAGTCCGATTCCGCACGACACAACACCGGTCCTGCACTTGGCCAACCTGCATGACCAGCCAGATGCACCCATCCTTCACGCCTGTGCTCCCAGCTTGGTGGCCCCGAACTATGCCCCCCCAGACAGAGCGTTGTTGTATGCCACGCTTCGTACCGATCGGCCGTCTGCCTCCCTCAAAGATGTGCGCCGAACGCTGTCCAACTGGTTTGGTCTTTCCGAAGAACACATCGAACACCTCACCACAATTGAAGTGCGTCAAGCGCTGCCCGAGTCCCCATGCCGAGCGAGCCAAGACGCAAGAGAACATGGCATCTACCGAAGTGGAGACTGGACCACCCACGCCTCCATTGAGGGGGCATTGCGATCAGGAAGAATTGCAGCGGAATCGGTGCTCCAAGATCTAGAAACGAAGCCCAATGCAAAGACTGCGTAACATCGGAGAAGAATGAACGACCCCATTCTTATTGTTGGAGCTGGCCTCTCCGGTTTGGCCGCCGCGCAAACACTGCACACCCTTGGCGCTTCTGTTTTGGTGGTGGAAAAGTCCCGGGGACCCGGCGGTCGGATGAGCACCCGACACGAAACGTTGAATGGCAAACCCGTGTCGTTTGATCATGGTGCCCAGTTTTTTCGTGGTCACGATGCGGGCTTTCGACAGGTCATGGACGCCTGGGAGCGCGACAGGTGGATTGCCCCTTGGCGTGGAAATTTTGTTCGCATCAAAGGCGAGATCTTGAAACCCGACGAGGGGCGTTTGCGATACGCCCCTGGACCAGGCATGAACAGAATCTGCCAGGAGTACGCCGATCGACTCAAGGACCAATTGCGGTATCAAACCCGGATCACCGAACTCCGTGAAGACAAAGGACGAATTGTTGCCGCCGCCGAAGACGGCACAATTGTTGGTGCTTTCCGCGCTGCCATTTGCACAGCGCCGGGACCACAAACCGCCAAACTGCTTGAAGGATTTCGTCCCACGCTGGCCATGGCCGCAGCATCCACTTCGTACGCACCGTGTTTGGCGGCCATGGTCGCTTTTGCAGAGCGTCCAACTGTGGAGTGGTGTGCGGCAAGCATCCAAGACGGACCGTTGAGCTTTGTGGCCGAAGACAACGCAAGACCCGGCCACCAACCGGCACTGGCGCCCTCGCGGTGGATTCTGCACGCCTCCGCAAATTGGAGCGCCGAGCACATCGAGGAAAACCCCGAGGTTTTCGCACCAATGATGCTTGAAGCGTTTGGGCAACTTCCCGGAGTTCAGGACCTCGATCCGCCCGTGCATCTTCGAGGGCACCGATGGCGGTTTGCATTGGTTGAGAAGACCACCACCTCGGCAGCCCAAGTCGAGGGCACCCCTCCCGTCGCCATCGCTGGGGATTGGTGCGAGGGGCCCCGAATCGAAGCGGCTTGGTGCTCCGGAGTTCGAGCCGCCAGTGCCATACGAAAAGCTTTGACGTAACGCCAATCCGAAGAATTTTTTCATTGTTCGGCCGAACACACTCCATGGCTGGGCATGCTTGCTCCTCAACAAAAACCGAGTGAGGAGTCAACGTGCTGAACCTTCAAGAAAAGTATGACCAGGAAACCAAGGGCAAACTTTGTCGTGTAGGTCTCGTGGCGGGAATGATCGGTACTTCCATCGGACGATCACAAGCAGATGTCATCAAAATGGAAAGCTTCGAAATGAAGTCGGACGCCGAGACGTACACCGATCCTATGGATCCGGCGATTGATCATTTTTTGGTCAATCAGCCAGGTCAAGCATTGGTGGTTCACGCCGGATGGTCAGCGTGGTACCGAAACACACGAAACGGAGTGGGTTTGACCGACGGAGATGTTTTTGGTGTTGGGCAAAATGGCCCCACCGCCTGGGCGGATGGGCAGCAAGGCTATCGCATCAACGATACCGACGGTGCCATTGATCTTCTTTTTGATCCTGTCGACAAAGCCAACACGGTCCATCTTTCGTTGTACATCACGGATTCCATGTGGGAAGAAGACGACGTCATCCAAATTTTGTGGGGCACGCACACCATCTTGGATACCTCAGGGCTGGACATCGATGACCTCAATCTTGAAGGGCGGTGGTTGGAACTCACCACGACATCGAGTCAATTCGAAGCCCTGCAAATCACCGTGGAAACCAACGCCAACGATGAAGGGGTGTTCATCGATCACATCCGTTGGAGCCAGACCGTGCCGAGTCCCGGGGCTCTCGCGGTGCTGGGCCTCGGCGCGGCCCGGTCACGAAGGCGGAAATGAAACACTGGGGTGCAACAATCGAGTTGGGGATGCTCGGGCCCGCTGCGGGAGCAATCAATGCTCCCGCGGCGTCATCTCCCCAGCCTCAATTGCGAAAGGCAAGCGGTTCTGCTGAGGGGGTCGAGGACACGTCGCAAAAGGTGTGAACGCGCAAGGTGGATTGACACTTCGGTTGAAATCAATGGTGACTCGACCATCATCCTCTGGAGCAGCAACCGAGAGAAAACGACCGCCCCCATAGCTCTTGCCACCCGACGTTGCGTCCGCGAACACCACAAACAGCGAACCATCGCTGTTGGCGGTCCCAAGCAACTCGTAAGTCTCAACTTCAGTGGCGTTGGTTTCAGAAGTTGACTGTGGCCAAGCAAACCGGATGGTGCCCCCAAGCGAAGTCTCTTCAATCTCCCCCAGTGCATTTTCGGCTTGAAACGTGCTCTCAGGCTCTGCGGGTACGAACAAACCTGTCACCACCGCACTTTGCTGCCAAGGCCAGCAGGGGATCCCCGAGAAGGTTGTTCGGCTTTTGGCTTGGGGGTGGCGAGAACGAAGTGCAACCCGTCCGCCGCGCTCAATCAAAACCAAAACTCCTCCCCCGACACGCAGCTCGGTTGATCTGCCATCGGCGTCGGTCCGCAACAAACCCTCTTTTGCGGCTTGGCCATCAAAGGTGCAGTGTGCTTCGTCGGCAACCTGAAACCGCCAGCCATCCTGATCGAGGACAAATTGACCCAATCTCTGGTCAGAAAAACCTTCTGAAGACAGATCGGCATCCGCCCCCCCAAACGAAAGTGTTTGCCCTGAGGTTGTCGGTAAAAAATCTAGGCCCACCAGCGAGAGCCATCCCTCGGGTGCTGACAAACGGTCGACTCGACCGGAGTGCCACTGCTTCCAGGCACTTTCTGAATAAGAAGATGGGTTGGTCATGACAGGGTGATCCTTTGCAAGCGGTGGACCCAGGAGAACAAGGGCATGCTTTTCGTCCGAGACAGACTTTGTTTGGGTGGAAGAGTCACACGTGGCATCACAGGCATGGACGCCAGCCAGAGCAAGCCACACACCAACGGCGCTCGTTCTGATGGCCCAAGTTTGGCGGATGCCTCGGGACAATTTGCCACGCATGCCCACACCATAGGGGAAGCATGTAAGGTCAGGGGATGTCATTGCACATCGGAATATGCACGCTCAACGCCATGCGAACCCTCCCCGTCGTCATGGATTCCATCGTCCAGGCCAACTTGCACAATCGGTTGTGGGTGGTTGATTCTGGATCAACCGATGGCACCATCGATTTTGCCAAAAAATGTGGAGCCACCATGCTGCATCGCGACTGGGACGGCATGGTGGGCCAACGCCGATTTCTTCTCGAGCAGTGTCGCGGCCAAGGAGCAGATTGGGCCCTGATGCTGGATGCTGATGAATGGCCAGATTCTGCGCTGTGGGGTGCTGTTGCCAAACTGATGAAAGAGGATCCGCCAGACACTGTTGGCGCGGAGGTGCATCGGCAACTGATGGTGCACGGAATGCCACTGAATTTTGTCTGCCAACCTGAGCGTCGACTCCGGCTGGTGCGGCCGGAGCACTCTTCGGTTGCGGGTTCGTGTGGTGACCAGGCCGAGGGAATCCACGATCGCATTCAAGTGGAGGGGAAAACCATCCGGTTGCCAGGCAAGCTCATGCATGATGCATTTGTTGATCTGGCAGACGGCTTGTCAAGGAATCTCGGGTACGCGCAGGTGGAGGCCGGATCCAATCGCAGCCACGGCGGCCTGGGGCGATTGCTCCTCTCACCCTTGGCGGCTTTTTGCAAGCAGTATGTTCTAAAACAAGGATTTCGCGATGGTCGAAGAGGATTCCTGATGAGCCAAACCATGGCCATGGTGACGTGGCAAAAGCACCTTCTTGCCGCGGAAAGGAGATTGCTCGATCACGAGGCAAACAAGTCTCGCCTCAGAGGTCACTAAAGCAATCAATTGGTCACCACCAACCCGACGCTGGCTTCGTACGCTGTGCACGTGCAAGTTCAATCCCATCCCGCTTCCAACCGACCCGTTGCCCTGATCACCGGCGCTTCTTCTGGTATCGGGGAAGCCTTGGCTCAAGTGTTCGCGCAACGAAACCACGACCTCGTTCTCGGGGCACGAAGGATCGATCGACTCACACAACTTGCCGAAGAGATCGAACAATCCAGCAATGTTCGGTGCGTCGTTAAAGCATGTGATGTCATGCAAACCGACGATGTGGAGGCCTTGGCGGAATTGGCCCGGGAGGCCTTCGGGCGAATCGACGTGGTGGTGGCAAACGCAGGCTATTCCGCCCAAGGTCGATTCGATCAATTCTCGGAAGCAGAGATTCGTCGACAACTCGAAGTGAATGTGATGGGTGTTGTCCGAACCATCCGTGCCACAAAAGATGATCTGATCTTGGCCAAAGGCCGACTGGCCATTGTGGGATCGGTCAATTCGTTTGTCTCGGTAGCCTCCACCGGGGTATACGCCATGAGCAAGCATGCCGTGAAAGCGCTGGCGGATGCCCTTTGGTACGAGCTGCACCCCAAAGGGGTTTCGGTGACCCACTTGGCGCCGGGATTTGTGGCATCGGAAATCAGAGGCATTGGTCGAGATGGAGCGCCGGCCAGTGGGCATCGGCGCAACCCACCCTCTTGGATGGTGCTGCCCACCGATCGAGCGGCACGCATCATGGTGAAAGCCATCGAAGGCCGCCGGCGAGAGCGCATCTTGACCACCTTCGGGCATTTCATTGTCGGGGTTGAACGGCATGCCCGATGGCTCCTCGCCCGGGTCATTCGAACTTTCAAACTTACGAAGCCCGGAGCTTCGTACTGAAAAATTTGGCGGAATCCGCTTCGGTTTCCCGCCATAACTCTTGAAGACGCCTTTTCTTCGGAACCACCACCATGGACAGCAGCGGCCGACACCAACGACTCACTGATATCTATCTGGAAGCATGCGATCTGCAAGGCGAAGAGCGGATTGCCTATCTCGACCAAGCATGTGGAGACGATCTCAGCCTCCGAGAAGAAGTGGAAGCCATGCTGGCCACCCACTCAGAATCAGACACGGGACTCGATGGGCTTCTTGCGGATGAGCCGACCATTCTTCGAGACCTTCTGACAGACCTAAATAAGGCAAAGCTGCCAAGCCACATTGGTGGCTACCGGGTGGTCAAAGAGCTTGGCCGCGGAGGGTTTGGCACGGTTTATCTGGCCATCCGGGATTCAGGTGGACTGGAAGAACGGGTCGCCTTGAAAGTCCTGCACGAAGGACACAACTCCCCCGAAATACTCCACAGATTCCAACGGGAAAATCGGATTTTGGTGGCACTTTCCCACCCCAACATTGCACGGCGCATCGATGGTGGGACCACGGAAGACGGCCGCCCGTTTTTCGTTATGGAATACATCGACGGTGAACCGTTGGACCAATGGTGCGATGGCAATCGGCTTGGTCTTGTGGATCGACTTCGCGTCACACAAACCATTTTGGATGCCGTTCAGGAGGTCCACAACCACGGCATCGTCCACCGCGACCTCAAACCCGGAAACATCTTGATTGATCGAAATGGGCGCCCCGTGGTTATTGACTTTGGGGTTGCCAAAGATCTTGACCCGGAGTCCTATGGAGGACCTATTCATCCCACAGTGGCCTCAGCACCCCATACTCCCGCCTACGCCGCACCGGAACAATTCCTCGGCAAACCGACCAATGCGGGAAGCGACCTGTATGCCGTCGGTGTCATTTTGTATGAACTTCTCGCCGGTCAACGTCCATACGACCTGACCGGTTTGAGCCCAGCACAAAAGCAAAAGGTCATTTGCGAAAAGCCACCGCCTTTGCCCAGCAAATCGATCCACCAAGGACACTCAAGCGAAATGGGAACTTCTGGAGGCACCGGAGGTGTTACCAGAACCTCAGATCCAACCACGGGACCGTCACACCGAGGAGGCAATCCCACCACCGGAACGGACGCCCGATTGAGTCGGCAACTCCGGGGAGATCTGGATGACATTGTGCTCAAAGCACTGGAGAAGCGACCCGTCGATCGCTACCGAACGGCAGAAGCATTTAGAGAAGACATCGAAAACTACCTGTCCGATCGACCCGTGATGGCCAAGCCCCCAAACCCCATCACCACCGCCGTGAAGTTTGTCCGGCGAAATCGCTACAAGGTTTCCACCGTGGTGTTGTCGATGGGGGTCTTCTTAAGTTGGGGCCTGTTTGCTTGGCAAACCATGGCCACGACAAATCTTCAACAAACCATCACCATCCAAGAACTGCAATCCGAGCGTGAGTCAATATTAATCGACACCCTCACAGATCTGAGTTCTTTTATGAGTGGGAAGGCCGACCAGAAGCTGAGGACGATCGTTGGCACCACCGACGCCCGAGCGTACATCGCCGAATACCTCAAGCAGCGACTGGATCGCATGGGCACGCTTTCCCAGGGCGGCGAAGCAATCTCAGCGGTTCAGCTTGAACTCGCCAACGCATGGGCCACCTACGCAGACGTTCTCGGTGGATTTTCCGCAAACCTCGGCCGGTCCGAAGAAGCGTTGGCGGCAATGGACCAAGCCATCCTCCTCCGAAAAAATCTGAAGCCTTCAGAACAGCCGGCTGATCACACGCTTGCTCTCGCCGAACTGACTCAACGATGGATACAAATCAAACACGATGCCAGCCTCGTCCAAGGCAGTCTGCCTCCACAAGCTGAAGCAACCCTTTCGGATCGGCTCGATCAAGTGGAGGCATTGCTGGGACTGGTTCCCAACGATCCGAGTCAGAGGAATCTCGAAGTTCGAAGACTGGATGCCCTTGCAGATCTGGCCACGAGACGCGGGAGGATTGCCTACAGCGCCAAGGAAAAACGCTTGGATCAAGCGTTTGAACTTTGGACTCAGGCAGACAAGCTGTACCAACGTGCCAGCCAGACCGCGATTGAATTGAACCAGAGGTACAACGAACGAAACCGCGGGCTCCTGCAGTTCACTTGGGCCAATGGGCTTCGGAAAGCCAACCAACTCGAGGAAGCATTCGACAAGAGCGAGGCCTACCTCAGCCTCTGCCGAGTGCTTCTCCAACAACAAAACACCCCAACCGCCCAACGTGACCTGGCGAAAGGTTTGATCTTGGGATATCTGACTCGGCGAACCCTGAGCAAAACAACGAACCAGCCGGATGAGATCATCGAGCTGCAAAGACAAAGCCAACTGCTGCTTGAAGAGGCAAATGCTCTGGCGGAAGCCTTGCACGCTGGAGACCCTGGAGATGCAAGAAGCCTCGAATTGTGGGCCGAAACGCACTACAACATGGCCCTGCTCCAATTCGATGGGCAGCACTACGAATTGGCAAGCGAAAGCGCCGGGGCTCTTGTTGCACACGTTCGAAGAGAACATGCCCGCGGCGTAGAGAACGAACGCTCCATTGCTATTCTCAAAGCTGCGGTTGAACTTCAGCGGATCTGCGCTGAACGCAAATAATCAGGGTGCCCCGGTCCAATTGGTCAGCAACGCCAATACGTCGTCAAAGTCAACCACACCATTGCCGCTGATGTCCTCGGGACAGCTCCCGCAATCTTCGCCCCAACGGGCCAGGACCAAGAGCAGGTCTGCAAAGCCAACCTGACCATCACCGTTGACGTCACCGGTCAAGACATTCCGCCGAAGTACATCGACCATCAAGCCTCCCCCCAGCAAGAAGGGAGATTCGCGAAACAGCAACAGTTCATCCACTCCATCATCATTGAAGTCGCCAGCTCGAATGGCATCAATCGCGGGCCCAGGCGCCTGGAGAGGTGTGTCAACAAAAGTCACGCCCCCGCTCCCGTCCCAGTCGGCTCGCAACAGGCGGACGATCCCTTGGGAAAACCCCTGGGCATCCGTGGAGACAAAGGCTACGGCGATGTCTGCGTCACCATCGCCATCGAAATCGCCAAGATCCAAATCCACTGGTTCCAACTGATCTTCGGCATTGGGGTGTATCAACAGGAACTCCACCCCGCCCCCAAGCTGACCGCCACTGGTGATGCGATGCACTTCGAAAGATCCACGATCTCGGTGCAAGGTCACGTGTATGGCGGGCGTCGAAACCTGCGACAGAGGACTTGAATTGTCCCCCGAGCCAGCAGAAGCCGTGTCATTGTTACCACGGCTTTTCTTCCTCGAACCGGTGGTGAGTTTGATCGACTGCGCACTCGTCACGATGGCGTTGTCATTTTTCTTTCCGGTGCCAGGAACCGGGTCGATCTCGCTCGGATCATCGTCGGTCCCACCTTGATCTTGATCACTGAAACCACTTCCCAGCAAAGTGTTGACGGCTTGGATACGACGCAACCTGCTGTTTGTGCGGTCGAGCAAAAGCACATCGAGGGGGTCTGATGGGGCGGAGAGCGCCCGGATATCCGCGATTTCACCGTAGCCACCCAGTACGACTTGGAACGGTTCGAATGTGCCATCTTCTACGCCATTGGCCACAGCAAAAGTTCCATCAAGCCCAGCCACGCACAAATCAGGCACGAAGTCAAAATTCGCATCACCAAATGTGATGTCGGTTGCCCCGAAAGGCGCGTCCAAACTCACTTTCAGGAAGCTCAACTGGTTGTCAGCGTCAAATTGAGCCAGCTGCAATTCGACCTCTGGAAGCCCCTGAACCCCCAGCACCACCGCGGCCACATCATTCAAACCATCGTTGTTGATGTCACCAATTTCAAGGTCAAGAAAGCCTGAAGGGAAGTCAAAGGCCGTCGAGGGAACCATGGGCAAAGGATCAGCGGGACCAGCATTTTCCAATCTCAACACCGAACCCCCCAAGGGATTCGATCCCAAGAAGTTCACGGCCGAAGCACCATCGCCTCCAAGAAATCGTCGAACAGGGAATTCACCGGTGAGGTTGCCCGCGGAGAGCACCTCAGAGCTCGCAGGTATGACCCCGTCGGTCCAAACAACCTCGAGACCGCCCGCCAATTGGGCTTGACCAAGAACTTGGAGTCGGTTGAGTTCACCCGAAACGAGATTGCGACCAACCTGGAGCCGACCAGAAACCCGGTCGTCTTCACCGGCTTGCGTGTAGTCGCCAGAAATCATTGCTCCACCTGAAGCGACTTGAAGCAATCCACTGTTCTCGACGTGACCATCGTTTCCTGGGAATGCCGCTCGGCCCAGATCACCGATGACAAAGGAGTTGAATTGCACCGAGGAGGATTCCCCGGTCAAATCGAGAACGCCCTGCAATTCGAAAAGGTCACCTTCCAGGAAGGTATTGCCTCGAAGCTCCAGTCGGCCGCTGAAGGTATCCAGGGCATCGATTGGGGCATATCCAACCCGCAAACGAGCAACCTGGACAAGACTTTCTTTGAGGATCAATTCAGCGGACCCTGCGACCCCCACGTCAAATCGACTCACCGCGAGTGCGGCATCTGACAAAACACGGAGCGATGAGAAATTTGCTTGCGGGGATCCGACCGAGGCATCGGAAAACACAAGCCTCGAGGAAGATACGTTCAAGGTGGCTGGAGCCCCGTCTTGATTGACACCAACTCTCAATCGATCGGCATTGATTTCAAGATCAGAATCAAACTCGAAGGAGCCGCTGAAGACATCAACCTGTTGAGGATTGGCGATTGCATCAACAAGGCCAGTGGCCGTGCCCGTACTGTTGAGGAAGCCAAAGATTGCGGTTTCACTGGAAGATGGCACAGAAGTCGGAGCCCAATTTTGGTCCAAGAACCAAGAAGCTGGTTCGATTTCGTTCCAATCTCGAATCGCGTTGTTGGTGATCTGATCCCACAGCAAGCGAACTGAGCCTTGCGTCACTCCAGCACCGACCAACGTGATGGTTCCACCGGCGGAGGAAAACAATGAAACCTCGCCGGCAACTCGAATCGAAACCTCGTTGTCATAGAGTCGGGAAATGGCTCCCTGGTCGGTGATCGACGAGGAACCGAACAGTTGACGCACGAGATCTTGCCCACCGACCTTGAATCCCACCGACTGCCCGGGCGCGATGGGCCCGCCATCGAGGATCACTGTTGCGGTGTCTTCTACCTCAAGCGTGCCTCCAGGGTGCTGGACCATCACGTTCAACACCAGCTCCAACTCGCTGCTGATGGGGGTAGAAAATGGATTCTCCAGTTGCCCCTCCAACTGAACCGCAAGATCGATTTCGACTTTTGGATTCAGAACGCGGTCGAGTCCTTGAGCATCACTGACCCCTGGCACTGTCACTCGAAGCGAAGGACCATCCAAGTTGAGACCTGCACAGTCCACGAGGCGTTCTTCTTGTCCGAATGAGACTCGAACCAGTGATGCCACCACAACCCATCCGATTCGAATGAGATTCATTTTGATCAGTCCTTCCGGCTCAACAGGATCTTCGCGGATTCGGCTCGGAAGGCAAGAGAAACGACAGAAAAAATCAATCCGAATTCAATTGTGAGCGCAGCCAAGCTTTTGCGGCCGAAAATTCTCGCTCACAAGACCTCAATGGCAGATCCAAATGTGCCGCCACTTGGTCCATGGTCAGCCCGCCAAAAAAACGAAGCTCCACGATGTCGTGTTGCACCTTGCTGCGTTGCCCCAGTGCTTCCAACGTCTCGTGAAGACCAAGGACATCCATTTGATCCGACGCGGAAGCCCCAACACGGGTGTCAGAGTACTGTTCCTTTGCGGCTCCACCGCCCCGCTTGTCTGCTTTGCGGGCCCGAGCTTGATCCACCAAGATCTGCCGTACGGCCCGAGCAGCCATGGCCAGAAAATGCTTCCTCGAATCAAAAGCCATGTCGCGCAGGTTGACCATACGCAGAAAAGCTTCATTGGCAAGATCATCGGTCTGTAAGGTGATTCCCACCTTCTCTTGACGAAGGCGGGCATGGGCAATGCGCTTGACCTCGTCCAGGAGCAACATCCAAAGTTCGCCTTCGGCGTCGCGATCGCCAGCTTGGGCGGCTTGAATCAACTGAACTGTGTTGTGGTGTGTGGAGTCTTCGGACACCGTGCACTCCTCCGCAAAAGAGCCACCTACGGGACTCGAACCCGTGACCTAAGCTTTACGAAAGCTTCGCTCTACCAACTGAGCTAAGGCGGCCATGAAAGGCATGTCGTTACAACCCAGATACCTGTTCGTGCACTCCCGCAGTGCCAGCATCTGGTTGTGTGTGAGTGAAAGTCATCAGTTCACGAACTGCAAGATGGCTCCACCCGGTAAATCGAGGGCCCCATGCAACGCGGCCGCCGCATCGGCCAAACCAGATTCGTCAGCGAGTTCAACCATCGAGAGGACCGAGGCGACTTGATCTGGCGTGGTTTGGTTGCCAAAGCTGCGAACCGAAGCGGTGGCATAGGTCAAGAGTTCGATTTGCTCTGAACCCGTGGCATCCAAGGCGGCATCAATGAGGGCCACTTGGGCTTCCGAAGAGTCCATTTCCGAAAGGCCTTCGGCAATCAACATTCGAAGACCGCCGGTACGCGACTGAAGGGCGTCGAGGTACGTCGACAATGCTTCTTTTGGATTGAGGACATCCCCGCGGGTACCCGCCGCCAAGGCGTTGACCGCTTCGGTGGCTTCGATGGCGTAGATCAATGCGGCAGTTTCATCCAGAGTACCGCCCGAGGCCTGAGCCATCAGCTGATTCATGGCGGCAAGACGACCAGATGCGGAGGCGTTGCGGTCGATGGCCATGACTGAGCCTCCGGCGGGGAAGGCGGCACGCATTCCGGGAAGATCAACGCCGGTCGAGAAGACCAGAACGGGCGACGCGGCAGTTCGGGCTGAGGCCCGCAAGCTTCGCAAGTTGGACTCAACTTGTGAAGCATCCACGTCCATCACGACCAAGTCAACAACCGAAGCATCCTTCATCGACTCGGCCAATCCATCCACAGTTGTTGCGGAAGCCAGAACCACGTAGCCGGCTTCGACCAGACCTGCACTTGCCACCTGAGCATCTTCCTCGGTCGAGGCCACGACCACAGCTGAGGGCTGTCCATAACCACGGATGGCGTTGGAAAGTTCAGCCATCACCAAGGGCTCATCACCAAAGTCGGCTCGTGGCTGGGCTTCGGCAACAATGATGGCGGCTTCGATACGAACCCGCCGGTCTGGGTAACGCAAAGCCTGCCGGAGCGGCCCGCCGAACTGTTCACCAGAGAACAATCCCATATCGCCGGTTGTGATGGCCAGCGCGGCCAAAGCATCTCGAATCAAGGCGGTATCGTTCTGTGCGAGTCCCAGAGCCAGGACTTGCTGGCCAATGCCGGTCCCAAAGGCCGTGGCATAGAACTGGGGGGAGCGATCCTGATCGCCATACACGGGGTCGGTGACCCCGGCCGTATCGGCACGATTTTCGCGGCGGAGATTCGCGGCGGCGTACAAGGCCACCCCGTAGTCGTTGTTGGGATCCAAAGCAACGGATCGGGCAGCGGCTTGCATCGAGCGAACGCTGTGGTAGATCTCTGTGGCCACAGGCGTCCCCTGCAGTCCGGTGAAATCGTCGTAAGCCCAGATCATGTTTTCTGCGTCAGCGGGATAAGGCAACAAAGACGCAAACCCTTTGAAGTGACTGACCGACAAGTCGGCCCAAGCCGCTGAAAGCGAGACCGAAGTGTTCGCGCCAAGCGAACGGAGGGCCACCTCTGCAGCCTCACGCACATCCACCGTGTTTGCGGAGTCTTCAGCCAGCCCACGAAGAGCGGGAACGGCATGCTCATAACCGATCTCGGTCAACATGCCACAGATCGTTTGCTGGGTCGCCGCATCCAGAGATTCCATGGCCGTACAAAGCGGGTACACCGAGGTGCGACCAATTTTCACAACGAGATCGCGGCAGGACAAGGCAAGCGCCGTGTCTTTGCCCGACACGATTTCTGCCAAGAGGGCCGGGACCGCATATTCACCCGCGGCTTCCAAGCGGCGTTCGGCGATCATCCGCTGGCGTAAGGTGCCAGCCAGCATCTCGACTGCTTCCTGAATGCGCTGTGGGTCACGAGCCAATGCCAATCGCCCCGACTCGATGCGAGTCATCAATTCACCGGCAATAACTTCCAGGGAATCCACCCGAGCGGCCCGCTGCAAGGCGGAGTCCAAACGGTCGCGGTCGAACTCAGGACCGTCCACGACGGACGCGAGATCGGTGCCGGAAGCCGTGTTCAACAGTTGCTCGGCATAGCCAGACGCCAAGTCCGTCCGAGCGATGTTGGTGTAGTGGATGAACTCCTCCAGCAGCGTGGCAGCATCCTGTCCACGAGCAGGGCTCGTCCACCCAGCCAAGAGTCCAAGACAAAGGGCAAGCAGGGCCGAACGGGTACGGGCGGGATGCATCTGCGAAATTCCTCCATCGATCCGCCGCGGACTGGACGGATGAACGGCAAAGCCTACCGGACACACCCCCCTGCTGCCAACGGGCAAGGCGAGACTGCATAGACTCAAAAGCAATGTTGTGCGTGTTATTGGCTTCTGGCACCCCCTTTGCCCAGACCGTCGTGGCCTACGACCCCGGTCTTGGGGCAAATCCTGAGTATCTCACCCCAGAAACCGCCTTGGGAGCACCCACCCGGCTGTCAGGTGCGTGCCTGAACTTTCCGGGATGCGTCACCCCGTTGTCGCCCGCCTTTTGTCCTGAAGAACTGGTTGCCGTTGGTATCGGGGGGGAATTGATCCTCTCCTTTGATCACCCGGTGGCGGATGACCCCCAGAACCCTTTCGGCGTCGATCTCTTGGTGTTCGGAAATGCGTTTTTTACCGATCCGACCCTAGAAGGTCTCGCCGTTGGCTCGCTCTTCACAGAAGGCGGAAGAATCGAAGTCAGCCCGGATGCGGAAGTCTGGGCAGAAGTCCAAGGGGCCGCCGATGGAGACATCCCCACTCTCGGGTATCTCGACGCCACGGCCTACCAGTTGGAACCCGGATTGGTGCCCTCTGATTTCACCCTCCCGCCCAATCCTGCCTTGGTGGGGCAAGCCAACATGTCTTGGAAAGAACTCTTGGCGTTTTATGGACGCTCTGGGGGCGGCACTCCCGTTGATCTTGCCGGCACTGGATTTGATGCCATCCAGTTTGTGCGCATCAGCCTCCCCGAAGGCGGGAGTGCCATCGAAATCGATGCGATAGCCGATGTCCGGGCCCCGGCCACAGGAGATGTCAACGGCGACGGCGTGACCACGTTCCAAGACGTCTTGGAGATTTTGGCAGCTTGGCAAACCACCGGACCAGCAGACTTGGACCACGACGGCGAAGTGGGCTTCTCAGATCTCCTGATTGCGTTGGCCGGCTCGTGAAACGAGGCTGGACGCTGGTGGAGCTGTTGGTGGCCATCGCGGTTGTGGCAATCCTGACTGGGCTGCTGCTGCCTGCGATACAACGAGCCCGAGGCACCGCCCAAGCCACCGTATGCAAATCCAATCTCCGCACCATCACCATGGCGGCTTTGGACTACACCCAAGCCTTTGATCACGCACCGGCAGCAGTGTGGCGAAAAGAGGTGGGTGACGGTGATGTGATCACCATGCAGTGGGATTGGGCCGTGCAGCCTGATGGCACGTGGTCTCTCGGGGTCATTGGACAACGACTTGATCGACCCTTCGCCGATCTCGCGTGTCCCCTGTGGACTGGACCAATCCCCGACGAGGACAGCGATCAACCGCCCTTTACGGGGTACAACTACAACACTTCATTTGTGGGTGGAGAAGCCCCTTTTCCTGCGGTAGGTTTTCAAGCCATTCGGGTGGGGGTTGCGCCAAGTGGATGGCAACACACTGGAGCCGTCATGTTTGGGATCGGCGGGTGGTCTGGCGGCACAAACCGGTACATGCGAGCGCCCGGCAACCATGAATTTGTGGGAGCTGCAACCTGCTGTGCGGGGGCCCAATCGTTCCAACATGTTGGCGATCGAACCCATTTTTCGAGGCTCGACGGTTCGGTTGGGGTATCTGCCGACCCTTCGGACGGAGGACACAACCAGGGGTATGCGGCGGAAGTCTTGGACCACCCCAACAATGGGTTCTTGTCCGATGATGACCGAGCCTATGACCCTGGTCCTCGCTAACGCCGATGAAAACGACGTTCCAAATCCTCCACCGGAATGCGAATGGTGGTGGGACGTCCATGGGGGCAATTGGTTGAACGCTCGATGGCCTCTCGTTGGGCAAGCAGATCTTCGAGCTCTGCATCACTCAGGCAATCCCCCGCTTTGATGGCGGCCTTGCACGCCATCATGTCCAAGACTTCATCGAGCGCGGCTTCGGGCTCGGGAGGAAGGTGTTTGCTGACCGCGCGGGACAAGAGATCTTCCACAAAGGGGCCCGGGGAGACTTTGCGCTCAAGCAACAACACTGGGAAGGATTGGACCGCCGCCGAACCTGGCCCCAACTCAACCACTTCGATGCCCAAGCGCGTCAGGAGCGGCTGCCACTGAGGCAGCAACTCCACCGCTTCGGCTCCAATCTGAATGGGCTCGGGAACCAGCAAGGCCTGCCTTGGCAACTCACCCTGTCCCACACGATCTTTCAGACGCTCAAACATCATGCGTTCGTGCAAGGCGTGCTGATCGATGACCACAAGCGCATCGGCTTCTTCGAGCACCAAGAAGCTGTCACGCAACACCAGAATGCGTTCCACGGCACGAACCGAACGCGTCACCGGTCCAAAATCAAATCCGGGCGCCTTCTCCGACGTTGGGGACGAAGACAGTCCGGTCTCCAAACCCGCCGCGGACGACGGGGAGATGTTGCTGGGAGCTCTCGCGGGCCACGCGGTTTTTACTTCATCCAGCTGCTGAGGCAGTGGCATTTTTGGCACCAAGTTGGCTTCGTCGAGCGCGCGGCGCACAGCCATTCGAATCATCGAGAACAACGCTGAGCCATCACGCAACCGGACCTCAGATTTGGTGGGATGCACATTCACATCAACGCGATCGGGTGGCACAGAAATCCACAAGACGGCCGGTGGCAACGTGGTGGGTTCGATGAGACCGCGAAGACCCTCCCGAATGGCGTGGGTCAACGACCGATCCAAAATCGGGCGACCGTTCAGGATGAGATGCACGCCACGAGTGCCGTGCCGGGCAAATTCCGGGCGGGCCAGACAGCCCACCAACTGCCCCGCGGCTTCTTCAGCCTGGAGACGGAGCAAAGCGTCAACCGGAATCCCGGTCACCGCAGCCACGCGTTGGGTGGTGTCTTCATTGGCGGGGTAGTCGAAGCGTTGTTTGCCATCCACAACAAAGCGCAAGCCCACCGTCGGATGGGCCAAGGCCATGGCCATCAACGTCTCCCCCACACGCATCGCTTCTGCTCGCGGTGATTTCAGAAATGCCGCACGAGCCGGAATGTTGTGAAACAAATCTTCTGCTTCAACGATGGTCCCTTGCGCACCAGACCAAGGTCGAACGTCTCCCATGCGACCACCTTCGACGCGGATTTCTCCACCTTCCTGAGCGCTTTTGCACTGAGAGCGAACGGTCAATCGTGAAACCGCTCCGATCGAAGCCAAAGCCTCCCCTCGAAATCCCATCGTCAGAATGGCGTCCAAATCATGCACCGTGGCAATCTTGCTGGTCGCATGCGGAGAAACCGCCAAGCCCAGCTCGTCTGGGGCGATCCCCAGACCATTGTCACGAACTGAGACCAGCGAACGCCCACCATCGGCAATGTGAACTTCAATTTGGGTTGCACCAGCATCCACCGCGTTTTCGACCAATTCTTTGACGGCACCCGCGGGACGCTCCACCACTTCTCCGGCGGCAATTTGATCCACCAAAACTCGGGGCAGCGGACGAATCGACATGCATCACAGGGTATGTCGAATCCACTCAGTCGCGGGATCGGGCGACCACCGGAATGTGCCGCCCCGGACCAAACGCCTTGGGTGACACCTTCAAAATCACCGGGGCTTGGCGGCGTTTGAATTCGCTGCGTTGCACCATGGGCAGAATCTCACCGACCAAATCGGGATCGGGAAGAGCATCTTCTGCAACGCCATGCTCAATCCATGCTTCAAGAACACGGTCGAGACGGTCGTACGCTGGCAAACTGTCCACATCCAACTGGTCCGGACGAAGCTCGGCGGAAGGCGGCTTTGTCAGAGTGCTTTCTGGTAGTGGTGGCTCATCAAAGCCAAATCGTTGCGGATGACGGTTGATGTGGACGGCCAGTTCATAGCACTTGGATTTGAACACATCACCCAAGGGCAACAGCGCTCCGCACATATCGCCGTACAGCGTGGAGTAGCCCACCGCCAATTCACTCTTGTTACCGGTGGCCAACGGGAGGAGTCCTTGGGCGTTGGCCAATCCCATCACCAGCACGCCGCGGGCACGAGCTTGAAGATTCTCATCGGTCACCCCCGCGACTGCACCCAAGACCGGTTGCAAGGAGAGTCGAAGCGCCTCGTGGATGGGCTCGATTCCGATTTCATACAAGTGGACCATGCCGAGCCGGGCCGCCAAGTCTTGTGCATCCTCGAGCGAGCCAGACGACGAATAGCGGCTGGGCATACAAAGGCCATGCACAGCCTCCGGTCCCAAGGCAACAGCGGCAAGGGTGGCGACCAAAGCGCTATCAAGACCTCCCGACAATCCCAAGACCACTGAATTGTGCCCCGTCTTCCGCACATAACCCGAAATTCCGCACGCCAACGCGTGGACCAATTCATCGAGTGGATCGGGTTCAGGGTGCGCTTCCAAGTTCCCCCATTCCAGTGCCGTCATACCAGCTTCCCAACCGCTGTTCAGCCGGGTGACCGAGCCGTTGGGCTCCGCAACCATCACCCGGCCATCGAAGAGCAATTCGTCGTGCGCTCCGAACTGGTTCAAAACCGCCACTATGGCATTGGTTTGTTCCGAGACCTGCCGCAACCGATCTTTTTGAGCACTGGCCTTTCCACTCACAAATGGACTGGCCGAAACACCCAAAATCAGGTCAGCATCAACTTCGGAAAGTGGGTCACGCCGGTAACCGGAAACTCCAGCATCCGCCCCATTCCACAGATCTTCACAGCACAGGACCGCCACTGATTTGCCCTCAAGATCGAAGTGCAGAACTTCTTCTCCAGAATCAAACCACCGATCCTCATCGAAGACGTCGTAGCCGGGCAACAACCACTTGTCGTGAAAGGATTCGACCACGCCCTTGCGCAGCAATGCCACCGCGTTGCGAAGGCCACGCGGGCCCGGAACCTTCCGAGGGGTGCCTACCAACATGGGGGGGCCATCCAAGGTCACGGAGGCCAATTGGGCCAGTGATGCCTCGGCGGCCGCCACAAAACCATCACGCAACAAAAGATCTCTGGGGGCATACCCCGTGATGGCCATTTCTGGCACGACCAACAAGGACGCTTCCATGGCCCGCGCTTCGTCATGCAAACGCAAAATGCTCTCGCGATTCCCTGTGAGATCGCCCACAAGCGGATCAGGATGGCCAAAGAGGATCTTCAAGTTGCAGAATACTAGCCCGGTCTTCCACCAAAACAACACCGACCGCTCTTTGAAAGAGCGGTCGGTGCGAAGGGGGGTTGGACGGATAAGTCAGTTGATGATCGAAGTACAATCTTCGATGGCATCGATCACCTGACGAACGGTGAACGGCTTCCGGATGCAACCGGCATAGCCCATGCGGAGATACGTCTCGTTTCGGGGATCAGCAGTGCGACCACAGACCGCAATAAAGTCGGTGGTCCGGTCTTCGTTGGCCTGCATGGCCTCGACAATCTCAACTCCACCCGGGAGGGAGGTGTCCAGGAGAACAACATGGGGAGCGAATCGTTCGCACTCGATCCCGGCAACGAATGTGTTTTCACAGCCACGTAGTTCGTAACCTGTGTTGTCACCCAGCACCTGAAGCAACGTGTCACGCGTGGCGACATCGCTTTCGACCACCAAAACGCGGGTGGTACCGGTCATGAGACCATCCAGTGGGATGCCGTGCTGCTTCATGAATTTAATCAGGCTGCTCTTCGGGATTCGCCGGTCTTTGGAACCGGGGATTCGATATCCCTCAATGTCACCTTTGTCGAACCATTTGCTCACCGTCCGGGCCGCGACATTGCAGATCTTGGCAACTTCACCAGTGGTCAATACTTCACGTTTCTGTTCCTGAAAATCGCTCATCACGAATCACTCCAATGCGGCCATGGGAACCGCGGCAGGTTCCTGTGTCGGTTGGATCAATGGAGATGTTTCGTCGACGTGTGACGATTTTTACTTTTCTTCGGCACGGTCCGAGAATGATGCGACGTGCTCGAGGAATCCATCGACATCCTCGGCGGTGGTGTCAAAAGAGCACATCAATCGGTGCATGGCCTCTCGGGCGTCTCCGAATGGGTAAAAGCCGGTTTGGGCCAACATCCAATCTCGAAGATCATGAGGAGGGCATACGAACACTCCATTGGCTTCCACCGGATGGACTGGGGACAGGCCTTGATTGGTCAAGCCAGTCCCCAAGCGGGTGGCCATGGCGTTGGCGTGGGCGGCGTGCTTCAGCCAACATCCGTCCCGAAGTGTCGCTTCAAACATGGCGGTCACGACCCGGTGCTTGCTTAAGAGGTGCCCCGTCGATTTTCTCAAATAGGGGAATCGCGAAGCTCCGCGGCGGGCGGCTTCACCATCGCCTTGTGGGAAAAATACCACCGCTTCCCCGAAAGCCAATCCGTTCTTGGTGCCACCAAACGACAACACGTCAATGCCGGCTTCACCGGCCAACGCGTTTGGAGCCACCCCCAGGCTGGCAACTGCGTTCGCGAAGCGTGCGCCATCACAGTGCACCAAATATCCCGCGCTGTGCGCCAGATCGGTCAGTGCCCTAATTTCATCTGGTCGATAGACCGTGCCGAACTCGGTTGGATTGGAAATGGTGACCACACCGGGTGCGGGTTGGTGCACATCCCCGCGTCCGTTCTCGGCGATGAACTGCAAGTCGGCGGGTATCAATTTGGAAGGGTGGGAGGAAAAGACCGTGGTTCGACACAGCGTGATCCGTTCGGGAGCCGTGGATTCATCATCATTCCAGTGTGCGTGCCGATGGCAGACCACCCGCTGCCAAGGTTCGGTCAAACTGGCGATCGCAAGGGTGTTGGCCGCGGTGCCCGTTGCCACGAAGAAAACCTCAATTTCCGACGAAAACAATTCTCGAAAAGCTTCGGTCGCACGCTGGGTCCAAGGATCATCTCCATATCCCTCCGCATGACCAGAGTCCAAACCCTGGAGCGCGGTGATGGCTTCCGGAATCAAGCCAGAGTTGTTGTCGCTGCGAAAAGTACGCATGGTTCAAACGGTAGGACCAGAAGCCCGGACGGCGTCGTCCAAAGTAAATTTGGCGTCGTTGGCACGGAATTTTTGCGCTAGTACGCTCGCCGCTTGGTCGTACGCCACTGGATCCGACCAAGTGGATCGGGGGTCAAGAAGTTCGGTTGGCACTCCAGGAACCGCTTCTGGAGTCAAAAGACCAAAAATTGGATGGGTCTCACAGGGAACGTTGTCCAAAAATCCATCCAAGATGGCATGCACCATGGCTCGGGTGTGCGCCAAGGGGAATCTGGAGCCAACGCCGTAGCCTCCACCACTCCAGCCGGTGTTCAGCAGCCAGACTTTGGTGCCGTGTTCCGCAATTCGGTCCGCCAGCATGCGGGCATAAAACACCGGGGGGCGAGGCATGAATGGACCACCAAAGCACGGCGAAAAATTGGGCACGGGTTCGGTCACTCCTGCTTCAGTTCCAGCCAATTTCGAGGTGTACCCATTGACGAAGTAGTACTGGGCTTGTTCAGGGGTCAACCGTGAAATCGGAGGCAAGACTCCGGTGGCGTCTGCGGTCAGGAAGATCACGTGACGTGGGTGACCTGCTACAGAAGGCTGGAGAGCACCGTCCATGAACCGAATGGGGTAGGTGACCCGGGTGTTCTCGGTCACAGAGCCGTCGTCATAGTCGGGTTGCCGGTTGGGCTGCAAAACCACGTTTTCAAGCACGCTGCCAAATCGAATGGCGTTCCAAATTTCAGGCTCGCCTTCTTCCGAAAGACGGATGCACTTGGCGTAGCACCCGCCTTCAACGTTAAAGACACCATCGGCCGACCACCCATGTTCGTCATCTCCTACCAGGGCCCGATCAGGATCTGCAGAAAGCGTCGTCTTTCCAGTGCCCGAAAGCCCAAAGAACAACGCTACGTTTTCTGCATCATCACGGTCCACATTGCATGAGCAGTGCATCGGAAAGACCCCTGATTCGGGGAGGTCGTGGTTCATGGCGTAGAAGATCGACTTCTTGATTTCCCCGGCATAGCGCGTGCCCACAATCAAGACCATCTTTCGTTCTAGGGATTGGAAGATGGCGATCTTCCCGCTGACCCCCACCGCGGCGGCTTGCTCTGGATTCAACTCCAAAGCACCAGCGTCAAAAATGGTCCAATCTGGGGCAAAGCTGGAATCAGCACCTTGCGCGGGAATGAACAGTGTGCTGGCGAACAACGCATGCCACGCTTCTTTGGCCACCACACTGACCTGGCAGCGATAGCGTTCGTCGGCGCCGGCAAACCCATCAAATCTGTACAAATCTTCGCCTGAACCGAGATATTCTCGGACGATGGACTCCAACTTTGAAAATTGCTCTGGGGTGCACGGCTGATTCACTTTGCTCCAGTCAATGTTGCCGTGGATGCCCGGTGTGTCTTCGAGGTACTTGTCGCCTGGCGATCGACCAGAGCGGGAGCCCGTGTGCACGTTCAACGCGCCATTGGCGGCCAAATGACCTTCACCGCGCCGGACGGCGTGTTCCACCAGATCTGCGACTGGCAAGTTCGTGTGAACGGTCCGGCCTTCGAGGAAAATGAGTCTTTCGTCAGCGGTTGTGGGCATGCTTGATTCCGGGGGTCGCGATACGATCATTCTACGCCCGCAGGAGCGCTTTGACACGATTGCCGCAGCCTTGCGGCTCCGGTAGAATCGGCTCCTTGCCTTTGGCGGCAGTAGCTCAGTTGGTTAGAGCGTCGGATTGTGATTCCGGATGTCGGGGGTTCGAGTCCCCTCTGCCGCCCTTGAAGACGTCCGCGTTCCTGCGTACGCTCTACGACCTGCCCTACACGGGTGCACCTCTGGCGAGGTAGCTCAGTTGGTAGAGCACCGCATTGAAAATGCGGGTGTCGGCGGTTCAAGTCCGCCTCTCGCCACTTCAAATCGCCGCCTTCTGAGGCGGCGATTTGCGATTGTGGGGAGAGACGACAGTCCTAAGCCGCGTCCTGGCTCGAAGCGGGGTAATGCGTCCCAATGGCTTCATGCAGCTCCGCACGCATGGCCAGCATTGGCTCAGAAACAAGCCCCAAAACGTTGGTCACAAAGCGATGGGCTGAAACCAAGCCCAGCGGAGTGGTGCAATACGACAGCCGCCCGCCCTGCCGAGAGATCGGCAGGATGCTGAACTGTCTCGCCCTGCGCGGGGTTACCAATTGCTTCGCATCCTTTTCAGGGTACAGGCGGCGAGGGTCCACCCGGCCTGACCACTGCGACATTTGGGCGGCCCAAGCAGCCTCCACCGCCGCGGGATCGACACCAGCATGCTCCTCCGCCAGCACGCCAAGTGGCCTTGCCGGGTTTGCTTCTTGAAGTTTGAGCAAACGTGTGAGCTCATTGGGTTCGAGTTCACCGGCGGCACACAACAAATCTCCAATGCGGGTACTGGTCGTCATGCTCGGGGCATCGGACGAGATCCCGTCATGGTTCACAGACAGAACAGATCTTGACCCAATGCACGTCCGGCCACGCCGAAGGGTGGGATGATTCCGGCAATCTGGACCGTTTGCGGTCCGAGAAGGCCGACCAAACTTTTCAAGCACCCAAATGGTCAGGGTTCAACGCCTCAAGATCTGTGGGCACAAACAGACCGTCTTTGCGGATGATCTCGCCGTCAAAGGCAATGGTTCCGCCCCCATAATCGGACCTTTGGATCAAAACCATGTCCCAGTGGATGGAGGATTTGTTGCCGTTGTTTGCGTCCTCGTAGGCGTTGCCCGGTGTGAAGTGCAAACTGCCCGCGATTTTTTCATCAAAAAGAATGTCATTCTGCGCGTGCATGATGAACGGGTTGAATCCAATGGCAAATTCCCCAATAAACCGGGCACCTTCATCGGTGTCAAAGATGGCTCCCAAGTGCTCGGCACCTTTGTCTGCATCATGCTCCACAATTTTTCCATCCTTGAACACCAGACGAACGTTGGCGAAATCATTGCCTTGGTAGCGGGTAGGAGTGTTGTATTGCATCACTCCGTTGACCGAATCCCGGATCGGGGCGGTAAAAATCTCACCGTCGGGAATATTCATATTGCCACAGCATGGAATCGACGGGATGTCTTTGATGGAGAACTTGAGGTCGGTGTCGCCGGGGCCACAAATGTGCACTTGATCCGCCGCATTCATACGGGCTTTCAATGGTTCAACCGCTTGGGCCATGCGGGCGTAATCCATCGTGCAGACGCGAAAGTAGAAGTCTTCATATGACTCGGTGCTCATGGATGCAGACTGCGCCATGCCGGGTGCGGGCCAACGCAACACGCACCAGCGGGTGTGGTTCACCCGCTGCTGAAAGTGCACTGGTGTTTGGTACCCCGTGCTCCAACGCTTTTGATCTTCGCCGGAAAGACCCGCGAGTTCATTGGCGTTGTTTCCACCACGAAGTCCCAAGTACGCGTCCATCTTTTCCATGCGAAATCGGTCGTACTCGGCTTGGGTGGCCACTTGGGCATCGGTGGCATCTTCAATCAATGCACGCTGCAATCGGTTGTTTCGCAGCGTGACGTGGGAATGCGCCCCGACGGATTTGGCCGCTTTCACTGCGGCAATCACCATCGATTCTGGAATATCAAAAGCTTCAATCAGAACGTGCTCGCCTGCTTGCAAGCGGGTGGAGTGATGAATGAGCAGTTCAGCCAACCGTTCGTGTCTCGGGTCCATGGTGAATCATTCTACGCCGTGGCTTCGGGCGGCTCTTCTTCACCAAAAATCGCTCTGAGCATTTGTGCCCCATCCGAAGCCGGCAAATCGCTTTGTCTGAACCACATGCGAGGGGAAAATTCACCTGAGTGTGGAGACAACCGAAACCAACTCGCCACGCGTGAGTTGGGATGAGCCCCGCCGGACCAAAAACCAAGATCGTCGCGGCCATAGGCCACCCGGCGACCGGCCGAAGGTCGCCGATCCCAACGTTCCACAAACTGGCCCAGCAAGGCTGTTTCAAAATCAAAGCCATCTTGATGGTCACTGCTGGCCACAACGATGGCATTTTCTGCTCCAGGCTTGAATTGGGCGAAAGCCCGATCCAAACGTTTACGCATTCGCGGCGTGTGATCGATGAAACCGTCTGGCATCCCAATGTGCAGGACGACCCGACGGCCATCGTGGGGCGCCAGAACCCGGATACCCCCAAGATCGGAGCCGTCGTGGTCCGTCACTTTGAGTTCATCACCCACACTGGCGTGGCGAAGAAAGTCCATGCCTTCCTCAACCAAACGCTGCATTTGACGGTCGTTTGCGACAGAACTCCAGCGAACTCGAATCAACCATGGACGCGGCACCATTTCCAACGCCCGCAGTCGCGGTGAAATCACAATTTGACGTGAGGCCCGGTTGTCGATGTCGGTGGCCACGCGTTTGACGTGCAAAAAGACTTCGCGGCCGCCTTTGCTGACTCGAAGGTCCGCGGTCATGTTGCCCACCGTTGGCACCTCGGTTTCCACATCAAAGCCCAACGAGAGCACATGCCGAGCCAAGACGGCCTCGGCCAACGCATCGAAGAATGCTTTTTCGTCAGTGCGGGCTTCGAGCGCCGAACGGATACGGACCAAAGGGTGACGACCAATCCAGGCATCAATTTCAGAGAGCAAGCCCGGATCGACTCGATCTCGGAACCGATGCAATCCTCCATTCATGGTCTCCATCCTCCGGAGGATCTTTTGTGGGGAGGGATGCCCTGCTCTGGAATCGTGTGCACTTCACGCCAAACCACCACGCCCGCATTCGAGGCTGGTTCACCATTGATCAATGCTTTGCGTTCCAAACTGGCCAATTCGTCGGCTTGTCGACGGGCCAATTTGACCCTCAGCGTCACCGTGCCGTCACCATATTGACGGTCAAGCACTTCAGCTCGGCGTTCCAAATGGTCAATCGCTTTGGCCGATGCGTAAGGCAACGTCACCTCGACCTCTTGGATGCCTCCCAGAGCCAACGCCCGGACCCGCTCGGACAGTTCATCAAGGCCGGTCCCATCAACCGCACTGACTGGCAACGCTTCGGGAAAGCGATGCATCCAAAGCAGCCGCTCCCGAGGTTCGATCAAATCCATCTTGTTTAACAGGACCAACCGTGGCTGACCGGTCGCTCCGATCTCATCCAAAGTGCGTTCGGTGGTTTCCAACTGCATCACGGCATGTGGATCGCTGGCATCCAACACCTGAAGAATCAGTGACGAATGAATGGTCTCTTCAAGAGTAGCGCGAAACGAGGCCACCAAGCGGTGTGGGAGATCTCGAACAAACCCCACCGTGTCGGAAACCAAGACCTGGACGCCGCCACCCAAAGGCCACGCATCGACCCGAGTGGACAGGGTGGCAAACAACATGTCGGCCGCAAAGGCGCCACCATCGGTGAGTCGATTGAAGAGGGTGCTCTTTCCCGCATTGGTGTAACCCACCAGGCCCACCGTGAAGTGATCCTCCGTCCGATCGGCCACTTCACGACTCTTTCGGCGTTGCACTTCGGCCAACTCACGACGCAACTGGGCCAAGCGGTCACGCGCCAAACGCCGGTCAATCTCGAGCTGGGTTTCCCCGGGTCCTCGAGTACCAATGCCCACGGGTGCCCCGCCGGTGACTTGCCCCAAGTGATCCCACATCGCTCGCAACCGCGGGTAGGTGTATTGCAGTTGAGCAATTTCAACTTGAAGCTTGGCTTCCAAAGTTGCAGCTCGGCTGGCAAAGATGTCCAAAATCAATTCCGAACGATCCAAAATCTTCACCACGCAGGCCCGCTCGAGTTCTCGAATTTGGGCCGGCGTGAGATCGTGGTCGAACACCACCAAACCGGCCGACAACGCCTTGACCGCCGCCGCCAGTTCTTGCACTTTTCCCTTTCGGATCAGCGTTTTGGCACTTGGCTTGGAAAGCTTCTGGGAAACGGTCCCCACCACCTCGGCCCCCGCGGCCTCGACCAAAGCCGCAATTTCACCAAATGGATTTTGAGCATCGGTCCAACGTCCCGGCAGGCCGACATGGACCAAAATGGTCCGCTCGGTCGCGACCTTCATCGTGTCTCGCAGCGGTTCGTGGTGGGCCAATCGAGTCTCCGGTCTGGAGTTTAGAGCATCACACCGGCTACCCTCTAGCAAGGACTTCACTTTGCGACCCAGTTGGCCCACCATTTTGATGATTTTCGCCAGCGCGATCGTTGTGTTGCGACTGCCCGAAGCGTTTTCCAAAAGAGCCCAACGTGCTGAGTTGGCTCAAGGTTTGGTGGAGGTGGCCCAAACCCTAGAGTCTGAATTCGTCCGAGAACTCACCCGGAATGAACTCCGAGAGGGAGCCATTCAAGGAATGGTGGAGAGAACGGGCGATCCGTACACCATCTGGATCCCCCCACGGGACCGCAACGAATTCGTCAAAGAAGTCCAAGGAACATTCGCCGGAATCGGAGTCTCTGTTGCGCCCGACCCGCAAGGCGCATTGGTCAAGACACCGCTTGATGAAAGTCCTGCCCTTCGGGCTGGTATTCAGGCGGGCGATCTCATCGTGGCCGTAGGCCCGGAACCTCTGGCCGGCATGGCTCTGGCTGACATCATTGCTTTGGTCTCGGGCCCCGAAGGTTCGCCCGTTGAAATCACGATACGTCGAGATGACCAACATCAGGTTTTCAATGTGGTCCGTCGGAAAATCAAAACCCAAACGGTGCTCGGACTTCGAAGAACCGACGGCCAATGGCAGTGGCAACTTGAGGAAGGGATCTTGGTGGTTCGGATTGATCAGTTCCTCGACGAGACCCCAAGTGATCTTCGATCGGTCATTGATGACCACCCGGAAGCCACCGGATTGGTCTTGGACCTTCGGAGCAATCCTGGCGGCTCTCTGTCGGCCGCCGTGGAAACCTGCAACCTTTTTCTGAATGCTGGAGTGGTGGTGGAGATTCGTAACCGCAAAGAAGTGGAGGCGATCTTTGAAGCCCAATCGGAGACCGCCACCGACCTGCCCATGGTGGTTCTGGTGAATGAAGGCTCGGCCTCCGCCAGCGAAATTGTTGCAGGCGCTTTGCAATTCCACCAAAGAGCCAACGTGATGGGCCGCCGGACTTACGGCAAGGGTTCTGTCCAAAAAATTCGAGACTTCGGTGAGGGAGGAACGTTGAAATACACCGCCGCCACCTACCACCTCCCCGATGGCCGCAGCGTGCAGCGGGTGGATGGCGAGGAACTTTGGGGCGTTGACCCCAACATGGTTTTGGAAGCGCCAGAAGACTGGACCGCCGTGAACAACCGTTGGTCAGACGCCGGGATCATCACGACCGGTCCTGATTGGCCCCAACCAATCCCAAGCCAAGATTGGATTCGCAACCAACTTGGTGATGCCGAAATGGTGCAAGCCTTGAACGCGCTGCCCCAAACCATGGAGGCTCGTCCATGAGGGTGTTGGGTTTTGAATCCAGTTGCGATGAGACTGCAGTCGCGGTGGTAGAAGACGGACACCGCGTCTTGGCATCGATGGTGCAATCACAGGACGAACTGCATGAGACTTATGGAGGCGTGGTCCCGGAAATCGCAGGACGTGCGCACGCCGAACGCATCGGAAGAATCGCCGACCGCGCACTGATCGAAGCAAACACTTCTTTCTCCGAGATCGATGCTGTCGCCGTGGCCCACCGACCCGGTCTTATTGGCTCAGTTTTGGTTGGCGTGGCTGCCGCCAAAAGTGTCGCTTGGCGACTGGGCATTCCCCTGATCGGGGTGCACCACGTGGAAGCGCACTTGTGGTCGGGGCTTCTGGAACAATCGTCGCCACCTTGGCCAGCCCTGGGACTGGTCGTCAGCGGTGGACATACAAGTTTGTACCGGGTGGATGCGCCTTTTCGGTGCACCATCTTGGGGCGGACCATTGACGATGCCGTCGGCGAGGCCTACGACAAAGCCGCCGCGTTGTTGGGTTTGGGATGGCCGGGTGGGGTTCGGGTGGACCGTGCCGCTCAGCACGGGAACGACGAGGCACACCAATTCCCCATGCCAAATCTGAAGGGACGGCCCCTTGATTTTTCGTTCAGTGGTCTCAAAACGGCCGTGCGTTACGGAGTCTTGGGGTTGCCAGGAACAGCCATCCGAGAGCCTGATTCACTCTCAGCTCAAGAGCGCGCGGATGCCGCGGCCTCGTTTCAGAAAACGGCGGTGCGAACCTTGATTCGAGGACTCCGCCGAGCGCGACAAGAGCACCCCGACGTCAAATCACTGTTGATCGGTGGTGGAGTCAGTGCCAACTCTCGTCTGCGGAAGGAACTGGAGACTTTTGCTCAAGAAGAAAAATTGGTGCTCCGGGTTCCTCCGATGAAATGGTGTGTCGACAATGCCGCCATGGTGGCAGGGTTGGGATGGATGCGTCTGAGTGAAGAAGGACCAGCGCCGCTGTCGTTGGCCGCGAGCCCGAGGTAACCCATGAAAGAATTCCTTCTGGTTGACGCGCCCCACCCTTCCACGATTGATGAAGAGCTCTTGCTGCGTCATTGCAAGTTGGAATTTGGTCGAGGAACCGGTCCAGGGGGTCAACGGCGCAACAAAGTCGCCACCGCTTGCGAAATCGTTCACGAACCAACGGGTGTGATGGCCCATGCGGCTGAGATGCGCAAACAAGCCGACAATCGCCGGGTGGCGTTGCGTCGTTTGCGCGACCGTCTCGCCCGCGTGGTACGCACCTCTGTTCACCACGAGCGCTATCGACCCAGTGAACTCTGGGAAAAACGCCGCCAAGGCCGCATGCTTCCAGTGAACCCCAAGCATTACGAATACCCCGCCCTCTTGGCCGAGGCTCTGGATGTGATCGTGGCCCGACGCTGGGATGTGGCAGGCACTGCAGGACTTCTGGGCGTTTCCATGAGCCAGCTCGCACGGTTGCTGCGGCACGACAAGGCCGCGTTTGATCTGGTCAACGAAGGTCGACAAAGCATGGGTTTGCCCCGCCTGCGTTGAGGGATTTGTCCCCTATCCTTGTGGTATGACCACGCACGCAGAACGCATAGATCCCATCGTTCCCGATCTCATTGAGATTCGCCACGACATCCACCGGCATCCAGAGTTGGCCTACCACGAGCACCGGACCGCCGAAGTCATCCGCAAACACCTCACCGAGCTGGGCATTGAGCATGTGGGTGATTTGGGTGGTGGCACCGGAACCTTGGGATACTTGCCTGGAAAAGGGGACAAGGCCATCCTGCTTCGGGCAGACATCGACGCCCTCCCCATTCATGAGGAAACCGGTCTTCCCTACGCCAGCACCATCGAAGGGAAAATGCATGCGTGCGGACACGACGGTCACGTCAGCATCCTGCTGGGGGCGGCTCGCATTCTGAAAGAAATGTCAGAAGAAAACGAATTGCCCAACCCTGTGCTTTTCTGCTTCCAACCTGCAGAAGAAGGTGGTGGTGGTGGACTCAAAATGGTGGAGGACGGGGTCCTTGATGGCACCGTGATTGGACCCCCGGCCGCCCGCGCGTTTGGATTGCACGGTTGGCCCAAGATGCCGCTGGGTCAAGCCGGTTCCATTCCTGGCCCCATGTTGGCCGCCGCAGATCGGTTTGAATTGTTGGTCGAAGGAACGGGAGGACACGCCGCCGCGCCGCAATATGCCCAAGACCCGGTGCTGTGCGCGGCCCATATTGTCACCGCCTTGCAAGCGTTGGTAAGCCGCGAATCGGATCCTTTGGATGCAGTCGTGCTGACGGTGGCCGCGATCCACGCTGGCGATGCGTTCAACGTGATTCCCCGCACCGCCACCATGGGCGGAACGGTGCGAACACTTCTTCCCGAAAGCCGTTCCCGTATGCGCGACCGCATCGCGTCGATGGCCGGAGCGGTCGCCGAAGGATTTGGTTGCGCAACGACCTTGCGTTGGTTCCCGGGATATCCCGTCACCAACAACGTGCCCGAACTGGTGGACTTGGTGCACGCCAAAATCGCAGAATCCAAAGGACAAGACGCCGTTTGTCCCCTGGAAGCCCCCGTGATGGGCGCAGAGGATTTCTCGTATTACGGAGAACAAGTCCCAGCGTGCTTCTTTGCCTTGGGGCTTTGCCCTGAAGGCATGGACATGCCCAACGTCCATGAATCCACCTTTGACTTCAATGACCAAGCGATCCCCCTTGGCGTGGAGACCATGGTGCGTCTCGCGTTGGAACCACTGGCATGACTGTCGTTGATCCCGCCGATCTTTCCCCTCGGGATCGTTACGGGCTGATGATCAACACGGTCGTACCGCGTCCCATCGCGGTGGTCGGAACAGTTTCCAAATCCGGACTGCTGAATCTTGCCCCGTTCTCTTGTTTCAATGCCGTCACCAGCACCCCCTTCACGGTGATGATCGGCCCGGCCCAACGTCCTGATGGCACCGACAAAGACACCCTCGCCAATTGCCGACCTCCGGAAGATGGTGGTACTGGCTGCTTCACCATCAATGCCGCCACGGAAGAAAACGCCGATGCGGTTTTTGCCACCGCCGCCGACTTGCCCCCGGAAGCCTCTGAATTTGAACACACCGGGCTGACGCCCATGCCCGCCGACCTGATCGCCGCCCCCCGCTTGGCCAGTGCAGCTTGGAGTTTGGAATGTGAAACCGCCGAAGTGATCGACCAACTGCCCAAACGGGTGGCCCATCTTTGGAATGGCCCATTCACAGGGTCCTTGGTTTTTGGCTTGGTGCGACGCATCCACCTTCAGGACGACATCTTGGATGACAAAGGCCGACCCGATCCGGCCAAATTGGCCGCGGTGGGTCGCATGGGTGGGTCCGAATGGGTTCGCACCCAAGATCGTTTCATCCCCAAGGCCCGATAACACCCCCAAAGTTCCCCCGAACCATTGCGAATGGCTTGGGGATCGCTACACTGGGCGATTCGACAACTTCCGTTGCCCCAAGGGGCAGCATCCCCGAACGAACCGCTCGGATGCCCTGGACCACGCCACGGTCCAGAACTTGGCACCGGGTGGGAGGAGAAACACCTGTGGCCAAGAAGATCACTACTCAATTCAAACTGATGGCTCCCGGTGGGCAAGCGACTCCCGCTCCGCCACTGGGACCTGTTCTGGGCGCCAATGGCGTGAACCCAGGACAATTCATCACCCAATTCAACGACGCCACCCGCGAACTCAACGGCAAACTTGTCGGTTGTGTCGTGACGGTGTTCGAAGACCGCTCGTTCGAGCTTGAAATCAAAAGCTCGCCCGCTTCGACCTTGATCATGGAAAAAGCCAAGGTCAAGAAAGGCGCATCCGAAATCGGTTCCGAAATCGTGGGCACCATCAGCTTTGACGACTGCCGCGACATTGCTCGCGAAAAGTTCGCTGACATGAACGCGTTCGAACTGGACGCCGCCGCCCGCACCATCGCTGGTACGGCCCGTTCCATGGGTGTCGCGGTGGAGGGACTCTGAGATGCCAAAAACCAGCAAACGAACCCAAGCCAACCGTGAAATCTATGAAGCCATCAAGGCCAAGATCCACGCCCCCGCCGAAGCCATTGCCGCCCTGCGTGGCTACAAGCAGCCCAAGTTTGACCAGTCGGTCGAAGTGGTGTGCTCCCTCGGTATCGATCCCAAACAAGCCGACCAACAAGTCCGTGGCTCCATCTCGATGCCAAAAGGCACCGGCAAAACCGCCCGCGTGATTTGCTTCTGCGGCGATGACAAAGTGGCCGCGGCCAAGGAAGCCGGTGCACTTGAAGCCGGCGGCGCTGAGCTTGTCGAAAAGGTCAATGGAGGCTGGATGGACTTCGATGTGGCCATTGCCTCTCCCGACCAAATGCGAGTGGTTTCTCCACTCGGTCGCGTGCTCGGTCCCAAAGGCCTGATGCCTTCTCCCAAAGCCGGCACCGTGACACCCGACGTGGTCACCGCGGTGCAAGAGTTCTCGGCCGGTAAGGTCGAATATCGCAACGACGATGGTGGCAATGTTGCCTGCATCATCGGCAAATTGAGCTTCTCCGACGATGACCTCGTCGAGAACCTCGAGTTCTTCCTCAAGATGATGGAAAAAGCCCGTCCCGCCGTATTGAAAGGCGCGTATTTCCGTCGCGTGGTCATCAGCGCCACCATGACCCCCGGAGTCCAAGTCGCGGTCTGACCGCGGGAGCACAATCATGAGCAAACCAATCAAGCAAATGATGATGGACGACTACGCCGATCGCTTTGGCGATCTGGACGGCGTGGTTCTCGTGGACATCCGCGGCATCGAAGCCAACGACAACAACGCCATCCGTTCTGAACTCGCCGAAGCTGGGATCCGCATAAGCGTGGTCCGCAACACGCTGGTCAAAGGCAGCTTCGATGCCGACCACAACTTGGGCCCGATCAACGATCTGATGACGGGGCCATCGGCCTTTGTCTACGGCGGCGACTCCGTCGTGAACGCCGCCCGCGCGGTGATGAAAGCCGTCAAGCAGCACCCCGACATTTCCCTCAAGGGCGCCGTGCTCGACGGCAACCTGTTTGAAGGCGAAGCCGGCGTCAAGCGTTTGTCCGATTTCCCCACCAAGGAAGAGGCCCAAGCCAAAGTGGTCCAGCTCGTTCTCGCCCCAGGGGCCAACGTGTTGGGTGCCGCCAAGGGTGCCGGTGGCCGAATCCTCGGTGTCATCAAAACCATTCAGGAGAAGCTCGAAAGCGGCGAGACCATCGCCAAGATCGGCTGATCCATCAAGACGACTTCCCGTCCCGACTGGCCCTCGGGTTAAAAGCCGCGCGTGCGGCTCCTCTCGGGCGGAATCGACCCCAAGTGCTCAAAGGAGCAAATCACCATGTCTGAAGAAGCAACCACTGAAGCCGAAGCCAAGACCTTCGACGCAAAAATCACCGAACTCGGTGACTCGATTGCCTCCCTCACTTTGAAGGAAGCCGTTGATCTCGCCGATTACATGAAGGATGCCTACGGCATCGAGCCTGCTGCTGGCGGCGCGGTCATGATGGCCGGTGCTGGTGGTGGTGACGAAGGCGGCGGCGGTGCTGAAGAGCAAACTGAATTCGACGTCATTCTCGCCGCTGCTGGTGGCAACAAGATTGCCGTCATCAAGGCCGTCCGCGGCGCGACCGGTCTCGGTCTGAAAGAAGCCAAAGAACTCGTCGATGGCGCTCCAAAGCCCATCAAAGAGAAGGTCTCCAAGGACGAAGCCGACAAGCTCGCCGAAGAGCTCAAGGAAGCTGGCGCCGAGGTCGAGGTCAAGTAAGACCTTTCCCCATCCAGCCTTCAATTCCAATATTGGAACTGCACCAACCCGCGTCTTTGACGCGGGTTGGTTTGTTTTGTGCGATGTGCCGTGGTCAGCTCCAGACGGCGAGAAGTGCGACCAGGTCTTGGAAATCCACCAAGCCGTCACCATTCACATCAGATGGACCTCCGACCGCACCGTAGTCGCCCAGCAGCAACAGCAGGTCTTGGAAATCCACCAACCCGTCCTGATTGATGTCGGCCGGATCAAAATTTGGGATGGATTCAGGATGCAGCCAAGCCACAGCAAACGGCCACGCCGACGGCTCGGTGGGTGCGGTGTCTTGTCGAGAAATCTGAACCCAATATGTCCCCGCGGTCAAATCTTCAATGTAGAGGTGTTCCACATTGTCCACGGGAGCATCACTGGCCACATTGCCCGCGCTGTAGAACGCGGCACCTGCTTCCCCTCGCATCGGAGACAACTCGCCATTGGTTTCCCGGAACATTGTGACCGAAAGGTTGGGTGCGAAGACTTGAGAAAAACCAACCCGCACATCACGGTTCCAGGTGGTAAGAAACGAGAAGGAGTCTGCAGTTTCTGAAAGATCAAAGCGGAACCACCGAGACTGGCCAAAAGCCAGTGGCACGGAACCCCATCCACTTGCCGGGGCCGCTGGCCCAAATGGTGCGATCTCGCCATCAAACCGACCGCCGGTCATCACCCGATGGGCTCGGTCGATGTTGCACGTTCCGGTGCCCACCACCGGATCAAGTGGTTTGCTGCTGAAGCCTCGGTCAGGACCACTGGAAACGGGAGCATTGCTCCAGTTCACCGCACCCAAACGAGAGTGGGTGGCAGAGGCTCCCAGAACAGCCTTCAATACTTCAGGTTTCTTCGCATCAGCATCCGCCGAAAGGTTCGGATCGGTCTCAATGGTCTCGATCAACACGGCCACGGAAGCCGTCACCATCGGCACTGACCAAGACACCAGACTTCCTGGAGCGACCATGAATGGCTTTTGCCGACCGGCACCATCAGAACTGGACGAGGTTTCACCGGACTCATGTGATTCATCGCGAGTGCCCACCGAAATGCTGTTCCAGCCCGCCCACATCAATGTGTCTGACAGACTGCCTCCGCCATTGGGCATGCCCACAACGGACAAAACATCGTCACGGACAGTTTGGTAATCCTGTCGGCGAAGAATCTCGCGTTCAAAAGCAGCACTGCCCGAGCCTGCCACCCAAGACTGATTGATCACCTCGCACCCGGGATTGGGCAAGGGAGACCCACCGCCCAGTCGTAAAAATCCGCCTTGAATGAACTCTATGGCGTTCCAGACCTTGGTCTCAGAAATCCCCGGCGCGATTGACCAATCGGAACCGTAGTTGTACTTGCCCACCGTGTTGGCGTGGTTGAGGGTTGTTCCCGCGCCGCTCATGGGCGTGATGATCAAATTTTCGAACTGGGCCTCATTGGTATTGGGCAAATACTGTTGGCCATTGCCAGCTTCCACTTGACCAATGACAACCCCGGCGCCGGTTGGCGTCGCGCTCCCAAGCCGATCCTGAAGGTCCCAATATCCCAAGAAGTTCCAAGAGGGATGGTCGGCGAAGGTCAAGCCTTGAACCAAAGCCAGAGTGCTGCAGAAAGCAAATCGAGTCATAACGAAGGAAAGTTAGCCCGACTCACGGGTGTCGCAAGCCAAAGTTACCGGTCGAACTCCAAAACCGCCCTGTGGGAACAGGAAGAGCGGTCGAATCAGTTCTCTGGGCGGTACGAGTGGAACAATTGGATTTCTTGATCCAGACCGGAAACCGTCCCCCGAACCAAGAGACGCTCCAGGCCAAAGCCGGGGGCGGCGTCATTCTTTTTGCGAATGCGGAGGTTCAGCGTGGTGGAGGCGAGTTTGTCACGCCCAGGATACGAGTCGATCTCGACCTGCAGGTCCTTTAGACCTGTGACATCCAATTCAAGAGGATCGACCCGGATGGTCCCTTCAAGATACTCCACAGGCACGGATACCA
>SHAP01000010.1 GCA_004213555.1 Phycisphaeraceae bacterium | reverse complement strand
TCGATCGTTTGGTCGATGCGCTTCGGGAACTCAAAGCCGAAGAAGGCGCCTAAGCGTCACCCTCGGTGCGTATCTCGTGCGGCGATGATGGCATCGATGGCTTTTCGGTCGAGCGGCTCGCGCCAGTCTTGATGGCATTTCATGCTGGATCCCACAATGCAAGCTTGTGCTCCCGCATCGAGGCATGTTGAAAGGTTGGATGCAGTGACCCCCGAACCAACCCAAGTGGGGCCGCTCGCTGCGGCGCTGGAGATGTGCTCGGGATTGGTGGGTTGACCCGTGGATCCCCCAGTCACAATGACGCCATCGCATCCACAAAACCTTGTGCCTCGGACCAGCTCGTCGAATTGGAGATCATTTGTGATCGCATGGGCCGCATGCTTCTTTTGCACATCGGCGAAAATTTTGATGTTCTCGGCGGTCCAATGTTTTCGGCTTCGTAAGAGGGGTCCGGCCGAAGCTTCAAGCATCATGCCTTCGTCCGCGACGTGGGCGTAGGCAAAATGTTCAGCCCGTACAAAATGCAGCGCGGCCGCATGGGCTACGGCAAGGGCTTCGAGATTCGCCGCGGCCAGAATTTGCAACCCAATGGGAATACGGACCGATCTGCGAACCTCCACCGCCACTGTGGTCATGGCCGCGACGATCTCGGGACCCACTTGGCCGCACAAATAGGGCACGTCGTGCATGTTCTCCAACAGCACCGCGTCACATCCTGATTCGGCAAGGGTCTTCGCCTCATCAACCGCGCGTTCTGCGATGGAACCAGGCGAAAGTTGGCTTGCAGGGGTTCCGGGGAGAGCTCGGACGTGGACCATGCCAACAACAGCTGCGGTGGGAATCATGATGACGCGAGGGTATCCGACCCCGCGTAGGATCATGAACCATGCGATCAGAATCTCTTTCGTTCCTACGAACCCTCCTTGACACACCCAGCCCCACCGGATTTGAAGGCGAAGGACAAAAGCTGTGGTCCAACTATGCCGGACAATGGGCCGATCGACGTTGGAACGATGCCTATGGCAACTGCTTTGCCGCCATCGGCGATGAAGATGCCGCCTGCACGGTGGCGGTGTGTGGCCACGCCGACGAAATCGGTTTGATGGTGAATCACATCACCGACGACGGCTTTTTGTACTGCGTTCAAATCGGTGGCATCGATCCGGCCACCGTGGTGGGCAATCGAGTGGGCTTTCAATCCACCGTCGAAGGTGTCAACGAGACTGTTCTGGGCTTTGTTGGCGCTACGGCGGTGCATTTGCAGGACAAGACTGGGGATGCCAAGGTGCGAAAGCTGCATGAACTTTTTGTGGACATTGGCGCTCGATCTCGCGACGAAGCGCTGTCCCGTGTCAACATTGGCGACCCTGGTGTCTTCACCGCCGGCAGTTTGCCGTTGGGCGAGCACCTGCTGGTGGCCCGTGCCCTCGACAACCGAGTCGGTACTTTTGCCGCCGCCGAGACCCTTCGCCTCTTGCGTGAGCAGGGTGTGCCCGAAGGCATTCGTGTGGTGGCCGTGTCCACCGTTCAAGAAGAAGTGGGCCTTCGTGGTGCGGCCATGATTGCCGAGAGTTTGGCTCCAGATGTGGCTTTGGTGACTGATGTCACCCACGCCACAGATTCCCCCGGCATCAACCATGCCAAGCACGGCAAGTGCGTTTTGGGTGGGGGGCCTGAAGTCGCGATTGGTTCGGCAATGCATCCAGAAGTGGTGCGTCGATTGCTCAGTGCGGCCGGAACTCAGGAGATTGCCGTTCAACGTGCGGCCACACCAGGACGATCTGGAACCGACACCGACGCCATCTTCCTTCGAGCCGGTGGAATTCCCAGCGGATTGTGCTCCTTGCCGATCCGTTACATGCACACCACGGTAGAGACCACCGATCTGCGTGATTTGGAAGCCATCAGTACCGTCTATGCGAAATTCTGTCAGGACTTGGCCGCAGACTTTGACCAGCGGGGCGATGCCTACCAGCCCTTTATTCCCGACTATTCAAGTTGACGGTATGACGTTGTCCTGTCCCCCCGTTCGTGAAATGCTTGAGGCCTTGGTGGGCATTGATACCACCAGCTCGGGGTCAAACTTGGCCGCCGTCGATCTGGTGGAATGTTGGTTGGAGTCGGTCCCCGGGGTTCGGCTGCAACGGATTTACGATGCCTCGGGGCAGAAGGCAAATTTGATTGCTTGGGCTGGTCCTGAAGTGGATGCCACGCGCGACGGCTTGATTGTGTCGGGTCATCTTGATTGCGTCCCAGTGGAGGCCCATGGTTGGACCAGTGACCCGTTTGTGGTCCGCGAGCAGTCGGGCCGTTTGTACGGACGGGGGGTCTGTGACATGAAGGGTTTTGATGCCATTGCCATCAACGCCTTTGCGCAGGTTGCTCCGCGTGCCACCCGACCTCTCGTGTTGATGTTGTCTTACGACGAAGAGGTGGGCTCACACGGCATTGCTCGAATGGCTGAACAGCTTGAGCCAAGCGTCTTGCCTCAAGAAGCTTTGATTGGCGAGCCCACGTCTGGCCAAATGGTGACCTTGCACAAAGGTCATCTTCGGTTCACGTTGAACTCTCTAGGCAAGAACGCGCACACCGCCTTCCCCCAAGATGGGCTCAATGCCATTGAGCCATTAGCAGAAGCTGCAGTCCTGCTGGCCAATCTTCGTCGAATGTTCGAACAAGAGGGCGGTCCCAACGCCGATCGGTTTCCGGAAGCGCCTTTCTTGGTGCTCACGGTGGCAACCATCGAGGGTGGAAGTGCCATCAACGTTGTTCCAGATACCGCCCGCCTCGGGGTCGGGGTCCGGTTGTTGCCCGGGATTGACCCTGAAGAGGTGGAGTGCCGGGTTCGAGAACACTTGGCGACGCTTCTTGGGGAAAACCTGTGGATGACCAGGGACGCACTTTCCCCACCGATGCCAGAACATTCAGACATGCATCTGCGGATGGCGCTGCAACAGATGGGTGTCTCCTTGGCCACCCACGGGGCTCCGTTCGGGACCGATGGTGGCATGCTGTTCCAGAAACTGGGCGTCAAGAGCCTCTTATGGGGTCCTGGAAGCATCCAAAACGCCCATCAGCCGGACGAGTGGATCGAGTTGCGTGCTCTGGCACATATGGAGTGCGAGTTGCCCCAACTTCTCGGACGTCTTGTCGTTTGAGGGCATTTTTTTGCATCCAATTCGGTTTGGGGGACGGATTTGTTTGGAGAAGCTTAAGTACGGGCTTATTTTAAACGAAGGAAATACAGGGATGAGAGTTCCTTTCTCCACCCTTTGGATTCCATTTATACGGAGATTCTTGACCATGTTGACCACAATTACCCTTTTGTCGAGCCTTGCGATAGATGGGGTTGCGCTGCAGTCCTTAGAGACCACGAGCGAAGCCACCAGCCTTTCGTTTGGTTTGCCCAATTCACCGCTGCAAATTACTTCCAGCAGAGCATCAGTTTTCGACCTTCTGAATCAAGGCTCTACACGAGTGACTTTCGGAGTCGACATCTGCTCCGGTGCCACTGACGACGGCGAGCCATGCGGAGAGCGATTCAACGACCCCTGCAACGACCCTGCGGGACAAATTCCGAACTTCCTTGTTGATGGCCAAGCTATCACCGGAAATCTTTACACGTTCTCTGAACTCACTGATGACGACAATGACCCAACGACTCCAGACGTCGAAGGCGAATTCCGGGACATTGACCGGTTTGTCTACTCACACCCAGGTGGTTCGATCGATGTGACCGTGCTGAGTGAGGCAGATGCGCTTTTGAATATCGGAAATTTGGGCGCTGATTGCTCCTTAGATGTATTCCTTTATGGCTGGGCGGTTGCTGGTGGGGCTGAGTCCACCCAGACCTTGTATCTTCCCGTTGGTGACTATTACATGCTCGCCACGCCTGCAACTTTCGAGGCATGGGATTGCACAGACGACCCAGACACCGCAGACGTTACGGAAGCACCTTTTGTCTATTGCGTTTCGGCAACATCTGATCCAAGCGGGGTATGCGAACTTGGTTCGGCAGCTGATGATGTTGCGGAGATCGAACCTTGTGGCTTTAGTACGAACGAGGGTTGCAACGGGACCAGTATCCCATTCCAATTTGAAACAATCACCGAAGGGATCTCTATCGTTGGCACTTCGAGGATTTTCGAAGTTGAAAATCCAACCGATCCCACTAACCCAGGTCTCTCTCGTGATACCGACTGGTACGAGTTCCAGCATCCTGGTGGTGGCATTCAATACAATGTCGAGGCAGACTACAACTTTGTAGGCCTCATCGTTGACTACGGCGATTGCACCTCAACCAATGTCGTGCATGTGATCACCACTGGCCCCACCACAATCGCATGTGCCCCAGCATCAAATACATCTGGCTACTTGCCAGCTGGTACATATGCAATCTGGGCATCGGCTGACTTCGCCGGTGGTGCTTTTGAGTGCGGCAACTACAGGATTTCCGTGAACGTCGACGACACCGTGCCTCCACCAGATTGCGATGAATCAAGCAATTCATCGTGTGACTCGACCGCAACGGCGTTCCCTTCTTCGTTGGATGGATCCCCCATTACAGCCAATGGTTTCTATTCCACCTACCGGGGTGGAGCCACGGTTGGCAATGTCACTTGGTCTTCCTCCTATCCAGTTGCGGATCTCCCAACTGATGCTGGAGGGATATCTTGTGTTAAGTGGCTGGGATACAACCTCGAAGGCTCACCAGAAACCGAAGTTTCGCTTTACCATGACATTGATGGTGGAGCGCCGTCAGAAGATCTCTCTGACTTGGATCTTTTGGGAACAACCTCTCGTTGTTACGCAGTCCCGAACCAGTACGGCGTCTTTGAAGCTGCCTTTGATTCAGCAATTGAGGTTCCAGCAACTGGTAATGTTGTCATGAGAGTGACCTTTAAACCTTTGGCCGATGGGACCGCAGCTGGGTTCGTCGCATTCAGCGATGATCTAGACAACACAGCTTATGATGGCTACCTGGGTGCTGATCAATTCGGAGTTAACTTCGTTGCAGTATCTGGACTCGGTGCACCCTTTGGTTGGCTCGATCACCAGCTTGTCTTCGGTGGTGTCGGTGAAGATCCATGTCCGACCGACTTGGATGACGATGGCGACACGGACTTCAATGACATCTTGATCGTGCTTTCCAACTTCGGTTCCGATGGTTCCGCTGGTGGCGACGCTGATGAAGATGGTGATGTCGACTTCAACGACCTCATCACCCTGTTGTCCGCCTTCGGTCCTTGCCCCTGATGGGGTGCGGTCCTTGCGGCCGCGACCTTTGACACTTTGTCAATCCACGCCCCCCGCGCCTTGGCGCGGGGGGCGTTCGTTTCGGAGATACTGATTTCGATGTTCCCGGCTTTCACCAGCGCTCATTCCCACGCGTTCCAAATCGGCTTGCGAGGCTGCGGAGAACGTTTTCCCAGCGGGGCCGCCGATTTTTGGTCTTGGCGGCAAGCCATGTATGGATTGGTAGAGCAGATGGACCCCGATGTGGCGTATCAGTTGGCCCATCGTTGCTACAGAGAGATGGTTCAGGCAGGTATCCAGACGGTGGGTGAGTTCCACTATCTCCGGCACCATGTCACAGACCAACTGGATTTTGTGTTGGATCAGGCCGTGATCCAAGCCGCCCATGACGCCGGGATCGAGTTGGTGTTGCTGCCCGCCGCGTATGAGGAGGGGGGGCCTGGGATGGACCTCTCGACCGCGCAGCAAAGATTTGTGAGCGGAGGGTTCCGTCGGTATTGGGAGCGTTTTGATCAATTGCAAGGCATGTTGCGATCGGGTCAATCCATGCAAGCTTGTGTGCACTCGCTTCGCGCGGTGCCTTGGGATCAAGTGCAGCGTCATGTCGTGGAAGCGCATCGACGCGGGCTGAAGTTGCATGTTCACTTGGAAGAACAACCACGAGAGTTGGCTGAAATCAAAGCCGCTTATGGGGCTCACCCCGTTCGCTTGTTGTTGGATTCTGGACATCCCATTGAACATCTTGTGGGGGTGCATATGACACACACGCCTGAGTTGCAGGTTGTGGAGTGGATCGAGCGCGGTGCGACCATCCTGCCATGTCCATTGACCGAGGGAGATTTGGGTGACGGTGTTCCCATCCTTCCGGATCATCCAAGACTGAATCAACAATTGGCGCTGGGAACCGATTCCAATTTGCGAATATCCATGTTTGAAGAGATGCGTCGACTGGAGCACGATCAACGCGGCCGAACGCTTCGTCGAGGCGCGTTGCGTTGTGGGGGTGATGCACCAGCTGAAGTCCTGTGGCATGCCGCCAGTACCGGTGGACGGCTGGCCCTTGGACTTTCTGAGCCTGGACCATCTCTGTCCATCAACCAGATGCACCATCTCTTGGCCCCGACGCAAGATTCATCGTTGCTTGATGCACTGGTCTTTGGTGGCGATGAACGGGTGTTCGAAAGCGAGTGACCATGAATCCTGTCTTTCAGTCCGCCATTTTTCATTTGGAGCCCATGCCCGGTCGACCCGACCGCCACGTGGTGCGGCATCCCGGTGGTGTCGCAGTGCTACCCGTACACGGTGAGGATTTCCTGTTGATTCGCAACCACCGGAGGGCGGTAGGGCACACGCTGCTTGAAGTTCCTGCCGGGACTTTGGAGCCAAGTGAGGATCCAAAGCATGCGGCGGTTCGAGAGTTAAAGGAAGAGACCGGAGCCGTCGCGGCGTCGTGGATCTCCTTTGGTCATCTTTGGCCGGCCCCGGGTTTTTGTGATGAACGTCTTCATTTGTTCATCGCCGAGGATCTGACTCTTGGGGCACCCAATTTGGAGGGCCACGAAGAAATCGAACGGGTTTTGGTCCCCCAATCTGAGGCGATCCAAGCCGCCGCCGCTGGTGACTACCCGGATGCGAAAACCGCGGCCATGATCCTGCGCTTCGCCTCTCGCAAGGGTTAGGATTGTCACCATGGGTATCGCGGATCGCGGCTACATGCATGCAGGTGGAAGTGGTGGTCGGAAGGTTGGGCCAAGCGCAGGACGTTGGACCATCACGACTTGGATCATTGTGATTTGCTGCGGGGTCTGGTTTGTTGATGGCTTTTTTCCTTCCTCGCTGGTTCGCACCGATCTGCAATGGAACACTGCGGCCGGATCGGCCGAATCCCAAGCGTGGGTGGTGGTGGAATCGTGGCCCAGCGTGGCCAACGGACAAGTGGTGAAGGGGGCGCCTCGCAGTCTTGATGATCCACCCCAAGGGCGCCGTCCTGATTATTTGGTGCTTGCTCCGGCCGATTCGCAGCAGAGCGGCCAAGCCGTGTATCGACGCTTTCATCCCATTGAACGGTGGTTGCATTTCTCAACCATGGAAGGATTTCTGCGTCTCGAGTGGTGGCGACTTTTGGGGTTTCAGTTTTTGCACAGCCACGCTGGCATCACCCATTTGTTGTTCAACTGCATCGGACTCTTCTTTTTTGGTCCCTTGGTGGAAAGCTATCTGGGCCGGAAACGCTTTATGGCGTTCTATCTTCTGTGCGGCATGTTTGGTGCTTTGGCCTTTACCACATTGAACATTGGCGGCATCGTCGCGGAATCGTGGGGGTTTGATCGGGTTCCCGGTCTGCTTTTCAATGACCCTGGAACACCGTTGGTGGGTGCATCGGCGGGCGTGTTCGGGGTCATCTTGGCGGGGGCGTTTCTCCAACCAAATGCAAGGGTGGTGGTTTGGTTCTTCTTCCCGATGCGTCTCAAGACCATGGCGTACGGACTGGTGGCTTTGGCAGTTTTCACCATTCTGCGAGACGGCCCCAATGCTGGAGGCGAGGCCGGTCACCTTGGGGGTGCCTTGGCGGGGGCGTATTTCATTCGTCGTCCCCATCACCTTCATGGGTTCTTCGACTTTTTGGGCAAAGTGGACCCCACCAGCGAACGCTTTCGGTTCCGAGCCGCCAAAGCCAAGGCCAAGATTGCTTCAAACCGTGGCCGAGCCAACGCTGAAGAAGTGGATCGAATTTTGGACAAGATCAGCCAGAAAGGCTTGCACTCGCTGACGGCAAAGGAAAAAGAAATTCTCAACCGAGCATCGAAGGATCGGCAGTGAGCGGACCGCTTCGGTTTGAAGTCTCAGCCACCTGCAGCGAGAGCAACGCGCGATTGGGCCGGGTCGAAACCCCGCACGGAGGGTTTGATACGCCCGCGTTTATGCCAGTTGGTACCCAGTCGTGCGTGAAGGGGCTTTGGCCCCATCAGGTTGAAGAGACCGGGTCGCAGATCATTTTGAACAATGCGTATCACTTGATGCTTCGACCTGGCGACGCGGCGGTTGCACGTCGAGGAGGCTGCCATCAGTTCATGCGTTGGTCCGGTCCCATACTGACGGACTCGGGGGGGTACCAGGCGTATTCCATGGCACACATCAATCGACTCGATGAGGATGGCGTGCGCTTTCGCTCCATTGTTGATGGTGCATGGGTGGATCTCGGTCCTGAACGATCGATGGAAGTTCAGAACAACATCGGCGCTGACATCATCATGGCGTTTGACGATTGTCCTCCGGCCGGAGATCCCCAAGATGTCGTGGGCTTTCGCAAACGCGTCACCACAGACGGTCATCGGGGACTGGCGCACCATGAGCGTTTGCGTGATGCCCACGAGCGCACGGTTCGCTGGCTGGATCGATGCGTCAAAGCCCACCAGCGTCCGACCGACCAAGCCCTTTTTGGCATTGTCCAAGGGGGCACCGATCTCGAACTCCGGGCCGCTTCCGTAGAAGCCATTTGCCAGCACGATTTGCCGGGCTTCGCGGTTGGGGGCGTTGCGGTTGGAGAACGTCCTGAGCAAATTGCCGAGGTCGTGGCGTTCACTGCACCACGCTTGCCAGCGCAGAAGCCGCGCTACTTGATGGGGGTGGGATACGAACAGGACATCGTGCATGCGGTCCGCAGTGGAATCGACATGTTCGACTGCGTCCTTCCGACCCGAAACGCTCGAAATGCCCAAGCCTTCACGCGTTCGGGACGCATGAATCTCAAAAATGCAAAGTTTGCTGAGGACGATGCCCCGATTGATTCGAGCTGTGATTGTGCGACCTGTACGGGGGGCTACAGCCGGGCCTACATACGCCATCTCCTGAATGCCAGCGAATCCATGGCGGGGAGTCTGGTTGCGACCCATAACTTGCGTCACTTCCAACGCCTGATGCTGGACATTCGGCGGGCGATCCGCGACAATGATTGGTCTGCCTTTCGGGCGGGCTGGCCGGAACTCCGGACCGATCTCGCCCCACTGTCTTGACCGCCTTGGAGCCCATTTCATGCCCGTATTCGCTCAGCCACTGTCCATTTTGCTTCTGGCTCAAGAGACGCTGCCGGCCGCCTCTGGTGCGGGCGCAGGTGATGTGGCCGCGCCCCAACCGATGGGGGGGATGAGTTGGTTGATTCTTTTCGCGTTCTTGGGGCTGATGCTTTTCATGACCTCAACGGCCGGGCGGAAGCAACGCAAGCAACACGAAGCCTTGATGGCCTCGCTGAAAAAGCGTGACCGCGTGGTCACGACTGGCGGTGTCATGGGTGTGGTGGTTGATGTGTTTGATGATCGTGTTGTTCTCAAAGTAGATGAGAGCACCAACACACGGATGACTTTTGTCCGTGAAGCCATTTCCCGTCGAATCGAATCGGAGCAGTCCGAAGAAGATTCAGCGAATCCAAACGACTGAGACTGCCGCAATGCGAACGCCACTCCTTTCACGTTTCCTCACCATTGCATTCGTCCTCGGCCTGTGTTTGGCTGCCGTCTTGGGTCGTGACCTTCGACTTGGCAAGGACCTCCGCGGTGGTGTGAGTTTGGTCTACAAGGTTGAAATTCCTGAAGAGGAAATCGACCCCCAGTCGGTGCTTGCCACCACCATTGAAGTCCTCAAGGCCCGGGTGAATCCTCAGGGCATTTTTGATATTTCCATCGAAGGCTCTGGTCGTGATCGCATTGAAGTGGTCATGCCTTTGCCTGGGCCGGAAACCCGCGAATTGGCCGCCGCATGGCGAACGGCCTTGGACGAACTGGTGGATTCTGCGGAAATTCGAGAATCCGAAGTCTTGGCAACTCTGGAAGAAGACGAAATCGGTGATCTTCGTGGTCCCGATGGCTCGGCCCGGGCGACCGCTTTCGATGCATTGGTGGCTGCGGATGCGGCCCGGAAAGAGGCCCGTCAGGCGTACAACGCAGTTCCCGAGGATGCCGCTCCAACCGATCGGAACCTTGCTGCAGCCGCGGTGGCCGATGCTGAAATCAGCTTCGACGATTCCTTGGCCGCTCTGATGGAACTTGGGTTGTCGGGCGAGCGGGTCCGGCGCATTTTGACCTTGCCCAACAAGCCCATCCTTGAGCGCGATGAAGAAGGCCGTGGACGCCGGGATGAATCCGGGAACCCAATTTTTGGGCCTGGCCAACGTGACAAAGCCTTCGCTTCGTTGCAAGCGGAGTATCCCGATCTCGAACTGGCTTTGACCAAAGTTCAATCGGCGTACGACGAATACGAGTCGCAACGGACCGGCTTTGATGACCCCGAAGATCTGAAGCGATTGCTTCGAGGTGCCGGCGTTTTGGAATTCCACATTGGGGTTTCCTCCGCGGATCCTCAAGGGGTGGACGTGGCCGGTTTGCGTCGGCAGTTGGAAGAACTTGGCGCGGGGAACACACAGTCGCCGTTGGCCTCTTGGTATCCCATCAACGACTTGGGACAGTGGTACGAAAAGCCGGCAGAACTCGCGGCTTTGACCGCCAATCCGGAAGGATATTTTGCCGCAAGCCGCGATCTTGTCGCCACCCGACAAGATGGCATCTATTACCTCTTGCTGCGGGACGATGCCGGGAAGGCGTTGACTGCTTCGGACGACGACTGGCGATTGGTTCGAGCGAGCGAAGGTCAGGACCGCTTGGGCCGACCTTCCATCAACTTTGCTCTCGATCAGTCGGGCGCGCTTCGTATGGGGCAGCTCACTGGCGCGAACAAGGGCCGCAACATGGCCATTGTGCTGGACAGCGAGGTGTACTCCGCCCCGACCATTCAAAGTCAGATTTCTGGAAACGGTCAAATCACCGGCAACTTCGGTGCCGAAGAGATCGCGTACTTGCGCAAGGTGCTTGGTGCTGGTTCATTGTCCGCCCAATTGTCTTCAGAGCCCATCTCGGAAAGCGTCCTTGGACCATCGATCGGTGCCGACAACTTGGAACGCGGTACCGAGGCCTTCTTGTTTGCGTTGGTTGTGGTGGCCATCTTCATGGGTCTTTGGTACTTCCAAGCGGGACTGATTGCCGACCTTGCCCTTTTGGCCAACGGCTTGGTCATTTTCGGGGTGCTGATGGGCGTCGATGCGACCTTCACCTTGCCTGGTTTGGCCGGAATTGTCCTTACCGTGGGTATGGCGGTGGATGCGAATGTTCTGATCTTTGAACGGATCCGTGAAGAGTTGGCCTTGGGGGATGTTGTGTTGCGGCAGGCTGTGAAGAATGGGTACGCCAAGGCGTTGTCCACCATTCTTGACGGCAACATCACCAACCTCATTGTGTGTGGTGCGTTGTACTTGACCGCGACCGCGGAAGTGAAGGGCTTTGCCGTGACATTGACGGTGGGCATCTTGGCCACGCTCTTCTCCGCCCTGTTCATTACCCGCCAGTGCTTCTTGCTCTACACCGATGTCATGGGATCGAAGCGGTTGTCCATGTTGCCCATCGCGGTTCCCTCTCTGGGCAAAGCGTTGCAACCCAACATTGACTTCATGGCCTTGCGATGGCCCATGCGTCTGTTCTCTGCCGGCTTGGTCGCCGCCAGTCTGCTGTTGGTCAGCATGCGTGGCGCTGATCTGCTCGACACCGAGTTCCGTGGCGGGGTCAGCATCGTGATGGAGACCAAGCCCGAGGGTGAAGACCGCTTGATGCTCGCCCAGGCTGAGGTTGAACAAGAAATTCGTGCTTTGGCCAGTGAGATTTCCACGGCCGATGTGGATCCTTTGACCGCAGATGGCCAACGTGCATTGATTTTGTCTCAGCTTGGTTCGGCAGCCGTGGTCACTGTTGGGGAGACCTCCGCCGACGCCGAGGGCAACACCACGGCCAGTCGCTTTCAGGTGAAGGTGGCCACGCCGGCCGAGTTGCCCGTTGATGTTGCCATCGATCGCGTGGTGGTGGACACCTTGGTGGATCGCTTCAGCGATCGTCTTGACATCGATCCCCCTGTGACGTTTGCCGGAATGGACGACCAAAACCCCGGCGGCCGCGTGATGGCGGTGACCCGCCCCACATTGGGTGGTGTTCTGGGCCGGTCTGACATTCGTGATCGCACCACCGACATGCTCGGAGGCGCGGCGGTTCTCTTGGAAGATTTGTCGCCGGCGTTGACCGCCGATGACATTGAACGCCGCGTGGCCCGCATGCGATCGCAACCGGATTTCCGGGAAGCGAGCAGCCGACAAACTCGCGTCATTGGTATCGAAGGTGGTCCGGACGGTTGGAGCTCGGCGGCCGTTCTGGTGCGCGATGAATTCCGCAACTACAACGAAGTCGATCCCGAGCTCTGGCAACGGGACATGGCAGACGTGGAATGGAACTTGATTGGCCAAGCCTTGCGGCAGCCGCCCAGCTTGTCCGAGGTGGCCTCGTTCTCAAGCTCGATCGCGGCCACGTTGAAAGCCAACGCGTACGTGGCGGTCTTCTTCTCGTTCCTTGGCATCTTGGTCTACATCTGGATTCGCTTTGGCTCGTTGCGCTACTCCTTCGGTGCGGTTCTGGCCTTGGTGCATGATGTCTCCCTGACCTTGGGAGCGTTGGCGGTGACTGGGGTCTTGGCCACCGGTGACGGTGGTCTGCTCGGTCCCTACCGCATCGACCTCGGTGTCGTGGCAGGCTTGTTGACCATCATTGGATATTCGTTGAACGACACGATCGTGATCCTCGACCGAATTCGTGAGAATCGTGGTCGTCGCCGGATGGCCACGCCGAAGATCATCAATGCGTCCATCAACCAGACCCTAAGCCGAACTCTGCTGACCTCGGGAACGACCCTGTTCTCGGTGCTGATCCTGTTCCTGGAAGGTGGATCTGGCATGCGTGCCTTCTGCTTTACCTTGCTGGCTGGTTTGGTGGTGGGGACGTATTCCTCGATCGCGATCGCGGCACCTTTGACGTGGACGAACGACGGGACACGCCTCGATTCAGCCCCAACAGGCGGTTCGGAACCCGTTTCAGCCTGAGAATTTTTCCACCCTTCGTCCCAGACCTGTGGTTTGGCAATATCTCCCGTCGATGGGGGGGTATGCTTCGTTCATCTGCAGGAGGTTCTGGGATGGCCAGAAAGAATCGATCCAACAACACTTTCGCCCCCATCGTGATCACCGTGCTGGTGGCTGGAGTGGTGGGGTACTACCTTGTTATCAACCCCCCCCGGTCCACCCAAGCGGAGGGCGACATTCAATCCGAATCGGCGCCCTTGGATCCCCCGAGTGATCAGGTCACCAACCCTTATTGGGGATCGGAATTCGAAATCAAGCGACCGGTGGCTCCTTCGCCTGCTCCAACCGGTGAGGCCCCTGGATCAGATTTGGAAACCACTCCTGATCCATCGAGGAGCCCTTTGGATCCTCCCCAGAAAGGAACGCCGAGTGCACCGCTCGCTTCGGACGCTGATCCTCTCGGTCTTGGCCCCACCCCGACTGAATTGGATTCTGGCTCCAATGTTCCAAATGCAAACAATCCAACCAACGCTGAAGCCAAACCATCCACAAGTGCAGAGTCCGGTGGTGAACAATCTGAACCGGTAGCTCCCGCCGAGCCCAACTCGGAACCCAAGCCCACCGCTGCTCCGGTGGCGAAACCCAAGCCGGTGGCTTCCACCGAGGTCTACACGGTCCAAGACGGTGACTTCCTCATCACCATCGCCGAAGATTGGTTTGGCGAGCCAGGAAGGCACGATGAAATTATCGCGCTGAATCCTGGAGTCGATCCCACCAGGTTGCAGATTGGCCAGATGCTGAAGATGCCGCGCAAGAGCCAACCCCGAACCAAGCCAGTTGATCCAACGCTGGCCGCCAACGAGTACCGAATTTCGCCCAACGACAACTTCACGAAAATTGCCCGTTTGCTCTTGGGCGACGAAGCTCGCGCTTCCGAAATTGCAGCGTTGAATCCTGATCTTGATCCCGGCAACCTGCAGGTGGGCACGGTCATCAAGCTTCCTCCAAAGCAGATCAAGAAGCCGGAGCCCCGGCCGGTGAAGCGTCCGCCGCTCCGGACGGGTGAGAAGTATTACACCGTGAAATCTGGAGATTCCTTGGCTCGTATTGTCGGCGACTTCTGGGGAGTCCAGCGTGAGGATTGGGTTGAGTTGCTGTACTTGCGGAACAAAGACACCATTGGTGAAGATCGCACGAAGTTGAACCTCGACCAGGTCTTGATCATTCCGGTAAAGCCAAAATCCTGACTTCAGAATTTGGGCGTCAGCATTGATTGGGCCGTACGGCCCGGGCCACTTCAAGATTCTCTTGCATGTGCTTCAGGCTCAACGAGCCAACCACCACCGCATGAATTCTGGAATCTTCCAGCATCCATTGCAGAGATGCTGAGGCGGACAGTTCACCAGAGTTCAACCCCTTCTTGACGAAGATCTTCACGTTCCGGGCTGCGGCCTCGTCCAAAATATCCGTGTGCGATTGATCTTTTTGGTTCCACGGCACCATCAGGGCGTCCGTGTGATGCTTCAACGCCCACCGGGCGGCCTCGGGGGATTTGCCCGAGAGTCCGATGTGGGTCATGACTCCGGCTTCTTTGGCTTCAAGCAGTGTGGTCCATGCCTCGGTGTGCTCCAGAATTTCGAGGTCGTTGTCGTGGACATGCAGGTACACCAGATCCAGTTGTTCGCGTTTGAGCCTTGCTTGGCTCCGCGCAAGGCTTTGCTTCACGCCCTCAGCACTGAAATCAAAATGGCTTTGTCCCTGTTCATGCGTCTCACCTGCTTTGGTGCTGATGGAAATGTGCGGCTCTGCTGTGACGCCCAGCCGCGTCTCGGAGGCCCCATAAGCCGGCGCGGTATCAAAAGCGCGGATGCCTAAGGCAACCATTTGAAGAACCAAGCGTTCCGCTTCTGTATCTGAAGGCAGCGTGTGAACAGGAGTGCGCAATTGGGTGGTGCGGCCAAGTTTGACCGTACCCCAAACCAAACATGGCCATTGTTTTTTCATCATGTCAACGGACGCCACTTCAACCCAGCATCTTGGATCGGAACTTGGAAAGCTTTCAATTCGGGCAACTGTTGCCAAACCACGGATTCGGCTTGCTCGGTTCGATGGGCCGGCTTGGGAAGCATGCCCAACAAGATGTCAGCTGCCCGAGGGGCCAAAACCAATTTGGTAGGCCACACGTAATGCACACCATCCACCAGTTCCACGCAAACGTCATCGGGACGTTGCCCGTCGGTCGTGGCTTTCTCCGCACGATCGATGCGGTAAGAGCTCCACCAGCACCCGGTAGGGAGGCCTCCTGGCAGGAAAAGCATCAATGCATTGCGCAGCCGATGCTCAGCCTCATCCGCATGCAATTCCGGTGCATCTTCCGCGAGGGCACCGCCAATGATCCAAGTTTGTTCGTTGTGCTTACCGGGAATGGTATGAATGGTCAGCGCAACTTCTTTTTGCTGCATGGCATGACCGTAGAGGTCTGGGAGTGCCCCTCGAATAAGGTACATACGAAGTGGGCGGCGTTGCATGAACCCAGGGGGGCGGCCGAGCATCATCCCCAGCGCTTCATTGCCGGCACCGGCAGCCAGAATCAAATGTTTGGTGAGGATGTGTTCGGTGCCAGTCAAGATCTCAAATCCACCCGCCATCCGTGTCACTTTGACCAATCCGTGGTGGCAGAAGGTGTGGTGCTTTTCGCGAAGGTGGTTCAACACCACCCCTGGGTCAATGATGTTTTCTTCGAGGTCGTGAACTTGGTGGTGTCCAAGACAATCGGGTGGGTCCACCACTTTGGGCCCAAGGGAGGGGTCAGCGTCGACATCGCCCCACACCCGAAGGTTTGAGGTGCGGATGGCCTCATGGGGGAGTTTGGGTTCGGCGTTGCCTTCAAACATATCTCGCCAAGTCTTCGCGAGATCAGGAAACGGTCGAGGATCGCCTCGGTGGTATTTCCATCCGGTGTGCAAAATGCCTTGTGACCACTGGGTTTGGTCCATGCCAGGACGTGGGCAGCCGATCAAGTGGGCTTGGTGCCCGGCCGTACGAAGACGATCAAGTGCAAAAAATCCGGCAATGCCTCCGCCCACCACCACGATCTCGGTATCAAACCCAACCCTCATGCGTTCATTCTCGGTCTTTGGTGAACCATTGGTCAAACCCAATTCAAGAATTCGGTGAAGACCATGCATGTCGTTAGGATGGTCTCTTCGTATTCGGTCAGTGAACGGAAGGTGTCGTGATGTCCAAGTCTGTGGTCTTAATTGAGGGTGATGGCATCGGACCTGAGGTGGCCAGTGCCACCAAGCGTGTGCTTGATGCGTGTCAACTTGGATTAGAATGGGTTCCAGCCCGTGCCGGAGTCGCGGCCCTTGATGCTGGCGGATCTTCCGTCTTGCCAGACGCCACCCTTGACGCGATTCGCGAGCACGGTGTCGCTTTGAAAGGACCTTGCACGACACCGATTGGTTCGGGTTTCACTTCCGTCAATGTTGGTTTGCGGAAGAGTTTGGATCTGTACGGTGCGGTGCGTCCCGTTCGTTCCATGCCCGGTGTGGCCACGCGTTACGACAATGTTGATCTGGTCATTGTGCGGGAAAATACCGAGGGGCTGTATGCCGGCATCGAGCATACGGTGACCGACGGCGTGGTGACTTCCCTCAAGGTGGCGACCCGATCTGCGTGCCGTCGCATTGCCGAATTTGCTTTTGATTACGCGGAAAAGCGTGGTCGAAAGAAAGTGAGCGCCCTCCACAAAGCCAACATCATGAAACTTTCCGACGGGTTGTTCCTCGAGGAAGCCAAGAAGGTTGCCGAGGACTATCAATCGGTCGAATACGAGGAGGTCATCATTGACGCGGGCTGCATGCGGATGGTCAAAGATCCCTCACAGTTTGATGTCGTGTTGTGTGAAAACTTATATGGCGACATCATGAGTGACCTGTGCGCGGGCTTGGTTGGCGGCCTTGGGGTCACTCCAGGGGCCAACCACGGTCTTGTTGGCTCCATTTTCGAGGCCGTGCACGGTTCAGCTCCCGACATCGCGGGCCAAGACAAGGCCAATCCACTCGCACTCTTGATGAGTGGCGTCATGTTGCTCAGGCACCTCGGTGATACTCGTGGTTATGCCGATTGTGCCGAGGCCGCCGATCGAGTTCGCAATGCCTACAACGCGTGCTTGGAAGCCGGCGAATGCACCGGTGACCTCGGGGGATCCTTGACCACCACCGGATTCGCCGACGCCGTCATCGCGCGGCTCGCCTAAGACCTACGATTTCAGGGTGGGACTCGATGCCGAACTCTTGCTGCACCCGGAAGGTCCGATCGCCCGTCGGATCTCGGGCTATGAATCGCGCCCCCAGCAGACCGCGATGGTGCGAGCGGTTGACTCAGCCTTAAGCACCCGCCGCCCGTTGTTGATTGAAGCAGGTACAGGAACTGGAAAGTCCTTTGGATATCTTCTTCCCGCGGTACGCCGCGTCCTTGAACATGACGAGCGGGTGGTGGTGGTCACCCATACGATCGCCCTTCAGGAGCAATTGCACGATAAAGACGTGCCCCTGATTCGGTCGGTGGTGCCAAATGAATTCAGCGCAGTGCTGGTCAAAGGTCGCAACAACTACGTTTCTCGTCGACGGATGGAGCGAACCGAGCAGCGGGTGGACCGACTTCTTTCGGATCCAAAAGCCCAAGAAGAAGTTGGAGCATTGTCGCGGTGGGTGGACCTGACCTCGGATGGCACACGGACGGACCTCGACTTTGCCCCAAGAGGTGATGTTTGGGATTTGGTGCGTTCGGATTCGGGCAATTGCATGGGCCGCAAGTGTCCTCGACACGACTCTTGTTTCTATCAGCTCGCTCGTCGTCGTATGGAATCTGGGCAACTTTTGATCTGCAACCATGCCCTCTTCTTCAGTGACCTGGCGCTTCGGGCCCGGGGGGCAGGTTTTCTGCCGGCGTACGACCACGTCATTCTGGATGAAGCCCATGCGGTTGAGGATGTGGCCTGTGAACAGTTCGGAACCAGCTTGGCTGAGGGTTCGGTTCGACATTTGGTTCGCGTGTTGCATGACAGCCGGAGGGGTCGTGCCTTCCTTGACACTCTTGAACTCAAGGAAGGACGTGAGAGTGCACGGGTCAGTGCCGTGCAAGCGGTCCAGCGTTTGGCGGAGGCTGCAGAACAATTCTTTGATGCCTGGGAACGTTGGGGGCAGCAGGCCGAGGCGAACGGCCGCATTCGAGCGCCCGGTATCGTGCCGGACACGTTGACTCCTGCGATAGGTGAACTCAAGAGTCGACTGAATTTGCTTCGTGATCTCTGTGTCCAAGAAGCCGACGGTTATGAAATCGATGCATACGAAGATCGTTGCGAAGATTTGATTGGTCAGACCAAAGCTCTGGTAGAGCAGACAATCTCAGGCTGTGTGTATTGGTTGGAGGGCATGCCGCGGCCCGGAGACGCTTTCCGACGTCTTCGCTTGGCCGCAACTGCTGTTGATGCTTCTCCAATCTTGCGGGAGCATCTTTTTGGTGGGAAAACGGGAGTTGTGTTAACCAGCGCGACTCTGACCACCGGAGCGGGTTCATTTTTGCACGCCCGTACCCGGCTGGGGTGCGAGGACGCGGAGACCATTGAGTTGGGTTCACCGTTTGACCATGCCCGCCAGATGAAGGTGCTGGTGGATGAAAGGATGCCGGAACCAACCGCACCGGGATATTTGTCCTCATTGTCTCGGCGTATCGACGAACTGGTGCAACGCACCGATGGTGGTGCATTTGTGCTTTGTACCAATTGGCGTACTTTGCGTGAGTGTGCTGGTCTGTTGCGTCGGGCATTTGGTGATCGAGGCCACCCCGTGTTGGTTCAGGGAGAGGATGGTGCCCCGGGACGCCTCCTTGAACGGTTCCGGGCGGATCGAAGATCGGTTCTGTTTGGCGTTGCCTCATTTTGGCAAGGGGTTGATGTCCGGGGCGAGTCGCTTCGTAACGTCATCATCACCAGATTGCCGTTTGATCCACCGGACAAGCCGTTGGTGCAAGCGCGCCACGAATCCATAGAGTCGCAGGGAGGAAAGCCATTTTTTGACGACACTGTGCCTCGAGCTCTGATCAAGTTTCGGCAAGGTGTGGGGCGCTTGATTCGCTCCGCCACCGATGAGGGATTGGTGGCGATTTTGGACCCTCGGGTGTTGACCAAGTCGTACGGGCGTCGATTTTTGGACGCGCTGCCTGAAGGCGTCCAAGTGGAGACCATCGATTCAGCATCTCATCGCTAGCATGGGTATTCCATGACATCATCCATCGAGTTTCCCAATGTTTTCAAGGCATACGACGTTCGGGCGGTGTATCCCGAGCCCCTTTCAGAATCCGTCGCGTATCGCATTGGATTCGGGGCGGGCTCTTTTTTGGCGAAGAGCTCACCAGGAAAACCCGTGGTGGTTGGTCGCGACATGCGGCCGCACTCACCGGGCCTGGTTCGCGAACTGCAGAGAGGATTGCTCGCCAGCGGTGTGAAAGTCATCGACGTCGGATTGGTGGACACTCCATTTTTGTATTGGGCGGTCAACGCATTGGATGGGGCTGGTGCCATTCAAACCACGGCCAGCCACAACCCAATTCAGTACAACGGATTCAAGATAAGTGGACCGGGAGCCGCCCCCATCGGCCGTGAATCGGGTCTCCAAGAGATAGAAGTTCTCGCCACGAGCTGCGCATATCAAGCTGGTGACGAATCTCCGGCGGTAGATCATCAAGACCTCTGGGCAGGGTACCGCGAACACGTGCACCGCTTTTTGCCTGCCTCCCTTTTGGATGGCACGGTTCGGTTGAAAGTAGCCGTAGACGCCAGCAACGGAATGGCCGGCACCATGGTGCCGAAAGTGTTCGCAAGTGTGCCCGGTCTTGAGTTGATTCAGTTGCATTTTGACAACGACCAGGGCTCATTTGTGCATGAGCCCAATCCTTTGGTGGAGTCCAATCTTCGCTGGACCCAAGAAGCGGTTCGAGAGCACGGCTGTGATTTTGGCGTTTGTTTTGATGGCGATGCTGATCGGTGCGTTTTGGTGGACGAGCAGGGCGATTCCGTTGGGTGCGATCTCGCCACTGCATGGCTTGCTCCCGGCTTTCTTACCAATGGGGGCGGGGTCGTGTACGACTTGCGTTCATCCAAAATTCTCCCTGAAACCATAAAAAATTCTGGGGGCGAACCATATTTGTCGCGGGTTGGCCACGTGTTTATGAAATCGAAAATGAAGGAGACGGGTTCTTCATTTGGCGGAGAATTGTCTGGGCACTTCTACTTCAAAGACAACTGGTGCGCTGATTCCGGCGCGATTGCTTTTGCCGCGTTTTGTGCAGGTATGGTGGCCGATGCCAAACCTTTGTCAGAATGCATCGGACCGCTGCGACGCTACTGCCAATCGGGAGAAATCAACTTCGAGGTGGACGACAAGGCCGCCGCGATGGATCGTTTGGTCGCCGCAAGTCCCGAAGCTGAGGTACTGCATGTTGATGGAGTCACCGTGGATCATGGTTCTTGGTGGTGCAACGTGCGTCCTTCCAACACCGAGCCGTTGCTTCGTTTGAACCTCGAAGCGGCAACTTTGCAAGAAGTGGACCAACGGGTGGCCGAAATCAGTACAGTTTTGGGTGGAACCCGCGTGGACCACTGACCATGACTGAACGCCGCGACACCGCCCAGCAACGTGCCATCCGTGAGGTTTGCCAAAGCACCTCCCGACCCCTTTCGATCGACGAAATTCTTCGTCTTGCCCAATCTGATGTGCCCTCGCTTGGCCAGAGAACGGTTTACCGCATCGTTCGGCGGATGGTAGAGGATGGCTTGTTGGTCCCCGTGGCCGTGTCTGGTCAGCCTGATCGCTACGAACTGGCAGAAATTGCGGCTTCGCACCACCACCATTTTCATTGCACCGTGTGTGATCGGATGTTTGATGTGGATGGATGCGTGGGGAAATTGGCCAGTCTGCTTCCCAGAGGGTTTACGTTGGAAGACCATGAATTGACCCTGCGTGGTCGATGCAAATCCTGCTCCGACTGAGAGCCAAATCGCTCAAATTGTTGGCAACGCATTGCCATGTAGCCTAAATTGGGATCATGAAATCGGCTCGAAGCGGATTCACATTGGTCGAACTGCTGGTGGTGGTTGCTGTTGTCGCAGTTCTGTTGGGGCTGTTGATCCCTGCCATCAGCAGTGTTCAACGCCAAAGCCTTACTGCCCAGGATGTCTCCCAGCTTCGCATGCTGCAAACCGCCCAAGTGGCGTATGCGACGGAGAACGCTGGCCAATTTGTCGAAGTTGGTCTCAGCCACGGGGCCATCGCGGACCAAGACATCGCTTGGATCAACACGCTTGAGCCGTACACAAACTCGGGCCTGTTGCTTCGTTCACCGCTCGACTGGAGCCCACACTGGCTTGAACAAGACGCCAACTCAGGGCTCCCCATCGAAGGCACCAACGACCGGTACCGCCAAACCTCGTATGGCATGAACAACTACCTTTCGCGGAACTATTCTCCCGCCACGGCATTGGGAGAAGCACCAGCAGATCGGCTCTCTCGAGTGCGCTCGCCTTCCAACACGGTGCAGTTCTTGATCATGGCGTACACCGGCGAGTTTGCGGGTGCGGACCACACCCACGTCGAAGGGTGGTGGATCGGTGATTTCGCTCCTGATTTGCCTTTGTCAGTGGCGGCAACTCAAGTGCAGATCAACGCGGTCTCGGAAGAGGAACCGGCTTGGACTTCCAAATCCAATTGGTCATTCGTAGACGGCCGTGTGCTGACCGCCCAGTTTCAATCGATTTATCAATCCAATCAGAAAAACCTTCTGGATCCGGCCGTTGCTTCGGCCACAGTGATGCAAGGAACCGCCCAATGATTCGAATCCACATATTGATCGCCTTGCTTTTTGCCCCAGCATGCTTCGCCCAGCATGAAGGTGATGTTGGGCTTGTGATCCAAGACAACCAACTTCAAACCGCGGTGATTGCGGACGGTCAGTATCTCAACGGTGAGCAAATTTTTACTGCTGCCTTTGGAGACAGTGGGTTTGATTTCTTCACCCAGAACCCAGGGTGGGATGCTGCCCCGGGCACTTTCACTCCTGGCGCGACTTTCTCTTGGTCGGCCGTTGCGGGGCTGAAAAAGTACGAATCTGGCGTTGGATTTGTGGCCAGCCCTGCCACGTTGCGGGTTTCTTTTTCCACCATCTCGGTCACCGTTGGCGCTGAGCCCACTGAAGGATTTGCTCTGCAGGTGCAACCTGACGGCGGTTTTCACAAGCACGTCAACTTTTTCCTTCAAGGAGAAAATGGTGCTGAACCTGAGGCGGGTGCTTATTTGTTGGAAACCCAGTTGGAGATCATCGACTCCGGTATTGCCCCATCGCAATCCGTTTACGTGATCTTTGACAATATGGCTCCGGAGATCCAGACGGAGGCGGCTGCGTTTCTCGAAGAGGCTTTGGATTCATCATGCCCGGCCGATGTGGACGGTGATGATTCCATAGGGTTTGCTGATGTTTTGGCGGTCTTGGCAGATTGGGGTTGCGAATCGTGCCCCGCCAGTGACGTAGATGGTGACGGCCTCGTGGGCTTCTCGGACGTCCTTGGCGTCATAGCCAACTGGGGCGACTGTTGATAGGCGGATAAATTCGACCTTTTTAATGGCAAACCATTGCCAATAGCCGTATAGTCATTTCATAGAGAGAGATTCACACGTGTACTGGCCTTATCCAAAGGCCTCGTTTTGTTAAGGAATCTCAAACATGAAATTTTCCACCCTTCTTTTAACGCCTTTGTTTGTGTGCACCAGCGCTGTGCTCGCAGACGAAGAGGATCATGATGACCATGGCGATCATCACGGAGAAGAGCACTACGACATTGGGCTCTATGCCTCCAATGGTGTGATGACGGTCGGGGGCTGGGACCACGACACTGAGTCCATGGAAGTTGCCAATCTTCGTCTTTTTGAAGCCCACTTTGGCGAAGACCCAGCCTTCCCTTATTCCATTGATGAACCAGGCATCGGCGGCACCGCTGACCTGCTCGGTATGGCTCCAGGCGACTCCTTCTCGATGAACCTGATCGCAGGCGTTCGAGCATGGGACGGCAGTGGGTTCTCAAGCTCTGCCGAGTCCATGGGAGTGTCCTTCGGACCAGCATCAGTTGACGCCGCTCTTGGTGGCTCTATTGCTATCACCGCGACCGAAGATTTTGACTTGCACCCCGAATACTTCATTGACAGCGGCGCTGCCACTGGCTCCTACCTCTTGGAGTTCACATTCAGCGCTGCAGGACTTGCTACTTCGGAGTCGATTTACATTGTCTTCAACAACGGCATGGACGACGAGCTCTTTGAAGAGACCGTCGAATGGGCCGAAGCCAACATCGTGCCTGTCCACGGTGCATGGTTGCTTCTCGGTGGCCTCGGCCTCCGTCGTCGCAACCGTCGCGGCTGATTGATTCCCAGCTTATTCTCCGGGAATGGTGGAGATCACACCTTCCCAAGGACTGCTGGCTGAAGCGTAAAGCTTTTTCCCAATGCGACCGGCGCGGGCCCCGAGATAGCCCGCGTCGGTCGCATGTCGCATGGCGTGCGCCATGAGCACGGGGTTTTTGGCGTGGGCAATTCCGGTGTTCAACAGAACGCCATCGGCTCCAAGTTCCATGGCGATGGTGACGTCGCTGGGGGTGCCAACACCGGCGTCCACAATGACGGGATACGAAGGATCTCCTCCGTGTTCCGCGTGGGTCAGTTGTTCGATGATGATTCGGATCGCGGCTGGGTTGGCGATACCACGTCCTGAACCAATGGGTGAACCAGCCGGCATCACGCTTGCAGCGCCTGCATCGCGAAGATGGCGGGCCATGACCGGATCGTCGCTCGAGTAGACCAACACGGTGAACCCATCGGCAACAAGTTCTTTGGTGGCTTCCAGGGTGCCGACCGGGTCGGGGAGCAAGGTGGCTTTGTCGGCCAAGACCTCGAGTTTGACCCAGTCTTTGCCGGGGTTGCCCAATTGGTCAAGCAACTCGCGTCCCAAACGAGCCGTTCGCACGGCATCTTCGGTGGTGAAACAACCGGCGGTGTTGGGAAGGATGGTGTACCGGTCGAGGTCGAGGAAGTCGAGCAGCGAGCGCCCTTGGTCGTCCAAAAGCCGCTCGCGACGCACCGCAACTGTGACGGTGTCACAGCCGCTGGCGGCCAAGGCGTCTTGCATGACCTCGTAGGTTTCGTATTTACCAGTTCCCACCACCAAACGGCTTTTCAGGGAAAATGAACCCACCTGCAGTGGGGGGGTGTGGTCTTCGGCCATTTCAGCCTCCTCCTACCAACGTGACGCACTCCACCACAGCGCCAGGCTCCAGAACGAAAGTGGTGTGCTCGGCGTAAGGCACCACGCTTCGATCCACTTCGACCGCCACTGGGCGTCCATAAAGCCCGATTTCACGCAACAAATCGGCCACGGTGCAGGCGTCGGGAACGTCGTGATCGGTGCCATTGACACAAATACGCATCGAGGAAGAATCCTAGCCCATGCCGCAGGGTCGGGGGCTGATCCTGGCGGCTTCCCTTTGATGTGGATTTGGGCTATGATCTTCGCTTCGCCCGTGGAGGGCTTGGAGGTCTTTGAGATGCAACCAACACATCGAGTATCTCGTTCGCGTCGGAACAAGCGTCGTTCTCACCACAAGATCGCCCGCCCCCACACCGTGCTCTGCCCGGTGACCGGCCAGCCCAAGTTGCCTCATGCCGCCTGCACCAGCAGTGGCTTTGTGCGTCCTGGCTTGTCCATTCGAACCAAGAACGCGGACTGATTTTTATTTTGAACGCGTTGGGTGCCATCGGGCCTTTCTCCGCCGTTCAAACTTGGGTGTGATGGCAACATGACAGAACCGCATTTTCATGGTCATGCCGGCGTCCGCATCGCGGGAACGGGCCTAGGTCTTCCTGAAGGTCGGCTGACCAATGCCGATCTTGAGAAAATCATGGACACCTCCGACGAGTGGATTGTGCAACGCACAGGTATCCGAGAGCGTCGAAAAGCCGACCCTGACCGTGAGTCGCAAGTCAGCATGGCCACCAAAGCGCTGGATGCCGCACTCGCAGATGCCGGAATGAAGGGCTCGGATCTTGATTTGGTGATCAATGGCACGTGCTCTCCAGATTCCACAGTTCCCAGTGGCGCGTGCCGGGTTGCGGCGAATGTGGGTGCGACGCCAGCCGGGGCGTTTGATTTGGTGGCCGCTTGTTCCTCGTTTGTGTACGCCCTCAATGTTGCCGACACGATGGTGCGGAGTGGTCGAGCCAAGACAGTGGGTGTCATCGGGTGCGAGTTTCTCACCCGGATGATGGATTACAACGACCGTCGGGTTTCCATTTTGTTTGGAGATGGTGCGGGAGCCGCGGTGGTGACGGCCGATGAAGACACTCGTCGAGGTTGCCTCTGGCAGATCACCGAGGGCGACGGACGCGACTGGGAAAAGCTGTATCGCCCGATGGACGAGTCGCAAATTCCGGAGTGGGACCGTGACAATCCCATTCGTCCGGGCTGTGTTCGCATGAGCGGCCAAGACATTTATCGCTTTGCGGTGACGAAATTCGGGGAAGTGATTGCTTCTGGTTTGGAGGCGACGGGGTTGAAGTCTGAGGACATCAGCCAGTTTCTTTGTCACCAATCCAACATCAGAATCTTGCAAAAGGCCATGGAGCGCAACGAGATTCCTGACGAGAAGCTTCGAATCAACATCGATCGCTACGGCAACACCTCAGCAGCATCGGTTCCTATCATCCTGCACGAACTGCGAAGTGAAGGGAAATTGGTCGCGGGTGACTTGGCGATGTTTGTTGCCTTTGGCGCGGGCTTGACTTGGGCGGCCAATGTTTGGCGTGTTTAAAACCGCATAAGAGGACGGCAACATGGAAACATTTTTGTTGTGCCCCGGGCAAGGCGCACAATCCATCGGTATGGGACGTGTCTGGAGCGAGACCAACGCAACCGTCCGAGACACACTTTCAGAGGCCAACACCATTCTTGGCGATCGGCTTGGTCCACCCCTGACGACGCTGTGCTTCGAGGGGCCCGCGGAGGCATTGAATCGAACCGATGTGGCCCAGCCAGCATTGTTTGCCATCGGGGTGGCGGTCTGGCGGGCTCTGGCCGAACAAGGTCATCGGTTGTCGGGGGCCGCGGGACTGAGTTTGGGGGAGTACACCGCATTGGTCGCTGCAGGAGCAATGGATTTCGCCGATGGCCTTCGGGTGGTGGCCGAACGAGGGCGATTGATGCAAGAAGCCGCGGTCGCTCGGGCCGGAGGGATGGTCGCCGTGATTGGCGCCGAGGATGACGTGGTGGCCCAGTTGGCCAGCGATGCGGGGGACGGTGGTGTTCTCTCTTGCGCGAATTTCAATGCCCCAGGGCAGGTGGTCATTGCGGGAGATGCGGAAGCTTGCGATCGGGCGGAAGCCCTGGCGGCCGAACGTGGCCTGCGTTGCTCTCGCCTCTCGGTGGCCGGGGCCTTTCACTCGGAGCACATGGCTCCCGCAGCGGAGGGGCTGGCCAAGGTCCTTGAGAGTGTGGATTTGCGAGCACCCTGCGTACCTGTTTGGTCCAATGTCACGGCCCAGCCGCATTCGTCGGAATCCAGCACCATCCGTGCCAATCTGGTCGCGCAGCTCACTTCGCCGGTCCGTTGGGCAGAATCCTGCCAGAATTTTCCTGCCGCGGGTACACTCGAATTCCACGAATCTGCACCCGGGACCGTCCTGAGGGGGCTGATGCGTCGAATTGACCGTGATCGCAAAGTGACCAGCCATGACGAACCTTGACCGACTGCCGTCCACATTGATCCTGTCCTCTCTGTCCGCACTGCTTGTGGCTTGCGGAGGGCAAGAAGAGGTCGTTCAGGCGCCGCCGCCGAAGCCCAAGCCAGTGGTGACGCAGCCCGAGCCCGTGGTGGTGGAAATCAAGCAGCTCAGCGGAACCGAGTTGATTGCCAAGCTCAATCTCGACCCTCGTTTGATGCTTGCGGACGACATGGCAGGCACCCAACAGGAGCGTGAAAAGGTGCTGACCTTCTTCAATGCCATGCTGGAAGGCGACATGGGCATGCTCCGCACCATGGTCTCAAGCGATGATGTGTTGCAACTTGAAGCCTTGGCTGACTTGGGTGGGTTTGATGATGATGTCTTGGGCGAAGTGGACACCCTTGAGTTGCACTTTGGGACCGACGAAGAAGAAGGGGGTTCTGCGGTTCTGGCTTGGTTTGCCGCAGGGCTGGACGACCAAGTTCAAATGTGGACCTTCGAGACGATTGATTCGAAGTTCAAATCCCAGTGGGGCAACCCTGAAATGGTGGACCGGCTGTATTCGGCCGATCCGGTGGCGGTGTGGTACGCCTTGAATCGTCGCGAGCAGGCCCTGGCCGCGCTTCCCGATGAGGTGATCAAAGTGCAGGCATTCCTCGACGAAGGCTCAGATGAAGCGGGCTACTCCAGCTCCAACAGTCCCAGTCTTGGCGGGGGTGGTCCGGCCAACAGTCGACGTCCGATCGGCCGTCGGCGAAAACCACCGATGGTGCCCTGATCGAACAATCTTTTTGCCCCGAACATGCAAAATCTACGGGGACTGTTGAGTGGAGTTTGACGTCATGGATCGACGTGTTGCATTTGTCACCGGCGCAAGCCGGGGTATTGGCCGAGCCATTGCCGAGAAGTTGGCGTCCGACGGCTGTCACGTGGTCTTGGTGGCTCGCTCTGCGGATCGCCTCGAAGCACTGGCCAAGGAGATCACCGACCAAGGAGGAAGTGCCGAAGCCTGTCCCTGTGACATTGGTGACGGCGAAGCCTTGGCAACGGCGGTGACCGATGCCGCCGAGCGTCATGGGCGATTCGACATTTTGGTCAACAATGCGGGTATTACCCGCGACGACCTGCTGCTCCGGATGTCGGATGAGGCGTGGGATGAAGTCATTCACGTCAACCTTCGGTCTGCCTTTGTCGCGTGCCGTGCGGCAGTTCGTCCCATGATGAGGGGCCGATTTGGCCGCATCATCAACGTGGGGTCTGTGAGTGGTGTCATGGGCAATCCAGGTCAGGCCAACTACGCCGCGGCCAAGGCCGGCATGATTGGGTTCACCAAGACCATCGGCAAGGAGTTTGCCGGCAAGGGGGTCACCGCCAACGTGGTGGCTCCAGGGTTCATTGCCACGGACATGACCGATGCCCTGCCTGATCTGGTGAAAGAAGAGGCCACCAAGCGTATTCCCGCCAAGAGATTTGGTACTCCCGAGGAAATCGCACACGCGGTTTCGTTCTTGGCCAGCGATGGCGCTTCATACATCAATGGCCGGGTTTTGGCCGTTGACGGTGGCATGACCGACTGATCGTCCCCAAGCCTCCGCCTCGGTGGCAGGAGGCTCGGGGCTCGGCTACCCTTCCCCAATCCATGCCGTCCCAAATCGGGGCCGCGGAGAGAATTCCCATGAGCGAGTTGCAAGAAAAAGTCTTTTCCGTCGTTGCTGAAGAACTCAACGTCGAGGTCGACAGCGTCAACATGGGGTCCAACTTTATTGTGGACCTGAAAGCCGACAGCCTTGATGTGGTCGAGTTGGTCATGAAGCTGGAAGAAACCTTCGGCATCGAAATTCCCGAAGATCAAGCTGAATCCATCCAAACGGTCGGTCAAGCAATCGAGTTCATCGAGAGCAAGCAGAACGGCTAAGCCCGATCGCGAACGGATCAACGGCCCATGACCGCTGCATCTTCATCACCAAGACCAGACCATCAGCGTGTTGTGGTCACTGGTTTGGGCGCCATCACCAACCTTGGCCGTGATGTGTCCTCCATTTGGTCTGCCTTGCAATCAGGCAAGTCGGGTATCGACACCATCCAATGCTTTGACCAAGCCGATTCGGTGTGGTCATGCAAAGTGGCTGGCGAAGTGCGCGATTGGACGCCGGCTCCGGTGGTTGATGACAAATCTGCCCGGCGGATGGATCGATATTGTCAACTTGCGATGTGGGCCGCCGAAGAAGCGGTTCAGGATTCGGGTTTTGACTTCACCGCCGGGGATCCTTACCGCCACGGTGTTGTGGTGGGCTCGGGAGTCGCGGGCATTTCCACCATTGAGCAGGGCATTGAAAAGCTGCATGAGTCTGGTCCACGAAGGATCAGCCCGTTCACCGTGCCGCGTCTCATGCTGAACAGTGCCGCGGGCAACATCTCGATCCGACATGGATTGAAAGGGCCAAATTCAGCCATCGGCACCGCGTGCGCGACCGGTGGCCACAACATTCTTTCCGCCTGCGATCTCATTCGACTGGGCCGCGCGGATGTGATGGTCGCCGGGGGCTCGGAAGCCTCGATCACACCACTTTGCATTGGCTCCTTTGGAGCCATGAAGGCCATGTCGACCTCGCGCAATGACACGCCCACCGAGGCATCGCGTCCGTTTGATCGAGACCGCGATGGTTTTGTGATGGGTGAAGGGGCTGCCATTTTGGTCCTGGAAAGTTTGGCACACGCCAAGGCCCGAGGCGCCCAGATCCATGCCGAGATCATGGGCGGGGGGATCACCGGTGACGCCGGTCATATCACGGCCCCGGACGAAAAAGGGGAGGGTGGCCGCCGGGCCATGGCTTTCGCTCTGGAAGATGCAGGTTGCAATCTGGAAGATGTCGACAGCATCAACGCCCACGGCACTTCCACGCCGCTTGGTGATGTCGCAGAGGTTCGGGCCATCCAGAACCTTTTCGGTGATCATGCCCCATCGATCTCGGTCTGCAGCACCAAGAGCATGATTGGCCACACCCTTGGGGCGGCCGGGGGATTGGAGACGGTCTTCAGCGTCCTTTCCTGCCGAGATGGGGTGGTGCCACCTACGATCAACTGCGACAATCCAGACGAGGAATTTGCCGGATTGGACTTTACCCCCCACACCGCCCGGGAACGGACGGTACGGTTGGCATTGAACAACACGTTCGGGTTTGGGGGGCACAATGTGTCCGTCGCCGTAGGCCGATTTGAGGATTGATCACGCTCTTTCTGAGCACCCATGAACGCATCAAAGGAATCCCATGTCATTCTCCTGCCGCATCGTGACTCCATCTGCCGCCGCCTTTTCAGGCTCGGTGGAATACGCAAGCATCCCAGCCCACGATGGACAACTTGGTGTGGCTGACGGACGCGCGCCTCTGCTGGTGAAGTTGGGAAGCGGCCTGCTCCGTCTTGACACCGAAGGCGACACCCAGTGGTTTGCGGTCCACGGTGGCTTTGCCCAAGTGGGTTCTGAAGGTTTGGTGGTTCTCGCCGAGCAGTGCGAAGCGCCATCTGAAGTTGATCTTGAGGCGGCCCGGGCAGCATTGGCCGAGGCCAACGCTGGCGTCCAAAGCAGCGGTTCGGTCGCAGAAGCAGAGGCCGCACAGCAAATCTCACGAACACGAATCGATCTGGCCGGGAAGAACTGAGTTTGTCCACTTCTGACGAAGCCACCCTCGGAAGCAGCCCAACCGACGCGGGCCCCACCGCCGAGCCCTCTCGTCTTGAGTCCATGCCATTGACGAGGAGAATCGAAGGTCTGTTGATGGCCGCCGACAAGCCACTCGGTGAAGGCCGACTGGCCAACTGGCTTGGTCTCAGTGGCAAAGGCCGCGAAGCCCAAGTTCGTGAAGCCATTGGACACCTCAACACCTTCTATTCCGAGCAGGATCGAGCGTTCCGAATCGAGCGTCTTGCGGGAGGCTGGCAGCTGCTGACCCACCCAGAAATTTCTCCCCTACTTGACCATGTTCATCATGAAAAGAAGCGTCGCGAGCTCAGTCCGGCCCAATTGGAAACTTTGTCCATTGTGGCGTGGCGACAGCCGGTTCTTCGAGCCGAGATCGATGAGTTGCGGGGTGTGGCCAGCCAAGACCACCTCCGTCTGTTGACCGAACACCGGTTGGTACAAATTGTGGGTCAAGCCGAAGTTCCGGGTCGGCCCAATTTGTATGGGACCAGCCGAGAGTTTCTACGGGTCTTCGGCCTGGGCTCTTTGGATGATCTGCCATTGGTCGATGGCTTTGAGCGCACCAAAGAAGTTCCGGACAGTTCGGCGTCCTCAGCTCCTCAAAATGAAGAGGTCATGACCAAGGAAGTCGAAGCAAGCGAAGAGAATGCTTCGGTGGATTCCACCCCAGCCTGATCCAAACCAAACCTATCCTTCTGATATGCAGTTCCGAGCGGCATCCAGACAAACGCTCGTCCGGCCAGGGGGCATGTTTTTCTTCATCTTGGTCTTGGCTTTGGGGGCCATAGGCATGCTGGCGGGTCTGAACTTGTTGGTTTTTGTCTTTGCGTTGTTGGTCGCGGCGATTTTGTCTGGCGGCCTTCAATCCGGGCCAATGATGCTGGGCTTTCATGCCGCTCCGGAATCCATTCCTCTGTTGCGGGCCGGAGCCCAAGTCAGAATCCCTGTGATGATTCACCAACGCAGTGGCGGTGATGCCTTGGCGATTGAATTGAGCGGCACCATTGTTTCGGATCGGGGGGAGAGGGAGCTTGTGGACACTCGGGTGGGTCACCTCGCGCCGCGGGCCACACGCTTGGTTTATCTCCCGTGGATACCGCTGAATCGTGGGCTGCACACTTGGTCAAGATTGCAAGCCGAGTCCGGGTTTCCGTTCGGCTTGTTGGGCAAGAGGGTGCGCTGGAAAGTTGACCGGGAATTGGTGGTACGACCTCGCCACTTCGATCTGCCACCTCAAATCTTGCGTGCTTTGGGATCTCGAGGTCTCGGTGAGACTTCTCGTCGACAAACCGGTGACGATGGTGAACCTCTTGGTATTCGGGGCTGGCGCTTGGGCGATCGTCGAAGCGACATCGCCGCTCGCGCAACACTGAGACATGGAGTCCTGCTGTCACGACAAAGAGGCCGCATCCATCCGCCACGGATCTTGATTCGTTTGGACCTTCGAGGGGCTTCTCCGGACATGATGGAGCGTGCCATCTCATTGGCCGCCACAATCCTGACGCACCGTGAACGTCGTGGAGAACGGGTGAGACTGGACATCGTCGGGGAAGGTGTGGGGTACGAAGGGGTTCGTGAGGGTGAGGAAGCCTTGGCAAAAATTCCGAAATCAGGCCCCAGACGAGGTCTTTCGGCCATTGCATCACAGATGGAGGAGGGTGTTTTGACCATCGACACCTCCGATGTTTGGGACCCAACCAAAGGGCATCTTGGTGCGGCATCATCAGATCTCGTTGGAGTGGACGGATGAAGTTGATTCAACGGGCCACCAACTGGACGGTCTTTTTCGCGTTGCTGATCGAGGGGTTGGCGTGGGGAGGTTTGGAACGATTCCTCCCGGGAGTCTTTGTCTTGGTGTTGGTGGGACCCGTGCTTCAAGGACGAGTCCGCTTGCCTCGGTTGGTCAGTGCCACTCTTGCGATCGCAGCTGTTTTGTTTGCGGTGCTTCGCTCTCGAGGGGGGCTAGAAGTTGAAGTTGTCTTGGCGGATTTTTCTTTGCACCTTTTGGTGTTGAAGTGCTTTGATCGCAGAAATCCACGAGATGAAACCCAGCTGATGTCCCTTTCTGCGTTGATGGTGTTCGCGGCGGCCTTACGAGACGAGCCACCGTTGTTGATGTGGCTGGCCATGTTGATTTGGGCCCGTCTTGCGTTCTCGGCGGTCATTCTGCGGCAAACAGGGGAGGACCAAGGCGCGAGCGACGCACGACGTTTGGCTCGGCAGGCCAGGTCCCGCGTTGGCAACCGACTCTTTTTGATCAGCTTGATCGGAGGAAGTCTTCTTTTCTTGGCTTTGCCAAGAAGCATCGGTCGCTTTCGCATTCCCACTCCCAGGACCGAAGCAATGGACCGGGCGATCGATGATGGCATTGATCTTTCGGTTGCCGGTGGTCGGATTGTCCCCGATCCATCGGTGGTTGGAACCGTCGAAGTCAGTCCAGCGACCACATCGGTTGCCCAAGGTGAACTTTATTTGCGATGTGGTGTTTTGACCACGGCCAGCGATGGGATTTGGTATCCCCCAAGGTCAAGTCTCCGCATGGTGGATGGCGAAGGCGACGTGGGAATGATTGGCCCGGAATCTGGAGATCGATTGTCCCTTCGCTTCAAAATGGACGAACCACAATGGAGTTTGGGCGCTCCCGGCGCTCCAGTTCGTCTGGAGTGTGACGTTCCCACATTGATTCGAATGACCGGTCGTGTCGCGGTGGTGGAGCCAGAGTTCCCTGGCACCACCGATTGGTCCGTGGTGACCCGTGTGGACCCCTTAGCGCCGGAAGTGCTCTCCTACCTAGGATCCAGCCCCAGGCCACAACGCAGGGGTGATTGGTGGAATCCACAAAGTAGGGCTCGTGCAACGATGGCTGCGCGGGCCCGCGAAGTTTTGCGCGATGCAGACTTTGACCCTGCGACGCTTTCCGATGGGTTTGGTCCCAAAGTTGAAGCGGCAAGAATCATTGAGCGTTATTTCAGTGCTTCTGGTCAGTATGTGTACGACCTTGATTTGTCCTTGCTTCGCATCCGTGAGAATGAGGATCCGATTGAAGCCTTTCTCCGAGTCAAGCGGGGGCATTGTGAATTCTTCGCCACGTCGTTGGTGGCGATGTGCCAATCGCTTGGTATCGAAGCCAGGGTGGTCTTGGGATGGCTGGTTGGAGACGAACCATCCAATGGATCTCGAGTGATCAGGCGTCTGGATGCCCATGCTTGGGCAGAAGTGCGGCAAGGGCCCAACGAATGGGTTCGCCTTGAGCCCACCCCGGCCAGCGACCTCCTCGCGTTTCGTGCCATGGGGGATGACCGAGGTATCGCGGGTTTGTTGGCTGACCTTGGTGAAGATTTGAACCGAAACTTGAACGGGTACGGAACAGGAAACAAATTTCCTGTTCAAGTGGCCCTCGAGGATTTTCTGGGTGTTGATTTCTCAGACGACGTGTCGGTTGTTTTGGTTGGCATTGGCGGTCGGTTGCGTTGGCCCATTCTTGGACTGTTGATTGGGGGTGTTGTTTGGGGTGCTCTTGGGGTGAAGAAGCGACGGCGTCGTGGGGGTCCTTTTCAGCCTTTGTTGCTGCGGCTACGCCGTCGGGGCTTGATGCGTCCGTCAGGACAGCCACTGGGCCTTTGGATTGACCAACTCCAATGGCCTGAAGAAGAAACAAAGCAGCTTGTTCTTGCCGCCATCGAATCGGCAGAACAAAGGACCTATGGTGTCGCATCGCGTGAGCATGGCACTTTTGAGATTCAGCAAGTCAATCGTCTTTCATCACGCCAATTGCCTTTAGGGAAGCGAAATTGATGGAACCACTCGATCATCCTGAGGACCAGTTTGCTCGAGATGTCAGCATGCCTTTGGAACCTGAAGAACATGCTATTCAAATTGATTTGCTGCAATCGTTCTTTGCTTCGGGGCCAAGAAGCATTTTGGATTTGGGTTGTGGGGCGGGTCGACTTCTGGTCCCTTTGCGTGGAGCCGGGCATCGGGTGGTGGGTTTGGACCACGACGCAAGATCTTTGGCTTGGGCCGCTCAAGGATGCGGAACCCAAGAAGATTTGGTCCTGCAGGACCTCCGCGACACCACACAACAACTTCCACATGGTCCTTTTGACGCCGCTTTGCTCATGGGCAATACCCTGATGGAGTTGGTTTCTCCGGAGGAAGTGGTGGAGTTGCTGCATCGAATCGATGCTTGCCTTTCAGACCAGGGCGTTTTGATCTTTGAAGACATTCCCGGTCTGTATTGGCCACTTCTTGCCTCGGGCCAGTGGGGGGGTGGTGAAGCGGATGGCTTTCGGATGGTCTGGTCAAACCGCGACATGATTTTCTCGCTCCGTGAAGGTCCAGCGGCAAAAGACGATGGACCATTGCGTCCGGACGAGCCGACGCGGCGACTTTGGTCAGAATCCTTGCTGCAGACGGTGTTGATTCGGGCGGGCTGGGAGTCATCCCCGGGCGAGCATCCACTTCTGCGGGTTGCGCGGCCTTTGCGGGTTTGAACAGAAGAAACCATTTCAGACTGGGGATGTTGTTTTGAATCTTGGGTTTGTCCCGCGGAGTTTGCGGGAAGAACGGAGTTCAAGAATGCAAACACGTCGATCCCGTACCGAACACTGGCGAGATTCCTTGGCGGAGGTCAAGGCCCGCGGAGGCACCATCGAATGCACCCTGGATGGTGAAGAGGGAGGTTTGACGTGGAGACTTCGTGTTTGGGGATTGACCGAGGACTGTGTGGTGGTTGAAGCTCCAACCGCCTTTGGTCATCCCCTGATCCTTGACCCTGGTGTCCGAATGCGAGGCACCATCGCCATTGGACAGAATCGATGGGATTTCTCAACCGAGGTGTTGTCGAGTCAGGGAGACACGCTGCATTTGAAAGCTCCATCGCGTGTGCGGAGACGACGCCGCGTGGCCCGAACCGATCTTGGCCCTTGCCCTTCCGGGTTGAAGCTCAGACCTTTGCCAAGCGGTGTAACCGGTGCGGCGGCCGAGCGTGCCTGGGTGGCCCTGGCCAGTGGAGGGGAGACCGCCGATCCCGCATTGGTTCGCCCCGTGTCGGCACCACCAATATCTGTCCAGCTGGCCAACATTGGAGTCGGTGGGGTGGGGGTGATTTTTGAAGCCAGCGATGCGGCGTTGGCCATGCGCCGAGGCGGCTGGTGGATTGAGGGTGATTTGCCCGGTGGAGGGACGCTTGTCGCGTCCGCCGAACTGGTGCATCGACATTTGCAGTCGGATCGACGGTTGTACGCCGGTCTTTCTTTTCGCATCGGTGCCGGACAGCGCCAACGCCGTCATTTGTCGAAGTTGGTGGAAGAGGCTGCCAAGCGGCTGCAATATTCCGCGGCGTAAATTCGCTCAGCGAAGGGGATGTGTGATTTGATCGGTCCACGGTGCGAGGGCCAAGTCAAGCACGCGATGTTTGGTTTGGGTTTCGTGCCATTCTTCGTCGGGGTCCGAGTCGGCCACAATGCCACCACCAGTGCCCCAAGTGAGTCGGTGGCCGTTGGCTTCAGGCTCGAAAAAGGCCGTCCGAATTGCCACGGAAAATTCAAAGTCTTCATGACCGAGCCAGCCAATAGCGCCACAGTAAGGACCTCTCGGGCTCGCCTCGAGCTGGTCAATCTGGTGCATGGCCATGATTTTGGGAGCGCCGGTGACGGACCCGCAGGGAAATGTGGCGGCCATGATGTCCTCGAAACCGATTCCTGGGCGAAGGGTTGCTTCTACTTCGGCGACGGTTTGAAGGACGGTGGCATGCCGTTCAATGGCGCGAGGCTCGCGAACCCGAACTTTTCCAGGGACCGCCACGCGTCCCAGATCGTTGCGTAGCAGATCCACGATCATGTGAAGTTCGGCAGCATCTTTCGCGCTGTTGAGCAGTTCATCGGGATCGCCATCGCTCGGACGCGTGCCCTTGATGGGCCGTGTGAGCAATTGATCACCCCGGCGAACGAGAAATGATTCGGGGCTGACCGAAACAATTCGGCGTCCGCCAGGCAAAGGCAAATCTGCTCCATGTCGGGGTTGCCCGGTTTCGAGAATCGCACGAACCACAGGTCCCAACGGGCCTGTGATGGATCGATACTCGCGTCGGGTGAGATTGACTTGGTAGCAGTCCCCTTGTCCAATCGCATGCAACACGGCACCGACCCGCTCACGCCATTCTGACGCGCAGAGATCGGAACCTTGGTTTTTTGCTTGTGGGTCGACGTCGCCCCAGATGTCGCCATGCTTGGGGTGCGTGTTGAAATCCGACGGATTTTTCAGCCGGTCTTCGATCTCCAGTTCGGGACACCACGCAAACGCGGCTTGCAACCCAGGCGGTGGGGCGAATTGTGCGAACGCTGGGTCCAGCGTGGCCCCAAGTTCATATCCCAAGAAGCCGATCCAGCCCCCGGCGAAGGGTGCACCGCCGGGAGATGGTGTGAAAGTTCCGGGAAAATCTGCCCGGAACTCTGCGAAGTCTTGGAGGGGGGCGTTGGTGGGTTGGCAGCTGCACTGGCCGTTTTGATCGACACGGAATGCCACCCCATCTTCCCACCACCACCACGCGTGCGGTTTGGCGGAAATAGACCACCGTGCTTGGAGGGGGTTTCCACCACTGAGCAGGCGAACCGGCTCCTCCGGCCACTGGAAGTCTTCACCATTCTTTTGCAAAGAAAGAGGCATCCTTTTGCATCGTAGGTGAGGAACACCGCTTCGTTCGCTACCATGCGCGTTACGCGTTTTTCTGGTCCGCCGTTTCAGGAGATCCCATGGCCTCAAAGAAGAAAAAGTCCTCCACCCGTTCCAGCCGTGCCCCTCGCATGGTGTACTACTTCGGCAGCACGAAAGTCGATGGACGGGCCGATCAACGCACTCTGCTGGGTGGCAAAGGTGCCAATCTGGCCGACATGACTTCGATTGGCCTTCCGGTCCCTCCAGGCATGACCATCACCACCGATACCTGTGCCGCGTACTACGAACACGGGTCCAAGATGCCTTCCGGATTGATGGATCAAGTGGCCAGAGCCATCAAGACCTTGGAAAAAGAAACGGGCAAGAAGTTTGGTGATGGCCGCAACCCATTGCTGCTTTCGGTTCGCTCTGGCGCGGCCGTCTCCATGCCTGGCATGATGGACACCGTTCTCAATCTTGGACTCAACGACGAATCCGTTGCGGCCATGGCCGAAGCGGCAGGCGAACGCTTTGCCTTTGACGCCTACCGGCGTCTCATCAATATGTTTGGTGATGTGGTGATGGATGTGGATCACCACCACTTCGAAGAGGCCTTCGAGGGGTTGAAGAAGAAGTTGAAGGTGAAGGAAGACACCGAAGTTGATGCTGCAGGTCTCCGACAACTTTGCGACTTGTACAAAAAGGTTTACCGAAAGCATGTTGGTAAATCGTTCCCCCAGAACCCCATGGGGCAGCTGGAAGCCGCCATCGAAGCCGTCTTCAAGAGCTGGAACGGGGACAAGGCTCTGTCTTATCGCCGGATCGAAGGCATCACCGGACTCAATGGCACCGCGGTCAACGTGCAAACCATGGTGTTCGGCAACACCGGCGACGACTCCGGCACCGGGGTTGCATTTACCCGCGACCCATCCACCGGGAAGAACGAGTTCTACGGTGAATTCTTGATCAACGCCCAAGGCGAAGATGTGGTGGCGGGCATTCGGACCCCTGAGCCTGTGAAGAACATGTCCAAATGGGATGCCAAAGCCCACAAGGAACTGTTGAAAGTTCGCACCAAGCTGGAGAAGCATTACCGCGATGTGCAGGACATTGAATTCACCATCGAACGCGGCAAGCTGTACATGCTGCAAACGCGGAGTGGCAAGCGAACCGGTGCGGCCGCCGTCAAGATCGCGGCTGACATGGTCAAAGAGCGCTTGATTTCCAAAGAAGAGGCCGTGATGAGGGTCACTCCAGACCACGTCACGCAAATACTGTTGCCTTCGTTCCCCAGCGCTGCGAAGAAGGGGCACAGCAGTGTGGCCAAAGGTCTTCCTGCTTCACCAGGTGCCGCGGTTGGTGCCTTGGCCTTTACCGCCGACGAAGCCGTGGAGCGAGCGCAAAAGGGCGAGAAAGTCCTCTTGGTCCGCAAAGAAACCAGTCCCGAAGATGTCGATGGCATGCACATGGCGGCCGGCATTTTGACTTCCACGGGAGGAATGACGTCACACGCCGCAGTGGTGGCCCGGGGGTGGGGCAAGTGTTGTGTGGCCGGTGCAGGTGACGTTCAAATCGACGCCGCCAAAGGCAAGGTCAAGGTGAACGGGAAGACCTACGGTCGCAAAGACATCTTCTCCATCGATGGCAACACTGGTGAAGTGTTCGCAAGCACTCTCAAGCCAGAACAGCCCAAGGGCATCACTGGTGATTTCAAGAAGGTTTTGGACTGGTCTGACTCGTACCGCCGACTCGGCGTTCGAACCAACGCGGACACGCCAGCGGACTCAAAGCGTGCCCGAGATTTCGGTGCCGAAGGCATCGGTTTGACCCGGACCGAACATATGTTCTTTGAAGGCGATCGCATCATGTCGATGCGAAAGATGATCTTGGCTGAATCCGAAACCGATCGACGCAAGGCCCTCAAGGAATTGCTTCCTCACCAACGCAAGGACTTCACCGGAATCTTCACCGCCATGAAGGGTCTCCCCGTCACCGTGCGTTTGTTGGACCCACCTTTGCACGAGTTCCTCCCTCACGATGCTTCGGCCATGAAGGCGGTTGCCAAAGAGATGGGGGTGACGCCCGCCAAGCTGAAGGCTCGAGTGGACTCGCTCCACGAAATGAACCCAATGCTCGGCCACCGTGGCTGCCGCCTTTCGATCACGTACCCCGAAATCCTCGAGATGCAGGTGCAAGCGATCGTGGAAGCCGCCATTGCGTGTGCCAAGAAGAAGATCAAAGCCAAGCCTGAGATCATGATTCCGCTTGTTGGTACCAAGAAAGAATTGGCCATGCTCCGCGAGCGGGCTGAAGGCGTCATTGCGGCCACCAAGAAGGCCAAGAAGTTCTCTGGCAAGCTCGACATCCTGATCGGCACCATGATTGAGATTCCTCGTGCCGCCCTCACGGCCGATGAAGTGGCGGAGTGTGCCGACTTCTTCTCCTTTGGTACCAACGACCTCACGCAAATGGCCTTCGGCTACAGCCGTGATGACATCGGCACCTTCTTGCCCGATTATTTGGATCAAGGTGTTTTGCCCGTGGACCCGTTTGCTTCTCTCGACACCACTGGGGTCGGCCAATTGGTCGAGACCGCTTGTGTCAAGGGCCGCGCCACTCGTGGAGATCTCAAGTTGGGGATCTGCGGAGAGCACGGTGGTGATGCACCATCGATCTTCTTCTGCCATGCCGTGGGCTTGGACTACGTGTCTTGCTCTCCCTTCCGTGTCCCCGTGGCTCGGCTGGCGGCAGGGCAGGCGGCGATTGCCGAAAAGCAGGGCTGATCCAGCAGGGGGATTGTTGACCCAAAACATGAAAGCGGCCTCTTTGGACGCCGCTTTTCTGTTGTCGTTGGCGGGATTATTCCTGCCCGATTGATGCCTGCATGATGCGCAAGATGTTTTCCGCTTCTCCATCTTGAAGGGGTCGCGGGGTCCATTTTTTTTGCAAGCCAAATTCAGACGACTTTGGAATGACATGAAAATGCACGTGCATCACTTCTTGTCCCGCGCCAGCACCATTGTTTTGAATGATGTTGCACTCTCGCACTCCGGCCGCGGCACACGCCGCGCGAGTAATGCGGGGCAGCACCCGGCCAATACCTGCGGCCGACTCTTCACTTAAGTCCATGACGGTCGCTTGGGATTCTTTGGGAATCACCAAAGTGTGCCCCGGGGCCAAGGGGTTGATGTCCAAGAATGCCAGCGTCAGGTCGTCTTCGTAGACTCGGTGGCAGGGGATGGATCCTTCGAGAATGCGGCTGAAGATTGACATGCTTCGTCCTCGGTCAAATTCTTTTCGGTGATGGGGTCATAGCGCAAGTAGCGTTTGAGCCATCTGGAACCCAAGTAAAAGGGGATGGTATCGATCAATGCGAAGGTGAATTTGAAGAAGTAGCCCGTGGCCATCAGCAGCAAAAGCTGACTGGATACTGGTCTTGATTCGTCAATGACACCCGCCAGTCCACCAATCCAGTAGGTCACCAAAATGACCATTCCGGTGTCGACCACTTGACTGACCAGAGTGGAACCGTTGTTTCGGAGCCAGAGATGCTTGCCTCCCGTCACCCGTTTCCAGAAATGGAACACGTGCACATCACACAACTGGGCGGCCAGGTATGCCAGCATGGAAGCCACAACAGCGCCAAATGCCAAGGCCCTCACTTCAAAAAAAAGTGGAAGTCGCCCGGCGGCATCTTTGGCGAGGGCACCATCACCATCAAGGGCTTCAAACCCGGGCAGCGACCCACCGATCCAAAGCACCCCGACCACAAAAATATTGAGTGCCAAACCCATCCAAACCACAGCATTCGCGCGTGCGCGGCCATAGAACTCACTGATAAAGTCCGTACACAGGAACGTCACCGGATAGGGAATCACACCCACGGCGACAGCAAAGACCAAAGGGGCCTCTTCTGGCCCCAAAGTGAACAATTTCACAAAGCGTGAAATGCCCAGGATGTTCAACATGGTAAGAGAACCCAGAAACAGTCCAGCCAGCACCAAGAACACGCGCTCACGGCGTGCATGCAGAGCGGAGGCTTCAATCGGGTGCAATGGTGCAGGCTTGGCCATGATTTGCGATGCTAGGTTCAGGAGCATGCACGCGTGAACGAATTGCCATCGATTTCAAATCAAAAAATGCTCGATCAGCTTGCCCCTCGCACGGTTCGGTCAACCTTGATCCAGGTCGCTCGTGCCGAAGACCTGGGCGATGGCTGCGATGTGACATCTGAAGCTTCGGTGCCCCCCAAGCAACGGGTCAAAGTTCAAATTAACGCTCGGGTCCCTGGAGTAATTTGCGGTTTGAGCCTGCTGGAGGAGATTCTGGCAGGTTTCGGCATGGAGGCTGAAGCGGAGTTGGCCGCCGTCGATGGCGACAAGATCAATGCGGGCGCGGTCGTGGCCACGTTGGAGGGCCGGCATGCGGAGTTGCTCACGGTGGAGCGGACCATGTTGAATCTGTTGGGCCACCTGTCAGGCATCGCGACCGCCACGCGGCGGCTGGTTGACTTGGTCGCCGGCACCCGGGCCGCCATTTGTGAAACGCGAAAGACGTTGCCCGGCTTGCGTGGGCTGCAGAAGTACGCTGTGCATTGCGGTGGGGGACGCTTGCATCGATTTGGGTTGTTTGATGCTGCTCTCTTCAAAGACAACCACTTGGCGACCATGCGTTCGCTCGGAACCGATCTGGAAGCCGCTTGCCGAGCGGCCCGGACAAAGGGGCAGATTCGGTTCGTTGAGGTTGAAGTGGACACCCTGGACCAGCTCGACACGGTGTTGTCTTTTGAGCCAGGTGTCGTGGACATCATTTTGTTGGACAACATGCCGCCAGAAATGATGGCCAAAGCGGTTCAGCGGCGTGACGATCGACGCCCCGGCGTGGAATTGGAGGCCTCAGGGGGGATCTCGGAGGCCACCATCCAAGCCGTGGCCCAAGCAGGGGTGGATCGCATCAGTGTCGGAGCCTTGACCCACTCGGTTCAGAACCTTGATCTGGGCTTCGATCTCTAGGGAGAGTCCGGCGAATCCGCTACCCTTCATGATTCATGACCGCGGGTTCCACCAGCATGACGACCCCCAAAGACGAGATCACCCGCTGGGCGGGATGGCCTTTGCGACAGCGTCCTGCATTGGGCATTTTGATTCTCGGGATGCTGCTGTTGGCGGCGTACGCACTTTGGGAAGAGTCTCCTTGGCTCGCACCATTGGTGGTGTTGGTACCGGTTTTGATCAACGGCCGCTATTTCTTTCCCACCCGGTTTGAAGCCACGCCCCAAGCACTCACCGCGACCCACGCGACTTTCGCTCCGCGCAGTATTCGTTGGGATGCAGTGGAACGGATCGTCTCAGATCGTCCCGGCGTTTGGATGGTTGTTCCGGCCAAGACCCACCGCTTTGCCAAGGCTCGCATCATGCCGGTTTACGAAGACATTGCCACCCCTCGGGTGGCATCGATCTTGGCGAATTATTGGGAGCCTCGGTCATGAACTTCGTGACCAAGCTCCGTCATGCATTCGCCGTGGATGGTGAAAAAGCGGAACCCACTCCCGAACAGGTGGAGGCCGTGGATGCCTTTGCAGGTTGGGTGACTCGACGCGGCATGACCTCGCCGATCCTTTTGATGCTCGAGTCATCCAAGCCATTGAACTGGACCGTTGCCCAAGGACTGCATTTTGCTGATCCGGTGCTCGGCACGGTGCTGCGTGCCATGACCGCTGAACAAGTTCGCCATCTCGCGACGTTCTTGGAGCATCGCGGAAGCATTGATTTCATAACCGCCCGCATCGAAGCGATTGACGCTGAACAGCGGGCCGAGCCAGAGAACAACGCATGACCATCGATCCAAACTCGATCAACGTGATTCTTGCCACCGACTGCGGTTCGACCACCACCAAGAGTGTGTTCATCGAGCGCCAGCCAGACGGCACTTTCCGTCAGACCCAGCGGGGTGAAGCACCCACCACCGTCGAAGAACCTTTTGCCGATGTCACGATTGGCGTGATCAACGCGGTCACAGAAATTGGTGAAGTGGCCGGGCGAAAGCTGGTGGACGAAGACGGCCGCATCATCCAGCCTGCAGGTACGGATGCCGACGGCAATCCTGTCGGCTGCGACATTTACATCTCCACGAGTTCCGCGGGTGGGGGTCTGCAAATGATGGTGGGTGGCGTGGTCAAACAAATGACCGCAGAGAGTGCCAAGCGGGCCGCTTTGGGGGCGGGGGCCATCGTGATGGACACCATCGCGGCCAACGACGGACGGAAGCCACACGAGCAGATCCAACGCATCCGAGAATTGCGTCCGGACATGATTCTTCTCTCCGGAGGAACGGATGGTGGTGACGAAAAGAAAGTCACCGAAATTGCCGAACGCATTGCTCCGGCTCGTCCGCAGCCTCGCTTTGGAAGCAAATTTGTGATGCCGGTGATTTTTGCGGGCAACAAGGATGCTCGCGGTTCGGTCGACAATGCTTTCGATGAGTCGATCGACTTGCAATGCGTGGACAACCTTCGCCCCACTTTGGAAGAGGAGAATCTTGGTCCTGCTCGAGACGCCATCCATGACATGTTCTTGGAGCATGTGATGGCTCAGGCTCCGGGCTACGACAAGTTGATGGGCTGGACCAGTGCGCCAATCATGCCGACCCCAGGTGCGGTCGGGAACATCTTGACCACCATCGCCGAACGTCAGGGAAAGAATGCTCTGGCGGTCGACATTGGCGGGGCCACCACCGACGTCTTCAGTGTATTTGACGGCGTGTTCAACCGCACCGTTTCGGCCAACTTGGGCATGAGCTACTCCATCTCGAACGTGGTCGCCGAGGCCGGGCTCGACAACGTTCTGCGTTGGGTGCATTTGGAAGGCATGGACGAGCGGGAGCTTCGCAACCGGGTCAAGAACAAGATGATTCGACCCACCACCATTCCGCAAAGCCGGGAAGCACTCGTGTTTGAGCAAGCCGTGGCTCGTGAAGCTTTGCGTCTGGCCTACGTGCAGCACAAAGAGTTCGCCACCACCTTGAAGGGTGTGCAACAGCAACGCACCGTTGGTGACACCTTCAGCCAAAAGACCAGCGGCACCACCATTGTGGATGCCATGAAACTTGACCTGTTGGTGGCATCTGGTGGTGTCCTGTCTCATGCTCCTCGAATGTCTCAGACCGCGTTGATGCTGGTGGACGCGTTTGAGCCTGAGGGCTTCACCACGTTGGCCAAAGACTCGATCTTCATGATGCCGCACCTCGGTGTTCTGGCCAGTGTGCACCCACAAGCTTCAGAACAGGTCTTCACCCGCGACTGCTTGGTGGTGCTCGGCACCTGTGTGGCGGCGGCCGGCGATGTGAAGTGGGGCAAGCCAGCGTTCAGCTGGGAAATGCGAGGCAGCCAGAACGCCGAAGGTGATCTGTTGGGAGGCCAATTGAAGTTGGTTGAATTGACGCCCGGCGAGACCGCCACTGTGACCGTGAAGCCAGCTCGGGGCATCGATCTTGGTGCGGGTCCAGGAAATCCCGTGGCCCATGAAGTGACGGGCGGAAGCGTGGGTTTGATTTTGGATGCCCGTGGTCGACCGATTGCGTTGCCCGAGTCTCGAGATGAAGCTCGAGATGTGGTCGAAGGTTGGTACCGGGAACTCAACATCATTGATGAAGGAGATGCGTAATGGGACAGGCGTATACCCCTGGACTCAAAGTCACCACGGACACGTTGCTCAAGCAGCGCCGCGTCCTTCCCTTGCGGGGCGAAGTGATGGTGCAAGCCAACACCACCGTTGGGGCCCAAGACGTGGTCGCCCGAGCCGAACTTCCTGGTGACATCATGCCCATCAACATGGCCAACCGCTTGTCGGTGCCTCCGGGTGATGTGAGATCGCTCCTGCAAGTTGAACAAGGCATGCAGATCAGCAAGGGTGATGTTCTCGCAGAGACCAAAGGTATTTTTGGTTTGATGAAGTCAAAAGTGCTCAGCGACCACTCGGGTGTCGTGGAGAGCATTTCGGATACCACCGGCCAGTTGATTCTGCGGGGCCCCTCCACGCCGGTGGAAGTGTTGGCTTACCTGCCCGGCAAAGTCGTGGAAGTGCTCGAAGGCGAAGGGGTGGTCATCGAGAACCAAGTGGCTTTGATTCAAGGCATCTTTGGGATTGGTGGTGAAGCCTTCGGTCCCATTTGCATGGCCACGTCCTCGCACGAGGAAGCCCTGGAGCCTTCTCACATCACCGACACCATGCGAGGCGCCATTGTGGTGGGCGGGGCTCGAGTTTCGCACGCCGCGGTCCAGCGTGCGATCGAAGTCGGTGTGGCGGGCATTGTTGCCGGCGGGGTGGATGACGCCGACTTGAAGGCCATGCTCGGATATGACCTCGGGGTGGCCATCACAGGCTCAGAGCGAATCGGCCTGACCGTGGTGATTACCGAAGGATTTGGTGAAATTGCGATGAGCGAACGCACTTTCCGAATTTTGCAAGAACGAGAGGGCCGCCAAGCCAGTGTCAATGGCGCCACCCAGATTCGAGCCGGGGTGATGCGGCCAGAAATCGTGATTCCCGTAGAAGCCAACGACACCGCTGACGATGCCGACAGCCAATGGGAAGCCGGGCAATTGGCCATCGGTCGCCCTCTGCGGGTGATTCGCGACCCTTGGTTCGGTCGAATCGGTACTGTGTCGTCATTGCCGGCCGAGCCGGCGGTCCTCGACTCGGGTTCACGAACCCGGGTTCTCGAAGTGGACTTCGGGAATGGGGAAAAAGCGATCGTCCCCCGGGCGAACGTGGAGCTGATCGAGGCTTGAGGAGCCAACCATGCCGTGCTTTTCTTTGACCAGCCTGTTGCTTGTCGCCGAGGAGGCCGCTGCTGCGGCCGAGACGGCCGAAAGCACCGGGCTTCTCAACATGGACCGCCTGCCCTTGCTGGGTGTGGCTGTGTTCTTTGTGGTGGCGGTGGTGTTCTGGATCTCTGTCGCCCGTTCGGGTGGCGAGATCAACGTCCGTGAGATCGCTGGACTGAAAGCCATCGAGGAGGCCGTGGGCCGGGCGACCGAAATGGGCCGCTCGGTGCTCTTTGTTCCTGGCATCCAAGATGTCTCAGAAATCCAAACCATCGCGGGCATCACCGTGCTTTCCAAAGTGGCCAAAACCGCAGCGGAGTACGACGCCAAGGTTGAAGTGCCGGTGGCACGAACTTTGGTGATGGTGACGGCACGTGAAACGGTCCAAGAAGCCTTCCTGGCGGCCGGCCGACCGGACGCCTACAACGAAGATCTCATTTACTACGTTACCGACGAGCAGTTTGGTTACGTGGCGTATCTCTCGGGCATGATGGTTCGAGAAAAGCCCGCGGCTTGTATCTACATGGGCTGCTTCTACGCAGAGTCTTTGATTCTGGCCGAGACGGGCAACTCGATCGGGGCCATTCAGGTCGCTGGTACGGCCATGCCCGCCCAGTTGCCATTCTTTGTCGCGGCGTGTGACTACACCTTGATTGGTGAAGAGTTCTACGCCGCATCGGCCTATCTCTCTGAATCGCCAGCGGAGCTTGGCTCTTTGAAGGGCCAAGACCTTGCCAAGGTGTTGGCTTTCGGCTTGATCGGCCTTGGTGCGCTGCTCGCCACCGCCACCCAGTTTGTGCCTTCCTTGCAGGGGGCCTTTGACTTCTTCACCGGAACCCTGCTCGGCTAAGGAGAACCCAACCATGATGAAACGAACCATCCCGATGCTTCTGGCCATGGCGGCCGGCATCGTCATGATTTTGGCGTACTTTTTCCCGCCGCTCACACCACTGCAAGACAAGACCACCGTCTGGTTCAACATCTTGGCCGCGGTGGCTTTCATCCTTGGGGGAGGGAACCTGCTCAAAGTTCACTTGAAGAAAGTGAGCGATCGGCGAGAAGGTTGGGCGTACTCGATGATCACGTTGGCGGCCTTCGTCGGCGTGTTGGCCATCGGGTTGTTCAAAATTGGCGTCAATCCATTGGATGAGTTTCCGGACCAACGCATGGCCGGCGACTTCCGGGCCGAAGGATCTGGCTTCTGGTATGTCTATGAGTATGTCTTCGCTCCGTTGACGGCCACCATTTTCTCCATGCTGGCGTTCTATGTTGCTTCGGCTGCCTTCCGTGCGTTCCGGGCGAAGAACCTTGAAGCCATCTTGCTGCTGGGAACCGCGTTCGTCATTTTGCTGGGCCGCACTGCCGCCGGCGTGTTTTTGACGGACTTCTTGCCCGAAGAAGGCATGTTGGCCAACTTCCGCTTGGAGAACTTGACCGTCTGGATCATGAACAATCCAGTGACTGCGGGGAACCGAGCCATCATGATTGGTATTGCCCTTGGTACCGCGTCGGTCTCACTGAAAATTCTCTTGGGTGTGGACCGCTCATATCTCGGTGGAGGTGACTGATGTACGAGTTCCTGCGTGACTTAGACCGTCGGGTGATTTTCTCGTTGATGGCTTTGGCCGTCGCGGTTCCCATCCTCTTGCAGATCACCCCGCCTGAGAAAGCAACTCCGATCGTTCGCGATGCCTTCGAGACCATCGAAGCTCTGGAAGAGGGCGATCGGGTGTACATGGCCTTTGATTTTGACCCCGCCAGTGCGGGGGAATTGCAGCCCATGGCGACCGCCTTCGTGCGCCATGCGTGCGAAAAGAAGTTGAAGATCTATTTCACGGCGTTGTGGCCTGTTGGTCCGCAGTTCATCAAGAACGCGGAGCGAGACGTGATTTCACGCGACTTCCCGGAGATGGTCTATGGGGAGGACTACGTTGATCTTGGCTTCAAGACGGGCAACGAAGGCGTCATCAAATTGGTGGCCAATGACCTTCGCACCCAATACCCGCAAGATGCACGCGGTACACCCATCGATGACATTCCCATGATGGCAGGCGTGGCGTCGATCCGAGATTTTGATGTCATCATGAACGTATCGGCTGGGTATCCCGGCACCAAAGAGTGGGTCCAGTACGCCGTGGCCAGTGCGCCAGATGACATCAAGTTGGTCGCTGGCTGCACCGGAGTCCAGGCCCCTTTGCTGTATCCCTACTACCCCCAACAAATGTCTGGTTTGTTGGCGGCCATCAAGGGTGCCGCGGAATACGAGTCCCTTGTGTTGGGGAAATATGGCCGGGAAAATGAACCGGGCATGTATCAAGAAGGCTTGCGTCGGATGGCTCCGCAGTTGTCCGGTCACATCTTGATGGTGGGCCTGATTTTTGTCGGCAACCTGGTGTATTTCATGGCGCGAAAGCGAGGTGAGGCATGAATCATGCAACTCGACGAGGCAACGCAACCTTTGGTGTTTTGTTGGTGCTCATTGGCGTCTCGATTGCGATCTTGAATGCCGTGGCGTTCCACCCCGGCGCCGGCACCCAATGGACCAAGCGAACGGAGCATGTTCACACCCTCGAGGATGGCTCTGATGTTCGTTGGACCGAGCACGAAGCGGTGAGTGTCAAAGAGGGCCGAGAGATGGCGGCACTCCAACAAGATGCAGCTCCGCTCTTGTCCCGTACGGCGGGGTTGTGGGGGGCAGCGATTTTGACCCTCTGCATCTTCTCGTTCTTGCTGGGCGACAACCCTCTGTACAAAGCGGCCGAGGCCATTGTGGTGGGCGCCTCCGCGGCCTATTGGATGGTGATTGGCTTCTGGGAAACCATCGTGCCCAATTTGTTCGCGGGACTGTTCCCGGACTGGACCCGGGCCAATTTCATGCCCAAGCTTTCTGCCGAAGCATCGGTGGACTTCTTGTTGTTGATCCCTCTGGCGCTGTCGGTCTTGTTGTTGCTTCGTCTTGCACCGAAGATTGGCTGGATCAGCCGTTGGCCTACCGCCTTCATCATTGGGGTGTTCTGTGGTCTCCGGTTCATCTCTTCGCTGGAAGCTGACTTCCTGAGCCAAATCGGACCAACCATCAAGCCCCTCATCGTGATGGGTGAAAATGGATTTGACCTCGAATCGTCCTTCTCCAACATTGTTCTGGTGTTGGGCACTCTGGTTTGCCTGGTGTACTTTTTCTTCAGCGTGGAACACAAAGGCGCAGTGGGCAAGGTGGCCCGCTCGGGCATCTGGATGCTCATGATCACATTCGGCGCGGCCTTTGGGTACACCGTGATGGGCCGGATTGCTCTGCTCGCGGGTCGTTTTGAATTCCTCTTCGACGACTGGCTTTGGCTGATCGACCCGAAAGATGCACACCCTGCCCAAGTGTTCCTGCAGACGATTGCTCCTATGCTGACCTGATGTCTTCATTGATCTTGTTGGCGACGCTCGGCGTCGAATCGCTCCGAATTGGTGAGTGGATCACGGTCTTCGACAACCTTGAGGGACCAGCCGCCATCGCCCAGCATCCGGAGGGTGGCATTGTCATCGCCGATCGGCTGACCGGCAGCATCAATCGATTGGTCGTATCTGGTGACCTCAAGCGCTTGGCCGAAGGGTTTGCAGGGCCCGAAGGTGTCGCGGTGCATGCCACCGAAGGCTGGATGGTGGTGGCGGATACGGCCGTTGATCAAGTGCATGTGGTGGCCGCCGACGGCACCCGAACCTTGCTGGGTTCCAAAGGGATCACCCCGGCCAGCTTTTGTGCACCACGGGGTGTGGCCATTTCCTCCAGCGGTTCCATAGCCATTGCAGATACCGGCAACGACCGGGTGGTCCTCATCCATCCCGATGAACCTGGCACTTTTTCTGAGCAGCGATTCATTTTCGGCGACTTTGAACAACCCACCGATGTGCATTTCACTTCAAAAGGGGACCTCTTGGTCGCGGATTCGGGCAACGATCGAGTGGTTCGGGTGGACGGGGGGGCGGCACAGAAGCGGACCAGTGTTGGGGTGCACGGTGCGTTCCCCGGATTCTTGGATGAGCCTGTTGCCATCACCTTCACCGATCGCCCGGTGGTTCTGGATCGCCGCAACCACCGCCTGCAAGCCTTGACCGAGGATGGTGAAGCGCAATGGTTGTACGGCGAACACGCTTACGAATTTCGGGAAGCAGGAGGGAAGTTCCACTATCCCGACGATGTGGTTTTTGATCTCGCAGCCAAGCAAGCCTGGGTGCTGGAGCGCACCGAACGCCGAGTACAACTCTTCAGTTTGGTGCCGCACGACCCGGCCCTCGAAGAGTTCGTTCCGCCACCGGCGGGGATGCGGGCCCACCTTGGTCCCCGCTGTGTGGTGGATGGCGACCTGCTCCTCATGACCGAACCCGAAGCCCAACGCGTCTTTCTTTTTGACGCGCGGGGAGAGATTCCTATTTTGATTGGCCAGTGGGGAGAGCGTGGTCGCGAAATGGGTTTGTTGATGCGCTCCGAAGCAATCGCGCTTGACGCCACCAACCAGCGGGTCTTCTTGGCCGACCGGGTGAACGAACGCTTGGTGGAATTGGCCTTCGATTGGGACGGCACGGTGGGCTACGCCGAGAACCGGTTCCGCATGATTCGTTCCATTGATTTGGTGGCTTGGACCAAAGCTCGTCTTCCAAAGGCCTCATGGACCTTGCGGCCAGATGATTTGTGGTTCGATGGAAACCGACTTCATTTTGCCGACGCCCGGAACGCACTGGTTGGACTGTTTGACGAACGTTGGCGGCCGACACTCTTGGCGGACGCCACCACTGGTCTGTCTGCTCCCACCCAGGTACGCAAGGATCCCAACGGTCGGTACGTCATTTTGGATGCCAACCGTCGTGCATTGTTCGTTTTGGCCGGAGAAGGATCGCGTTTGCTGAACATTCCCACCGGAACCAAGGAGCCCGGCGGATTTGTGTTTCAAGCGGATGGGACGCTGTTTGTGACCGATCGGGCCGAAGACGAACTCGTTCGAGTTCAAGCTGATGAACGTTCAGTGTTGGCCCAAACGGGGAGCGATCACGGCGAGCTCTGGCAGCCGGCGGGTTTGGTGATCGCCCCAGATGGTCGATTGCTCGTGATGGATGTGGGAAACCACCGCGCGCAGGCTTTTGATCCCCAAGGCAAATGGTGTTTGACCTTTGGGACTGGCCGGGCCGTGACACCAAAGACTCGGGATCTTCGCCGTCCGAGCCTATCATCTGAAGAGTGAAACGCCCCCTCTTCTTCCTGTTGTCATTCGTGATTTTTGGATGCACCTCTACCTCAGAAACATCTGAGGCTTCCACCGCGGCGCTGGATCTGGCCGCGGAATCATGCTGTGACTTGTCCGTCGCTCCGGCCTCAGCCAACGCACAATTGACCGATGACCCCTTCCTTTCCAATGGCAAGAGTTGGCGGGTTCGGTTGGAACGCGAAGAGCCCATCAAGATGCGAGAGTTCTTCTCGATTGATGTTTGGGTGGAGCCAGCGGACCAGTTGGGGGTTCCGGCCGAAGATGTCACGTTGCGGGTGGATGCACGCATGCCCCATCACCGCCACGGCATGCTGGCACCCTGTGAATTGAGCCAAGTGGGTCCGGGACATTGGCGCTGCTCGAACATGCGATTGCACATGGTGGGCTACTGGGAATTCCACGTGGACATCGATGACGCTGGTTTGGTGGAACGGGCCCAAACCTCGATTGAGCTTGAATGATGTCCTCCATGGTTCTGCTGTTGGTATTGGCTCAGGTCACCGATTGGACGACCGAAGAGCGGCGGTTGGCGTCGACCTTCACACCAGTACCAGCGGCGCCCAAGAGCCTGACCAACAGATTTGCTGACGACCCCAACGCGGCCGCGGTCGGGGTTCGACTGTTCCATGACGAACGGCTTTCGGCCAATGGAAAGATTTCTTGCGCGCACTGCCACCGGGTAGAGCACGCGTTCACCGACCAGAAGAGAGTTGCCGTCGGTCTGGGAACCGGTACCCGAAACACCATGTCGTTGCTTGACGTCGCGCACGTTCGTCAGCCATTCTGGGATGGCGCGGCCGATTCGTTGTGGATGCAAGCACTGGAGCCTTTTGAAGCGCCTTTGGAACATGGCATCGATCGGGTCACCGTCTTGCGGAAAATTATTGAAGATGATCCGTTGCGAAAGGCGTTCACCAAGGTCTTTGGCGCGCTTCCTGATGTGTCTGATCACTCAAGATTTCCTCCGGCCACACCCCGCTTGGAAGCGCCAGTGGCTTTGCGTGAGGCTTGGTCCCGCATGGAAGCAGAGGATCAGGCATTGGTGAACGCGGCCTACGCCAATGTGGGCAAAGCAATTGAAGCCTTCGAACGCACCTTGGTCTCTCCACCAGCGCCCTTTGATGCCTTTGCCGCGGCGCTTGCGTCCGGTGATGACCAAGCCGCGGCACGAGCGATTTCACCGGCGGCCCAGCGAGGCTTCCGAATCTTCTTGGCGGTGGGTTGCCGCAACTGCCACTCGGGGCCTCGGTTCACCGATGAAGGCTTCCACAGCAACGGCACGCCGCCCACTGCAGGCCAACGCCCCGACCCCGGGCGCTGGCTGGGGCACCCCAAGGTGCTGCGTTCGGCGTTCCGAGCCGACGGGCTCTATTCCGACGATCGAGCCAGCGACCAAGCCCGGGGCACGGCATCCACCCCAAGGCAGCCGGACATGGTTGGAACCTTCAGAACGCCCACCTTGCGTCATCTCGAACACACCGGCCCGTACATGCATGACGGCTCCATGAGCAGCTTGATCGAGGTGGTGCGGCACTACAACCGTCTCGAAGGCGCGATGCTCGATCACCATGGCGAGGCGTTGCTGCAGCCGCTTGGTCTGGACGAGCCCTCCGAATTGGACCTGGTGGCCTTTCTGCGGTCACTTTCTGTCCAAGTTGACCGATAACCCACCAAATACGGCTAAGAAAGCAACCGATGAGAGCACTCCTGCGGATGTATCAGCTGTGAAGAACGACCCCAAATACCGATTTCACCTCAGTTCGCTGGCGCTGCTCCTTATGGGCGGAACCGCCCTTGCGCACGAAGACGACCCAAAGGCCAATCGGGTGCCTATCCCCAACACCATTGGGGCGTATGACGAGAGTGATGGACCAGCCCAGCGCAATCTTCTGGGTGGGATCTCTGAGGGCGTCATTCTGCGTAGTTCGATTCCATTGTCGGGGCTGGGCAATGCGGTCTCGGGTTCAGATTGCTGGGGCTACGTCTCACCATCAGGACGTGAGTACGCGTTGGTCACGGTGTACGACGGCATGTTTGTCTATGAGATCACGGATCCCGGTTCTCCGCAGGAAGTCGGGTTTATCGCTGGTCCTAACAGCGATTGGCATGATGTCAAGGTCTACGAGAATTACTGTTATGTGGTCAGCGAGGGCGGGCAAGGCATCCAAGTTGTATCTCTGGAAAATGTCGACAGCGGTTCCGTTGCTCTGGTGAACACGGTGACCTCTGGGGGTGCGACCGACACGCACAATGTTGCCATCGATGAAGCCAGTGGATTTCTTTATCGTTGTGGTGGCGGTAACAACGGACTTCGTATTTACAGTTTGGCAAACCCAGAAGAACCAAGTTACGTCGCGCAATGGAACACCAGGTACGTGCATGATGCACAAGTAGTGACATATGACACCGGTCCCTGGGCTGGTCGACAGATCGCTTTTTGCTGTTCGGGTTTCAACCAAGGGAATGTCAACACCGGTCTCGACATTCTGGACGTCACCAACAAGTCCAACATTCAAGTCTTGGCCAATCTGGTCTATCCGGCAGGACGCTATTCCCATCAATGCTGGATTGATGAAGAACGCAAGTATGTGTATCTCAACGATGAGCTGGATGAAGGCAACAACGCTCAGTTCACCAAGACCTTTGTCTTCGACGTTGAAGATCTCGAGAATCCGTTTTTGGCATCAACTTTTGACAATGGCAACACCGCCGTTGGCCACAATTTGTACGTCAAAGACAATTTGTTGTACGAGGCCAATTACACCAGTGGCATGCGGGTCTTTGATCTGGGCCAAAACCCGTTGAATCCTCCAGAAATCGCGTATTACGACACCATTCCCTCGACCGACGCGGCCATCATGAACGGCCTTTGGAGCATCTTTCCGTACTTCCCAAGTGGAACGGTGATTGGTTCGGACTTTGACGCAGGATTCTTTGTGTGGACGGTGACACAACCTTTGAATCTCCAACTCGATGATGAGCCTGGGCAAACGATTCCTTCAGCTGGTTTTGATGTGTCGCTTGAGATCAACGCTCCGCCTTCTGGTGGCCTCAATCCCGACAGTCCACAGCTTCGGATTTCCATTGATGGGTCAGAAGATGAAATACCATTGATTTTTGATTCCACCTTCAATCGTTGGAGAGGCACATCTGGATCTTTACCTTGCGCGAGTGCCATCACTTGGTCTGTAGAAGCAGAAAATTCCGATGGCGTTCCGTTTGCCTTGGGCCCTTTCGCAGGAGTTGTGGCCGACGAAGCAAATGTGATTTTTGAGGACGGTTTTGAATCCAATCTTGGCTGGTCCGTCAGCAATACAGCAAACGATGGCCAGTGGACTCGAGGTGTTCCAATTACCAATTGTGACCGCGGGAACCCCACCTCCACTCCAGACAATTCTGCATCCTGTTTTCTTACTGACAACTCCAGTGCAAACGGATGCAACAGCGATGTCGATGAAGGATCTACGGTTCTGACATCACCAATTTTGGATGCAACAGATCCTTCCACCCTTGTTTCTTATTGGCGTTGGCACAACAATTCTCCACCAGATGGAGCTGCCCCTAATGTTGACCCATTTCAAGTGCAATGCTCATCCAACGCTGGCGCAACTTGGATCGCCCTGGAAACGGTTCAAGGGAATTCTCCAGAAGCAAATGGCGGTTGGTTCCAAAAAGAATTTTTGGTCTCCGACTTTGTTCCCAACACTGCATCTTTCCAAATCCGATTTGTCAGCGCCGATATCGGCGAGCAATCCGTTGTCGAGTCCGCCATAGATGGCTTTGCCCTTATCACCCTGAGCTGCGACGAGGCCCCGCCTTCGGTCGAAGGCGATGTGGATGGTGACGGGGACGTCGATTTCGATGACCTGATTGGACTCTTGGCCGCTTGGGGCCCATGTGGCCAGCCTTGCCCAGGGGATGCCGACGGCAACGGGGCGGTGGAATTTCAGGATCTGATCATCCTCTTGGGCAACTGGGGTTGATTGCACCCGATTTTTCGGGACACTGGACAAACGTGGATGGTGCTCCGGGGGCAGACCCCGTTTGAGGTTCCAGGAGGGGATCTATGTTCCATTGCGCCGGTTTGGTTGGTTTGTCTCTGCTGGTTCAACTTCAGACTTTGGAGCTGTATCAACACCATCCTGTGGATTCAGGCGTGGTCCAAGTGCCAGAAGACGTCGAAGGGCGCGAGGTGGTGTGGTCGCATGTGGTCCGCCAGCAGAATGCGACTTGGCTCCGTCTGAACTTCAGCGCGGTCCAACTGGACGATCGATCGTTGCTTCGGGTGGAGTCTTTGCAGGATGGCGCGGTCCAGCAACTGAACCACGATCGACTTGTGGAGTGGCAAAATACATCGGCATATTTCAATGGTGACGCGGTTCGAATCGATCTTCTGGCCGGACCGGGCTCATCATCCCGAGTGCAACTGGCTGGGTTGTGGACCCAAGCCGAACCTGGTTTGGCCACCACCATTTGCTTCGATGACGAACGTTCCGAGTCTTCGGACCCTCGTTTGGCCCGCTTGATGCCCATCCTGTGTACTGGGTTTCTGATCGACGATCCCGGTCGCAACTTTTTGACCGCCGGTCACTGCTCTGAAAACCCTTCGTTGTTGAATGTGGCCCAGTTCAATGTGCCCCCAAGTGACGTTGTGGGCAATCCCCAGCACCCTGACCCCATCCATCAGTACGCGATCGACACGCAAAGTATTCAAAATTCACCGGTCACGGAGCAAGGAGAAGATTGGACCCACTTTGCGTGCTTCCGAAATACTGAATCCAACTTGAAGCCATGGCAGGCACAGGGCGCGTGGTTTGATCGCGCCACTGCCACCCAACCGGCCGACCAGCGTCCGCTGCGAATCATTGGATACGGCACCGTGGATGCACCTTTGCCGCCAGAATTGAGTTGGATGCAGAAGCGATCCGAGGGTCTTTTTCTGTTCAGCTTCGCTTACAGCCTGAGTCACAACTGCGACACCATGGGAGGCGACTCAGGCTCACCAATCATCGATGCCACGACCGGCGATGTGTTGGGTATTCACACCAACGGAGGATGCACCAGCAGCGGTGGCTTCAACAGTGGCATGTGGGTGACCCGGCCCGAATTGGTCGCGGCGATCTCCAACCCTCAAGGTGAAGCCATTCCCGAGACGGACTTTGTACTTTCGCTGGTGGCACCTTTGCCAGATCGCATCGATGCGGTGGGGGCAACGATTGACTTCAAGGTCCAGCCCATTGGATCACCGATGCCCTCGATCTCGGACCTCAGTGTTCGCTTGGATCAAGGGGTGGGGGCTGGTTTTGAAGAGTGCACGCTGGTGGATCTGGGTGACGGCGTTGTCCGTGCGGCGCTCCCAGCTTTGCCATGTGGTGCCACTGTGGGTTTGTACTTTGAGGCAAGAAATCTGGCCGGGGAACCCACCCGGCTTCCGGAAGGGGCCCCGGCCGCGTTGCTTACCGCGCTGGTGGCCAACGATGAAGCCACCAGTTTTTCCGATGATTTTCAGACCGATCAAGGCTGGACCGTCGAAAACGGTACTGGCTTGATTGACGGAGGGTGGACCCGTGGAGCCCCGGCCGGGTACGGCGATCGCGGCGACCCGGTGGCCGATGCCGATGGCTCGGGTTCGTGCTGGCTGACCGACAACGTCCCAGGGAACTCCGATGTTGACGGGGGGCCCACCACGCTTCTTTCGCCCTCAATGGCTGTCGGTGGGGCGGACCATGAGTTGGTGTACGCCCGGTGGTTTTACGACGGAGATTTCGAAAACCAAATGGACGACTTCTTGTTGGTCGAAATCAGTGGTGATGGCGGCACAACATGGTCGGTCTTGGAGAATTACCAACCACCTGCCGCGCCCGGAGGAGGTTGGGAATTTGTCTCGTTCCCCGTTTCGTCGCTGCCGCTTCCACAAATTCCAACCGAATTGCGGATGCGGGTCAGCACCAGCGATGTGGGGTTGCCCTCAGTGATTGAAGCCGGTCTTGATGGAGTGCGTATTCGCACGGTGACCTGTGACAACGAACCGGTCCCCGGCGATGTCAACGGTGATGGGGCGGCCACGTATCAAGATCTGCTTTTGATTCTGGGAGCTTGGGGCCCCTGCAGCACGCCTTGTGCTACCGACCTCGATGGCGATGGAGTGACCGGATACCAAGATTTGCTCGTGGTGCTGGCCAACTGGTTTGGCTAAGAATCCGAGTAGGCTGTTGCCATGAACCAATGGACCCTCGCAGGGCTTCTCATGATGTTTGGTGTGGCAGGCTGCACGGAAGGCCCAGCGTCATCTGAATCTGAATCTGATGCTGAACCAGCTGGCCCAGCCGCCCCTGAGGTTGATCAGGCCGCGGTGTACCTCAAGGATGTTCCTCCTTCTCCAGATCCTTGGCGCGCTTCCGCAGAAGGGGATCTTGCCCTGCTCAAGATTTCCGTGAAAGAACGGGGCTTTGATCCCAACTTGGCGGATCCCCTGTTCAAGACCACCCCCTTGGGTCATGCTGCCTGGTGGGGCCAGTCGGAAGCGGTGGCCTTTTTGTTGGCCAACCAGGCCGACCCTGACCTCGCTTATGGTGATCCATGGACCACGCCGTTGCACATGGCATGTCTTTGGGGCCATGATGAAGTTGCCGCGGCCTTGCTGGAAGCCGGGGTCGATCCAACCGTTCGGGAGGAGAGCGGTGGGTTGCCCATGGATTATCTTCGCATCAGCAAGGAGGACACCATGGAAATCGCCAAAGCGTTCCAAGCGCCGTTTTCATTTGAAGCCATACAGACCGGACGTGAAGAGATTCGAAAGTTGTTGCCATGATGCGATTGTCTTTTTGTGCTTTGGTTCTCGTCCTGTTCGGTTGCAACGCAGAGCCGGAGGGTGATTTTGCTCCCAACACTGCGGCACCACCCGAACCGGTTGACGACTCCGAAGGCCGGACCAGTGCCCTGGGCCAAGCCATGGATGCGGCGGAAAATATTGAATTCGAAATTGGCGAATACAACGACCGCATCCAACGGGCGGTGGACGAAGCCAACGCCGCCGCCGGCGGAAGCAACAAAGAAGATTGACGCATGCTGCTGGAGTCGTCACAATCGACGTTTCTCCCTTCCGGACAGGTGGCGGAGCGGCTGAACGCGCCGGATTCGAAATCCGGTTCACGGGTTTCCCGTGACGAGGGTTCGAATCCCTCTCTGTCCGCTTTTATGGGCCCGTAGGGCCTTTTTTTCGTGTTGCGGAATCCCTTGACTGATATCCGCCATGCACTAGACTGAAATTAGAGACATGTGTCTCTTGATAAGAGAGAGATTCTTCCGCCCTTCGGGGTTTGTTCTTTTTTACAGGAGAATCTCATGCAAAAAGCACTGTGCACAACGCTTCTTGCCGCGGGGATGGCTTCCGCAGATGTGCTGACGATCGAAGTGGACGGTATCGCCGATCCAGCGTTCGGCAGTTTCTCGGGCCAGCTCTTCCTCGACACCGACACTGGTGCCCTCACGGGTCAAACCGTGTTGCCTCAGCTTTTCGGTTCGACCATTGACTTCAATGGCTCGTTTGGTGGCGAAGGTACCTCTGGCGAAACCTCTCAAGGTTCCGTGACTGGCCCCAGCTACCAAGGCATTGGCACCTTGACCATTCCTTTCACCGGTCAATTCGACTGGAACTTTGACGTGGTCTTCGGTTCTGGTGTTTCGATTGGTGATGCTGGTCTCGGTGTCGTGAACTTGCAAGGCTTCGACCCCATCAACCAAGGGGCCCTCGATGCAAACCTGAGCTTTAACTACACCGTGGTTCCTGCTCCAGGTGCGATTGCCCTGCTCGGTCTTGCCGGCCTCGGCCGACGTCGCCGCAGCTGAACCACTTTGGTTCTGAATGAACAATCGCCCCGGCCAATGGCCGGGGCGATTTTCGTTTCACTGGTTGGTGTGGGCTTTAGCCTTCAGAACAGACGCCCCACTCAGACAAGACCGCCAAGATGTCACCGAAGTCAGTGGTGCCATTGCCGTCCACATCACCATCGGGCGTGCCCCAGGAGGACAGGACGGCCAAGATGTCTCCAAAATCCACGCTGCCGCTGTCGTCGAGGTCCTCAGGACAAACGGGCGGGGGTGGCGGGGCATCGGAGAATTCCAGAATGGCGTGGGTTGCGTTGGATTGATCACGGGTGTCGTTCCAGAAGCCACCAGAGAGCATTTGAACAACGTCTTCCCCCAAAGGGCTGTCGTTGGGCTCGGCAGCGGCCCATCGGTCGTACGTCAACGCTGCACCATTGATCCAGCCCCATCCTCCTGCCGGTTCGATGCTGCCAGGGGCTTGCACCAAACCGATCGCCAAAAGAGCACCGTCGGGCAAGGTGTCACCAAGTGGTGTCGCCGCGTCGAGTTCGGCTTCGGTCTCAAAGCAAGCCAACTGCCCGCCCTCGGCCAATGCAAAGTCTTGCAATTCGGTCCAGGACATCCCGCCGCGGGTGCGGTACCGGACAAATCGAGTGGATCCGAGGACCACCTCGTCCTCGGCGATGGGCGTGTCGTCATCGGCTGGGAGTTCCACCAGCATTTGGCTGTAGCTCCCGTCAATGATGTCATTGAACCCTCCACCAAATTGGAATTCCGAAAAATCTTCAGATGAACCCGCGTTGCTGTTGTTGGGCTCACCAGCATTCCATGCGGCCCACCGGACAGGGCCGCCTTCCCACCAAATCCAGCCACCACCGGGTTCGGAGTAGTCGATTTGTCCAAAGTCTTGCACCAGCGACGTGGCGGTCACCACGCCATCCAGAATTCGGCTGGAAAGCGAAGAGAACACAAAATCTCGTTCGGCTCTGGTTTCAAAGGCCACAAGCTTTCCACCCAGCGCAATGGCGGCGACCCGCGCTGCTTCCCAATTGGAGTTCACGGGGAGGCGGTGGATTTCGTAGGTTCGACCGTTGCCTCCTGAAATCACTGGCCAAGTGGCACACGCCAAGACACCGTCATCTGGGAGCGGGGTCAATGTTCCGTCGGACGTCCAATCGCTGTTGAAGCCAAGATCGAAAGTAGCCCCATCAAATGGGTTGTTTCCGATGACTCGAGTCACGCCATTTCCTGAGATCTCAGTGGCGGTGTTGTCTTCCACCGAGAACATCGCCTGAATCACCCACTCGTACGGACCAACACCTGGGATGTCACCAAGAATGTCGCCAAACACTTCAAAGCTGCAGCCATCGATCAACGAAGCGGTACCCGAAATGGTGGCCGGCGGAACGGCGGTGAACTGCAACACGCCGGTGGCCGGGCAACTTCCTGGCCAATTGGTGGTGTCGAGGTCAATGGTGGCGGTGTAAGGACCGAAACCATTTTGACCTTCACCAGAGATGTTGATGGACAGGGACTGGGCGGCGCTGAACGAGGCACACACCAACGCAAGGGTGGCTGAGGTACGGATCATGGCGAATCTCCTTCTAAGTGGAGCATAAACCGCCAGCGGATCAGGTCAAGTCAATCCCGAGGGTTCCTGAATGTGGGTCTGAGAAAGAAGCTCTTCGTAGACCGCCAAGGTGGACCGTTGCATCTGGTCCAGGGTGAAGGGGTGCCCGGTGGCGATGGTTGGGGGGGTGCGAAGAAAATCGGCCACGGTTTGGATGGCCCCTTGGAGATCTCCCACAGGCACCCGTCCGGAAGGCAACATGACTTCAAGTTGTTCGGCCGCGCCTCCATGGTCATAGGCCACCACCGGGGTGCCCAAACTGAGAGATTCCACGATCACTCGACCAAAGGCTTCGGGCTTCTCGGTCAGGCTGAGCGAGACATCGGAAACGGCCAAAATCTCTCGGATGTCCTTGCGGTGGCCAAGGAAGATCACGCGATTTTGAACGCCCAGCGCTGTCGCTCTCATCTCGAGCTCTTGGCGGAACCCGTCCTTACCGTCTTTGACTTCACCAACCAAGAGCAAGGCGACGTCGTACCCCTCTTGAAGCAGTTGGGCCAAGACTTCGACACCGGCCAGCTGGCCTTTCCACCGGGTGATCCGCGCGGGGATGGTGATGAGTTTGGTGTCTGCGGTGGTGCCCGGGAGGTCCTGACGAAAAACCGTGCGCCATTCTGAATCAGGGCGATGCCCTCGAGGGTGATCTTCAGGTGCGATCCCGCGATGGATCACTCGAATACACGAGGGATCAACCCCTTGGTAATTGTCCAAGATGTATCTGCGAATCATCTTGGATACGGCGATGACCCGTTCACCTCGGGTCATGATTTTGCTGTACGCGTTGACCGAGTATGGCCCATGCACGGTGGTGACGAATCGTGGACGGTGGTGTTTCGGTAATCCACGCCAAGCAAGCCATGTCATCCAGGCGGGCATTCGTGAACGAGCATGAAGAATGTCAGGGTGGAGTTCTCGAAGAAAGCGTCGGAAGGGCCGGATATGACGGAGGGTCAAGAATGACTTTCGACCAAGATCCCAGGTGACGTGCTCGGAACCTTCTGCTTTGAGTTGATCAACCAAGCGACCGCCCCCAGAAACCACCACCGATCTCCAGCCCGCTTCCACGATGGCGCGGCCAATTTCCAGAGTTCCTCGCTCGACGCCTCCAGACTCCAGGGCGGGAAGCACTTGCACGATGGTGGGCGTGCGGTCACCCACCGAGGTGCTCCGGAAAGAAACGTGAAAGAATTTCTTCGGCCACGCGTTTGGACTCGTTGAGGGGAACGCTCGACAGGCCGGTATTGATCATGTTGCTGGCCTCCAGTTGAGAAACGGCTCGAGCAACTTTTGATTTGGGGTTTGGTTTCATTGGCACCGTGTGGACAGCAGCACCAGCAGTGATGGCGTCGGCCAGCATGGAGACGCTGTCAGGAGTGACCAAAATCAACGGTGCGTTTGCCAAGTACGACTCGTAACACGTTCGGTCAACAGATGATGGTTTGTGCACTTGCGCATCTGGGGGCAAGTGACCGGTGGTGCCAAGTGGGGTTCGACGTGAAGTGATGACATCAAACCCAGATCCGTTATTCAGGCGGTTCATGCATTCACGAAGAGAGGTGATGTCCCAAGAAAAGTGCCGAGAAGGTCCACCAATCAGCGCGAGGGGCCGACCGAAGCGGTCGTGGCAACTGGGTTGAATGGTGGTTGGCGCCAAAGTCGTGCGAATGATGTTGGGATGCGGCTTCATTCGATCGTGGTTGGGAACCACGGCAAGGTCATAGCCAAATGTCCACAGAGTGGGTCGCATCAGAACCACCGATTTTGCCTTGGTTTGGATCTTGGCTTTCAGCATCGGGACATGGACCCGTCGTCCCGCACCCAACAAAAGATCGGGGCAGAACTCGCCAAGTGGATCTGAGTGTTTTCCAACATGTCGTTCTCGAACCGACACCTTGGTCAAAGCAGTGAGTGCGGAAAGAACTCCGCGGGTCTGGAACTGGTGACCCGGTCGGGTATCGAAGAAGGCCAGAATGTTCAGGGGTTTCGGCATGGAGGTCGTGGGTTGCCTCGTCAGGTTCTGACCGTAACGCATTCGTGTGTGACTGGGTATGCGCCGGGCAAGGAATCTTGCTCGAGAGGTTTAAAACAACGTCCGCCAGCCAATCGCCAACGCCCACTCGGTCTCAGCGCGATGATTGATGTCCTGTTGGACGGGAATCCGCAGGTTCGCTTCAAACGCGTGTCGGCGTCCTTCATAGAGGATTCCGGGGCCAAGGGTCCATTCCCAATCACCGTTCTCTTCGTAGGGCAAGCTTGTTTCGACCGTGGCGTACCAAGCGTGGTTCGAAGTGGTGCTGTAATCCTCGGGGAACAACCGGTACAGCACACTGGATTGCAATTTCCACAAGTCGGCACCAGCATGGCCGGCCAAGATGGGGGGGCCGTCGTTTGCCACTTCGCCGGTCTCCCACGAGATTCCGAGGTTTGTGCCCCAGCGGCCATCGATCTTGGTGTACACCAAGCCCAAGAATGGATCCAGGTTGTCGTCAAAATCAACACCGCCGTAGACCGCCATTCTTTCGGTCGAAATGATCCCCAGATCCTTGCGATAGAACCGGTGTTTGAACATGAGGTGCGGATCGTGTTGGCTTTTTCGATCGTCGAAATTCAAGCTGGTTTCGAATTTCAACATCACCGACCAATCAGCAGCGATTCCGGCCGCCAAGGATGCATTCTGTACCCCGTGAGTTTTTGACTTGCCGGTGGT
>SHAP01000001.1 GCA_004213555.1 Phycisphaeraceae bacterium | reverse complement strand
AATCTGACCTGCTCTCAGTTGCGAACGGTGGTTATCTCGCATCCATCACCAGCTCTGCCGAGAATGAATTTGTATTAAGCCTCTTGAGCGAATCTGTGTTTAATGGCTCAAGAGGGCCATGGCTTGGAGGGATTCAGCCCGCTGGAAGTTCAGAGCCAGACGGGGGATGGTCTTGGTCCAACGGTGATGCTTTTGATTTCACTGGATGGCTTGAAGGCGAACCCAACAACATTTGCAATGGGATCAATGCAGATCGCATTCATTTTGGCTCCCCATCTGGGGGATTGGGGGGGATTGTTGGCTGGGACGATATCCCAGGCGCAGATTCTTGCGTGCCCCCACCCAACTCTTTCATTACAGAATGGTCTGCCGACTGCAACAACGACGGCATCGTCGACTACGGTCAGATTCTCGACGGTACGCTCGCCGACGAGGATCAAAATGGTGTGCCCGATTGCTGTGATCAAGGCGTGCCATGCTCGTCCCCTTCAGGTGAGGACTGCAACGCCAACGGCGTCCTCGACAGTTGTGAACTCGAAGACAACGACTGTAACGCCAATGGCATTCCAGACGATTGCGAGAAGTTTGACGACTGCAACGCCAATGGCCTTGGTGATCCGTGCGATATCGCAGCGGGCACTTCGCAAGATATCAACGCCGATGGTGTTCCCGACGAATGCCAGTGCATCGCCGACTTCGTCTCGGATGGCGTGGTGGACTTCCAAGAAGTGCTGGCCATCTTGAACGACTGGGGCCCGTGTGGCCCACCGTGCCCGCCGGACATCAACGCCGACGGAGTGGTCAGCTTTATCGACTTGCTCCGCGTGCTGGATGCTTGGGGACCGTGCGATCTTTGATGGGTTGATCAACCCCCAAGTCGTTTGAGCATTTCCCTCGCGCGGAAATGCACCGCAGCGATCCACGGCGATTCGCCTTCGGTCCAGTGGCCGTAGGTCACGCTCAGGATGCGGCCGTCGGGCAACAGTTCGACGCCCGGATACGCGCAGTCCCAGCGGTGGTGGTTGTCCATCAACCGCACGCGGCACCGACCTTCGGTGCCCTCCACGATGTCCTTCCACGCCCCAATCCACGCCACCCAGTCGCCTTGGGTGACCGATTGGCGGGTGGTGTCGCGGAAGCAAATCACCAGGTGTCCGTCTTGGTCGTACCGCGCGGTGTGGCGATCGCCGGTCAAGGCGGGGGGCAGTGGTTGGGGATTGGACCAGGTGCGACCGGCGTCGGTGCTGAAGATCACCGAGCCGTTGTGCTGGCGTGAATTTTCGCGCATCAGCAGGGCCCACGTCTTGCCATCGGGGCTCTTCACCAAACCGGGCTCACACAGATCGTGGCCCGCTTGGTGCGCGATGGCGCGGGGCGTGCCCCAGGTGCGCCCACCGTCTTTGCTTTCCACCTGGTACACATGAAAGCCGGGGCCAGGTTGCAACGCTTTGGGCATGAAGCGGCCGTCGTCGTGGCACCACACCACCACGGTCCCGTCGTCGCGCTGGGCGTGGGAGGCCATGGCCACGATGGCGCCCCAGTCGCCAATGGGCTTGAGTTCGGTCCAGGTCTCGCCATCGTCATCGCTGCTGGCCATGCGGGTGGGGGCCAAGCCGCTGAACATCAAGAGGCGCTTGCCGCCCTCCACCGGATCGTCGATGCGGTGCAGGGTGGGCACCTCGCGGCTGCTGGCCCAGTTCTCCGGTGTCGGCAGCCGATCGCTCCATGTCATTCCGCCATCGGTGGACCGCTTGAAGACGATGCCGCCCTTGCCGTGCCCTTTGGGGTACACGCACAAAACGGTCTGACCGTCGTCAAGCAAGCAGGTGGTGGGATGCCCGAGGTACTGGCCAGCTTCCCGGTCCACCACAATCTGCCGTTCGGCCTCGAAGGCCAAATCGATCAGAGGAATTTGGGGGGCCGCCGGGGGCGTGATCTGGAGCAAAATCGTGGCAAGCAGCATGGGACCTCCTTTGGTCTTGTCCGTAGAATGGCATCTTCAGGAGGTTGTATGCAAGCAATCCGAGTTTGGCTCTCTGCCGTCGTGGCCCTGTTCTTGGTCGTCAGCATGTTCCACGTGCCATTGATCCAGATGTGGAAGAGGCAAAAAGCCTCGGCGGTGCCAGTCAGCACCGCGCCCGCAGCAGAGCCCGAACCCGAACCAGTGGTCTCTGTGACCGAAGCGGACACCGCCTCCGAGGCGACAGCGGTGGAAGAGCCCGAAGCCCCGGACGCCAGCAGCAATGCCCGCATGGTGAAGATTGGGATGTACCCCAACATGCACTTCAGTTTGGGACGGTTTGTCGCCCAAACCGGTGAGCGTCTCACGGTGGAGTTTGAAAACGACGACCCCCAAGCCCAGCCCCACAACCTCGTCTTCACCAAGCCCGGTCGCCGCATGAAAGTATTCACCGACATGATGCGCATGGGGCCCAAAGCCGTCGGCTCGGGTTACATCCCCACCAAGAGCCGGTCGGTTCTCAAAGAGGGCGAGGACATCGTCGCGATTGCACTCCTGAACCCCGGTGAAACCGGCTCGGTGACGTTCAATGCCCCCGAGAAGGCCGGGGCGTATCCCTTTGCGTGCATCTATCCTGGTCACCAAGTTTCGATGTACGGCGTGATGCATGTGGTCGAGGATCCAGCCGCCGCCGAAATTCCGGCCGAGGATGCCGACCCTGGCATTCCGCCGGGATGGAACGACGCCAAAAACGCAGCCAATGGAGAGGGCGCCGAATCGGCGTCCTCTTCTGTTTCTCTGGAAGCCGACACCGTCGTGCGCATGTTCATGCCCGACTCAGGGCCGGCGTCCATCGCGGTGGCGACCCCAGAAGGCGTGCACTACTGCTGGGATGCCGGCACCATGCAACTGCGCTATGCGTGGACCGGTGACTTCTTGGATTCAAGCAACCATTTTGCGGGCAACGGCGATGCGCTCGCGCGGGTTCTTGGTCACATTGTCTGGCGGAACGACACCGCGCCCATCGAGCAGGGAGATCGTGCGTTCTTGGGCTATCGCCTCGAGCAAGGGCGACCGGTCTTTCGGTGGAAAATGAATGGCGACGTGGTCGAAGAGCGCATTCGCCCGGTCGCCGGAGCGCTGCTGGAACAGCGCCGCACCATGGCCGGCGGCGTGGAAGCGGTCAACCTGATCGAAGCCGACCCGACCTTGCCTCGGTGGTACTGGTCGATGGACGACACCGTGCGTCCGACCGGACACAAACCCGAGCGGTTGCCTGCGGCGGGTTTGGCGGGGCGGGCGCTTCCTTTTCAGGAAAAGGGATGGAAGTGCGGGGCCACCGCGGCTGAAGCGGGCACCATTGATTTGTGGTGCCGGGAACCCCGGGGCACGCCGGTGCTTTCCTTTGACCACCGCGACGCCGACCGCATCCAGGCGGTGGTGCTGGGCGAGAATTCGCTGGGGGTGCGAGGGGGACGCAGCGACTCGGCCACCTCTTCTCGCGAACAGGACCGTCGTGATGGCTGGACACGGGTCACCGTGCGGTGGGATGCCAACGGCACCACGGTTGAGGCGGGGGGTTGGTCGTATGCCAGTGGGGCCCAGCCCAAAGGCGGCATCGTCATCGGTGGTGATGACAAGGTCGCTTTTGGCGGATGGATCGATGAAGTTCGGGTGTGGGACCGCCGCTTGAGCGACGAGGAGCTGGACGCATGATGTTGGCGGCGTTGTTGTTGTCGGCCGATCCCTTTTTGATCGAACGCATCGATACCCCCGAAGGGGTGGTGGCCGAGGTGGGCGGCATTGACGTCGATGCGCAGGGAAGGGTGTGGGCCTGCTTCCACCACGGTGAAGTGTGTGTTCTGGAAGACAACGCGTGGCGCACCTTTGCCACGGGATTGCATGATCCCTTGGGACTGTTGGTGCGGGAAGATGGCTCGGTCGTGGTGATGCAGCGGCCGGAGCTGACCGAGTTGGTTGATGTTGATGGCGACGGCCAAGCCGACGAATACAACACACTGTGCGACGACTTCGGGTTGTCCGGCAACTACCACGAATTCAACTTTGGTCCGGTGGAAGACGATGAGGGCCATTTGTATTTCGCCCTGAATACTGCCAGCAATGGCGCGGGGGTGCGTCATGAGAAACGCGGAACCTTCACCTTGGATGGCCGCGATGGGCGCATGTACGCCTCGGTGCCGTGGCGGGGTTGGGTGATGAAATTGGCACCGGATGGCACCATGGCCCCGTTTGCCTCGGGGCTGCGCAGCCCCAATGGCTTGGGCTTTGACCACGAAGGCCGGCTGTGGACCATCGACAACCAGGGCGACTGGATTGGCACCAGTCCGCTGTATCACTTGGAAGCAGGGCAGCACTACGGCCACCCGGCTTCGTTGGTGTGGCGTGATGGTTTTGCGGGCAAGCCGCTGGATCGCAGTGCGGCGGAGTTGGACGCCCTGCGGCAATTGCCCGCTGGGGTCTTCCCCCAAGGCACCATGGCCAACAGCCCGTGCGACCCCATCGTGATTCCCGAGTCGTGGGGGCCGCTCGCGGGCGATCTTCTGATTGGTGAAATGAACCACGAGCGCATCTGCCGCGCCATGGTGCAAGAGGTCCGGGGGCGCACCCGGGCCACCATCACCACCATGATCGACGGGGGTGGTCTGCGCATGGGCAACAACCGGTTGGCCTTTGCTGAAGATGGCACCTTGTGGGTGGGGCACACCGACCACGGTTGGACGGGGGCCAAGGGCATCACCAAGATCACCCCCACCAGCCAACCGTTTTTGGCGTTCACGACCTGTGACCTCACAGCCGATGGTTTTGCGTTGTCGACCACGCGTTCGCTGACGGAAGAAGAGTTGGCCAAAGCGAAAGTGACGGTGCGCCGCTTTCGGTACAACTACCACGTCACCTACGGCTCAGAGCAGTACGAACAAGCCATGGTGGAAGCGACTCTGGAGCGTGAGGATTCGGGCTTGCGCTTGCGGCTCAGCGAGTTGCAGCCGTGGTTTGTCTACGAGCTGCGCTTTGAGGGTCTGCCCTTGGTGGGCGACGTGTTGGTGGCCCAAGTGCATGAACCCGTGGAAGGTCCAGTGCCTCCTCGGCCAAAGCCCTACACGCCGACGGAACTGCGTGAAGCCGAAGCGGCGCGGGAGGCCTTCCTTTCCCGCTGAAGATTTTGGCGTGGGCTTCAGTAACGTTCGATGTCGAAGCGGTCGGCGGGGTCGTGGCCAAAACCTTCGGTCAACACCCGAAGCATGAGGGCCCCGGCTTCGGCGGCGGAGTCAAAGGTCTTCTGCCAGGTTTCGAAGACTTTGTCTTTGAGCTCATCGTCTTCGATGGGTTCATCGCCAAAAAGTGCGGTGATGGTGTCGCGGAAATCGGCTGGTGATTGTTCCACAGGACAATCAACCATGAACCCATCTCGATGCACCAGTTGCACAAATTGATTGGTGCTCACGTGACGGACCACCACGACTTGGTCGGGTTCGTTGACTTGGGCCAGAGCGGCATCGATATCGGCGGCGAGACTCATTTGCTGAATCTTACTCTCCAGGTCGATACTCCACGAAGGCTTCCATGGCCTCGTATTCGGCAAATCCCAAACCGTCGTAGGTCTCCGCCAACTCTCGGTTTCGATCTTCAGCGCGTTGCCAAAATTCCCGAGGGTCGTTTCCCGGAAACAGTGCTTTGTCTTTTTGGGATTCGTGTTTGTGGATTGCGGCTATTTTTCGATCCAGTTCTTCTGGAGACAGCGGCACCGCCATTTCGATTTGTTCGGGTTCCCATTCTTGCCAAGCGCCGCGGTACAGCCAGACCACGGAATCTTGAAACCACTCGTCCCCACGCACGATTTCAATGGCTTGAAAGATGCAGTCCAAGCAGGTGCGATGGGTGCCATGGGGATCAGAGAGATCACCGGCCGCGAAGATCAAGTGCGGCTGAACAGTGCGAAGCATTTCTGCTGTGATCGCCACGTCTTCAGCACCAAGCGGTTTTTTGGTGACTCGGCCAGTTTCGTAAAAAGGGAGATCCAAAAAGTGGCAGTGGTCTTCTGGTACCCCGGCGGCCCGTGCTCCAGCAATGGCTTCGTTTCTTCGAATTCGACCTTTGATCGCCAGAATGTTGGCCCCATCGATTTCACCAGGTGATTTGTTGGACAACTCGGCTTTGGCGTTCTGTACCCAATCGGTCAATGGACTGGTTGCCGAACCGGTCAGCTGCGCCAAGTCGAGCGAGAGGTCAAGTGCTCGAACCACGTCGTCGTCAAACACCGCGATGTTGCCTGAGGTTTGGTACGCCACATGCACATCGTGGCCATGATCGCAAAGGCGAATCAAAGTGCCGCCCATTGAAATGACGTCGTCGTCTGGGTGGGGTGAGAACACCAGCACCCTCTTGGGAAATATGGCGTCTCGGGGATGTGGAGCGTCGCCTTCTCGGCGTTCGGTGGTCGGTTTTCCTCCGGGCCAGCCCGTGATGGTTCGTTGCATGGATCGAAACACTTTGATGTTGATGTTGTAGGCCGGGCCGTGCTCAGCCAAGAGCTCCTGCAGGTGGTGCTCGTTGTAGTCTTCGTCGGTGAGCTTCAGGATGGGCCGATTCAATTGTCGGGCCAAGCCGATCACTGCCTTACGAATGGTGCGGTCGTTCCAAGTCACCGCACCAAGGGTCCAAGGCTGCCGGCAACGTCTCAGATCACTGGCGGCCGAAGCATCCAAAAAGACCGTGGCGTGGGGATGGTGTTGCAGAAATGTGGCGGGGATTCGTTCGGTGACTTCACCCTCCACCGCGTGTCGGATGATTGGCGCTTTGCCTTCGCCATAGGCCACCATGACCACTTCTTTGGCTTCAAGAATCGTACCCACCCCCATGGTGATGGCCCGACGTGGCACGAAGTGCTCTCCGAAGAAATCGCTGGCAGCATCACGCCGGGTGATGGCGTCCAGCCAAATCATCCTTGTCCGACTGTCCGGTCCCGAACCAGGTTCGTTGAAGCCAATGTGCCCGGTTCGTCCAATCCCCAAGAGTTGCAAGTCAAGGCCACCTGCAGCGCGGATTTTTTCTTCGTACGCATCGCACGCTGCCAGGACATTGTCACTGGACAAACGACCATCTGGGACGTGACACCGTTGAGGATCAATGTCGATGTGGTCGAACAGGTGCTCGCGCATAAAGCGTTGGTAGCTTTGCAGCGCGTTGGGGTCCATGGGCCAGTATTCGTCAAGATTGAACGTCCAGACGTTCCGGAATGACAGGCCTTCTTGTTGATGGCGTCTTACCAATTCTGCATACACGCCCGTTGGGGTGGAACCGGTGGCCAGGCCCAGCACACATGGACGGCCCGCGTCTTCACATCGACGCATGCAAGAGACAATTCGGTCGGCAACCAACTGATCAACATCTTTGGCGTCGGCCCCAATAACCAATGGGATGTGTTCCGGTCGACTGCTCATGAACGGCAGGCTATCTTGGCTGACAACTCGATAGCATCTCTCTTATGAAAGAAATACGTGTTGGCGTGATTGGCTTCGGGTTGATGGGACGGACCCACGCCGAGGCATTCCACCGTGATCCCCGTGCCAAGCTGGTGGCGGTGGCCGATCCGCATCTTTCGGAGCAGCCGTCTTCCGAGGGCAATTTGGACGCCCAAGAAGAATTTATGCTTCCTGACAACGTGGCGGTCCACGCGTCTGCCACCGACCTCTTGGCCCGCGATGATATTGACGCGGTGGTGGTGGCCGCTCCCACGGTTTTTCATGCAGATCTGGCGGTGGCGGTGTTGGAGTCCGGTCGGCATCTGTTGGTGGAAAAGCCGCTGGCCCTCGACAGCACCGAAGCTGTGCGGGTGGCCAAGGCGGGCGCGGCCCGACCGGACCTGGTGGCGTGGCCAGCGATGTGCATGCGCTTCTGGCCCGAATGGAAGCATCTGCGGAATGGTCTGCGTTCTGGACAATGGGGCGCCGTGCAACAAGCACGCTTTGAACGCATTGGGGCCATTCCTTCGTGGGGGGGTGACTTCTTTCAAGACCACACCAAGAGCGGTGGCGCTCTTCTTGATTTGCACATTCACGATGTGGACTTTGTGCGGTCGTGTTTTGGGACACCCGATCGGTTGCATGCATTTGGTCGGCGTGGGGCCAGCGGTGGGTTTGATCACGTGCATGCGGTGTTCGAATTCGATGGCATTCCCGGAGGGGTGCATGCAGAGGGCGCGTGGCTCGAGGGTGATGTGCCTTTCATGCTGCGGTTCATGGTGGTGTGCGCGCGGGCGGTCTTGCGGTATGACATCAGCGCGACGCCAACCCTCAGCGTGCACCCCACCGACGGTACCGAACCAATGGACTTGCCCGATTTCCCCGAAGGTTCGTGTTATCAGCACCAAGCGGCTGCTTTCTTGGACGCGATCCAGAGCCAAGAAGCATGCGATTTAACTTTGGAAGACGGCGTGCAGGCCATGGCTTTGGTGGAAGCTGAGCGTTCAATGTTGTCCCCTTAAGACTGGTGAGAAACTGTCGGGATACACGCACACTTTGCACTGGGCAAACACAATCTGAACACGGACAGACTTCAATGTGGACAAACCCAATTGTTATCCACAAGGATGTGGATAACCTCCGGTTGTTTGCCCCAAGGATCTTCCCTTGAAGAGAAACAAATTCCGAACTGTGTTTATCTCCGACGCCCACTTGGGCAGTCGCGGCTGCAAAGCCAAGGTCTTGGCCGCATTTTTGAAATCAATCGACACCCGAACGCTGTATCTGGTGGGCGACATCGTGGATTTCTGGCGGTTGGAGTCGCGTTCGTACTGGCCCGCGGCCCACAACGAGGTGGTACGGCATATTTTAAAATTGGTCAAACGGGGCACCCGGGTGGTCTTTGTGCCGGGCAACCATGACGAAGCGGTTCGTGCTTATGTTGGAATGAATTTTGGTGGCATCGAGATTCAAATGCAGGACGTGCACCGTTGTTTGGACGGTCGCCGCCTGTTGATCACCCACGGTGACCAGTACGACTTGGTGGTGCGTCACTCTCGACTGCTCTCCAAGATCGGTTCTTCGGCCTACGAAATGTTGCTGCGTTTGAACGGGGCGCTCAACCGCTACCGCCAGTGGCGCGGAAAACCGTACTGGTCATTGGCCCAGTACATGAAGCTAAAGGTCAAGAAGGCGTGTACGTTCATTTCTAACTTCGAAGACACACTGATCCAAGAGGCCAAAGAAAAACAACTTGATGGTGTGGTGTGCGGCCACATCCATCATCCCTCCCACGTGGATGAAGATGGCTTCACGTATTTGAACTGTGGGGATTGGATTGAGAATTGCACGGCGGTGGTTGAATCAGAAACCGGGCACCTTTCTTTGCTGCACGCCACAGATTTGGCTCCCAAAATCGTCGAAGATCATTTGGAAGAAGAACCGTTGCCGTCAACGAGATCACCGATTCCCTTCCCCCTGCCCGACCGGGAGCCAGCGGCAAAAGTCACGGTTGGCACTGATACTCGATTGTCCCATCGCAACTGAAGCTTGATTCACTTTGATTTGGCAGACACCAACGTCTCCAGAAGAATGTCGGTGGTTCGTTCCCAAGTGAACGACCGCCCGCATTCCAGGACGTCCTCTTGTGGCAACTGCACGGCTTGGTGGCATGCCACCTGCAAATCCTCGTGCAACACTCCGCTGACGCCTTCTTTGACCACATCGATCGGACCCGTGACCGGGAACGCGGCCACAGGAAGCCCGCAGGCCATCGCTTCGATCATCACCACGCCAAACGTATCCGTGAGGCTGGGGAACACGAAGCAATCGCCGCTGGCGTAGGCCCGAGCCAATTCTTCTCCATGCCGGTATCCCGTGAAGACCACGTCGGGGTATTTCCGCTCCAAGGTTTTGCGATACGGACCATCGCCCACCAAAACTTTGGTCCCAGGAAGATCAAGACGAAGAAACGCATCGAGGTTTTTCTCGACCGCCAACCGTCCGGCGTACAGGAACACCGGTCCGGGGCCAAAGTTTTCGCGATCATTTTGGGAGTGGACCCGGAACGTCTTGTGGTCCACGCCACGGGTCCACACGTTGATGTCCTGAAAGCCCCGGGCCACCAGCTCGTCGCGGATGGTGGGGGTGGGCACCAAGGTCGCGCTGGCAGGTCCGTGAAATTTTTTCAACAAGGCGTAGCCCAAGGGGAGAGGAAGTTTGGTGTAGGCCTTCGCGTACTCGGCGAGTTTGGTGTGGTACGAGGTGGTGAATGGAACTTTGTGACGCAAACACCAGCGACGGGTCGCAACACCAATGGGACCTTCGGTAGCAATGTGTATGGCGTCCGGCCGCAGCGCGTCCAACCTCCGGTTGACCGCAGCAAAGGGCCAAGGGGCCAGACGAATTTCGGGGTAGCGGGGCAGGGGCCACGTGCGACCGTGGTCGGCGGGGCAGAGCACTTCGGTTTGATAGCCCCGTGCCTGCAGGACCCCCAAGACAGACTCCCACGTGCGTACCACCCCCGAAATCTGCGGTCGCCAGGCGTCCGTGGCAAGCACAATGGTCGATCCTGGAAGAAGCATGAAGACATCTTCGGGGAAAGCGTCCTGCTTTGCAGAAAGAACCAATATGCTGACGTCATGCTGCTCCTTGGCATGGTTTTGGCCTTTGAATCGCCCGATTTTGTGCGGGACGTGCAGCCCATCCTGTCCTCCCGGTGCTTTGCTTGCCACGGGCCCGATGCGGCGGCACGCGAAGGTGAATTGCGACTGGATCTTCGGGAAGATGCCCTGCACTCGGCCATCGTTCCTGGCGACGCCGCGGCGTCGATGTTGATCGATCGCGTGCGTGCCGGTGGTTCCAAGCGCATGCCCCCCGTATCCCATGGGGCGGGTTTGACCGAACACGAGATTGGCATCCTTGAAGCCTGGATCAACGATGGGGCCACCTACCAACCGCACTGGGCCTGGTCGCCCTTGGCGAGAGACGATGGTCGCAGCATCGACGAGCATTTGGCCGAAGGGTTTGCTGGGCTGGCACCCAATGCCCCCGCGACCGGTGGGGTGGTGCTTCGCCGCACTTGGCTGGCGGTGGTGGGGTTGCCTCCGCCGCGTGAGGTGGTGTTGTCCTTTCCCGACGTCCCGACGGACGAAGAATGGTCCGCTGCCGTTGATGAGGTGCTGCACCACGAGGGATTCGGTGAGCATTGGGCATCGATGTGGTTGGACTTGGCCCGGTATGCCGACACCAAAGGCTATGAGGCCGATCGGGCCCGAACCATCTGGCCGTGGCGGGAGTGGTTGGTGGCCACGTTGGACACGGACCCCGCATTCGCCACCCTGACCGAGCACATGCTGGCGGGGGACTTGCTGCCCGAGGCCAACGCAGAAACCCGATTGGCCACGGCATTCCATCGCAACACCATGACCAACGACGAGGGAGGCACCGACGACGAAGAACATCGGGTGGCCGCGGTCGTCGATCGGGTAAACACCACCATGCAGGTGTGGATGGGCTTCACCGCGTCCTGCGCGCAATGCCACGACCACAAGTACGACCCCATGACGCAACGCGAGTACTTCGCGCTCTTTGATGTGTTCAACCAAACCGCCGATGCCGACCGGAACGACGAAACACCCACCGTCGATGTGGTCTCCCGAAGCAATTCCGAAGCAGACCCGGTGCCGGTCCCGGTGATGGAAGCCTTGTCCGAAGACGATCGCCGCGAAACCCGCGTGCAAATTCGTGGCAACTACCGCGACTTGGGGGAGCTGGTGCAGGCTGGGTTCCCCGAGGCGTTCCATTCGGGGCCAAGCGCCCCCAGCCGCCTCGATCTGGCCCGCTGGTTGTGTGCCCCTGAAAATCCATTGACCCCCCGGGTGCAAGCCAACCGCATCTGGGCCCGCATGTTTGGTCGGGGTCTTGTGGAGACCGAAGAAGATTTTGGCCGCCAAGGTACGGTGCCCACCCATCCCGAACTGCTCGATGCTCTGGCCGCCCGTTGGCTTTCCGATGAAGGTCGACTTCGCCCCTTCTTGAAGCGTTTGCTGATGACCGATGCGTGGCGGCGCACGTCCTCCGCGACGCCCGAAGCCCTGGCCGCTGACCCTCGCAACGAGCGACTGGCCCGCTTCCCCCGCGTTCGTTTGGAGCCCGAGGTGTTGCGAGACCAGGCGTTGGCGGTTTCAGAGTTGTTGGTGCGTACCAAACATGGCCCGCCGGTTTACCCACCCCAACCCGATGGTGTCTGGCGCAGTCCGTACAACGACGCCCGTTGGACCAACAGTACCGGTGACGATCGATTCCGCCGGAGTGTGTACACCTACTGGAAGCGCACCGCACCGCATCCCACGATGACATTGTTCGACGCGCCCAGCCGAGAGGTCTGCACGTCCCGGCGCCTCGCCACCAACACACCGTTGCAGGCGTTGGTGGGTTTGAACGATCCTATTTTTCAAGAAGCCGCGCTCGGATTCGGACGACGCATCCAGGGGTTGTCCGGAGACGAGCGAGATCAACTGGTCCAAGCATTTCGTTTGTTGACCGGTCGGGAACCCAGCCTGCCGGAAGTGCAACGTTTGCAAGACACCTTGCATCAAGCCCGCCGCCACTACGCCGACCGTCCCGAGGAGGCGGCGGCCTTCTTGGCGGCATTTGCAGAAGCCCGACGGGTGAAAGTTGGCCGAGACATGTCCGCAGAAGAAGAGTCGGCTTGGGCCTTGGTCGCTTCGGTGTTGTTGAATTTGGATGAGGTGCTCTGCCGTGGCTGATTCAAACCAAGCATCCATGCTTCATTCGCATGTGGCATACACCGCCACACGTCGCCAGTTCTTGCGTGACGCCATGTACGGCGTGGGCGGGCTGGGCCTTGCTTCGATTTTGGGCGATGACGCCCAAGCCGGTGGTTTGGATTTCCAGCGGCCCCACTTCACACCCAAAGCGCGTCGGGTGATCTATCTGCACATGGCCGGATCGCCGCCGCAGCAGGACTTGTTCGACCACAAACCTGAACTTCGGAAGTGGGACCGCAAACCATGCCCCGATTCCATTCTGGAGGGCGAGCGCTTTGCGTTCATCAAGGGACATCCCAAGCTGTTGGCCAGTCCGCACGAGTTTGCCCAAGTGGGTCCCCAAGGCACCTGGATGAGTTCGCTGCTTCCGGGCCTTTCGCAAGAAGCAGGTGAGCTGTGCGTCGTGCGTTCGATGTACACCGATCAATTCAACCACGCCCCAGCGCAGCTGTTGATGTTCACTGGCTCACCTCGATTGGGTCGACCGTCGATGGGCGCCTGGGCGACGTATGGGTTGGGTTCGGAAAACGCAGACTTGCCCGGGTATGTGGTGTTGCTGTCCGGAGCGAACGCGCCCAGCGCGGGCAAGAGCGCGTGGGGCAGCGGATTCTTGCCTTCGATCCATCAAGGGGTGCAGTGCCAGACGTCGGGGCCGCCGGTGTTGCACGCGGCCGACCCGGTGGGCGTGGATCGAATGCTGCGTCGTGAGTCACTGGACGCATTGGCCGATCTCAACCAGTTGGCCCACCATGGCCACCAAGATCCTGAAACGTTGGCTCGCATCGAACAGTACGAGTTGGCCTTTCGCATGCAAATGGCCGCGCCGGAGGCCACCGACTTGGCCGAAGAACCCGAATGGGTGCGTGAAGACTACGGGGCCGATCCAGGGGCGGACGGTTCTTTTGCCAACAACTGCTTGCTCGCCCGCCGTTTGGTCGAGCGGGGGACTCGGTTTGTGCATTTGTTCGATTGGGGGTGGGATTTCCACGGTGAAGCCGAACACACCGACATCGAGAAGGCCTTGCCAGGCAAAGCCCGCATGATGGACAAGGCGGTGTCCGCGTTGCTGCGGGACTTGCGTTCCCGAGGCTTGCTCGACGACACGTTGGTGGTGTGGAGTGGAGAATTTGGCCGGACGTCCATGAACGAAGAACGCGACGGTTCCAAATTTTTGGGCCGCGACCACCACCCGCACTGCTTCACCATTTGGATGGCGGGAGGGGGCGTGAAGGCCGGGTTGGATTACGGCGCTACCGACCCCTTTGGGTACCGCGTGGAGCAGAACCCCGTGCACGTGCACGATCTGCAAGCCACCATTTTGCATCTGTTGGGCTTTGATCACGAGCAGTTGACGTTCCCTTATCAGGGCCGGAACCACCGTTTGACGGATGTCCATGGCCAAGTGGTTCGAGCTCTTTTGGCCGAAACCTGACCCTTCGTGGCTTGGCCATCGCGGATACATTTTCTTTCATGAGCGTGTCTTGGACCGTCCTTGATCAAGCCATTCTGTCTCTGGGACTGTTGGCCCTTGGTTTGGGCTTGGGCTTTGGTCCAAGCACCTTCCGGGTGGTCACTTTGGATCAGCCGCGCCGGGGGAGCACGAAGGACATTCGGATCACATGGTCGCGGTTTGTCCTGTTTGCATTCCCAGGACTGGCGGCGTTGGCGGTGGGGTTGATGCGTTGGCAAGCGCCGCGCTGGACCGAGCAACAATGGCTTCGGACGGTGCCCAATCTGGTGTTGCAAGCTGAGACCGCTGGTCCTCTGCAAGAAGCCGCATGGTCCGAGGCCAGTAAACGATTTGCCCAGGCCAGCCCCGACGACACCAGTTGGCGGGCGGGATGGGTGGACCGGGCGTTGTCGGCCGCGTTGGCGGTTGAGTCGCTGCCTTCGTTTTCGGCGGGCGCGTTCTTGGTGGAACAAACCCTTCGGCCGCCCACCGGGCCGGCGGAGCGAAAATCTTTTGCCAACACCATCGCGGCAGGCCATCCTTTGGCGGTGGGAGTCCAGCAATCGGAGGAGGGGCTGCTGCTGCAGCCTTTCTGGGTCCGCCGAGTGCCCGGTGTGCAGCCTCGCTTCACCGTGTACCCCGAGGATCCAAATCTGGCCGCTTACCCAACCACCAAAGACCCTCGGGTTGGCATGGCGGTTCGGCTTCCCAAGTCTTTGCCCGACCGGGTCCGGGTCCGGGTCGACGTGCAGTTTGGCTCGGATGGTGATGTCATCGGAACAACAGAACGCTTCGTGACTCTCCGGCCTTGACTTTTGTGAGTGCACGACATTTTTTGTCTCCAGTCTTTGTGATGTCTGAAATTTCTCGCGCATCAATGGCGTGATGCTGGAGTCCCCAGCCGAACCTCCAGATTCGGACCATCCAGAGAGAAAGCTTGGATGCCGAAGACTGGCCCAACGCGGGTGACGTTGTTCAAAAAAAGCCGACCATCGCGAAAGAAGACGTCGGTGGTGTTGGCCGAGCGGTTGTCGGTGAAGTGCACATCTTTCAAGGTGCAGTCCACGCCGTGCAGATGCACACCGCCCCCTTGTGCTTCGGCGTGGTTGTGGGCAAGCACTGCGTTGATCAGCGTCAATGCTCCGGTTGGATCGCCGTAGATCGCCGCCCCGTACTGGGCGTGGTTGTGTTCCAAGGTGCTGTGTGTGATGTCCAAGTTGGCCTGCGGATGCGCGCGGCCAAGGGCGATGGCGCCGCCGATCTCGTTGGCATTGCACGCCCGTATGGTCAGGTGGTGGAAGGTGCTGCCGCCAAGCGTGCTGAGACCTCCACCTTGATCGGCGGAACATGCGGTGATGACCACATGTTCGCCCGTGAGATCCGCGCCAGCGGCCACAGCAATCCCTCCACCCTTGGCCGCTTGGTTTTCACCGAACTTCACGGAACGAAGCGCCCCGGACGCGGCGGCGGTCAATTGCAGACCGCCGCCGTATCCATCCGACCGACAGTGTTGGACCGAACATTTTTCAAGGCACACGCGGCCTTGGATCCCCAAGCCTCCTGCTTGGGAAGCATGGCAATGCCTCCATGTGCAGTCGGTGGCGTTCAAAGTGCCACCGTTGTCGCACCACGTTCCGCCGCCGCTGGCTTGGGCGACGCATCGTTCGATGGTGGTGTTGGCCAAATAAACGCTGCCGGTGATTGCCGCCACGCCACCCCCAAACGTGGCCCCGCAATCGACCAGTGTGCAGTGCTGCAGTTCTGCCCGACCACCGAGCACACACACGCCACCCCCAAAGGTGCTGTCGCATCTTTTGAAGTGGCAGTTCTTTGCCGTCACCGAGCCTCCGGCCACGCGAAGCCCACCACCTTCATTGGACCAACCATGTTGGATGGTGAGTCCTTGAATTGTCACGTGACCCGCGTATGGTCCCATCCGAAGAACGCCATGTGTGGGATGACGAAAGTGGAGCGGTGGACGCAAACTGTTGCTGCCACCATCGAGCATGGTGACTTCGGGGCCGTCCGTCGAGATGAGCATGATGTCGTGATCGGGAAGTTCCAGTCTTTCGTGGTACGTCCCTGAACCAATGAGAATGCGATCATTGGGTCCCGACGCCGCCAAAGCTTCCGCAATCGAAGGGTAATCTTCGGGAACCCGAATGGAACGTCCGCGATGGTGCACGGTGGTTGTGGGTTCGGACGTACAGGGTGCCGCAAGTACCAATGCCAAGAAGAGCCAAGTCACGCCATCCAGCATGCCGCAAGGTTGCAGGTCGTTGATTGATTGTCGAAAAAGTTCTCGCGCTGAAAGCGGATCGTCTTCGGCTTACAGGATGGCTTTGCCAAAGAGGCTTTCGGTCAATCGGACTGCAACTTCCGCGGTGCGGTTGTGGTCGCCGATCAACGGATTGACTTCCACCAAATCCAAACTTGTCATGCGTCCGCTGTCGGCAATGGTTTCGCAGATCAGCTGCGCTTCGCGGTAGGTCAACCCGCCGGGGACGGGGGTGCCCACGCCAGGCACAACGGAAGGGTCGAGGCTGTCCAGATCCAGCGACACGTGCAGCCGTTCGGTGTGTCCCAAATGGTCCAACGCCTCACGGACAACTTTGGCGATGCCACGTTCGTCGATGTCGCGCATGGTGAGGACTTTCAGTCCGAGGTCGAGCGCCATGGCCCGTTCTCCTGGATCAAGTTCACGGATGGCCAGAAGCACCACGTCTTCAGGAAGCACCTTGGGGTTTCGTCCTCCAAGTTGCACCAAGTCGGGCAGACCGGTGCCCAGCAACGTGGCCAGAGGCATGCCGTGGATGTTCCCGGAAGGGGAGGTGTCGGGGGTGTTCAAATCGCCGTGGGCATCGATCCACAGGATGCCGGTGCGGCCGGCCGCGGTGACTCCAGAAACCGAACCGATCGACATGGCGTGGTCGCCACCCACAAAGATGGGTGTGGCGCCATTGGTTGCGGATGCTTCGGCCTGGGCGCACAGCTTGGCACTGACTTCGGCGATGGCTTTGGCGAAGGCGGGGTCTTGGTCGGGGTTCAATTGGTCACGCTTGGGGATTTCGATGTCGCCCAAGTCGGTGACGGTGTGTCCCAGCGCTCGCAGGGCGGGGCCAAGACCGGCGTAGCGCACCGCCCCAGGGCCGATGTCGACCCCACGCAGCGATTGGCCAAGATCGAGGGGAACGCCAATGACATGAATATCACGTGGAGGAACAGGCATTTGTGCAGGATACCGGAGGGAGGGGGCCCCACTCGGCTTGGATTTCGCTAGAATCGTCTTTCACCCGCGGGTGTAGCTCAATTGGTAGAGCGTCAGCCTTCCAAGCTGAATGTTGCCGGTTCGATCCCGGTCACCCGCTTTCAAAAACCGTTGCGAATGGCTTTGAAAGCCATACCTCGGGATGCCTAACTTTAGATCTCACTCCGCCAACGTCAACTTCGCCACCGAATCAAAGAGCGTGATGTACATCTTTTTTTCATCCGGTCCAAAGCAGCAGTTGGTTGCTGGTGCGGGGAGCGGAATTGTGGCGACTTTTTTTCCTTCGGGTGAAATCACCAAGATGCCTCCGGGGCCTGCGGTGTAAATGTTCCCGTTGGAATGCATCTTCATTCCGTCAAACCAACCGGCATCGTCCTCGCCAAAGGGGCCGTTGAAGAACAAGCCGCCCTCTCCCGTCTTGGTGGAGTAGCGGTTGATGTGTGGGTTCCCCATGTCGGAACTGTTGACATACAACCACTTCTCGTCGGCGGAGAGCCCCATGCCGTTGGGGAAGTCCATGGACTTGTTCAACAACCGTACGGTTTGGTCCTTGGCCGACCAGCAGTAGATGCCGCAGTGGTCCAACTCGCGGAGTTCTTTGTTGAACACCATTTTGTTTTCGTTGGGATTGCTGACCGCAATATTCAAGAACCCGTAGGGAGGGTCGGAAAAATAGATGTCTCCGTTCTTGGCGATGGTCAGGTCGTTGGGGCTGTTGAATCGTTTGCCGTCGTACCGGTCAACGATGGTTTCGATCTTTCCTGGTTTGCCCTCGGTCAACTCGACGATGGCCATGCGGCGGTCGCCGTGCTGGCACACCACCAACTTGCCCTGAGGGTCAAAGAACAGTCCATTGGATCCAAGAACCCCTTCGGCGAAGGTTGGCGCGTGTCCGGTGTTCCCGGAAGGTTCCAAAAAGACACCGTGGCCTTTGTCGGCGGACCAGCGGTGGATTTCGTTGCTGTTCACATCAGAGAACAACAGTTGATTGTTGGCGTGGTCCCAAATGGGGCCTTCGGCGATCTTGAATCCTTCGCACAGCACCTCGTACGCCACCGACTCGGAAAGGCCCGACGCCTTTGACTTGTCTTGGAACACCACCTTGAGCACGGACGGTGTGATGTTCTTGTCGGCCGGACTGTTCTCTTGAACATCGTCAGCGCTCACGGCGTTGGTGGCGTTGGTCAAAACGAGAATTGCGGCACAAAGGCGTGTGGGCATGGTGACTCCATTCGAGCAAGCCGGCGTGGCTGCTTGAGTTGGATCATACCGATCGTTTTTTCGAAGAGAACCAGAAGTCGAAGCGATTTGCGTTTAGGACTCGGCCAGAGCTTTGTTCAGTTGCCCCATCATGGTTTTGGCGTCGCCAAAGAGCATCATGGTTTTGTCGAGATAGAACACATCGTTGTCCACCCCGGCATAACCAACCCCGAGCGATCGTTTGACCACCACCACGTGCTGGGCTTGATCGACGTTGATGATGGGCATGCCCGCGAGTGGACCGGTCTCTTCGCGGGCGGCTGGGTTGCACGTGTCGTTGGCACCGATCACCAGAGCCACGTCGCACTCGGGGAACTCGGGGTTGATGTCGTCCATCTCGACCATCTGTTCATACGGCACATTGGCCTCGGCCAAGAGCACGTTCATGTGCCCGGGCATGCGTCCCGCCACCGGATGGATGGCGTACTTCACTTCCGTGTCGTACTTCTGGGCCAGCAGCTCGGCGAATTCTTTTACCACGTGCTGCGACTGAGAGACGGCCATGCCGTAGCCGGGCACGATGATGACTTTCCGAGCGCCGTCCAACACCATGGCGACTTCTTCAGGATCCGAACCCACTTTGGTTCGGGTGAGCTTTTCGGATGCATGGGCGGTGTACGGCTGAAACAGCACGCCGGTCAAGGTGCGGTTCATGGCCTTGCACATCACGATGGTCAAAATGAAACCAGACGCGCCCACCAACGACCCGGCCACCAAAAGCAGGGGATTGTTGATGATGAAACCAGTGAAGGCCGCGGCGATCCCCGACAGAGAATTCAGCAGCGAGACCACCACCGGCATGTCGGCGCCACCGATGGGCAACACCAACAGCACGCCAAGCACGCTGGATGACGCCAAAAGCAGAATGGGCCAACGCGCGTCGCGAGGATCATTCACCAAGGCCACGGTCAAGACCACCACCAATGCCACCAAGAGCACCTTGACCACGTTGAGCCAAGCCGGGCCCCAAGTTGGGGCGGCCCACCATTTCCCAAAAACGGACACGCCACCCAACAACTTCAACACCGCCAGCAAAGAGCCGGTGAGGGTGCACCAACCAATGATGGCGGAGAAACCGGCGGCCCCGAACGCGATGGTTTTGGTGAACGGGTCCGGTAGGGCGAGTTCAGATGCTTCGACGAACTTCCAGCATTCGGCCGAGGCCACCAGCGCGGAGGCCGCGCCTCCGAAGCCGTTGAACAACGCCACCAGTTCGGGCATGGAGGTGGTCTTGGCTTTGCACGCCAGTACGAGACCGATCAAGGCCCCCGCGCCCATGGGCAGCAGGATCAGGTTCCAATTGGTGATCGGGCCCGAGCCAAACTGCATTTGCACCAAGGCCGTGCCGATGGCCACCGCCATGCCCAGAGAAGACAGGCGGTTGCCCAACGGGGCGGTGCGGGGGTGGCTGAGCTTCTTCAGGCCCAAAATGAAGAGCACCGCGGCGATCAAGTATCCGAAGGGAATCCACATCAACGCGTCTCCCTAGCTCTTCTTCTTAAACATGTTGAGCATGCGGTGGGTCACCGCGAACCCGCCCACGACGTTGGCCATGGCCAGCATGAGCGCGAGCCCGGCAAGCAGACTCGCGACCGAGCGTCCGCCGTCTTGCATCACGATCTGGGTGCCAAACAAAGCACCAATCACACTGATGCCCGAGACCGCGTTGGCCCCACTCATCAAGGGGGTATGCAGTGTCGCGGGCACTTTGTTGATGAGTTCCACCCCCAAAAAGATGGCCAACACAAAGAGGGTGAGATTCAGAAGAAACAATGAAGGATCGATCATGGCAAAAGACCTTGCAGTCGAGTGTGTTGGTCTGGCACGTTCCCGTTGTGGCAAACCAACACGCCGCCCATGTCCGGCACGTGAAGTGGGTCGCCATCGGGTGAACCGGTCAGGATGGGATTGTCCTCGGACAAGTTCAGATTGCCATCTTCTGAAAGCGACGAAAGAAGATCAGTGACGTTGTTGGATAAGAATGCACTGGCGGTTTTGGGAATCCGCCGGGCGAGGTGTTCTTCTCCCACAACGTGGATGCGGTTGTTGGTCACGACTGTTTCTCCGGGGACCGTCAGTTCGCAGTTGCCGCCAATGTCGGCGTTGAGATCCACAATGACGGTGTCGGGTTGGCAGCGTTCCACCACTGTTGCAGAAAGGGTTTGGGGGGGCTTCTGGCCAAAGATGCGAGCGCTGGTGATGATCAAATCAGAACGTTCGGCTTCGTTGGCCACCGCCTCGTTGAGTTGGCCCAAGACCTCTTCTGAAAGTGGCTTGGCGTACCCCGAAGCATCCTCGTGGTCTTCCATGCCGTCCACTCGAATGAAGCGGCCACCCACCGATTCGATCTGGGTCGCCGCCGAAAGACGCACATCGGAAGCGGAAACCGAGAACCCCATGCGGTTCGCGGTGGCAATGGCTTGCAGTCCGGCCACGCCGCTGCCCATCACCAACGCTTTGGCGGGGCGAACCGATCCGGCCGCGGTGGTCAGCATGGGAATGACTTTGGGCAACATGGACGCGCCATGCACCACAGCTTGGTATCCATGCAGCGCGTCTTGGCTGGAATTCACGTCCATGCCTTGGGCGTTGGTGAGCCGACGCGGGATCACGTCGAGCGAAAGCAAGGTGATGTTGTTGTTGCAGCAGTCTCGAACCCGCTGGGGGTGTCGGAAGGGGTCGGCCACGCACACCAAGACCGTGCCTGGCTGCACGGGATCTCCGGAAGGAAAGTGCAGACCCACAACAATGTCGCACCCCAAGATTTCTTTTCGGGAAAGGACTTCCGCCCCGGCTTCGTTGTAATCGGAATCTTGGTGCCCGGAGGACAATCCCGCACCAACCTCCACCGCCACCGTGAAGCCAGCGGCCTGAAGCTTTTTCAGTGACCGAGGCACCAGGCCAACTCTGGTTTCCAATCCGGATTCTTTGAGAAGACCAATTCGCATGACGCATCCAATTCCGTGGGTGGAGGAACTATAGACGGGAGACGCGGTTGTTTCTGCTTTGTTTCATTCTTGCCGGAATGACCTTGGAACCGTCGAGCCGAAGAGGTCAAAGTTGCGCGAGGAATGCATCGGCCGCTTGTCGGTGTGCGTTCAATTTTTCAGGATCCATTTTCTTACACATGGCGCACATCATCGACCACCGTGGATTTTTGGCCAAGCTCTCTCGGTGGTCATCGATCCAGCGCCAATACAGACCGTCCCAAGTTTTGGTCCAAGGTCCATTGGGGTGGTTGCTCATTTTTTTGACATAGGCCGATCCAGAGAAGTAGGGCTTGGTGGTGATCAATCCACCGTCGGCATTTTGACTCATCGCGTAGACGTTGGGCACCATGACCCAGTCGTAGCTGTCGACAAACATTTCCATAAACCAACGGTAGATGTCGTCGGGATCAAATTCGCACAGGAACATGAAACCCCCCAGCACCATGAGCCGCTCGATGTGGTGGCAGTACCCGGTGTCCAAAATGCGGTGGATCGTGTCGTCAATGGGATCGATGCCCGTGGTGCCGTCGTAAAAAGAGCCAGGAATTTTCCGGCGGTGCTCCCAGTGGTTTGTGGTGCGCATCTTCACCCCCAAGTCCTCATAGGTGGCGCGCATGAATTCTCGCCAGCCCACAATTTGACGAACAAAGCCTTCCAGTGAATTGAGAGGCACATTGTTCTTCTCGGCATAGGCCATGCTTTCCTCTACCACGAACTCTGGCGTCAGCAAACCGATGTTGAGGGAAGGGGTGAGCACGCTGTGCCACAGCCAATTTTCATTCTTGACGATGGCATCTTCATAGGGGCCAAACAAGTTGAACCGTTCGTCGAGGAAACGTTGCAGCCAGATGTTGGCTTGCTCGCGGGTGGTTGGGTACCAGAGGTGGTTGAGGTTCCCGGGGGCCGCGGGGTATTTTTCTTCCACGTGCTTTCGAGCGTCTTCTTCGATCTCACCAAAGCCCACCACGGGAAGTTCGGGAATCTCGGACAGCATGGCCTTGGGTACTTTTTTGCGGTTGTCCTCGTCAAAGCTCCACTGGCCGCCCGTCGGTTCATCGCCTTCCATCAACAGGTCGAGCCGTCGCCGCTGGAACTTGTAGTAATCCGCCATAAACCAACGCGACTTTTCCTCGCGGTAGGACGAGTTCATGGCTGAGGTGTTCAGGAACATCGGAGCGTCGTGCCAGTGCACGTCGAGGTTGTGCTGGGCGGCGTGCCGCTCCAGACGTCGTTTCAAGAGATAGTCGTGGGGGTCAAAGCACGAAACAGTTTGGTGTCCACTCTTGGCGATGTCCTCGAGCACCAGGGCAGTCATGTCTTGGCCGGGCAAGTGCTCTCGGTATTCGATGTTCTTGCAGATTGAAGCGAGCTCTTGTTCATAGCGCTTCATCGACGATCGGTGCAGCCACAGTTTTTGCTTGTGGGGCGTCCAACCTTGCACATGATCCCCGAAGAACAGGCCGTCTTCGATCAGAAAAAGAGGTCCCGCCACCGACCCAAGATGTTCGGGGTCAAACAACTGGTGCGGGTACACCATCCACGCCACTTTCGATGCATCGGCCATGATCTAGGCTAGGCGCAAAGCACGCACGTCCTAAGAATTCGTTGCACGTTGATTGGAGGTCAAGATGCGTCCCACTGTATCTTGCATGCTCTCCACCCCCATCCATGCCAAAAGCACTGCGTCACCGTCACATACGCAAGAGGTATGGTGGTGCTTCAGAAGGCGTTCTCATTGATGCAAAATGCAAACAACTCTGACCTTCCCCTCGACGAGATGCTTTGTGTTTGTGGCTATCCCAAGAGTGGTTTGCACAGCATGGAATCGCCTTGTCCAGAGTGCGGTTCCATTGAACTGGCCACATATGCATCCTCTTTTTCTTACTACGGATGGAACGTGGCTTTGTTGGGGGTTGGCATGACGGTTGTTCATGGTCTCTTTCTTTGGATCTCTCTTGATGTGGGATTTCAGCCACCAGAGATTCTTCTCGCCCCTCCATGGGTGTTCGTGTCCATGCCATTGGGTGTCCTCTCCCTGCTTTACGCCGTGATCAGCAAGGTGAGGCGTGAACCCAAGAGAAAATGGCGTCGCAACGTCGGCATGGCTTTGCTTTCGGTAATGCTGTTGCCAGTGGCAGGATTTGTGGCGTTGCTCCTCTACGTTGCCGGTGGCGGATTGTGGACTGTCTGAACGCCTTGCCATGAAGGGCGGATCGGCAAACGCATGTGGCGCACCGTTTTTGGAACAACCCATCATGTGTTGCGGGAATGTTGATCCTCCAAAAAATCTCGTGTGGTTCTTCAGGGCCATTGGCTACGATTGCGTTGTGAAAACCTCCAAAATCCCTACCGCTTGCTTCACCCTGACTTGGTCGCTCATGGTCGTCTGCTCGTCGTTGGCCATGGGGCAAGATGCTCCGCCGCAAGTGGAGTGGTTCACCGCCCACAGCGGTTCGCAGGAGGAATCTCACGCCCATTACGTCATGACTTGTGCAGACGGGGGCTATTTGCAAATCGGTGAGACCGGCTACGTGGGTTCTTCGGCCAAGATGTTTGTGGTCAAGACCGACGCGGAAGGAAATCTGGTGTGGAAGCGCGAGTTTGGCTCTGGCAACAAAAATATGGGCAACTCGGCCATCGAAGTGGAAGACGGGTATTTGGTGTGCGGCATGCTTTCCCGCAACAGCGCTGTTTTGAAGCTCAACAAATCAACCGGGGCCACCATTTTTCAAAAGACCCATGACAACGGTGGGACCGATGCCTTTGAGCACTTGGCATTGACCGCCAATGGCATTGTGGCGGTGGGGTACCGCAATGCCGAGGATCCCAACAACACCTTTTTTGTGTACGGCCAAGGGCACATTAGTTTCTTGGACGCCAATGGCAATTTGCTCAGCAGCAACAGTGTGAACCAGTACTTGTCTCAGGCCTACCGAATTCAGCCCACTGGCGATGGCTACATCATTGCCGGAGGCACCGAGGATGCCCTGCAATATGGGGTCATCAAAATCAACGCTGTCGGCAGTGTGCTTTGGAGCCGGACGTTCGGCGGGAACAACGAAGACCACTGTTTCGGTATGGACGTCGGTGCGGATGGTTCCATCTTCTTGGCTGGCCACACGTTGTCCGGCACCGCGAACTGGGACACCTACACCATGAAACTGTCGGGCTCGGGCGCGCAGTTGTGGCAGCGCACCCAAGGCAATCCTCGCGGTTTCAACCCCTCGTACATCCATGATGAAACATGGGGAGTGCGGGCCACCATCGATGGAGGCTGCATCATCGCGGCGGGTACCGGTGACGAATATTCGTATTCCGAATGCAGCGGGGGTGTCTGCTCCGACCAGTGGGAGGCGTACATCGTCAAGTTTGGGGCTGCAGGCGATGTTCAGTGGCAGGAGACGTACGGAAGCAACTCTGGGAACGATTGGGCGGCGGAAGACATTGACTTGACCTCCGATGGTGGCGCAATTGTGGCCGTGGACAATTCTCAGTTTGGATTCCTGAAGTTGAGTCCATTCCAATCAGATCCTTCATCGATTGCCGACCTCAATGGTGACGGCGTCGTCGGTTTTGCCGATCTTGCCCAGTTGCTTTCGCAGTGGGGGCAGGCGTGCAACGGTTGTGCTGAGGACCTGAATGGGGATGGCTCGGTCGGGTTCCAAGATCTCTCCGTCGTGCTGTCGAATTGGGACTGAAGCTTTGCAACCATCTGAGCTGAGTTCTCGGCCTACTGTTGGTTCATCTTCACTCCCCAGATTCGATGGAGCCCCCCATGCTGAACCGCCTCCACGAGATTCTCCTAGGTCAGCGCACCGATGTGCGAGCGCGCTCCCTGTTCCTCTGGCTTGCCCTGATCGGGTTCGGCATCCACCTTGGATTGTGGGCGGGATTTTCGCTGGGCCTGTATGACCTCCCCGATGGAATGGAACCTCTGTTTCGTTCCCCTCTCATTTCTCTTTACACGCCGTTTTCCATCTTGCTGGTCTACGAGGTGTACGAGTTGATTCAGGTTCTTCACCAATCATTCTCCCGTTCCATGATCAAACAGTTCGAAGTGACGGCTTTGATTGTGGTCCGGGATGCCATCAAGGCAACAGCCGATGCCGACGTTCAAGTGGCGAACGGCAGCATCGACCAAGACCTCCTGTTCCTGTTGATGGTCAAAGGTCTGGTCTTCCTGGGACTGCTGGCCGTGTGTTGGGGCTTCCAGAGAGAAGCGCAAAGACAGACACGTGTTGCGGAAGACCAAACTGGTATTGAAACGTACATCCAATTCAAAAAGTTTATTGCCTTGGTGCTGTTTACCAGCTTTGTCTTTATGGCCTTGAAAAGTTTGATCGAGTGGACGTGTTCGGTGGCCAATGGTGGCTCGCCTGAATTGACCGCCAGCATTTTCTTCTCTGACTTCTTTAGCCTTTTGATCTTGGCCGACATTTCTATTTTGTTGTTGTCGTATCGATTCACCAACGAATTTCACAGCCTTGCCCGCAACACGGGTTTCGTGCTTTCTACGATCATTCTTCGGCTTGCGTTGGAATCCTCTGGTTTTACCGCGCCAATCTTGTTCATGACCTCTGGTTTGATTGGTTACGGGGTGTTGTTGGTGACGGGTTGGTCCATGGCAAACCTGCCAGCCCAGCGTTCGCAGCGCGAATAAAAGTCAGTTCACGTTCGGTGGGGGGGCCTTGAGGCGATGGATTTGATGGAGTCCAGAGTGTTCGCGTGGTCATCCCCCAACCGTTCAGCAGTATCATGCGACGCATGCTGTTATACGTCTCAAGAGTTATTGCGAATGGGCCTTTTCATTTTTTTCCATCATCTCTTTTGATTTTGGTAGCACTGATTCAGCTGTTGACTGCTGGATCAGCCCATGCCGATCGGGGACGCCCTGTCATTGACGATTCCTTGGGTTTTAAAAGACTGCTCAGCGACCAGGGAACCTTGTTGCGTGGTGTCAGTCTGTCATGGGATGGTGGTGATCCGTACGGAAGCCAAGCCAAGTTCATGCCCAGTCAGGCTTCGCTTGATGCTTTGGCCCAAGAGTATGGGTACAACACCGTCCACTTGTATTTGGAAGGTGATTCTTCGGGCAACACCGATCCTGTGGGTTACAACGCGGCAGATTGCGACATCTTGGTGGACCGGTGCGCGAAAGCCAATTTGTATTTGATCATCACAATTGGCTGCAATGGTGAAAATGGGGCCATCCATTCGATGGATTTCATCCTCGATTTTTGGCGTTTCTATGGACCCCGCTACAAAGACCGAACGCATGTCATCTTTGAAGCCAAAAATGAGCCGGTGCACTTCACCGCGGCGCATTGGGTCCCCAAAGACTGGGCAGACCAACTTCTGATGTACGAAACCATTCGCACTGTGGCCCCGGACACCATGGTGCTTTTGTTGTCGTACATGGGATTTCGTTATGAGGGTGCGGTTTCCGATGCCATTCGATATCTCACCTCAAAGGGCGTGGATTGGTCCAATGCTGCCGTCGCATGGCACGGCTATGAAACCCGACAAGGCATCGAAGCGTGCTTGAGTTTGCTGCGTGAAACCCCTGGCTTCCCCGCCACCCTCTGCACCGAGTTCTGGCCAGGCGATACGGTGGCCGATCCCAGTATTGAAGACGACGAGTCCTACAACGCCGCTTTTGAATCACATCACACCGGATGGTTGCAATTCCAGTGGCTGGCCGCCAACGACGCCGAGTTGCCAGGTCTGGCGTATCGGCTTGAAAGGGCCGGCGTGGTGTGGACACCCGATCACCCCGAGTGCCGTTGGCCGGCCAGCGGCAGTCCGAAGATCCCGGCAGACGGATCGGTGGTGGCCATTTTTGACCGTGGCCGCCAAGCTTTCGTGGCTGCACCCGGTGGTGGCGATTTGCGTGCCGATCGCGAGACTTTTACCGCGGTCGCCGAAGAACAGTTCACCATTCACCATGTCCGACCTGGCGTGGTGGCGTTCCAAGCCGAGAACGGGTGGTACGTCTCGGCGGCGTGCGCGACCGACGCGTTGACGCCAATCTCGCCCACGGTGGGACCACGCGAATCGTTTGAGTGGATCGAACTTCCCAGCGGTGATGTTGTTCTTCGTTCGGTGGGGGGAGGAGGGCACTTGGTGCAAAGTGCCACCCAAGAATTGGCTGGTGAATTGGTGAAAGAGGTCATGATGGCCGACGCCGACAATGCCAATCTTCTGGGCACGCACTACGTCTTCTTGGACGGGACAAAGCCGCAGTCGGCTCCCGCGCCACGGCAGCGGTTCAACGAAGCGGCGGTGCCGGAAGGCCCGTACAAAGGCAAGCCGCACGCCATCCCTGGTGTCATTGAGTTGGTGGATTTCGACCACGGCGGCGAAGGCGTGGCGTACCACGACTCGGCCCCCGACAACATTGACGGGTTCTATCGCCCGCGGGAAGGTGTTGATATTCAAGCCAGCTCAGAAGGCGGTTCCATCGTGAGTTGGATTGAAAATGGAGAGTGGCTTCGATACACCGTCAACGTCCGTGAACCAGGGACGTACCAGTTGGTTGTTCGTCATGCTGGCGGGGAAGGCGATCTTCGCCTCGAATGCGGTGGTGAAGATCTCGCCGGGATCCTCCGCACCACCTCCACCGCCAATTGGCAAGACTGGACCAACCTCACGACGAAGGTGCGCTTGCCGGCGGGCCGTCAGCAGTTGTTTGTGCGATGTGGTGCGGGGTACAACCTTCGCAGTTTGACCTTCACCCGCCTTCAGGATTAAGCCATCCTTCTTTATGATGGGGCAAGCATGACCGATTGCTTCGTCGCCACTTTCTACCAATTTGCACCTTTGGACGATCACGTCGACCTGCGCGATCGCATCGAAGCGCGGTGCCAGATGTTGGGCATTCGTGGCATCATTTTGTTGGCCACCGAAGGCATCAATGCCACCGTTTCGGGCACCCGAGACTCGGTGCTTGAACTGCTCGATTTTTTAAAGTCCGATCCGCGCCTTGCTGAGTTGACCTGGAAAGAGTCTTCATCGCCCGGGCACCCGTTTCGAAAGCTTCGGGTTCGGTTGAAGAAAGAGATCGTCACCATGGGGGTGCCGGGTGTGGACCCGGCCCGGTTGGTGGGCACGTACGTCGCGCCAAAGGATTGGAACGCGTTGTTGGCCGACCCGGACGTCATCTTGGTGGACACCCGCAATGACTATGAAGTGGAAATCGGGACGTTCCACAACGCCGTAAACCCAAACATTCGCACGTTCCGCGAATTGCCCACTTGGTGTGAAACCAACATCGATGCCGGCAAGAAGCCCAAGGTCGCCATGTTCTGCACCGGCGGCATTCGCTGTGAAAAATCAACGGCCTACTTGAAAGAGTCTGGGGTAGAAGAGGTCTACCACCTCGAGGGTGGCATCTTGAAGTACCTCGAAGAGATCCCCGCCGAAGACAGTTTGTGGGAGGGGCAGTGTTTCGTCTTTGACGAGCGGGTCTCGGTGGGCCAAGACCTGGAAGTGGGTGACTACGAACTTTGCCGAGGTTGCCGAAGACCGCTGTCTGAGGCAGACACCCAGTCCGAGCACTACGTTCGCGGGGTCAGCTGCCATCGGTGCGACGACGAAACCAATCCCGAGCAGAAGGCCGGGTTTGCCGAGCGGCAGCGGCAGATGGATCTTTTGCAGTCGGCAGAATAAGGCGATCTTGCTGGGGGCCAAAAGTTTGGGTTGATGTCTCTTGGACCGGATGCAGGATGAAGACCTCGCTGACTAACAGGGGCCCCAAAAGCTCAACATGCTGATGAGGTCGTTGAAGTCCACCGATCCTGATTCATCGAGGTCCTCATCGCAGGAGGCACAAGGGCCGAATGCCGAAAGGAGTTGAATCAGGTCAGGGAAATCCACAGCGCCGTTTCCATTGACATCGGCTTCGCATGTGACGTCCACCGGAGAAAGGACAACGCTGAGCACCCATTCGTCGTTGGAGTCTGAGGTTTCCTGGGCCCAGAAGGTGTAGAAACCAGAAGGCAGCGGTTCGTCGTAGCCGATTGCGCCGGGCGCTTGTCCCATCTCCAAGAAGAGATCCTGCCCGACATCGAATTCATCGGGGAGATACCACCCAAGCAGACCCGCGGCGGTGGGCAGAACGGGATCCGCATTTAAAACCGATCCGGATGAAAAGCCGACAAAGCCAAGATTTTCCGGATAGTTCGAGTTGTAATCATCCAGAACAATGCCAGACAGTTCGAACCCGGCGGGGACTTCGACGGTGAAGATGTCACGATCGAGGCCTTCGCGATCGGTCGTAAAGGCCACCGTGATTGTGGTTTGGGAAGAGGTGACTAGGGTCGGCGCGTTTGCGTCGTCTGAAAGGTCCCCGGAAATGGATTCCTCATAAGCAGACTGGGACCAGGCAGAACAGGTGAAGGCAAGTATCGACAAAAGGAAACATTTCACGAAGAACTTTATGCCTCGAATCGCCACGAAAGCAATGATCATTGGGGCGATTGATGTTTTTCGGCAAACAAGGGACGCGTGAGGTTCATTAGGATCCTTGGACGACGAGGATCGACATGACCCAATCAGACACTTGGTTCCCAGAAGTTCACCAAATCCCCTTTGAGGGCCCGGACAGCCAGAACCCACTGGCTTTCACCCACTACAACGCAGATGAAGTCGTGGCGGGGAAAACGATGCGGGACCACCTGCGATTTTCGGTGTGCTATTGGCATGCCATGCGGGGGACCGGGGCCGATCCGTTTGGGGTGGGGTGCCGGGTGATGCCATGGTCTGTCGCCGACGATGAGATGCAGGCGGCCCACCAAACCATGGACGCCATGTTTGAACTTGTCACCAAGTTGGGAGCGCCTTTCTGGTGCTTCCACGATCGTGATATTGCCCCCGAGTGCGATGATCTTGCCGAGACGAATGCCAAACTTGACGAGATGATCGACCATGCCGAGCGTTTGCAAGAATCCACCGGTGTTCGTTTGCTCTGGGGGACCGCGTGTTTGTTCACCCACCCCAGATACATGGGCGGGGCGGGCACCAGCCCCAACGTCGATGTCTTCGCGCACGCGGCGGCGCAAGTGAAGAAAGCCATTGAAGTGACCCACCGCTTGGGTGGGGCGGGATACGTTTTCTGGGGCGGACGCGAGGGCTACGACACGCTGCTGAACACGGACATGCGTCGCGAAGGTGAACACCTCGCACGGCTGTTGCACTTGGCGGTGGAGCACAAAGAGGCCTTGGGATTCGAAGGGCAGTTCTACATCGAGCCCAAGCCCTGCGAGCCCTCCACCCACCAGTACGACTACGACGCCCAGTCTTGCCATGCGTTCTTGCTGAAGCACGGGTTGGTCGACCATTTCAAACTGAACATTGAAGCCAACCACGCCACACTGGCTGGACACACCTTCCAACACGAACTCGACTACGCGGCGGGCCATGACTTGCTGGGTTCCATCGATGCCAACCGGGGCGATCCGCTGCTTGGTTGGGACACCGATCAATTCCCTACGGATTTGCGTGATGCTACCCTGGCCATGCTGGTGGTGTTGCGGTCGGGGGGGTTCACCACCGGCGGCTTGAACTTCGACGCCAAACTGCGGCGGCAGTCGACGGACCCGGTCGATCTGTTTTACGCGCACATCGGTGGGATGGACACCTTCGCTCGTGCTCTGAAGATCGCCGACCAGATCATCCAAGACGGACGCCTCGATGAGTTGATGCGGTTGCGATATGCCTCGTGGGACAGCGACCTGGGACGGTCCATCGAATTGGGAAACGCTTCCATGGCCGAGTTGGAAGCCCACGCACTGAAAACCAACGTGCAGTCCATCGACAGCGGGCGCCAAGAATTGATTGAAAACCTCTTGAACGGATACTTTTCAACATGAGCGTGGCCCAGAGATTGGTGGTTGGTATTGATGTTGGTACCCAGGGCACCAAGGCGGTGGCCGTGGATTTGGATCAGGGCAAGGTCTTGGCCCGCGGTTCGGCCAAGTACGACTTGATCGCGGGACTGCCCACGGGCGCCGCCGAACAGCACCCTGATTCGTGGGCCGATGCGGTGCAAGATTGCCTCAAGCACATCGTCGACCAAGGTATTGATCTTGGCCACGTGCAAGCCGTCGGGGTTTCTGGTCAACAGCATGGGTTGGTGCTCTTGGACGAAGATGGTGCGGTGGTGCGGCCGGCAAAGTTGTGGTGCGACACCTCAACGACGCAACAGGCCGAAGAACTGTCGGAAAGTTTTGGGGCCCCGGTCCCGGTGGGCTTCACTGCATCGAAAGTGCTTTGGATGCAGCAGCATGAGCCAGACGCTTGGGTGCGCACCGCCACCATGATGCTGCCCCACGATTACATCAACTTCAAGTTCACTTCCACCAGAACGATGGAGACCGGCGACGCTTCGGGCACGGGCTTCTTTGACGTGAAGCAGCGCGCGTTTGATGCCGAGCGGGTGGCCAAGATTGGTGGCGACCTCGAGCGCCGACTCCCGCCGCTGGTGGAAGCGCCGCAGTGGGCCGGGCAGGTTTCGGCCGCAGGCGCGGCGTGGTCGGGCTTGGCTGAAGGCACACCGGTGTCGGCGGGGGGCGGCGACAACATGATGAGTGCCATTGGTGCTGGGGCGGCCGCTCCGGGCGTGGTGGTCATCAGTTTGGGCACCTCGGCCACGGCGTTTGCGCACTCGGATTGTCCGGTCATTGACACCGAAGGGTTGATCGCGCCGTTCTGTGGTTCCAGCGGGGGATGGCTGCCGCTGCTGTGCACGATGAACGCCACCGGGGTGGTGGAAGAAGTTCGATCGACCCTTCAGCGTGATCATGCCGAGTTGACCCAACTGGCGTCCAAGGTGGAGCCGGGTTGTGGTGGCATGATTTGGTTGCCGTTCCACATGGGGGAACGGGTTCCCGATTTGCCAGAAGCCTCGGGCACCATCACCGGGATTCGTAAAGGATGGTTGGAACCCGGCCGCCTGTACCGCTCGGCCATTGAAGCGGTGTCGGCCAATTTGTGTTGGGGGATCGATCGCTTCCGCGCGCTGGGGGTGCCCATCCATGAGGCACGGTTGGTCGGCGGGGGTTCCACCAACCCCTTGTGGAACCAAATATTGGCCGACATGCTGGACGCCACCGTCATCCCGATGCAAGAACCCGAATCGGGTGCGTTGGGGGCGGCCATTCAGGCGGCTTGGTCGCTGGGCGGGAATGCTTCGCCCGACGCCTTGGCAGAGGTGGCGGGACCACTGACGCCGTGCGGAGATCCCGTTTCTCCGTCGGAACATGTGGCGGCCTATCGCAGATTCCTCGAAACATACAACCTCACGCTGTCACAGCACTGCGGGATCTCTGGGTAAGAATTCCTCTCTTCTTGAACTCTCGCATACGCTGCGGCGATGTTGCAGCTTCTCTTGGCGTTGTGTGTTGGTGCAGAGTCGCCACCAAATGTTCTCCTGATTTTCGCGGATGATCTTGGTCGGCATGACCTTGGCTGTACGGGTTCCACGCGGATTGAAACGCCACACCTTGATGCTTTGGCCAAGGAAGGCATGCAATTCACTCGGGCCTACTCCTCGGCGTGTGTGTGCGCGCCCAGCCGGGCTTGTTTGTTGACCGGCAAAAGCTTGGCCACCTCACCCATCCGCGACAATGGTGAACTGCCCAAGATGGATGGTCGCTTTGCCGGACAGCGGGCCATGCCCGAAGGCACGCCCACTTTGGCCACGAAGTTGCAGCAGGCCGGCTACGCCACCGGTGCTTTTGGTAAGTGGGGCTTGGGCGGCGTGGGTGAGCCGCAAGGCCATCCCAAATATTTTGGCTTCGACCGGTTCTATGGCTACTTGTGCCAATACCACGCCCACAACCTTTTTCCTCGGTATTTGGACGCGCACGATGAGATGGTCATGTTGCCCGGAAACGATCGCAGTTTGCTTGGCGAGATCTGGGGACCGGATGCGATTTGCGAAGACGCTTTGGGATGGTTGGACGCGATACCCGATGATCAGCCTTGGTTCATGTACGTCCCGACGATTGTGCCGCACCTGGCGTTGCAAGCGCCGCCCGATTTGATTTCGTATTACAACGACAAAGGTTGGGACGATCCTGCGTACGAAGGGGGCCGGGGCTATTTGCCACACCCCACGCCGCGGGCGGCGTACGCCGCGATGGTCACCGGGATGGACCGCAACATCGGACGGCTCTTTGCCGCGATCAAAGCACGGGACGAATGGGACAACACGATTGTGATTTTCACCAGCGACAACGGCGCGACGTTTGAGCTGGGGGGCTTTGATCCTGAGTTCTTTGGTTCCAACCGCGGACTCCGTGGTCACAAAGTCCAGTTGTATGAAGGTGGTTTGCGAGTCCCGATGATTGTGCGTGCCCCCGGCGCGACTCGTGCGGGAAGTTCCGGCGACACGGTGGTGGTTGGCTACGACCTGCACGACACGATCTTGGACTTGGTTGATCTTCCCGGTACGGGAGAAGGCGACGGTGTTTCGTTGAAGCCCCTGTTGGTCGGTGAAGATCTCCCGACTCGTCCGGATCTTTATTGGGAGCACCATGCTGGGGGTGGCTGGGAAGCGGGTCTCTTGGATCAGCAGTGGAAAGGCGTCCGACGAGGGACCCACCGGGCCATGCCCAATGCCTTGGAAATCTTTGACATCGTGGCTGACCCAGGTGAAACCACAGACTTGGCGAAAGATCGTCCTGATTTGGTCGCACGTTTTGAGTCTCTTTTCGCCCAGCGCACGGTAGTCTCGCTTCCATCTTGGAACCCTTACCGAGATCGTGAGATCGCGTTGGCTTCCCAACGCATCATTCCTCGTGGGGAGGTGGTTCAGATGGGCATGCTGCAACTGGCCCCCGACGAAAGCATCGACGTGCAAGGCACACTCGATGGACTCAACGCCGGCTTGGTCGGCGGGCAACTTTCGGTGTCAGGCATCTTGCGCCGCCGCTTCTTGTCGCAAGGAACGGTTTGTACGGTCAAGGCGGGCGGTCGATTGGAGCTTTCGGGCGGAAACGTGCCCTTGAACAACGCGGTGGTTCATTTGGAAATGGGAGGACAGGTGGTCTTTTTGGGATTTACTCCCGAGACCTTGCCCCGTCACCAACTCGCTTCCATTCGAATCAATGGAACGCCTTCCACCAATCAAGATGGTGTACGCGTGACAGCGCTACGACGCGGGGTGATGGTCACACGTTCCGACTCGGAATGAACCATTGCGAAGGATCAGGCTGCCACATGGCAGAGCGAGGATGAACAGTTTGGTGCCCTGGGCCCTGAGCGGCATGCGAGATTGAACATCTCCAGCACTGAACGAATTTTATCGCTCTTTGTTGGCTTCGATGGGCACATGTGCCACAATGGCAAGCATGTCCTTGATCGCTGCTTCGGTTGTTTCCTCCATCATGTTGGGCACGAGTGCTGAGGTGATCCCGTTGGATGAGGTTCAGCATGTGCTGGACTCTGGCGTGGTGGCTCAATCCCGAAGTGTGGTGGTTGGCGAAGATGGCACAAGATGGATTTTGGAAGAGGTGGGGGCAGATGTTCGCACCGAGCGCGTGATCCAAAGATCAGGCGTGGAGATGCCGCTCCCCACTCCAAACGCCCGGTACTTCGTGGGTTCGGTGGATGGCGATCTTGGCTCTCGGGTGGTCTTGGGCTTTGGTCCCGACCTGCCGATGCAAGGCCTTGAGATGACTTCCGCGGGGACCCGTTGGATCTCAACCTCACCGGAAGGTTGGCCGGGTCTTTTTGATCCCGCCGATTTCCCGGAATCTTATTTGCCTCAATTGAGCAATTTCTGCAACGCGATGGAGGTGCCCAACCATGGAGACATCGGCAGCGAAGCCCCGCGCCGAACCCCTGAGGTCGCCTCGGCCATGTTGGGCTCGCCTTGCTTGGAAGTGGATTTGGCCATCGATACCGATCAAGAGTTCCTCGGCTTGTTTGGAGGAGATGCCGGTGCGGCCACGGCCTACGTTGAATTGCTGGTGTTGGCCATGAGTGAAATCTTTGATCGTGATGCGGGCACACGATTTGTGGTGACCTACCTGAGGCTGTGGGATGACACCGATCCTTGGAGTGCTGGCAACACCGGGGACGAGTTGTTTGCGTTCCGAGAATATTGGTTGGCCAACATGACCGACGTGCCCCGCGACTTGGCGCACTTTCTCAGTGGACGGGGACTCGGTGGCGGTGTGGCGTGGCTGAATGTCATTTGCAACAGCGATTATGGCTACGCCCTGAGCGCCAATTTGGCGGGGTTCTTCCCCTACCCCATTCTTGACAACAACGGAAGCAACTGGGACTTGATGGTCGTAACCCATGAGACGGGTCACAACTGCAGCGCTCCCCACACCCACAACGTCGGGATCGACCAGTGTGGCTGCGATTACGGGGGCTGTCCCGGTGACCCACCTCCACCCACGGACTGCTCGGCGGCCCAGCTTGGGGTGGCCACCATCATGAGTTACTGCCACACCTGCCCCGGTGGTATCGCCAACATGCGTATGGAGTTTCACCCCATCATTGAATCGGATTATCTCATTCCGGCCATCAACAATGCGTCCTGCCTGGTGACCTGTCCCGAGCCTTGCCCGGCGGATGTCAACGGAGACACCGAAGTGGGCTTTGATGACTTGGTGATGGTTCTGGCAGACTGGGGTTCGTGCTCGGGCTGTGCCGCAGATATCGATGCCAGCGGTGTGGTGGACTTCAACGATCTCTTGGTCTTGTTGGCTGACTTCGGTCCTTGTGAAGATCCGTTGCCGGTGGGGGTGTCGTATTACAACTTGGCCGGTACCAACCCAAGTGTGTTGCCGGACTTCAGCGGACTCACGCCCATCTCCACGGGAGAAATGTTGCAAATCAACCTGGCCAGTACCGGCGGCGCGTTCGGCACCTCTGGCTTGAGCGACGACGTCGGCGCGGTGTTCACCAGCATGATCGACTTCCCCGAAACCGGAGTCTGGACGGTGTACACCGAGAGCGACGATGGTTCGAAGTTGCTGGTGGATGGCACTCTGGTTGTCGACAACGACGGTTTGCACGGCATGGTCGAAGTGGGCGGCACAATCGACGTGGCCGAGCCCGGTCCGATGGCCGTGCGGGTCGAATTCTTCGAACGCGGCGGTGGGGCCGGTTTGATTGTGCGTTGGGAAGGACCGGGTGTTGCGAAAGCCGTGGTGCCCAGTTCCGCTTGGCGACCGGCGGGATAACGATCAGCGTCCAATCCCGGGAGGGACCGCTTTGGGGCGGATGGCTTCCAGCACTCTGGTTTCAATGCCGTTCTTTGCCAGGGCTTGGAGCACTTCATCGCGGTGGGCGGCGTCGCGGGTTTCCACCGTGCATTCCACCAACACGCTGGCGAAGTCGGTGATGCCAAACGCCCGGTCGTGGGTGATTTGTTGCACGCTCGCGCCTTGCTCGGCGATCACGTTGGTGAGTTGCGACAAACCGCCGGGTCGGTCACCGATGAAGGCGTGGAATCGAACCAGGCGTCCGTCGTGCACAAGGCCCAAATCCATGACACGTCCCAGCATCCCGGGATCGATGTTCCCGCCGCACAGGGGCACCACCACGCGTTTGCCTTGGAGTTCGGGCAATTGGCCATCCAAGAGTGCGGCCAAGCCTGTCGCCCCGGCACCTTCCACCACCGCTTTGGTGTCTTCGGCGAGGCGGAAAATTGACATGGCGATGGCTTCTTCATCGACCTGCACCACGTGGTCAACGTGCTTTTGAATGAGTTGGAACGCGAGGTCGCCCACTTTGGGCACGGCCAAACCGTCCGCCAAGGTGGCTTGCATGTCGCTGGAAATTGGTGCGCCGGACTGTCGGGCCGCATGCAGGCTCGACGCCCGGACTGGTTCCACACCGATCAGTTGCACTTCGGGCTGTTGGGTTTTGATCGCGAGCGCCATGCCAGCCAACAAGCCGCCGCCACCAACGGGCACCACCACCGCGTCAAGTCGGGGCACTTGCGCCATCACTTCAAGGCCAATGGTGCCCTGCCCCGCAATGACTGCAGGATCGTCAAAACCGTTGATGTACGAGAGTCCGTCTTTTTGGGCCAGATCATCTGCGGTTTGTCGCGCTTCAAGGATGTGCTCTCCACAACGCAGAACCTTCGCGCCCAACAATTCACACCGGCGTTGCTTCACCAACGGCGCATGGATGGGCATGCACACCGTGATCGGAATGCCCAATTCACGCCCATGGTGTGCCAACGCCAAAGCATGGTTCCCCGCGCTGGCGGCAACCGCCCCACGTTGTTTGGCATCGTTGCTCAGAATCAAAAGGGCGTTGCGGGCGCCACGTTCCTTGAATGAACCCGTGCGTTGCAGATGTTCATCTTTGGTGAACACGGTGCAGTCGCACCGTTCCGAAAGGGCAGGGGCCTCGAAGCAGGGGGTATGAAAGATGCCATCGGCAATTCGACTGGAAGCCGCAGAAATGTCGTCAAACATTGGCAATGTGCTGGGATCCGTCACGCGATTCATCATACGCCGGACATCAGGATGATTCGTCGGTCTGAAGCTGTTCGAGATGCCATGTTTCAGGGGGTGGTGCAACGACTGTGGTGCCGTCGAGCTTGATTCGGTGGGCATGCAAGGCGGCCAATCCGGTGCCCTCGGCCCACGTTGGTCCTTCGTACGTCTGATCGTTCGCAAGTGGGTGACCAAAATGAGACAGACCGGCACGGATTTGATGGCGTCGACCTGGGCCAATCAGGCTGACTTCCATGGCATCAAACTGTGTGGCGTCCGAGGCCTCTGGCTTCGCCGGCCGAATCAACTTCCAGCAGCAAACACCTTGTTGGTCGGCGTGCCCAGCCTCGCTTGTGCGGACTCTTGCGTCGTGGCCGTAGAAATACAGCTCGAATCGACCCACCGGAGGCAAACCGGGCGTCACCAATGCCATGTAGGTTTTTTCGGCCGGACGCGCTGCGGGGTCACCCGACATGGCCCGGCGCAAGCGTTCGCGAATCGGTCGCCACTTGGCCACCACCAGGCACCCGGTGGTGCCCAGGTCCAAGCGATGGCAGAGACCTGCTTCGGGCAACTCCTTGCAGGGCTCGAGGTTCTCACGAAGCCAAGTCTCCATGACGGGCCGTCCATCTGTGTTTTTGGTTTGAACGCAGTGCCACCCCGCGGGTTTGTTCAACACCAACCAATGGCGATCCTCATGCAGCACTGTGGGCTGGTTCATTGACGGCGTCCAAGTCGTTCCAACAACGCCGCCACGATCCAGCCTCCGAAGATGTAAGGAAGCAGCTCGGGTTCCTTGATCGCACCTGAGATCCCGAGCCACAAATACAGCAGGGCAAACGCAATCGCGGGTGCAGGAAAGAGTGGCATGCGAAACGGTCGATGCTGATCTGGAAATCGCACGCGTTGTATGACTGCGGCCACGCCAACCCCAGCGTGAGACAGCGTGTAGGTGATACCGCCAAGGCGAATCAATTGTTCCAGATCCAGCACCGTTAAAAAAGCACTGCACAAAATAGCGTTCACCACCAGTGCGGGCACTGGGGTGCCCCCTTGGTTGCGATTGGCAAAGAAGCTTGGAAAGTCACGTCTCTCGGCGAACGCCACAAACAACCGACTGACCACCAGTGTTGCACTGATGATCGTGAAGAAGATCAGGACTCCAAAGACCAGGCCAGAAACTTCAGCCACTCCTGAGGGCAACAGATGTTCGGCGGTAAACAATCCAATGGCTTCAACCGGGTTGCCGTCGGCATCAACCATGGCTGAGGGAGGCGCGGCTCGCAAAAAAGCAACATTCACCAGCAAATACACCACGGTTACCGCAGCGAGACCGCCAAACAGCGCCAATGGCACATTGCGTTGGGGATTCTGCACGTCACCGGCCACGGTCGTCGCATTTTCCCAACCGGCATAGGCAAAGAGCACCAGCAGGACGGCATCGGCAAAGGTCGGAGAAAACCAACCTGGTGGCGTGCCCAAAGGTTCGGCGGCTGGTTTGGCGGGAACATCACTCAGAAACACCAAGACACAAAAGGCAAGGAGAATGCCGACTTTGGCCATCGCGCCGACGGTGATCACCGCGCTGCCAAAGCGCACCGAGCGAATGTGCATCGCGGTGGCAATCCAGACGAGCGTCACGGCCAGACCGGATTCGGTCAGTATGCCTTGGAACGCACTGGGCAGAAGTGGGTGCAAGTACGCCGCGCTCCCTGCAGCAACCGCTGCGACCGAGGCCACACTGACCAAGACAAGATCTGTTGCGCATTGGATGAATGTGGCTTGGCGGCCAAACGTGGTCCGCCAGTACAAGTAGTGTCCTCCGGTGTTGGGATTGGCGGCGGCCAATTCGCTGTAGACGCTCCCGCCGAGTCCAGCAACGATGGCCGCCACAATCCATGCCACCACAAACCGATCGGTCGTGACCAAGGCGGGGCCGACGACACCGCTTAAGGTGAAAATTCCAGTGCCGATCATTGCCGCCACAACCACGCCGGTCGCGCCGACGCCCCCGATGTTGCGTTTGGGTTGGCTGGTCGTTGGCGTATTGGGTGACGTCATGGTTTGGAACAATTGACCCTGTGGTGAATATCATCTGTCAAACCACCAAATCGCGTAACACGCTCGCAAGCGTCCGAGAAAATCGATGTGCGTGTGTTGATGAGAACGGCGGAATTGGCACCATTGGGACGAATAGACGCCGTTTGAGCCGCCAGATTGGATGGTGGGGGTGAAATTTCGAAGGAATCTCTGACAAGTACTTGACCCACCTCTCCGTCTCGACGAAAAGTAAGGCAATAAATCGTGTTACCTCTTCTGGAGGCGCGAACAAGTGATATGGAGAACCCCATGAATATTTCCAAAATGACCGGTTTTGCGTTGTTGGCAGTGTCCACGGCATCGGCCCAGAATTTGCTTTCCAACGCTGATTTCGAATCTGGTATCGATGGCTGGATCACCTTCAACAATGTTGAAGCCTCCACAGAAGTTGCCTTTGATGGCGTAGGTGCGGCCAAGCTTTTTAATCCATTCAATGGTAAAGAGGGTGGGGGTTCAGTCCTTGAGCAATCTACCTCGTGTGAGCCAGGCCAAGCGTACCAGTCGTCCGTCATGACCCTCCTTCCGTCGTTTGACGCGATGAGTGCTGATTCGGGCAATTTCTTTGTGACCCAAATTCGATTCCTTGACGGAGCCGGCAACACTTTGGACCTTGGTGCGGCAGACTCTGCACAATTGAACGCCAGTTCTCCTCAGGACACTTGGACCGAACTGACCTGTGCAGCGACCGCTCCTCCCGATGCGGCAACCGTCAAGGTCATCTCCGTGTTTGTGTCGCCCAACGGCGATGAACCGAACGTGAGTGGATCCGTCTTCGTTGACGGCTACAGCTTGTCCCTCGCCGAGAGCACATGCTCGACGGCCGAGTTCGAAAACCCATCATTTGAAAGCGGGTTGGAATGCTGGGACGTGTTCGGTACGAATGTTTTCGAGAGCAACCTTTTTGCTCGAACCGGATCTGCCTCCGTGAGTGTTTCTGGCGAAACCGACGCCGGTGGTGAGAACTACAGCGGCTTCTTCCAAGACATCACCAATGTCTCTGCCGGTGACGTGGTCACTTTCTCGGGCTATTACTACTCAGACCCTTCCAATTCCATCGTTGGCACGGCTGGCCAACGGGCGGTGATCAAGTTCGATGGACTTCCTTTTGGTGGCGATCCGGTGTACGGATTCGCGGGCGAGGAAGTTGTGATCAGCTCCGATGGTGGCGTCGAAGGGGAGTGGTTGCCCATCTCGTTTACTGCCACGGTGCCTGGCGACTACGCCGGGGTCCGAGCCGCCATTGTGTTCGTCGGATCCAATGGCCAATCTGGATCGGTGTACTTCGATGACATGGAAGTGTGCATCAACTGCGTCGAGAGCCCTTGCTCCGATGAGGCATTGCAAAATGCCTCTTTCGAAGAGGGCAGCCTGGAATGCTGGGACCGGTTTGGCAACAACATCTATGTTGAAGATACGTACGCTCAAGACGGCACGTACTCAGCCAAGATGTTCGGCAACTTCTTTGATGTCGAGAATTACACCGGCTTGACCCAAACGTTCACCAATGTGGCCGTTGGAGATGAACTCTCCATCAGTGCATGGGGCTATACACCATCAGATGATTCCATCGCCAATGGCGGAAACCGTGTGGTCGTGAAGTGGGACTTCACCGATGCGAATGGTGCTCAGATCTTTGGCGCAGACACTCCTCTGTTGGACGGCGCTGATGCCAACACACCTGAGGATCAGTGGGTTCAAGCCACGAACTTGAACACCTTCCCGCAAGAAGCTGCTGGTGGTACCGCAACTGCCGTCGTGCTCTTCTTCCAGCCTGCCAGCTTTGATGGAGGTGCGGTTTGGGTCGATAACGTCGAGGTTCTCATCAACGGTGAAGAACCAACCGACGGTGGTGGAGGCGGTCCTGGACCAGACCCATGCCCGTGTGACGTCGACAACGACACCATTTGTGGATTCGGTGATGTGCTGGCCGTTCTTTCCGACTGGCAAGGCACCGACACCGATGTCGATGGTGATGGCACCGTTGGCTTTGGTGATGTGTTGGCCGTTCTGTCCAACTGGGGTCCCTGCGACAAAACCCCATAACGCCATTTCGGCGTGATTCAACACTTCAGCGGCGGACTGGTTTACCAGTCCGCCGCTTTTCATTCAGACTCTTTCAGACTGCGTTAATTTTCATTAGAATTATGTATTGATCTGCTTCCTCCCCACACCCATACCATCTCCGGAGCGACACATGTCACGAACGACTCGTGCCTTCACCATCATTGAGCTTCTCGTTGTCATTGCAGTGATTGGCGTGCTGTCCTCCATCTTGTTGCCTGCAGTCAGCAATGTGCGTCGCACCGCAGCCCGCACGCAAGATCAAAGCAACCAGCGTCAGTTGGTTTTGGGGGCCATCAACTACGCCGACACCCGCAAGGGCCAGATCATGAGTGGCAACACCCAGCGTCAGGATTACTTCGGTTCCGAGCAGGGCGATCAAACCTGCGACGCGTGGGTGAACGCCCAACCAGAAAACTTTGACCTCGATGGTGATGGATTGGGCGATTACTTCATTCAGTCGGATGGCGACGAAGAACTGTTGGTTGAGTCTCCATTCGCCATTGAAGAAGGTGTTCTCTTCCCTTATGTGAACAATCCTGACATTTATGTCTCTCCTCAGGATCCTTTCACCCGTGGTCGAAGTTACTCGTTCAATGGATACTTGGGCAAGTATCCCGACTCGTATGTCTTTGACCGTGTGGTGACTGGCGCCGCAAACAAACGAAGAAATCCCGCGGAGCGGTTGTCAAATTTGCCAAACCCTGAGTGCACCATGGCGTTTGTGGTTGAAGAACAGCGATTTACACTTGGTGCCATTGGCGTCAGTTCCTCCGGCTGGGGTGGAAGTGAAGTCAGCTTCAACCAGAAGGGTTACATCGTGGACCCATTGAGTCGAGTCTGGATCGACCTTCCAGCGTTGTGGAATCCTGATGGCGTCAACATTTCCTACATGGATGGCCGGGTGGACTATTACACGTGGCAAAATCCCGGAGCCGTGAAGCGTATTTTGAGAACACGATTGTTCACCAGCAGCCCGGAAGACGACACCAACAACTGGGTTCCTGGCGATGCCATTCCAGAAGACACCGACTACTTCCGAGCTCTTATGGCTCCCGGTTTGGGCAATGCATTTTTCCCCGCCGACCCCAACATTGCGAGTCAATGGCCAATCTGCCCCTGAACTGAGGGCATTCATTCAATCAACTCGACCGCGGCCCCAAGGGCCGCGGTTTTTTTGCGTCATGGAGCAGAAGGGTTGATGCAGCTCATGTATGAGCAGCAATGATCGTAGAAAATACGTCCAACATGATCCTCTCTACGCTGGCTTTGATTGTTGCTCCCTCGGTGTTCGTGGGTCAGGAGGCCGGACCTTTGGTGTGTTGGGGATCCAACGCCTACGGGGTACTGGACGCACCTGACGGATTGTTCACCGCAGTGGCCGCCGGAAAGGAACATTCTCTCGCCATCCGTCTTGATGGCTCGGTGGTGTGTTGGGGCAACAACGACGAGGGACAATGCGACGCGCCGTCCGGGTCGTTTGTTGAGGTCGCCGGAGGCGGTTCCCACTCCATCGCCAGACGATCCAATGGCAGTGTTGCGTGTTGGGGCGAGAACACCAATGGCCAATGCAATGCTCCGGGTGTGACCTTTGCGCAGATCGCTGCGGGAAGATGGCATTCACTTGGGTTGCGAGGCAACGGGGTGGTTCGCTGTTGGGGCAGCAACAGCTACGGCCAATGCGATGCACCGTCTGGGCCATTTGTGGAGGTGGCGGCCGGTGCGTACCACTCTTTGGGGCTCCGCCCGGATGGCAGTGTGGCATGCTGGGGAATTTCGACACCGGATGGTCTTCAGTGCGCCAATGTCCCGGATGAAGCTTTTTCCGAGTTGGCTTGTGGTGAAAACCACTCGGTCGCGCGTGCTGCGAATGGTGAATTGATGTGCTGGGGTTGGAATTCGCACGATCAATTGGTTCCACCCAGTGCATCATTTTCGACCATCACCAGTGGTTGGTGGCACAGTATCGGTTTGCGTTCGAATGGTGAATTGGTGCAGTGGGGCTGGAGAGGGCCAGGCGGGAGCCTCGAAAATCCACCGGCTGGGCGCTATCTCGCGGCCGCGGCGGGCCATTACCACTCCGTGGGTATTGTCGATACCTCCAAGCCATGTGCAGAGGACTTGAACAACGACCAGTCGGTCGATTTTTCCGATCTCATCGTTGTGATCAGTGGTTGGGGACCTTGCGGATCACCCTGTGTTGAGGATCTCAATCAAGATGGTTTGGTTGGATTTCAAGATCTTCAGCAAATTCTCTCGGCTTGGGGTTCCTGTACCGGTTGATCTCGGGGAATCGCATCAGGGTGGGGGATCGCGCTCGTTCGTCCTTTCCTTCCTTTGCTTTTTTCAGATCACCGCGTGCCGAGAGTACGCCGTGATTTGTAAATCACGAACGTGGTCCTGGATGGAGCCGAAGGGCTTCTTCTTGATTGGACTTCGAGCTGCTGGCTCAGCAGTCACCAAACGCCGAGAGCAGCACAATGAGGTCTTGGAACTCGGTGGTGCCATCGCCGTTCACATCGCCAGCAGGCGTGCCCCATGCCGAAAGCAGGGCAACGATGTCGGTAAAGCCCGTCTCGCCGTTGCCATCAAGGTCAGTAGGGCAGGGGGCAGCACAGGCCGAGGCACTGCATTCGCCACCCACAAAGACGCCTCCGCTGGCGAGGCAGACCGCTTGGTCCAGCGGCACACAAGTTTCTCCGATGCAACACGCCAGATCCACGAGGCAGGCGAAGTCAGCGCATTCGGCCCCAAATCCTTGGAAGGCGCCTCCACCGACTTCACAGTTGCTGGCGGTGGCTTGGAAGCAATTTCCGTTGGGCGTGCAGCAGGCACCGGTTGGGGAACAATTGGTGAGCTCGCATGATTCGCCATCGCCCCGGTAGGCCCCTCCCAAGAGGTCACACGAGTCGGGGCTTTGAATTTCACAGGTTTCGATGTCCAAGCAACACGCACCAAACGGTTCGCAATTGGCAAAGTTACAGGTGCTGTAATCGCCCTGAGATTGACCACCAATCGCGTCGCAGAATTGCGCATCGCCGGACTGACAGGTGCCATCGCTCAGACAACACGCCGATGTGTTGTTTGGTGTATCAACGTTGGGGGCACCGACGGTGGTGTCCGCCACAAAAATGGAGTCCACCAGAATGCGGTTGGTCGAGTTGTTGCCCGATCGAATGAGGATTCGATCGAATGAATAATTGGCCCCGGGGTCGGTGATCGACACGTCGGCTGGTCCCAGATTGTTCAGATTGCCGGGGTTCACCCACATGGCCGCACTGTCGGCAAAGAGGCCAAATTCCACTCGAATCACCAGTCGTGCCAATGAGCCCTGGGAGGCGTCAACTCCGGAGTCGCCAGTGGTGTCTCCAAGACCTTTCAGGTTCCATGTATCACCCGATGCAAAGTTGGTGCCAGCTTCCAATTTGAGTTGGCCGCCTCGGGCCAAAGTGATGTTGGCGAAGCCATTGTTTGGCTCATCGATCAATTGTTCCACCCAGCAAATCACATAGACAGGATTGCTGCCGAGATCTTGGAGGGGAATGATTTTTTTGGCGGCGTTGGCATAACCCGTACCGTCGCCGTTCCCGCTGTGAACCACACTGCCGTCAATCACTTGCACCGAGGTCGTGTCAAACCAGCCTCCGCTGAGCAGAGCTCCATCGGGGTAGTCGAAGCGTTCATCGAGAAACTCTTCGGCGGCCAACGACGAGGAAAGGGCGGAACAAGCAAGTAAGGGGGTGATAAATTTCATCTTCAAGATTCCACTCCAGACGTCCTATGGTACGTCGAGACACCATGGTTCCAAACCAGAACTGCCATGAGTTGGGGTTATTCGGGCAATTTGCCGGCGTTGCAGGGGCCAATGGCGGAGAGCACCTCCAGCAAGTCGGAAAATTCAACCGCATTGTCCTGATTGACATCCGCCGGACTTCCAGGATTGAATCCCCAGTCCGACAAAACGGCCAAGAGGTCCGAGAAAGCAACCACACAGTCGCGATCCACATCTTCAGGGCACCCGCCCCAGGCACAACTGGAACGACTGAGGCCAATCCGCTCCATTGCGATTTGGACAAACGGATGTTCGTGGAAGAGCGACCAAACCCGGCCGGTGCGAACATTTTCGATGGCCACAAGCAATGCTCCGTCGTCGATTGCGATGTGTTTTGACGCCGACCAGCCACCATTGCCCTCGTTCCATGCGTCCCGATACCCAAAGCCGCCCACGGATGGTTCATTCCAAACCAAGGGTGGGTTCAGATTTCTCGCGTACCGCAGAACTTCCATGGCACGCCGATCGAACATGAGAGCGCCTGCTGCTCCATAAACCGCAACGGTGCCATCTCCGTATGCAGGATTGGTTCCGCCGGGGTTGGGTTCATCCTCAGGACGGTTGGATCCCGGTATGGATTGCGGTGAAGGAAAAACACCTGGAACGGCATAGCCCGATGGTGATAGAGAAGCGGTCAGGGGCCAACCGGTTGCTCCGAGCGTCGGCAAACCCTCGGGATTGCTGATGGCTCGGTCTCGATGCAGTCCGGCATGCCGACGGCTGTTTTCCCAAAAGTCGGTGGTGGTTCGGGCTTGAAAACCACGACTGGCTGGATTGTCTGGCCCCATCCGTGGGGTATCCATAAACAATTGCGCGTAGAACGTTCGGAAAAATGCACCGGAGTATGGGGAGTACACCACCCGCTCGCCCGCGGGTGTGATGCCAATCGGGCGTCGGAGCGACCACCAAAGATTGGGGTTGGTGCTTTTTGTTGGATCCAATTGTGTTTGGGCCAAAAATACGGTCAGACGCTCTTCGTCCATGGCATCGACCCAAGCGAATGGCATCAGCCCGCCCGACCCAGTGGGTTCCGCTTCGTTCTCAGGTTCCCAAGCGAGGCTCAAATACCCCGATGGAAACCCTGAAACTTCATCGGTCAGCACAAACTTGGACCAGTCGGCGGCCAGGAGGAGTTCGGTGACGGCATCGTCCACGAGTCCACCAAAGCGGGAACCCGCCACAATCGCCCCGGCGTAGAGCAATGCAGAATCCACGGTAGAAACCCCATCCCAGTCTGGTCGTGGCGCGCCGGAGGTCGCATCGATCCAGTGGTAATACAATCCGTGTTTGGTAATTCCAGGGGTGTTGAGAATTTCTTGCAAGATGTTCAGCGCTTTGGTCTCGGCTTCAAGCTCAGTCATCCAACCGTGCTCTGGGGCCAAGGCCAGTGCGGCCAGCTGAAAGCCCACTCCAGCCATACTGATGACCGGACTGTTCGTGGCATCCCGCACCATGCCTCCGTAGGCGGTCACCGAAGTCAACGCCCGGAAGGCGCCGAATTGGGCTGATTCGAGCAGTGATTCATCATCGGCCTCAAAGACCCACGGGGGACGTTCGATGCCAATTTCTGGAAGAATCGGCGGCAGGGGGCCTGCCATTGCCAAAAGTGCAGTCAGCATGACTTCACCATTCTCTCTCTGTGAGCGTATCAAGCAAGTCAGAGTCGAAAAACAAGCTGATTTCGCGAGGATCTTTGGTCTAAGGCTTCGGCGGGGTGTTCATTTTGGGAGGTTTGGTCTTTTTGGAGGGATCTTCACCGCGATTCGTTCAGTGGGGGCGTTGGTCTTCAGCCCAAGACCTTGGGCTTACCAAGCGTCAAACCAAGGCACAGGTTCCCCTCGTTCTCGATCAACACTCATTTGAGCACCGGCCTGGCGGCACCAATTGGCGAGCACACGGGACAAAGCCTGAACACGTTCGGGTTGCGTCTGGGACAGATCGTTCTGTTCTCCAGGATCAGTTTGCAGGTTGTACAACTCAAATCTCTGTTCGGCATGCCAAGCGATGAGCTTCTCATCGCCCAATCGGATGGCGGTGCACGGCATGAAGCGTCCATTTTGTCCGCCCGTGCGGTGGGGCTTGTGCCAGACGATGAATCGTTCCAACTGGTCTTGTTGTCCAAGTAAAGCTGCAGAGATGTCGAGGCCGTCGGGCACATTTCGTTGTTCTTCATCCAGTCCCGCCCAATGCAGCAGGGTGGGATGAAGATCATGCGTCACGACCATGGCGTTGCTGACAGAGCCAGCGGGAATGTGCTGGGGCCAACGGGCAATGAGTGGAACCCGGTGTCCCCCTTCATACGGGCTGCTCTTGCTGCCACGCAACGGGGCGTTCCGATTTGCCGGCCGCCCGGCGTACCCCGAGACCGCACCGTTGTCGCTGGTGAAGATGACCAAGGTGTTGTCGGACACCCCAAGCGCATCCAACCGGTCCAAAAGCACGCCCACCGCCGCGTCCACCGATCGCACCAAGCTGACATAGCGTGCTTCGACTGGGGCCAAACCTTCGGTTTCATCAATCCAGCGGGGATTGGCCATGATTGGTGTGTGCACGGCATACGGGGCGAAGTGAAGGAAGAACGGTTCTCCAGAAGCCACGGCGGCTTCCATGCTGCGTGAAGCTTCGATGGCCAACGCTTCGGTCAGAAAGAGATCGCGATCGTGGTAGGCCTCCAGTCCCGGGACGTCCCAGACGGATGATTTGCTGAAGTCGGTGGTGCTTTTGGCATTTTTGAAACGATGGATGCCGCGGTATGAGCCTGGAGCCCCGGAACCGTGCCCAGCAACATTTTCATCAAAGCCCAGTTGCAAGGGATCGCTGCCGGGGGTGCCGTGGGCGCCCCAATGCGCTTTCCCCACATGGATGGTTCGGTATCCCGCCCGGCGAAGTCGCTCCGGCAGCAAATCGGGTGAGGGCTGCACGCCTTCTTTGTTCCAGTCCGGTGGTCGGAGCGTGGGATGTTTTCCGCTGGTGTCGCGGTCGGGGTGCAGCGTCCACCATGTGATGTGGTGTCGAGCTGGTGCAGCACCCGTCAACAGAGAAGCCCGAGTGGGGGTGCAGACGCATCCGGAGGCGTAGGCATGGTCCAGACGCATGCCTTCGTTTGCCAAGCGCTGGATGTGTGGGGTCTGCAGTTGGGCTTGGGTGGGATCTTCGGGCGGGCCATTGCGAACGCTGGTGTCCCGCCAACCGAGGTCATCCACCATGATCAGCAGAATGTTCGGCTGATTCGCACAAAGCAGTCCGCAGAGCAGGGTGAGCATCATTTGCCCAGTTCACGGACCATGCCCGCAATTCGAAACTTGAGTTGTGATTCGTCTGGCAAGTCCGTCTCAATGACCGCCAATGCTGAGAGAGCGCCCAAGTAGTCACCGGGATCGCCCGAAAGTTGAACCCGCCACACGTTGCCATCACCGGAGGCCGGCGCGAAGTTGAGGCTCATGGTGGGCCCATCTCGGCGAGCGCCAGTGATGTTGGCGCTGAGGATCGAGAATGGCTTGTCGGCCGTCAGGGTGATTTGCTTTTGAAATGGCTTTTGGGGGGCGGTTGCCCCAACCCGGAACATGGTGTCCGAAGGGCGGATGCTTCCGAGCACCGTGACTGAGGCCGTGCATTGAACTTCTTTTTCGACCGGAGTTCCGCTGGGCAGGACACCACGGGTTTTGACAAAGACGTTTGCGTAGTGTGGTCCCCACGGGGCGTTGCCCAGAAAAGTCACACTCAACTGGTTGGGCAGGAACGGGTCTTGGTCCACTTTGAAATAGCGGGCGGCGGTTCCGCGAATACCAAAGTCCAAAATTTCAAAATTGGGATCCACACATTGCAAATCCAGGGTGAGCCTTTTGGTTTCTCCTTTGCCAACCTCGTCGTAGCGCAAGTACAAAGGTTCGGGTTTGACGAACGGTTTGATGGTGCTGGAGATTTTGAGAATCGTGACCGGGCGATCAGGGTCGTTGCATCGAACCGTCAGGGTTTTGGTTTGGCGTCCGTTGCCTTTGGGGGCAAACGCGATTTCCAGCGTGCCCTTTTCACCTGGCTGGTAGGTGGTCTTGGTCAAGGTTGGGGTCGTGCAGCCACAAGAAGCCTTGACGTTTTCGATGATCAGCGGGCCTTGGCCTTTGTTCTCGAAACCAAAGGTGGTCTCTTGCGGTTCGAGATCCCAAATCTCACCAAAATCATGCTCAAAGCGTTCAAGCCCCAATACGGCATCCCCTGAGGCTTCGGCGGTTTCGACAGGGGAGGTTGAATTGCTCGGCGTTGGACCGGGTGCGTCAGTGCCGGCGGATTCTGTCGACGGCGAAGAGGGCTCGCATCCCATCAGAGCAGCGGGAAGGACGATCCAAGAGCACAATACGATTCGTTGCAACATAAGAGATGACCCTCGGGGCAATTCAACAAACATAGGCCAGAGTGCCCGTTATCCTCGCATATGCAAGACTTTGCAAGTGGTTCTGAATATGTCCTTGAAATTCACCATTTTGGCAACCCTCTTCCTGCCCATGGGCCACGTTGGCGCTCAGGAAATTTTGAATCGGGTGGATGCCCATGATTGGGAACTGACCGTCGAGATTCGGCTGTCGAGTGAGGTTCCGATCCAGCTCGGTCCAGATGGACGTCCCATGGGAATTTTTCGTCCGGACCAGCTCTGGCCTTTTCGTCCACCTTGGATTGACGGCACCCGATGGCTTGAAGTCAAACCCAATGGCTTTTTTGACATCCAAGGTGGTCGAATCAGGATGCCTTTTGTTGAGGAAACCGCCTCCTCGGAAGCGAAAGTCGAGCGACTGGACGGTGCTTTTTTCATCGGCACGAGGCAAGACAAATCGGCCATTGCCAACGGAAAGGTTTTCCCCAAAGACGTACTGGGCGAACGAGCGGTTCAATTTGCGTTGGGCGAGGGCCGTGATACCACCATGCGTTGGTCCATCATGCTTCCACATCGAAGTTACGGGATCGTGGTTGATGAGTCACAAGCCGCCAAGTTGCCGTGGCCACGCTCCGTTTCGTCCGAGGTTGCACCAGCTTTGAAACCATCCGGATTGATCGACTCTGACGATCCCGTGTTTGCCAAGGCCGTGAAGAACATTGCGGGGGATCGGTTGCAAGTGGTCTCTCCGTGGCGGGCGGCAAAATCTCTCTTGGCGGGTGTCATCCGAACGATCCGGGTGGGTGAACCCGCGACCGCGCGGGGGCGTTCGACCGCCATTCGAGGCATCGTGGCCCGTCAAGCCAGTGAAGCCGCCAAATCCAATGTGGTGAATCCCGTGGAAGATGTTTTGGTGGCGGTGGGTGTGTTGCGGGCGGCCGGTCTGCCCGCTCGAGCGGTCCATGGCGTCCGCTTCCTGAACCTGCGGTTTCCACCGGAGCCAATCACCTGGGGAGAGTGGTTCCATCCTGATTTGGGGTGGGTGCCTTTTGACATGGAATTCCTTCGCGGCGATGGTGTCATCAATCGGGGGGTGGACCAGAAGTGGCGTGGATTTGGTGAGATTCGAGATTTGGAACGCAGAGTCCCCATCGCGTTTCGTCTTCATCCCGAGACCGATGCTCGGGGCTGGTATCCATGGGCGTGGTGGAGTTGGGAAGGCCTGGCCGAGCAGCCTGATTTTTTCGAACAAGCTGTCGAACTGCAATTGATCAACCGGGGGCGTGTTCCGAATCGTGGGGTGGCGCCTTGAGCACGCCAGTGCCCAATGCTGGGGTTGCGGTGGCAGTGGCTTACGAAGATCCGCATTACTTGGTACTGAACAAAGCCGGAGGCCGAGTGGTGCAGCCCGGGCGGGGCCACCAAGACGACGCTTTGTTGAACGGGTTGTTGGCCAGTCGATTTGGCCCCGAACTCCGAAAACTTGGCGCTCGGCGTGACTTTGGAGTGATCCATCGTTTGGATCGGGACACCTCCGGGGCTTTGCTGGTGGCTCGGACGGTGCCGGGGTACGACGGACTGCGTTCCGCATTCACCGAACGTCGGGTGGAAAAGGATTACTTGGTGTTGGTTCACCCCGATCCATCCAGTCCTTCAGGTCGAGTTGATCTTCCTCTGCGTGAAGTGGAACGGGCTGGGGTTCGTTTGGCGGTTCCAGACCCGGCGGGTCAGCCGGCCCACACCGCGTGGCGAAAGGTTGCCGCGGGTCCAAAGCATGCAATGCTGGCCTGTCGAATTTCAACCGGTCGACTGCACCAGATTCGCGTGCATTTGACCGAAGGGGTGGGGGTTCAAATCATGGGTGATCGGATCTACCGCGTGGATGCGCCACCCGACACGTCATCCAAAGCCATGCGGTTGGCCGGGCCCATGCACTTGCATGCTTGGCGTCTTGGCTTTCCTCATCCGGTGACCGATCGTCCCGAGCAGCATCGCATCGAGCCTCCCCCCAGCTTCGTTTCGGCCATGGCCGAGTGTGGTTTGCAGCCAGTGGGTGCCCAGTAGGCCAAGCAGCCCAAAGAAAAAAGCCCCGCCGAAGCGGGGCTGAAAGGTTGCTGGTGGCATGAGCATCTGTGCCCACGCCGGTGAACCCACTGGATCAGGGGTTGCAATCCCCGAACGAGGAGAGCACCGCGAGCACGTCGCTGAAGCCAACCACGCCATCGCCATCGATGTCAGGAGAGCTGCCGCCCCAATTGGAGAGGATCGCCAAGATGTCGGAGAACCCGACCACTTGGTCGCCATCCACGTCCTCGGGGCAGTTGTTGGGCTCACCGCCATCGCAGTCGAGGTTGCCAACACCGGGGGTGTCTTGGAGTTCACCTTGATCGGAACCGAAGAATCCGATGTTCCACGCCAAGGAGTCTGGGCAACGCCAGATGTGGGCGGGGGCGAAGGTGGTGTCCGGGCCAATGTCCTCGCCACCCAAGCTGGTCGCGTAGGACCACTCGGTTCCGGTGGGAGGGGTGTCGGTATTTTCCACCGAGCCAACCGCATCGACCACGCCAAGCCACGGGGTGGCGTCCAAGGTGCCGTTGTCGTCGGTATCCAGATCCTGATCGAGGCTTCCGGAGAAGTTGGTCACCAAGGCAAGCGTGATGTTGTCGCTGTTCTCCAGGTTCACGCCGCCTTCGGGAATCAGATCTGCCAAGGCAATCGGTCCCAAGGTGAAGGTGTCTTCACAGATCAGCAAGGCGCCGTCGCTGCCAACCACCAACCCGCTCAGGTTGATGACTTCTTCGACCACACCAGATCCACCAGCGCCATCACCGATGATGATCAGTGAGATGCCGTCCATGGATTGGCCGGATGGGCCTCGAACTTCAACGTAGTCGTTGTTGTCAGCGCCGGGTTCATCGCGACGAACTTCGTTGATGTACACGTCAGCGGGCACATCAACTTCACACGAATCAGGCACGCTGTTGCCATTGTTGTCCTCGAGCGTGCCGTCGATCAGATCGCACTCGTCGGGAACCCCATTGGTGTTGCAGTCGCCGCTGGTTTGATTGTCGATGTCGCAGCTGTCGGGGATGCCGTTGCTGTTGCAATCAGAGATTCCGGTTTCGCAAGCATCACCAACACCGTCGCCGTCGCAGTCGGCCTGATCAGAGTTTGAGGTATTCGGGCAGTTGTCGATGTCATCGGGGACGCCATCGCTGTCGCTGTCTCCACCACTGCTGCAGCCGCCGAAGAAGCCACCAGAGGCATCAAGTCCGATGGTCGCCAAACTGGCATCAGGACCACCGATGTACGCGAATTCACCCGAGCCATCTGGCGAGCGACCGAAGCCGCGGAAATCGTCACTGGAAGGATTCAGGTACTCGTAGGAGTCTTGAACAATGCCTGAAGCGTCGGCCAAGGCGATCAAGTCATCTGAGCTGTTGAAGGACAGGCTGCCAGTGCTGGAGACCACGACTTCCATGCCGCCGAATGCCCCGGATGGCGTGCCGCCACCGAAGATCACGACGCCGCAGTTTGCGGAAATAGTGGTGCCAGCACTGAAGACGTGTCGAACGCCGGTTCGGTCACTGATGGTCCAGTTAGAAATGTCGATGTCGGCCGCACTGGTGTTCAGGATTTCGAGGTACTCATCGTCGTTGAAGTTGATGGTTTCGCCATCTCCATTCCCATCGAAGTCGGGGGGGTAGTAGTAGGTGAATTCATTCAAGACCACGCCGCTGCCGAAGCACTCATCGGGCACGCCGTTGCCATCGTTGTCGTTGGAGGTGCCGTCTTGAATGTCGCAATTGTCCAGAATGCCATTGCTGTTGCAGTCGCTGGTGTCAACTTCGCAAGCATCACCCACACCATTGCCGTCGCAGTCGCTTTGGTCTGCGTTTGGCGTGTTGGGACAGTTGTCACTGCTGTCGGGGACCCCGTCGCTGTCGAGATCACCCAGGGTGTAGTCGGGGAACAAGATGGTGGCGTTTGAGCCCGTCACATTCACCGAGATGTCGTCCACGTACGTAAAGTTGTTGGCTTCATCAGCGGAGTAGATGCGGCATTCGATCATCAAGCCATCACGGGTGCCAGCATTGGAGTCGAAGGTCCACGTGTGGCTCATTTGTTCCCAGCCAATGTCCGTGGTGTATGCGGTGTTGCCACTCGCTGATCCGGAGTAACTGGTCGGATCGTCGGTACCACTCGTGTAGTGGCCCCAGATCCGAACTCGAACACTGCCTTGATCAAAGGCGAAGAACGAGCCGTCGATCACATCACCATCAGTGAGACCTTGAACCCAGGCGACGTACGCCTGCGGTGTACCGCTCAAGGGGCTTTCCGCGACGTACAGCGCTTGGCTGCCGGTGTTGGCATTGTCCGACACGTTCTCAGCGGTGCCGATGTTTCCGAAGCTGCCGATGATGGTGGCCACACCATCTTCCCAGCTGTACGAACCAGAGGCATCAGCGAGCGCCGCTGAAGTCATCAACACAGGTGCCGCAAGGGCCATCACATTTTTCATTGCAGGGACTCCGTTAGGGGGTTCTTCGAAGTCTAATTCCAGATGGGGCAAATGCCAGCAATCCCCCAGCAATTCACAGTTTCCAAACGAAGACTGGCCCGGGAAAGGTGATTTTTCCCGGACCAGGTCGCTTTTCGGTCAATGTGCTCTTGGTCCCTCCCGAGCTGCCGTTCGGCCGCCGGGAAGCCTTGGATCACTTGGGAGCTTCGTACTCTTCAACCTCAATTGGGGTCGTGATCTCGGTGGCCGGGGCAGTGGTTTCGGTAGCCGCGGGAAGCTCTGCCAGCATTGTGCTGCTGGTGAACACAATTTCAACCCGACGGTTTTGTGCCGCACCCTTTTTGGTGTTGGCGACCACGGGGCGGTACTCGCCGTAGCCAGCAACTTTGATGCGGGCTGGATTGACACCGGCACCCACCAAAGCCGTCCGAACCGAAATGGCGCGGTGCACTGCAAGATAGGTGTTGTTCTTGTGTTTGGCCCGAGTCGCGGGGTTGGACACTTTGACGTTGTCGGTGTGGCCAATCACTTCGCACTCGAAGCCGGCTGCAGAAGCGGCATTCATGATGTCGGCAAGAGCGCTGATGGCTTCACTGGTCCCATCCTTCAGCACATCCGAGCCAGAGGAGAAGGTGAAATCGCTGTTGAAGCGAACGGTTCCGGTTTCTTTCTCAAAGGTCAGAAGATCGGAGAAGGCCGCCGCGAGTTGGGCCAGGTCGGCGGCCATGTCGGTCGGCAGCGGTCCCGCCTCGAGCTTGATCAACCGCTCCCGCATGGCCTGCAAGGTGTCGCGCGAAGAACCAAGTTGATCGGTGATGCCACCAAACTCGTTCTGGAGCGAGGCGTAGCGGGCTTCAGCTTCTGACACGCGGGCTTCCGCATCGTCAATGCGGGCCAAGGCTTCATCTCGCTCGGCCTCCACCACGGCTTGGTTTTCTTCCAATGTGTTGTTGGCCATCAACAAACTGTCGTATTGGCTTTGGGGAACGCATCCGAGGGCGAAAAGGGTGGTTGGCGCAAGAACAAGCAGGCGAATCGAGGGCATACATCTGTCTCCGTAGTTGGGAAAAGTGTACCTGCCGCAAGAACTTCCGCGTCGGGGGTGGACAAGTCGGGGATGAACCGAGCGTTGTTCCCGGTATGATTGGGTTGTGAGTGAAGCAAACACCCTTTTGGAAGAATTGCCGTACCCGCCAGCGGCGTATGAGTTCGTCCGTCAGGGGCTGGACCACGCGTCCACCCATCGGCACGGTCAAACAGAGGGGCAGCGGCACGTCTCGGGGGACGAATTGTGCCGTGGGCTGGTTGATCTCGCTCAGACTCGTTGGGGAGGCTTGGCGTGGTTGGTGCTCTCGAACTGGCACATTGAGCGGACCGATGATTTTGGCCGCATCGTCTACGCCATGGTGGCCCGAGGCGAGCTCTCCACCACCGAGGAGGATCACCCCGATCACTTCCGTTCGGTGGTTGACCTTCGTGAGGCCCTTGACGCATGACGTCATTTGATCGAAAGCATCTTTGGGAAATCCAGGCCATCCGTGATGTTCTGCTGATTGCCGGGGGGCTGTCGGTTTTGTGGCTGGGCCATGCCCTGTCGTCCATCACCATCCCCCTTCTGGTGGCGTTGCTCTTGGCGTACTTGGTGGAACCTCTGGTGGAAGGGCTGGGCCAACGCGGTGTCTCCCGCTCCCGGGCCGCCGCGTGGTTCGTTGCTTTGTTCGGCGTTTTGGTGGTGGGGTTGCTGGCGTTGGTGCTCCCATTGATTGTGGGCCAGACGTTGCGTTTGGTGGACGATGTGGAGTCTGGCGACATGCAACGCCGGGTGTTGCGGGTGGAATCGATTTTGCCGGAAAAGGCAGCGCCGCCCTTGCAAAGATTGGCGATGTTGTTGCCCGGTGAAGCCGTGCTCGACGTGGAAAGTGTCCTCGTTGAGTCTGAGGTCGAAGTCAAATCCACGGATGCAAACGCCGACTCGTTGGAGATGCAGATTCAACGCATTGTGCAACAAGAGTTGGCCAGTCAGTCGGATGATGCGGTCCTTCAAGAGGAGGGCTTGCGTGCAGCCAGTGCCGCCCTGAGCAGTGCTTGGGGTGTGTTGGTTGCCATTGTGGATGCCGGGTTCCTGTTGTTTTTGATCCCGTTCTACTTTTACTTCCTGGTGCTGTGGTATCCCGATTTGGTTCGCTTTGGGGCCCAACTGGTGCCGCGCGACAACCGAGAAGCTGCAATCTCTCTTCTGCAAGAGATGGACGATGTGGTCAACGGCTTTGTGCGGGGGCGGCTCTTGGTGAGCTTCATCATGGGCGTGATGTTCAGCGTGGGGTGGTGGCTGGTTGGGGTGCCCTATGCCTTTGTTCTGGGGATGACCACCGGAGCACTGTCGACCGTGCCTTTTGTTGGGGGACTTGGGGCACCCATTGCGATTGGCTTGGCCGTGTTGGCTCGGTTGGAACTCCCCGAGGTTGAACGGGCCGCATGGTGGATCCCCGTGGTGTTGCCAGCCGCGGTGTTTGGCTTGGTGTCGGCCATTGAAGGTTGGGTGCTGTTGCCATTGATTGCAGGTCGGGCCACGCGGTTGGATCCGGTCACCATTGTGGTGGCGGTCCTTGCTGGCGGAGCTTTGCTTGGTGTCTACGGGATGCTGCTTGCCATTCCTCTGGCCGCGTGCCTGAAGATTCTCGTGATTCGAATTGTTCTCCCCCGGCTCCGTGCCTGGTCGCGTGGTGATGTTTCGGACCCGTTGCCCATCGACCATGGGCAGTGACAAGCATTAACGACGCTTTTTGCCTTTGCCTCGCTTGGCCCCGGCCCGGCGAGATTTGATTTGCGTGTTGCCCTTGCCGACCCCCGGGAGCCCGGGGATGGCGGGCTGTTCACGCGGGGTACCGTCTGGACCAAGCATGGACTTGGCCATTTGGCTCATGCCGTCAAATTGCTTCATCAAACGAGAAACCTCATCGCGGGCGGTGCCACTGCCGGCGGCGATTCGTTTGGCCCGGGAGCGTTCGATGCGATCGGGATCGGTTCGCTCGGTTTTGGTCATGGAGCCAATGATCGCCTCCACCCGGTCGAACTGCTTTTCATCGATGGGCATGTCCTTGAGCGCGGCCCCCATACCGGGCAGCATCCCGAGGAGTTGTTTGATGGGCCCCATGCGCCGAATCGCTTTGATTTGCGACAGGAAGTCATCCATCGTCATGCGACCTTCCGCAAGTTTGACCGCCATCTTTTGGGCTTCGGCTTCGTCGACTTCGTCACGTGCTTTTTCAACCAAAGAAACGACATCGCCCATGCCCAAGATTCGACCGGCCACGCGCTCGGCGTGGAAGTCCTCGAGTTGGTCGCTGTGTTCACCAACCCCCAAGTGAACGATGGGGGCCCCGGTCACCCGTCGAACCGACAGTGCCGCGCCGCCCCGAGCATCCGAATCGAACTTGGAAAGAATGACGCCATCCACTTCCAACCTCTGGTGGAACGCTCGCGCACTGTCCACCGCGTCTTGCCCGCTCATGGCGTCAACGACCAGCAGAATTCGATGCGGACGCACCGCGGTTTGAATGGCTTCCAGTTCGCCCATCAGTTCGTCGTCGACGTGCAATCGACCGGCGGTGTCCAACAGAACGACCTCGTGCCCTTCGTCTCGGGCTCGGTTGATGGCATTTCGGCAAACCGTGACGGCTTCGCCAACGGCCCGTCCGAATTCGGCGCAGCGCTCCGGTTCGCCGTGGAAAGCCACTTGTCCCGACCCACGCCCGGTGGATTCCACGCCCTGCACCACGGTTTGCAGTTGTTCAACCGCGGCGGGCCGTTGCAAATCGGCGGCCGCCACCAGGACCTTCCGGCCTTCGTTCTTCCACCGCGCGGCCAGCTTGCCGCACGTGGTGGTTTTGCCCGAGCCCTGCAAGCCGCACAACATCACAATCGTGGGCCCAGGTTCAACCCACATGGGGGGCGACGCATCGGGCCCCATCAGTTCCACGAGTTTGTCGTGCACCACGCCGATCATTTCTTCGCCCGGTTTCAGGCTTTTGGTGACCTCTCGTCCCAAGGCTTCGGTGACCACTTCTTCGCACAACGAATCCACCACTTCGTGGTGCACATCGGCTTCCAAAAGTGCGGTTCGCACCCCGTCCATGGCTTCGCGCACGTTCGATTCGCTGATCCGACCCCGACCCGACAGGTTTCGGAGGCTTTTGCCGACCCGGTCGGTGAGCATCTCAAACATCAGTCGTGATCGCCTTCGGCATCGGGGTGGATTTCAAGGACCACGGAACCGCCTGGAACCAAAAGGTCGGTGGCCAGCATGCCTTCGGTGATCGGGGTGCCGTCTTTTCGCACCAGTTCCGGTTGCGGATTGACCTTGAGGTGGGTGCCCAATGCCTTTTCCAAAGCTTCTTTGCGTTCGTCCGGAAGTTTGGAATACGCCACCCGTCCGCGGCACTTGGGGAAGGCCGAACAGCCGATCCATGGCCCCCGTTTCCCATCACGGAGGTAGCAGTGTTTGCCGCACTTTTCACACTCTTCTTCAATCTCAAGAGGTGGGGGCGCGGGAAGTTTGATGCCGCCCTTGCGATCCAAGTTCAGAACAAACTTGACTTCGGGGTAATTCACCGAAGCGATGAACTTGCCGAACCTGCCGGAACGAAGTTCCATCGCGCCGCCATCCTCGGGGCAAACAATGTCGACCTGTTCGGGCCCGGTGGGGTTGCCTTCCCGGTCGATGGGACAGGCCCATTTGCAATCGGGGTAACACGTGCAGGTGAGGAATTTTCCGCTCTTGCCCAAACGGTACGCGGTGGTGCTGCCGCATTCGGGGCACTTCCATTTGGCCGGCTTCAGCTCGGCCCGGACGTTGGGTTGATTTTGTGCATCCTCGAGCGATGAGGAAAATCTTCCGTAGAACTCGCCCAGCATGTCACGCCAATTCTTGTCCCCACCGGCGACAAGATCCAACTCATCCTCCATGCGTTTCGTGTAATCGAGACTCATGAGGTTGGGGAAGGAAGCCATCATGACGTCGGTGACCGCCTCCCCGATATCGGTTGCGTGAAAGCTTTTGCCCACGAGTTCAACATAGTTGCGATCTTGGATGACCGAGATGATGGAGGCGTAGGTTGAGGGCCGTCCGATCCCTTCTTCTTCCAGTCGCTTGACCAGCGAGGCCTCGGAGTATCGGCTGGGGGGGCTGCTGAATTTTTGTTCGGGTCGGACGCAGAAGGGATACGTCGCCGTGCCTTCGGGGAGCTCGGGCAAGGTTTGGTCATCCGCATTGACGGAGACACCGGAGACTTTGAGGTACCCGTCGAATTCCAAGGTTCGACCTGCGGCACGGAGCACGGCGCCGGTGGCTTGGTCGGATCGCACCAAATGCACATTCAGAAGGCCCCAACGGGCGTCAGTCATTTGGCTGGCCAAGAAACGGCGGCGAATCAACTCGTAGACCTTCCGGTCTTCTTCGCTCACACCTTTGAGATCTTTCCCTTCCACCGAGGCGTTGGTGGGCCGAATGGCCTCGTGCGCTTCTTGGGCCCCATCGCTCTTGGCGGCATAGTGCCGAGGTTTGTCGGGAAGGTAGGCCTGGCCGTAGGTTTGATCGATGAGGGTGCGGGCCATCTGGATCGCTTCGGGGGAAAGCCCGGGCGAATCGGTTCTCATGTAGGTGATGTGCCCGTTTTGATACAGCTTTTGGGCGATGCCCATGGTGCGCTTTGGTCCGAAGCCCAGGAAGCTTGACGCGGCCATTTGCAAGGTGCTGGTGATGAACGGGGCGGCGGGTTTGCGTTTTTGGCTTTTGCGTTCAATTCCGGCGACGTCGTACCGAACGCCGTCGGCCACGGCACCGCGGACCGTGCGGCGGAACTTGGCGGGGCCTTTGCCTTTTGGGTCTTCTTCCGTGTGCACTTCGGGCGATTCGATACCGACCGATGCCGAGATCTTGGCGATGCGATCGCTGAGATCTTCGGGGAATTCTGAGGTGGTGCCCAACTTGAATGCTTCGCCATCCAGTTCCACCAGTTTGGCCGTGAAGGCGCCGTGGTCTTGACGCCACTGGGCCAATCGCTTCTTGGTGGGACCTTTCCCGTCGGCGTCGGTTTCATTTTGAAGCGCGGCAAACGCTTCGGCCAATCCGGAAACAGATGTGGCATCGAGAACCAGATCCGCTTCAACATCCCAGTGTTCGTCGGGGACGAAGGCACGGATTTCTCGTTCACGTTCTACCACCAAACGCACCGCGACCGATTGCACCCGTCCGGCCGAGAGTCCACTGGTGATCCGCTTCCAAAGCAATGGGGAGGCTTGGTAGCCCACGATGCGATCGAGTATTCGTCGGGCTTGTTGGGCGTTGACCCGATCCATGTCGATGGCACGGGGCTGTTCAAAGGCTTCGCGTATTTCACGTTCGGTGATGGCGTTGAAGACCACCCGCTTGGCCGAGTCCACGTCGTGGCTGAGCGCCTCGGCCAAATGCCAAGAAATGGCTTCGCCCTCGCGGTCAAGGTCGGTGGCAAACCAAACGGTGTTGGCGGCCTTGGCTTTTTTCCGAAGCTCGGTGATGGTCTTTTTGCTGTCGCTCATCACCTCATAGCTCGGTTCGAAGTTGTTTTCGAGGTCGACGCCAGGTACGGCTTCTTTCATGCCCTTGCGAGATTTGGAAGGCAAGTCGCGGACATGCCCCACGCTGGCTTGGACGTCAAAGGTGCCCAGATTGGACTCCAAAGGACGCAAGTACTTCTGGATGGTTTTGGCTTTCGCCGGGCTTTCCACAATCACAAGATTGGCGGCGTTCTTGCCACCCGATGCTTTCGAACTCGTCTTCTTTTTGGCCAATGGGGATCCTGAGCAGGGGGGGATGAGAGGGGTGGAAGCGAGACACGGTGGCGAGATGAAGTCCCGCTGTCAACCTCTATTCGGTCGAGGAGGTGGATCCACCGTAGGTGGAAAAAATGTGTTTTTCTGCCTCAGAGGCCAATTCAGCCGTGGTTTTCCCTTCTGCACCAAGCCAAACGGTCCGGGGAAGAATTCTGAATCGACGCAGCCAAGTCCGTTGTTGTTTCGCAAATCGCCGGGTCCCGATCTTGATGCGTTCGAAGGCATCTTCGGCCGAGCAGCGGCCTTCGAGGTGATCCACAATCTCCCGGTACCCAAGGGCTTCCCGGGCTTGGCGGCCCAAGCGGTTGGCATGATGCAGGGCCCGAACTTCGTCGATGAGGCCATCCGCAGCCATGGCTTTCACGCGGGCGTTGATGCGGCGGTTGATTGATTCCACCGGCCACTCAAGGCCAATGGCCACAAAATCTTCGCGGGGAGGACCGTCCCAGGCGCGGGCGGTGGTCGGGGTGCCTTCTTCTTCGGCGGCGGCTCGTTCGAGGGCACGGATGGTGCGTCGCCGGTCGTTGGCATGGATGCGTTGGGCGTCTTCGGGGGCCTCTTCCTCCAACCTGGCACGCAGGTCGGCGTCGGACATGGCGTCCAAGTCGGCCCGCAAGACCGGGTCAGTTGGCGCGGGGGCGTCCATTCCGTACAGCAAGTTCTGCACGTAGAGATTGGTTCCTCCGACCACAATGGGCCACCGTCCAGTGTTTCGACAGGTGGTGATACTCGCCTCGGCGGCTTCCAGCCAATCGGCGACGGTGAACGGTGGACCATCTGGATCCACCAAGTCAAACAACTCGTGCGGGGCGGCGGCCCGTTCATCGGCGGTGGGTTTGGCGGTCCCGATGTCCATGCCTCGGTAGATCTGCATGGAATCGGCGCCCAGACACGTGCCGCCTCCAGGCAGGCGTCGGGCCAACTCGATGGAAAGGCTGGTTTTGCCCCCGGCCGTGGGTCCGAGCACCAACACGATGGGCCGGCGGTGAGCATCTTCGGGCGGCATGACAGGGCGGAGCCTAATCAGGTTTGTAATTCAAGGCACGGGATGACACTTCGAGCTGGGGTGGCATACCGTGGAAGGTATGAATGCCGACGAGGCCAACCCTTCTCCAAACGCCAGCGAGAACCCGCTCTTCGAGCTCCATCAAGCTTGGAGCCAACGGGCGGAACAAGCTCGGGCCCAGACGGTCCCGGAAGTGCAGCGACCCGGAGCCGCAGAGGGGCACCGGGTGGGTGGGGCCGAGCCGCGCTGGATCCGCTGGGGAGAAGGCGATGACGCACCGCCGGTGGTGGCCATGTTTGACGCCATCGAACTGGAGTATGCCGCTTTTCGCCGGGGTGTGGCCGTGGTGGATCAAACACAACGGGGATGCGTGCAAGTGGCCGGTGCCGACGCCGAAGATTTGTTGGAGCGGTTGCTGACCCAGAAGATTGGGGACATGAAAGAGGGGGAAGTTCGAGACAGTTTTCGAACCAGCCGCAAAGGTCGTGTGGAAGACGATCTTCGTGTCCTGCGCCGACCAAACGACTTCGTGTTGGCTTCGGATGTTGGGTCCATGGGGAAGACCTTTCAAGCCATCGATGCTTTTGTCTTCGGCGAAGACGTTGAACTGGCCCAGCCTTCGTGGCGTTCGGTGGGCTTGTACGGCCCCAAAGCAACCGAGGCACTCGCGGCAGGTTTGGCCGCGGTCAAAGAGGGCGCGGAAGCCGTGCTTCTGGTGGATGAGCCGGCACATCAGGGGTTTGAAGTTCTGGTGCGGACGGAGGCCGTGCGGGAATTTTGGACCGTGGCGACCGCCATCGAAAACGCTCGACCCGCCGGCTGGTTCGCGCAGAATTTGATTCGTCTGGAGGCAGGACAGCCTCGATTTGGGATCGACTTCAACCAAGAGTTTTTGCCCCATGAAACCGATCTGGTCCACCAGCGGGTTTCGTTCACCAAGGGGTGCTATCCGGGACAGGAAGTGGTGGCCCGGATGCAGCACTTGGCCGACGGTTCGACCAAACGCAGGGTGGTTGGATTTCATTTTCCGGAGGGCGAAGTCCCTCCTGCCGGAGCGCCCATTCTTCGAGACGAAGACGGGGCCCCCGGCGAAGTCTTGGGGCAGGTCACCAGCAGTGGTCCATCACCCATGGCTTCCTCCCGAGGCATCGGCTTGGGGGTTTTGGTGAAAGCCGCCCAAGGTGCCTCCTTGTTGGTGGTCAACGAAGCAGGACCGGGCCGGGTGGAGGTGGTGGAACGGTCCGAGCTGGTGCCACCGGTGTTGCGGGAGTCGGAAGAAGATTCGGAAGCGTCCGACCAGGAAGCATCTTGATGAACGAGTCCTGGTCCATGCCCGCCACCGAAGTGCTTTTCTTGTTGGCCGGTCTGCTGTTGACCATGGTGGTGGTGGCCGTGGTGGGGACCATGCTCTTTCGGGCGTATCGAGCCGAGATGCGAGCCGAGGCCGAGGCCAAAGCCGCCCAACACGACAGCAAACTCGGAGACGATCAGTCGGAAGACGCCTGAGCGCGAATCGCGTCCCATGCATCGAGCCAGTACGGCTTTTCCGCCAACTGGTACCCCTGATCTGTACGTTCAACCGCCTGCAGAGCGAGACCACGGTCGTCCAAAACCACGGCATACGGGCTTCCGGGAAATCCAAACGCACCAGTGTTCAAGATGGTTCGATTTTCACGGCGCCAGCGTCCGGCGTTGTGGGAGTGGCCCAGCACCAAGATGGGGGCTTGGACACCGGAGGTGTTGGCAAAGCGAAGGGCCCGGTCCGGACATTCTTTCCAATACCGAAGCACAGAGATCAACCGACCAGGATCACGCATGGCCTTGCGAAGCGACGTGCCGCCCGCGGGGGGGACTCGGTCCTTGGGCCCCAAATCCCACTCGGCAAATCCCGCAAGACGAGCGATCTCCAATTGCCCTTCGCGAGACACACGCCGGTGGATGGGCATTTGGGCAGCGGCCTTCTCCCAGGCCTGGGCCATTCGTTTGGACGACAGGCTCCATGGGGCAATCCGCTCGTCCAGGACATCTCCGTGGGTGACCCACACCAGCCCTTCCTCAAGGAAGAGATCACGCCGGTCAAACGCTTTGGCGTCGTGGTTGCCAGCGATGGGTATGAGCTCACAGCCGGCGGCCATCAGTTTGTCTTTCAAGGTGTGCCAAGCTTCTGCTCCGCGTTCTCTCAATGCGGGGTGGTGCGCTTCATACACATCGCCATTCAAAACCACTCGATCAAAAGGCTCGCACAAAGCAGCAATTGATTCAGGGGATACCGCGGCTCTGGTTGTTCGGCCCAGGTGAAGATCGGACAAAATGATGGTGGAGGCAACCATGGTTGGGGCGGGCACCATAAGTCATCCTTCGTCGTCGGTGGCGGGCAGCGAGGATAAACAAGCACAGGCTGCTGGGGGATGGAACCACGCTGGAGGATCCATGATGTTGTTGAGGTGCCAGTGGGAATGGATCGGTGATTCCTAAGCCTGAATTGGTTCCAAAATCTTCAAAGCAAAATTGATGATGAGGCTTCAACCGGTGTGCGAGTAGTATGAGTGAGGCTTGGCTTTTCGGATATCCAGGGTGCTGTTGACCTTCAGGAGGCGGAGGCGGCGCAGGGTCCTCTGGCGGGGGTGGCTTCTTCTTGTTTGCTGGACTGTGGGCTGACAAGTCGAGAACATCTTGGTTGGAATGTGAGTCAAAATTGGGTTGGTCTGCGAGCACATTGTTGGGCTTCAGAGTCACAAGAACCAGAAGGCAGACCAAATACAAGCGCCATGTGAAGAAACTTGGTTGTTGTTCAATGCTTACTGATTGCTTTGGCCAAAGGTCTTCGTCCAGAATGTGAGTGTCTTCTTGAGATTCTTGGTAACGAACGCAATGTTGATTCAGCGGTGACATGACTTTAACTTTCAATCAGATGAGCGCTTCGAAGTATGGTCAGCCCACGCTCTCTGAAGCAGGGGAATCGACATAACGTTCCAGCAACTGTCCGGAATTCTTCTTGGTCGAGTACTTTGGGAGGGTTCACTCCAACAGGTCCGTTGGTTTGCTCCCATCGCATGTATTCCATTGTGAAAACACGTTCCCTCAGAGGCCAGTGATTCAGGGTCTCCGCAACCGCTTGTGCTTTGTCAGTCAAGATGGCCATGTGTCGATGAACATCCGATTCGCGTGAAATACATCGGAGAACAATGTTGCACGCGTAGATACAGCACCAACCTCTGGCTTCAAGCTCATCGGCTGTTTGGCAAGGCAAATCGATCAGTTGGTGAATGTCATCAAGGGCCCGTTCAGCGGTCCTGTGCTCAAGTGAAACTTCCGCTTCAAGAATTCCTGCGGTGCAAGTCCTTGAAATACCATCATGCCTTTGGTCACCAAACTCACGATGGAGTTGATCAAAATGAGACTTGGCAATGAGAAGGTGATCCACGGCGACTCGGGCATGGACGCTTTGGTCTCGACGATCGAGGAGGTCTCTTATCCGCCTTCTCGCACACTGCCCAACATGAAGATGCGCAAAAGCCAATGACCGGTGATCCCGGAGGCACTCTGGTGGCGCGCGTCGAAATGTGTCGATCAAGTCGATCGCGGTTCCACGAGCTTCCACAAGAGACCACAACCCATAGTGGGCTCCAGCAAGGTTGGATTGCATCATTCGTCTGACATCACCATCTACATCCGCAAGCCGGAGTCCTGAACGCAGCGCTCGAATTCCTGAGCGAAATCGGCCCAGCCCGTCCCAAGCTCCTGATTCTCGGTTTAGGGACAGTGCGGTTTCGGTTGGAGTTGTGGCTCGCGCACGTGCAGCACGGGCCAAGGCGATCATCCTTTCAAATTGGCCAGTCAAGTGGCATTCTTTGGCAAGCTGATCAAGTGCATTGAAGTCTGCATCTCCGGGCAACTCTTCATTAGAAATTGGCTTGATTTGATCTCGTTCTCCTCCCCAAAGATGTGATACCAAATCATCGACCTCCCAATCCAAAGCACCTGCGAGTTCAACCAAGAAATCCAACCGTGGTAGTCCTGTTGAAGGGATCAACTTGGTGGGATCTCTTCCGATTGATCTTGCCAATTCGCGCCGGCTCCATCCTCGATACCGCTGTGCCATTTCAATCACTTCACCCAGACGAACTCGCCGTTCCCCGCTGCATGTCATTTCCAACCTCCACCCGTCACTCAAGACGGAACGATCGCCCTGTCTGTCTTTAAAATGAAGACTTGGCCCGTGTGTTTAACTTGTCTGGTCTCAACAGCGACTTTGCTGAGAAAGACCTCTGACCAATGGAATAGATCTTGGTCAGCGGCTCAATCGAAATAATGCGTGCAAAACCAATTGAAGCAAACTCAAAATGTCAGAGTGCATTTTTCATAAATGAAAATACGTTTTGGTGTCCTGTAGGTTTTTTTCTTCACCTGCTGTCAAGATCAATGGTGACCGGTGCATGGTCTGACACGCAGAGACTGTGTTGTCGGTGGACGTTCGGTCGAGAACATCTTTGCTTGGCGGCTTCGTTGAGCAGCCAGTGGTCAATCCGCCATCCCCGATCCAGTGCACGAGCTTGTCCGCGATTGGACCACCAGGTGTACGGACCATCCCGTTCGCCAGCCTCATCACGCACCGGGTCGTGCCATCCGCGTTGCAACAGATTGGCAAACCAGGCGCGTTCGTGGGGAAGAAATCCACTGGTCTTCTGGTTGCTCTTCCAGTGGTAGATGTCTCGTTCGGTGGGGGCAACGTTGAAGTCGCCGGCAAGGCAGACTGGTTCGGATTTTTTTCGCCATGGTTCGGCCCACGTGGTGAACTCGACCAGCATCCGGTCTTTGACGGTTTGTCGAGCCTCTGATGAGGATCCACTGGGGAGATACAGGCATCCCATCACGATGCCTCCCGTGCGGGCGACGAGGACCCGACCCTCTTGATCGGGGCCGCCCAGCCCACGTTCCAGAACTTCAATGGGCGTGCGAGACCAAATGGCGGTACCGCTGTATCCCGGTTTTTCGGCGGGGTTCCACACCACGTGCCACCGCGGAGGATTGGCCCAGGGTGAGGGAAGATCTTCAGGAAACGCTCTTACTTCCTGAAGCAGAACGACTTGAGGTCGAATCTTTTGGAGAACCTCCGGGAGCCCTTTTTTAAGGGCGCTCCGAAGACCGTTTACATTCCATGTCATCAACCGCATCGTGGAAGGATTATGCGGCCGGACTGACGCCGATTGTCAGTCTGGGCCAAGAAAATTTCCGCAGAACTGGGCAAACTCCAGAGTTGTCGCCGATACTGTTCTGACCCCTGACAGAACCCGAACGGATATGGATGGGTTGGGGTTTGATGGATGATCTGCAGCAAGATCCACCGCTTGGACGACGGCGTCCTAGGCTGCTGCAAGACAACCATCACGGCACGTTGGATTGAATCTCCGACGGGCCACTTTGGATGAGATGAGCGAACAGCAAGGAGCACGCTTTAGCCATGGCAGCACGCAAAAAAAACACCACTCCCGCCCCCGACGCAGAATCCGCCGGTCGCCAAGCCGCGCTGGACCGGGCTCTTGACCAGATCGAGAAGACCTACGGCAAGGGCTCCATCATGCGCCTCGAGGGAGATGGCCTGACCGCGCCTCCCGGGATTGGGACCGGCTCTCTGAGCTTGGACTTGGCCCTGGGGGGCCGAGGGGTTCCCAAAGGTCGCATTGTCGAAGTGTTTGGACCAGAATCCAGTGGCAAGACCACGCTGGCCTTGACCATTGCCGCCGAAGCCCAGAAGGCGGGTGGCGTGGTGGCGTTCATTGATGCCGAACATGCATTGGACCCCACTTGGGCTCGTCGCATTGGGGTGAATGTTGAAGAGATGCTGGTTTCTCAACCAGACACCGGTGAGCAAGCCCTCGAGATCTGTGAGTTGTTGGTGCGTTCCAATGCCACCAATGTGATTGTGGTGGACTCCGTCGCCGCGCTTATTCCCAAAGCGGAAATCGAAGGCGATATGGGCGATTCGCACGTTGGCTTGCAGGCCCGCCTCATGAGCCAAGCCATGCGAAAGCTGACAGGTGCCATCAACCGAAGCGAATGCACGGTGATTTTCATCAACCAGATCCGTGAGAAGATCGGGGTGATGTTTGGATCACCTGAAACCACCACCGGTGGCCGGGCTTTGAAGTTCTACTCGTCGGTTCGTATTGATATTCGACGCATTGGCTCCATCAAAGATGGTGACAAAGCCATTGGCAATCACGTTCGCTGCAAGGTGGTCAAGAACAAGATCGCGCCGCCATTCCAGCAAGCCGAGTTCGACATCATGTTCAACGAAGGCATTTCGTGGAGCGGCGACCTGTTGGACTTGGCCGTGATCGAAGGCATTTGTCAAAAGAGTGGTGCGTGGTTCTCTTGGGGAGACGTGCGTATGGGACAAGGTCGAGAAACCGCCAAGCAATTCCTTCGCGACAACCCCGACGCGGCGGCCGAAATTCGAGAGAAAGTTCTGGCCGCTCGTGGTGTCTTGCCCGAGTCGGAAACGGAAGCCGAAGCAGCGGCCGAGGCGGAAGACGCCGCGGCTGTGGAGGTTTGATCGCCTTCGTTCCTCGGTTCGGATTTGCACCCCATTTGGGGGCGGCCCTGCACTGGCTTCTGCCCTTCGATCACCCTCTCGACGTTTGAGAGGCTCGTGGTAGAATCTTCCCTCACGTCACGCGGATGTGGCGGAATTGGCAGACGCGCAAGATTCAGGTTCTTGTGGGAGTAAAATCCCGTGGAGGTTCGAGCCCTCTCATCCGCACTTTGAAGCCCCGCATTGCGGGGCTTTTTTGCGGCCTTCACTGGCGGAAGCATCGACATTGGGGCGACTCCCCGACGTATCCTCCGTCCGTGCCTGAGGTTGATCCTCTATCCGAACACCCACCGAAACGTGGTGTGCTGCAGCCCGGTTTTCTTGGGCTGACGGTGGTGCAATTTTTGACCGCGCTGAACGACAACATCCTCAAGAGCACCCTTTCTTTTGCGTTGGCTGCGGGTGGGATTTGGGGCGGGCTGCTTGGTCCTGGTGGTCAAGCGTGGGCGGCGTATGGCTTGACCATTCCCTTCATCTTCCTCTCTGGATTTGCCGGGCGGCTGACCGACCGCTTTGGAATGCGCATCATGGTTCGGGGCGTGAAATCTCTGGAAGTCTTGGTGGCGTTGTTGGCCCTGCTTGCCTTCCTCAAGGGAAGCGTCGTGATTGGATTGGCGGCCATGTTCTTGCTCGGCTTGCAGAGTTCTTTCTTTGGTCCGGCGAAGTATGGCTTGATCCCGGCACTGATTCGGCCACGGGACTTGCCCAAAGCCAATGGCATCACTTCGATGGCCACCAATGTGGCCGTCATTTTGGGCATGTTGGCGGGGGGGCCGATTTACGAACACTGGCTTGGTGATCCCGTGCGTGTTCATGGCACACCCAGCACGGTCCAAAAAGCTTTGGACCAGTCGCATCCCGATGCCCCATCGGGCGACCTGCAGATCTCTTACATCTCTGGAGGTGGGCCTTTGCGGGAGGTCGCTGCCATCGAAGGCCAGCTGGTTGCTGCTGGTCTCGATGAAACGACTCCATTGGCGTTCACGCGGTCCTTCCCCGAAGGCCCTTGGGTGACCACCCTGCCGTCGACTCTGGCGTCCCAAGTGGCCGCGGCGTCCGATGGTGCTTCCCGGTCGGTCGAGTTGCTCTTGACCGGCGCGGATGTTCCCCCGGCATCGGGTGTCGAATTGGATGGTTTGCCCCAGGTCTCATTGCCACTGGTGCTCGATGCATCTCCATCGTCTGACCCTGCGGTGGTGCTTGCCCCGGCGACACCTGGTGTGGCGTGGTTGCCCGGCTTGGTGGTGTTTGTTGTGGCTGGCTTTGGACTGTTGGCCCTTTTGCCTTTGCCCAAGGTGCCGCCCATGTCGCCCCAGTTGGTGGTTTTTCCCAAAGCGCCCAGCATCGTTCATCGGGTGGTGGATGCCTTGTTTGCCGATTACTGGCGTTCTTTGGTGGCCATGTCCAAATCACCGCTGCTTCTTTTGGTGATTGCCGACGCGGCGTTCTATCTCATTGCGCATATTGCCATCGTCTTGTTGCCTGATTACCGGGAAGTGCTGGGCGTTTCTGAAACCTTGGTCTCGGCCATGCAAGGCCTGTTGGGTCTGGCCATCGGCACCGGCTGTGTTTTGGCCGGCTTGCTCTCCGGCAAGCGCATTCAATTGGGTTTGGCGGCAGGAGGGGTCTTGTGTTTGGGGGTGTGCTTTGGTCTCTGCGGCATGCTGCCCACGGCAAGCACGGCCGAAGGGTTCTTGGCCTCCCGGAATGGCATGACTCTCTATGCCGTGAACTGTTTGGCGCTCGCAATTGGGGGCATTGGGGCGGGCTTTTACTTGGTCCCGCTGCTGGCCTTGATTCAGCACTTGGCGCCCGCCGCCGAACGGGGCCGGTTCTTGGGAACTTGGAACGCCTCCACCTTCTTGCCCGGATTGGTGGGCATTGTCATCTTCCAATTGCTTCGCATCATCGGCGTTCCTTCGGTTCGTATTTGGTTGGTGTGCGCCGCGTTCGCGTTGTTGCTCCTGCCCTTGCTGCTGCTGGTGGTGCGGTCGCTGCAGCGGCATCACTTGGCCGAGGGCTGGAGTGTCCCTTTGAAGGACCCAGAGTCAGCCGATCGGGCCAGCCCGCCTCGAAGGGAGCCGGTTTGACTTAACTTGTGCCAATGCACTGGAATCCACGCCATGACCCATGCTGAGTCCGTCTACCTCGACGCCAACGCCACGACCATCGCTCATCCAGAAGTGATCGAGTCCATGGTCTCGTGCATGAACGAGCATGGCAATCCCAGCAGTTTGCACCGGGCGGGGCAATCGGCACGGCGCCGGGTGGAATTGGCCCGAGGTGAAGTTGCGGCTTTGGTTGGCGTTCGGCCTTCAGAAATCGTCTTCACCAGTGGCGGCACCGAATCGGACAACCTTGCCATTGCCGGAACGCTTGATGCCCTCCCCGACCGGCGGCGGGTGTTGGTGGCCGAAGTGGAGCACGCTGCGGTTCGTGAGTGTGTTCAACGTTTGGCCCGGCTTGGTCGGTGCGAATTGGTCAACCTCCCAGTCGACGATTGTGGCATCGTCCGCCCCAAGGTGGTCGAAGATGCCATTGCCGCCGACCCCGACAACACCGCGTTGGTCAGTGTCATGTGGGCCAACAATGAAACCGGCGTGGTTCAGCCCATCGCGGACATTGGTGCGGTGTGCCGTGCCCACGGTGTGCGTTTTCACACCGATGCAATCCAGGCCATTGGCCGGATCCCCGTGGATCTGTCCGAGGTCCCCGTCGACTTGTTGACCCTCAGCGGTCACAAATTCCATGGGCCGAAAGGCATAGGAGCCTTGGTTGTCCGCCCTGGCCTCCGTCTTTCACCTCAGAACATCGGGGGGCCGCAAGAACGAGAACGCCGCGGTGGCACGGAAAATGTTCCTGGGGTGGTTGGCCTTGGTGTCGCGGCTCAACTGGCCCAAGCTTGGTTGGCCAGCCCTGCCCCTGTGGAATGTGCCAAGTGGCAGCCTGCCTTTGAACGCACCATGCGCGCGGCCATCCCCGATATGGTGGTGCACAGCGAGTGTGCCCATCGCTTGTGGAACACCAGCTGTTTGGGGTTCCCTGGTCGTCCTGCCGAAGGGTTGTTGTTGCAACTTTCCGAGGCGGGTGTCGCCTGCAGTGCGGGCAGCGCTTGCGCATCCGGTTCTATGGAACCCATGCATTCGCTGCTTGCCGTTGGCATGGACGAAGTCATGGCCGGTTCGAGTTTGCGCTTCAGTGTGGGACGTGATTTTCCACTGGATGGTGAAGCCACGGCACGCAAAGTGCTCTCGGTGCTTGCTCCGGCAGCGGTCTGAGTGGGCTTAGCCTTCTGAAGAAGCTTTGGCCCCGATGTCGGATCGAAAGAAAGATCCTTCGAAGTGAATGGTCGTGCAGGCCTCGTTGGCCAAGGCTCTTGCTCGATCCAAATCTTTCGCCAATGCGGTCACTCCCAACACGCGTCCACCGCTCGTGACAATTTCACCACCTTCGTGTTTCGTTCCAGCGTGGAACACAATCACTTGCTCGTCGCCAGTTCCGAGTTGTTGTGCGGTGTCGATGCCTTGGATGGTCTTGCCTTTCTCGTAGGCTCCGGGATATCCCTCGCTGCACATTACGACACAGCACGCGGGACGCTCGTCAAATTCAATGCTTGTGTGGGCCAGGTTGCCCGCAGCGGTGTCCCAGAGGATCTTGATGATGTCGCCTTTGAGCCGCGCCAACAACGGTTGGCATTCTGGGTCGCCAAAGCGGCAGTTGAACTCGAGGACTTTGGGACCAGCCTTGGTCAACATCAAGCCAGCGTAGAGCACGCCGCGGTAGACGATGCCTTCCCGCTTCAGGGCATCCAAGATGGGCACCAAGATGTCTCGTTCCACGGTGGCCATCTGGTCTTCATCCAAGACCGACGCGGGGCAATACGCGCCCATGCCACCGGTGTTCGGGCCGGTGTCTCCTTCGCCAACCCGTTTGTGGTCCTGGGCGGGGTCAAGAATCCAACACGAATTGCCGTCGGTCAGGGCCAAGATTGAAACCTCTGGTCCGGAAAGCATTTCTTCGATCAGCAGCGTGTCTCCAGAGTCGCCGAATTCACGGTCGACCATGACGCGAGCAATGGCGTCTTCTGCTTCTGCCAACGTGCTGCAAATCATGACCCCTTTGCCGGCGGCCAACCCTGCCGCTTTGATCACGCAGGGTTCTTCCTTGGTCCGGACGTATTCCAAAGCGTCTTCGGGAATCGTGAACATGCGAGCGTCGGCGGTGGGGACATTGGCGGACCGCATCAACTGTTTGGCAAAGGCTTTGTCGGCCTCGAGCCGAGCCCCATCTGCCGATGGTCCAAAGACCAATCTCGTGTCGGTGGCCAAGGCATCGTGAATGCCATCGGCCAGTGGCACTTCGGGTCCGACCACGACCAAGTGGATGTCGTTTTCGTCGCACCACCCCCGGAGCTGAAAGAGATTGTTTGATTTTTCATGGAAGGGTCCCGAGGTTGTAGTCGGGCAGCACTCACCAAGCGGTGCAAGGCCACCGTGCTTGGCAGCATCGATCCACAATTTACCCAATCGCCCAGATTTCTTGATCTTCCACCCCAAAGCATGTTCTCGGCCGCCACCACCGATGAGCAACACGTTGACTTTGTCAGGGCAAGCGGGGGGTTTGGGCACGGTGTCTCCTTGGCTCGATTGAGATGGGGGGGATCCTACCCTCGTGCATCAACCTCGGCTTCGCCGCCGACCCTTGCCCTTTCGACTTTTTGTGTGGGCTTCGTCATCCTCGAAATCACCTTGCACAATTGTGCCGTCCTTGTCTGCTTCGGCCGCTTCAACTTTTTGGATCCGATCCCGCAGCACGGCGGCCCGTTCAAATTTCATGTCGGCGGCCGCCTCCAGCATGTCGGACCGGAGGGCTTCCAAATAGGCTTCGCGGTCCACGCGTTTGGCGCCCGCACCGCGGTTGGCTTTCTTTCGGGCTTCTCGGCTTGGTGCCAGTTCTGCTTCGATTCCTTTGCGGATTTCTTTGCGAATGGTGGTCGGCGTGATGCCATGGGCCTCGTTGTGGGCCATCTGGATGGACCGTCGCCGTTCGGTTTCGTCGATGGCTCGCTGCATCTCGGGGGTCATTTTGTCGGCGTACATGATGCACCGTCCCCGATCGTTGCGGGCAGCGCGCCCAATGGTCTGGATCATGCTGGTGGGGGACCGCAAGAAGCCGCTTTTGTCGGCATCCATGATCGCCACCAAGACCACCTCGGGAAGATCCAACCCTTCTCGCAACAGATTGACCCCAACCAGCACATCGAAGTCACCTTCGCGCAAAGCGCGGAGAATTTCCAGTCGCTCCAATGTCTCCACTTCCGAGTGCAGCCACCGAACACGAAGGTCCCGACCTTCCAGGTACCGGCAGAGATCTTCGGCCAAGCGTTTGGTCAGGACGGTCACAATGGTGCGGTCGCCGTCGGCGGCGATACGAGCGCACTCCTCCACCAGATCTTCCACTTGGCCCCGGGCGGGGCGAACTTCTACGGTGGGGTCAAGGAGACCGGTGGGCCGAATGATTTGTTCCACGACGACGCCATCGGCTTGTTCAAGTTCCCAAGGCCCGGGCGTGGCTGATACATGCACCACCTGCGGGACCAGCTCTTCGAACTCCTCAAACTTCAGGGGACGGTTGTCCATCGCAGAAGGGAGTCTGAAGCCGTGATCCACCAGCACCTGCTTGCGGGCGCGATCGCCGTTGTACATGGCTCGAACTTGCGGGATGGTCACATGGGATTCATCAATAAGAAGCAGCCAGTCGTTGGCGTTGCCTTCGGGCGCGAATCGGAAATAATCGAGCATGGCATGGGGCCGTGAGCCCTTGGGGCGACCTTCCAGTTGGGCGGAGTAATTTTCCACGCCTTGGCAAAAGCCAACCTCTTCGAGCATTTCCAAGTCGTATTTGGTTCGTGAAAGCAACCGCTGGGCTTCCAAAAGTTTGCCTTCGCTCCGTAAAGCCAACACCCGACCATCCAGCTCGGCTTTGATTCGGTCCAAGGCGTCGGTCAACCGGTCCTTGTCCAGCACGTAGTGCACGGCTGGAAATAGGAAGACTTGAGATTCGGTGGCCAGCACTTCGCCGGAAATGGGTTCGACCAGTTCAATACCGTCCACTTCATCACCAAAGAGTTCGATGCGAACGGCGTATTGCTCGTAGGCCGGCCAGACTTCAATCACATCGCCTCGGGCCCGAAACTGACCGCGTTGAAAATCAAGTTCGCTGCGGCCGTATTGCATGTCGACCAAGCCCAGCAACAATTCACGACGGTCCACGGTGTCGCCGCGGGTGATGGTCAAGACCCGGTTTCGGTAGTTCTCCGGAGAACCCAGTCCGTAGATGCACGACACGGAGGCCACCACAATCGTGTCTCTTCGTGAAAGCAGATTGCTGGTGGCGGCCAGACGCAATCGATCCAAATCGTCGTTGCGCGACGAATCCTTTTCGATGTAGATGTCACGCTGGGGAATGTATGCCTCAGGTTGAAAGTAGTCGTAGTACGAAACGAAGTATGACACTGCGTTGTCGGGGAAAAGCGCTCGCATTTCTTCGTAGAGTTGCGCGGCCAATGTTTTGTTGTGGCACAGCACCAAGGTTGGGCGTTGGACCTGTTCGATGAGGTTGGCCATCGTGAAGGTCTTCCCGGTTCCGGTGGCGCCCAAAAGAACTTGATGCTTGTTTCCGGCCAAAACACCGGCGGTCAATGATTCAATGGCTGCGGGTTGGTCACCGGTTGGCGCGTAATCGCTGACAATTCGAAATGGACGCTGTTCGCTCATTCGTTGCGTCCCGCCGCCACGAGTACGGCCGGGGGCTGATTCAGCAGCCTGCGTAACGGGATGGCTGAGGCGAGCACACACATGCCGAGGGTGGTGGCCGCGCCCAGAAGGGTTGGCCCCAGAACGGGCCGTGGTCGCAGTTCGATTCCAACCAAGCCCGCGTAGTGCATGCGGTCAAAATTGGCGAAGTGCATTCCTAGGGTGACACCCATCACAACTGCGGTGAGCGAAAGAATGATTGCTTCCCCAAAAATGATGCGCGCTACTGCAGTTTGCGACGCACCCACACTCCGCATCACACCGTACTCAAAGGCTCGCCCGCGTAGATTGGCCGCGACCACGCTTCCCGTCGCCAATGTTGCCAAGACCAAAGCCCCAAAGGCCACGCTGGTCATGATCGCCATCGAGGTTCGGCTGATGTCATCAATGGTCCCCAAAATCCATCGTCCCGAGCGGAACACCACACCGGGGGCGGCTTCGGCGATGCGAAGTTCTGCTTCGGTGTCGGTGATTCCCTCAGAAAGGTTGGCTTGAAGCAAGTGCACTTCGTTGTTTCCGAACACCTCGGAAACGACCCTTCGATCCAGGAACACGGTTGAAACGGCGTACTCGGAGTAAAGATCTCGGACCCCGAAGAGCTGGGTGGCCAGATCCAAACCGGCCGACGACACAATGCCCACGATGGAGAATTCTCGTTCTGCCCGACCGACTTTGAGGGTGATGGGGTCACCGACGTCGTACCCTTTGGCGGTTTGGAACCGATCGGCCACCAACACCCCCGATCCATCTTTGAGGGCGGGCAAGGCCGTGTCGAGGGACCCGGCGGTCCAATCAATGGCGTTGAGGGCGAAGAACACTTCAGGATCAAAACCAATACCCATGGCGTTCTTTGAAGAAATTTCTTCGAGGCCAAAAACTTGTTGGTCGGCGATCTCGATGGGCAGCCGATTGAGTTCGCAGGTGTCGGTGATGAAGTCCAAACCACGCACCGCATCCAAATCCTCTTGGTTGAACCCTGCAGGGTCCACCGCGAACCCGTCAGCAAATCGAATGCGATCAATCCAGTCACGCCGAGTGGCGACACCAATGGCCCAAGAGGAGGTCAGGATGGCCAGGCCCAGCATCAACGCGCCAGACGTCATGCCGTGCCGGAATGGCGTGGTCAAGATGGTCCCGCGGATCACATCGCCGGGAAGTCCCAACAGCCGTCCCACCGGCCGACCAAACATTGCGGCAAAGGCTGTCAACAGGGGCACCGACAAAGCGAAGGCGGCCAGCAACAAGCTTGGCAAGCCTGCGTAAAGGTAGTACCAGTACCGTGATTCGCCTCGCTCCACAAAGGCGGTGCCCCACGCCACCAAAAGCAGAAGGAATCCGGCAATGGTGACGCCTTGGATATCGCGTCTGCTGTTGTTGCGGGCGAGGTTGGAGATTCCGTCCAAAGGAGTGGTCCGGCTGGCCAACCATGCCGGATACACCGCACCAAAAACGCCGGAAGTGGTGGCCCCAATCAATGCCCGGGCAATGCCCGGCCAGTCGATCAGCATGCCATCTGGGAGTTTGTCGGCGTAAACCTCAGCCACCACCCGGGTCAGGGCCAATCCAAAGGGGATGCCGCCGAGTCCGCCAAGAACTCCGAGCCACAGCCCAAAGAGAATTTGGGATCGGAACACTTGCCCACGTGTCGCGCCCACCGAGCGGAGCACCGCCAACTCTCGTTGACGTTCCGAGACTCCGGTGGTCAACCCGGTAACGATGATGAATCCTGCCCCAAGGAACGTCATGACACTGACCACCAACGTGGTCAGCTCGCCGCCGCGGACGCGACGATCGAAGCCACTCTTCACCAAATCGGCCGCTTCCAGGGCAAGAAACTCGGGAACTTCTACGCCACGAGTTTCGACGAAAGCCGGAACATCAATCCCTTCTTCGTGAACGATGGCGATGGTGCCCAGACCATCTCGTCGGTTGATGGCTTCACCCAAGACTCCTATTTCGACGAAGGCGGTGGGGTTTTGCAAAGGGCCCACGATGGGGCGGTCCCAAATGCCAGTGACTTTGAGGGGGATGGGTTTGCCAAATCGCCGAACCAGCAATTCGGTGCCGATCCCTGCGTCAAGTTTTCGGGCGGCGAGTTTGTCGAGCAGCACCTCGCTAGGGCCGCTGGGCAACGCCCCTTCGGCGACGCGAAGCGTTCGAACCTTGTATTCGTCTGGGATCTCAATGCCTTCTGCAGCCACGACCACGCGGCGCTTGGACTGGGTCTTGGGATCTTTGGCACCGTCGGCCCGTTCCAAGGTGAGCGAGCCGTCCATCCTTCCCACGGCGGTTTCAACACCGGGCCAACTTCGAACCGTCTCCAGGACACTGCGTTCGATGCGGCCGCCACCGGGATGAACCACCCGGGCGGTGGCTTTGCCAATGGAATCCGAGAGCCGCGAGGAAACAGCGCCTTGCGCGCTCTTGGCACCACAGGCCACCATGACAGACAGCGTCGTGGCAATCACGACGGTGCCCAACAGGAGGGCCGTACGCCACGGTCTACCCGAGCGCGAGCTGGACGCGAGTCGCCACTCCGGCCGCATCGATGTCCTCCACGGGGAAGTCTTCTGAGAATTGCCCGTCGCGCAGCACAAAGATGTGATCGCAGTGCACGGCTGCTTCGGGTTCGTGGGTCACCATGACCACACTGGTCTGGCCTTCGTCCACCAAGCCGCGAAGTTGTTGCAGCAATCGAGTCCCGGAGACGGAATCCAGGTTTCCGGTGGGTTCGTCAGCAAACAAGACCGGAGGATTGAAGATGCGGCTTCGCGCGATCGCCACCCGTTGCCGTTCTCCACCAGAGAGGGCGTCGGGACGGTGGCTGGCTCGATCCTTCAGTCCCATCTCAATGAGAAGATTCATGGCCCGGTCATTCCGTGACGCTTCGCCTTCACCGTCAAGCAGGGCGGGGAGCGCCACGTTGTCCAAGGCGGTCAAAGTGGGCACCAAATTGAACTGCTGAAACACGATGCCCATGCCGCGGCGCCGAAAATTGGTTCGTCCGGCTTCATCAAGTTCAGAAAGTTCGGTCCCGGCCACTCGGATAGAACCGGTGTCGGGTGCATCCATCGCAGCACAAAGATGCATCAGGGTGCTTTTGCCGCTGCCCGATGGCCCCATGATGGCGTAGAAGCCTGGGGAGTCGATGCGAAGGTCGACCCCCCGCAGGGCAGGGACGTCCTGGCCAGGAAGGTGATAGGTCTTGGTGACCTGCTCCACCTCAAGCAGCGGGTCTGCATTCATTCGGAGGGGAACTTTGCTTCGTAATCGTCGCGTGGGGTGAGACCTTCCACACCAGAAAGGTCCGGGCAACGCAATTTGACCAACCACGCTGAGCCCCAGGGGTCTTCATTGAGCAGCGCGGGATTGGCCACCACGGCTTCGTTGACCTCGATGATTTCTCCGGGGACCGGGGCGTAAATGTCACTGGTGGTTTTGACAGACTCGACTTCGCCAAGTGAATCTCCGGCCCCCAGCATGGTGCCTGCGGGCTGGATCTCGACAAACGTGACATCCGTCAACTCCTGAACAGCATGGGCGGTCAGTCCAAGCTCGATGGTGTCGCCATCAACTCGGACCCATTCGTGAGAGTCGGTGCAGTAAGTGTCCATGGGATTCTCCGAAGAAAGGAAAGTGGTGTTCATCCTAGGAGGCGGATCTGATCAAAGTGTGCTTTGGCCCCGTTTGCAGCAAATCAAGGCATTGAATTTGGAAAGTATTGCGGAATGTAGACCAGAACGTCGGCATTCGCGGTTGATCGAAAAGGCTTCCGTGTCTTTCGGATTGGAGTTTGGTCTGGGGGGTGGGGCAAGATGACGTGGAGTGACCCCAGGTTCGTGGGTCCGAGGCAATCTGCGGGGGCTTCCACGCAGCACAGTCCTCGCCGCGTACACTTCACTCCCGATGATTCCAACGATTTCTGTTGCCGCGTTTGGGCTTGAGCCAGGTGTCGATACTCCATTTGGGGCATTGCAAGAGTTGCCGTCTTGGGCCGCCCGAGAGTTGGAGGTTCGGGGCATGAATGTGCCTGCGACCATGTTGGCCGGAGCCACCGGTCGAGATTTTGAACACCTTCGCGACCAAGCCGATCGGTTTGGCTGTCCGGTTTTGGTCTTGGAACAGCGTTTGGCGTTGGATTTGTCCTCGCCCGAATCCAGCATGGGCAGCGCGGAGCGCATGCATGCTCTGGCCACGGCGGCGGTTCGCCTTGGAGCAAGCCATGTCTCTGTCGCGTTGAAAGCCGACAACGATGAAACATCTTTGGAGCGGGTGGCTTCGATCTTGCGTGAGGTGATGGCCGAAGTCGAGCAACATGAACTGACCCTGATGCTTCTCCCCCAAGAAGGGCTCACCGATGATCCTGAACGCCTTATGGCTCTGGTCAAGCTGGTGGGGGGGTTCCGAATTGGGATCCAGCCCTCCATCAAACATGCCATGGCCCATGGAGGTTTGGAAGCCACCATGCGTCGGTTGGCCCCATATGCCGCGAGTGTGGTGGCCGATGATGTCAAGTTGATTCCCGAGCTGGTGGAACTTCTGCAAGCCGTGGGTTACGAAAACACCATTGCGTTGCATCCCATCCGAGCCCATCAGTTGGGGTCTTGGAAAACCATGCGGGACGTGCTTCACACCGCCATTCATGGTGAGTCAGAGGCATGAGTCGGGGACTGGTCGTCACCATTGATGGCGCGGCCGGCACGGGGAAATCTACGGCAGCTCGACGACTGGCGCGAGAGCTGGGTTGGCAGTTTTTGGACACCGGTGCCATGTACCGGGCCGCAGCGTTGGCCATGCTCGAAGCGGGGGAGGACCCTGCCGATTCTGCCGCCGCCGCCGCCCGAGTGCAACGCATCAGGGTTGATTTTGATTGGGCCGCCTCACCTCCAGAAATTCGCTTGGATGGGCGTGGTGTGGGCCATCGGATTCGGGATTTGGATGTTTCCGCAGCGGCTTCGGCCATTGCCATTCACCCGACAGTTCGTGACCGTCTGAAGCAACTCCAGCGGGAAGTGGCCGCTTCCTGCGAGGGGCTGGTGAGTGAAGGACGGGATCAAGGCTCGGTGGTTTTTCCCGACGCGTTGGTTCGGTTCTTCTTGACCGCCCCCGTGGATGTTCGTGCCGAGCGCCGAATTCGACAGCTGGAAGCGCAAGGGAAAATCGCCGACGCCCAAGCCGTTCGGCAAGATCTTGAAGATCGTGACGAGCGTGATCAAACTCGAGACGAAGCACCTTTGGTTCGTGCCCCGGGTTCGGTGGACATTGACACCGGAACAATGGATGAAGTGGCGGTGGTAAAACGCATGGTGCAGAGCGTGGAAGATGCCCGGGAGGTTGGACCGCCAGCAGCGTCTTCATCGCGCCGAGTGAATCCTGCCCCAGGCATGCATCCTCTGCGGCGCTTTGTTGTTTGGAAGTGCATCCGTGGGGCCGTGGAAGGGTGGTTCCGATTGTGGCATGGCCTTCGCATGTGGAATCGCAACGCCCTGCCTCCTGAGGGCCCTTTGATTTACATCATGAATCACCAATCGTTGTTGGATCCCCCGTTGGTGGGGGTGTTGGTGCGACGCCGGCCATGTGTTTTTCTGGCTCGAAAGGGACTCTTTGCCTTCAAGCCCTTTGGGGCCTTGATTCGTTTTCTGTGCGCCATTCCCCTGGACATTGCCCGCGGCGGAGGGCGTGCGCTTCGCTCGGCCATCCGCGAGTTGGAAGCAGGACGATGCGTGTTGATTTTTCCTGAGGGTCGACGGACCGAGGATGGCCGGATGGCCCGCTTTCGAGGTGGTGTTTTGTTGCTGTCGCGAAAAACCAATGCCCCGGTGGTTCCGTTGGCCATCGATGGGTCGTGGGATGCCTGGAACAGGCACCGCAAGTGGCCCCGGTTGGGCGCGGCCATCGGCATGCGGATTGGGGAACCCATTCCAGCGGAGGCCCTGAACGCTATGGAAGAATCCGAGGCGCTGGAACATTTAAAGCGTGAAGTCGAAAAGCTCAGGCTTGAAGTTCGAGGCGATCTGCGTCGGGCGACTCGAGGCGGGTGGCCCAAACCCGGACTAGGTGATGTGCCGTACTGGGCCGAATCGGATGCAGACTTGGTGGAGAATTCACCCGAAGCGGATGTCAAAGACTAGGCTTTTCGCATGCTTGCAGTCCTCTCACCGGCCAAACGTCTTGGAACTTGTCCCTTGCCAAAGAGCATTGAGACCACCTCCCCCCGCATGGCCAACGAGAGCCGAAAACTGGTTGAGATCATGAGGACCTTCGATGCGGCAGGTCTTTCTGAGCTCATGCACATCAGCCCGTCATTGGCCGAAGAAAATGTCCAGCGTTTTGCCGCGTGGAAGCGAACCTGCACTTCAGAGGCGGAGCCCGCCGTTTGTTTGTTTCAAGGTGATGTGTACCGAGGTCTCGCGGTCGACGGTTGGAAAGCGGCGGAGCACCGCCGTGCCGCCTCGCATCTCCGGATTCTCTCCGGCTTGTACGGCCTGTTGCGTCCGCATGACATGATTTTGCCGCACCGATTGGAAATGGGCACCAAGTTGGACCACGACCGCGGACGTGGCCTTCCCGCTTGGTGGGGCGGCCGAATCACGGCAACCCTCACCGAAGATCTCCAGCAAGCCAAGTCCAAAGCCATCGTGAATTTGGCCAGCGCCGAGTACGCCAAGGCTGTTCAATGGGATGACTTGCCCGTGCCGTCGGTCACGTGTGCCTTCCAAGAAACCAAAGGCGGAAAACATCGCACTTTGGCGGCGTTTGCCAAGCCCGCACGCGGCATGTTCGCGCGATGGATGTTGCACGCCAAGCCCAAGTCCACCGATGACCTCAAAGCATTCAACGTCGAGGGCTACAAGTTTGTGGCCGGGGCTTCGGATGCATCCACACTGGTCTTCCGGCGTCCTCAGCCCACTGCCGCTTGATCGATCAGGGGCCGCGCTGTTGGTGGTCTCCATCTCGCATCGCTCTGGGTCAGGGATGGGCTGGAGGAGAAGTTGGCGTCGCTGAAGTGCTGGCGTGCCAGGCAAGGTTCCAAGCCTCAACCCAGCTCTGACAGGCTTCCGGGGGACCTTCAAGCACGGTGTGCACCACTGTTCGGCCATCGTCGAGCGTCAATTCTTGCCCAGAGACGCACATCGATTCTGGAGGCGGCATGGCCCACAATTGATCGATGGCCCCCGGCCAGGGAGCCATGATTTCGCCTCGCATCCAACCTTCCACATCGGAGATCAACGACCACCCGAAAGGCGAAGCATCGGTGGGCCGGACCCCCAAGCGAGCCATGCGTTGTGCGGTGGGTTCGTGGAGGTCCATTGGTCCTGAGCATTGCCAAAGAAATTCGCCGTCGAAGTCGTGGTCCAAAATCGTGGGGGAGGCGTCCTGGGGTTCCCGAATGAATCTGCGTTCACCTGTCTGCGGGCACCGGGCATAGACGGGTGATCCGTCTTCACACCACAGCTCCCAGCGGCAACCAAATTTTTTGTAGCTCGGTGGTTCACACCGTTTTACGGTCTTCGGCGTTGGCCGATCGTCGTCCTCACTGATGATCAGTGGCGGAAGTCCCGGAATTTGCACGGTGCATTCTCGCAGCACCAAGGGCGCCGCCAGCGCTGCCAAAGTGGTAGAAGCCATTGACCAAGTCCACATGTCGTCCATTCCCCCCCAAGATCCATGTGCGATGAGATACCGCACATGGTTGTGTTCTTTTTGGAGTGCCGGTTGGCCCCGCTGCCCCCGCAATCGGCGACCAACCGGCAAACTCTCCACCGCCAAGTATGGACTTGAACAAAGGGCCAACCTCGATGTGTTGGAAAACTTCTTACGGCGTTTTCTCGCAAGCGCCCCAGCCGGTCAGCACCGCCAAGACATCGGAGAATCCAACAATGTCGTCTCCATCAACATCGGCCTCGCAGTTGTCGCACACGCCCCAGTTGGCCAAGATCTGGATCAGGTCTTCGAAGCTGACTTGGTCGTCTTGATTGACGTCTCCAGGACATGATGCATCAACCGCGGGGAATTCCACGATCAAACCACGCCGGGCATCCGATTCGAAAGTGTCATCCAAGGTCATTCGTGGGCCACCGTTGATGTTGTAAAAGCTGGCCACGGTACCGGTTCCGTTGGGTTCTCCTGGATACCAGGGCACCCAATCCAGTGGGGCTCCACTCCGCCAGGTCCATGTTCCATTTTCCAGACGCAACCCGGTCCATGGCCCACCGTTGTAAAACGTTTGGCTCCACATTTTGGTCAAACTTCCCAGTCGATCAAACACCCACTGTGCTTCTGCCGCGGACTCAAAGTCCACCAAAGTCCCGCCCAAGGACTCGGCGTAGCCCGAAGCTTCGTTCCAACCTACCGCGAAGGGCAGCAAGATGGCTTGGTAGATGCTTCCCGTCCCGCCCCGTTGCAACGTCCACTTGCGTTCGAGAACTTCCGAGGGATCCTCGAACTCAAGCAACACGTTGCCGAACGCATTGACTTGGTCGTTCCACGTGCCATCGGGATAGATCATGCCGAAGTCTTCGCCCAGAGGGTTTTCGTTGGGTTCCCCGGCCCGCCAGTTCGTCCAGTCCAGAGGCTCATCGGTGATCCACCGCCAGCCTCCCAGGGGTTCATCGTCGCCTTCTTGCACCAGCCCAATGGCGGTGGGGCCACCAACTTGTGTGGGGGTCATTTGGGTGACAACGAAGTTGTTTTCTTCGGGCGTGGTCAACGTGGCGGGGGTGCCACCAAGACCTTCCGCGAGGTCGAGGACGTCCTGCCAACTGCTCCCCGCCCCCAAGCCAAACATGGCGTATCCGCGGCCCGAGTCAGCATCGATCGCCAGGGGCGATTGGATGGGAGGCGTGACATCGCCCCAAGCGATGTCGATTTCCCCAGAGCCGCGACCAAAGGGGCCGCCCACCCGAATGAGATAGGTTTGTCCCGCCACTCCCACAAAGCTGCATCGGCTGGTTTGCCCGCAGGGGCCTTCGTCGTTGCTGCACGCCAACAAGGTGCCCCCGCAACCGTCGTACACGGCGATTCGAGTGTCAAAATCAGCGTGGTTGCAGGTGGAGACCACCACGCCATTGTCTTGGAACGGGGTGTGGCTGAACCAGACGTCACCTGTGAATGCAATCGCGGTGGCTTGATCGCCGCACGAAGTGATCAACGGTGGTCCATCGGTATCGCTGTTCAAACTGGTGAAGGGGAACCGGCCCAGTTCCAAAGAACGAGCATTCTCACAGCGGTCGTTGCTGGGGACGGCCCCGCAGAATTCTCCCGCCAAGGCGATGCAATCCAGTCCCCATTCGTCGGTGCAGCATGCAGGGTTGATGTCACAGACGGTCACGCAACAGTCGAGGTCGTCGCACCCAGGACCATGGGGATCCGCGCAAGCCCCGCCATCACCGCATGCCGGGGGAGGGGGGGGCGGGGGTGGGGTGTAATTGCCTTGCTGAACGGTGCCCCCGAAATTCACCGTGGTCTGCAACGACACACTCAATCCTGCCGGAAGTGAATCTGAAGGCACCTCGGAGTTGATGGAGCCGAGCGCGATGTCACGCATGGTGACGTTGCCATTGCCGATGTCAAAAGTGGCGGCATAACCAGGGGCGGTGGGGGTGGAGATGCCGCCGGTCGATTCGAACAGCGCGCTGGAGAACACGTAGTCCGCTTCCAACAACCAATTGGCATCGAAGTTGGCGCGGCCTCCACCATCCAACCCGGCCAACGTTGGATTCAGCAAGGTGGCGCGAATGTTTCGCAGTTGCACTGTGACATCGAGGCAACCCAACGCACCGCAAAAAAAGCTGTACTGCAGATCCGTGTCGGCAAAAAACCACTGGGCGTTGTCGATTCGAACCAAACTGAACGGTTCCACGTCCGGTCCCATGGCAATGTTCGATCCTCCCCCGACATCCACATTGGCGGAGGTGGTTTGGACATCGGTCCCACCGAAGCCATCGATTGCAATCTGGAGGGAAAGGGTTCCAGATGAGCCCCCGGGTACGCCAAGGTTGGCGGGCGTTTCCAAGAGCAAGCAGGCCGCGAACATCGTCAACATGGCCTCAAAAAGTACACGCCGGTGCCGTTGTGACTCCAAAATTCCCCGGCAAAGTGTCTGAATCTGGTGCCTCCAGCTGAAATCGACTCATTTTGGCGCCGCGCACCGTCTGATATGCGTTAGTTTCATGGAGGAGATTTTTCTCCGGAGGAAAAGTCATGAACGTTTCGCTTTTGCGGGAGAGAGAGAACTCCCTGCGGGGAGCAAACGGACGACTGGCCCTGGCCGCCTTGCTGATCACCAGCGGCGCGGCCCACGCCGAACTGGAGTACTCCTCCAGCTTTGACACCCCCGATCTGCCAGGACTGGGTACAGCCCTTCACGGTTCGGCCCAGATCGACAATGCGTTTGGTCAGAGCGATTTGAAGTTGGTGTCCGACGGTCAACCCGGTTCTTGGGGCACTTGGGTGGGTCCCACCGTGTGGGGCCATTGCACCAGCTTCACCGCTTCGTTCGAAGCCAGCTTCAAGAATGGGGGAGGCGGCGGACCCGGTGACGGATTTTCCTTCTGGTTCGGCGACATGGAAGGTGTCACCGACTTCAGCGGGGGTGAGCAAGGCTTGAACTCCATACTGAACGCCGACCGTGGCATCACCGCCAGCTTTGTGTCCTATCCCGGCGCAAATCCAGGGGTGTATGCCAAGCAGGGCGTCACCACATTCGCTTCGAATGGTTTGGGATACGACCCCATGACCTACAGCGATCACCTCCAAGCCAAAGATGACAGCGGTCATGGCCGCTTCCGCGTGGAGTGGGACATCAACACCGGCCTGCAAATCTACGTGGGTTGGTCGTGGATGGACGAAGAAGTGCTTTGGGTGGATGCCCAAGGCATTCGACCCACCGACGCGTACGACTGGACCTTTGGCTTCTCTGCCCGCAACGGCGGCATCGACCAAGACGTCTTCATCGACAACTTGGTGATCACCGCGGTGCCTGCACCGGGGGCCGCCGTGGCCCTCGTGGGACTGGCCGTTCTGGGACGCCGTCGTCGACGCGACTGATTGTCTTTGCGACAAAAAGATTTTCCTAAAAGCCCGCCGGTGACGGCGGGCTTTTTTGTTTCCTACCCATGTTTTCCACAGCCCCACCAAGAAGGGTTCGATCTTGGTACAAAGTAAGAAACCCCGAAGGATGAAACATGAAATCAGTAATGGCGTTGGCGTTGGCAGGTTCAAGTTTTTCTGCAGCACAGGATGCGTTGCAGTGGCGAGTGGAGGACGGGGGAAATGGTCACTGGTACCAAATGAGAGTCGAACAGGTCACGATCTCCCAACACAGAACCGTAGCTGACGCCGTAGGAGCACACTTTGTCACGATTACCTCTGCAGAAGAGGGTGTTTTTGTTGATCAACTTCGTGACGCCATTGCGAACATTGCGTTTGTTACAGGTGGTTACCAAGATGCAGCAGCGCCGGATTACTCCGAGCCAGCTGGGGGATGGTTTTGGGAGACTGGCGAGCCTATGGATTACATGGGATGGGGCATTGATTACGAAGGGATTCAGACCCCAGCCAATGATTCACTTGGCACCGACGCAGAAATACTTGGAATTCGATGGCAAGATGACACTGTCTGGACTGATGTTGATGAGACGATCGAGTGGGGTGCCATGCTTGAGTGGTCATCGGACTGCAACAACGATGGCATCGTCGATTACGGTCAAATTCTCGATGGCTCGTTGCAGGACTACGACCAAGACAACATCCCCGACATCTGTGAGGCAAAACAGTGGTCAGAGGCAGAGGGTGGCAATGGTCACTGGTACCTCTACCAACAGGACACGGCGGTGGGATCGGTGTGTTGGTCTGAAGCCTTGGCACGTTCACGAGCAGTTGGTGGAGATCTCGTTAGTTTGACGAGCGCTGCAGAAGAAGATTTTGTTCGACTGATGGACGACTGCCTCGATGCTCCTTGGATTGGCTACCAAGGTGAAGGCCTGCCGTGGTCCGATGGTGAGCCAGTCGTCTATACCAACTGGCTCTCAGGCCAACCAAGTGGTGACGGACCACATGCGACCATGACTTGTGCACCTTCAGAGGCAGGTTGGAATGACATCGGTGGTCCTTCAGGATGCTGGCCCAACTTGAACTTCTGGATGTCCGAGTGGTCTGCAGATTGCAACAACGACGGTATTGTTGATTTTGGTCAGATTTTGTCTGGGACGCTTACAGATTCTGATCTCAACGGTATCCCAGATCAGTGTGAGCTGGGGGCCTGTTGCATTGGCACGAGTTGTGTTGTTGCTTTGAGTTCAAGTTGTGATGCAGCGGGTGGCCAATTCTCTGGTGTCGGTTCAACTTGCGGTTCCATCGTGTGTGAACCTGCTGTTGATGCTTGTCCCGGTGACATCACCGACGATGGACAAGTGGACTTCACCGACCTTCTGATCATTGTTTCCACTTGGGGCCCTTGCTCAGACGGCTGAATCACCCCACCAAAAACCGCCAGCTCACCCAAGCCAACAGCGCGGCAAACACGGCGCGGATCCAGCGAATGGGCACATTCCCGGTGAGTCCCGCACCGATCCTCGCCCCGACCACGGCACCCACAGCCATGTAGGCGGCGGTGGTGATGGCGGCCGTGATGGGCCCTTCAACACTGGACATCTCGGGGAGCGTCCACACTTTGCGATATGCACCAAGAGGGGCCGACAGAATCATGGCGGCTGAGCTGGTGGCGATGGCCAAACGCAGTGGCACTTTGGCGAAGGTGGTCATCAAGGGCACGCTGACCACGCCGCCGCCAATTCCCAACAGACCCGCGGCCACGCCCGTGAGAGCGCCCACGCTGGCTACCGCCGGGAAGCGAACTTGGTCAGTTGTCTCTTGGCCACTGGACTGGTCGTTGGGGGGGCGAATGACTTTCACCATCGTGTTGACCACTTCGGCGAGCATGAACACCCCAAAGACCAACCCCAATTGTTTGGGATCCTCGAATTGGTTGCTGAGCCACACCCCGCACAGGATGAAGAGCACGGTGGTGGGGGCGAACCACTGCACCAGTTCCATTCGCACCCGGCCCCCCTTGTGGTGACGCAAGGCTGCCGGGATGGCGACAAAGACGTTGACCAGCATCGCGGCCCCTTGGGCAAAGTGCTGATCGCGGCCGACCACGTGCACGATGATGGGAATCATGACCACCGAGCCTCCGATGCCCAAGAGCCCGCCCATGAGTCCAGCACCAAGGCCAGTGCCCACCAAGATGAGTTGATCCACAAGATCCACGCGCGGAGCCTAGCCGACCCTTCGTAGAATCGCAGTGCCATGCTGCCGACGACCTTTGACCATCCTTACCCATCCCGCCGCGAGCCCGTCTTTGGAGATTCGGTGGTGGCCACCAGCCAGCCGTTGGCGGCCCAAGCGGGCCTCGAGATGTTGGCCGAGGGCGGCAACAGCATCGATGCGGCCATCGCCACCGCCGCGGCGTTGACAGTCACCGAGCCCACCAGCAACGGTTTGGGGTCGGACGCCTTTTGTTTGCATTGGGACGCGCATCGCTTGCATGGCTTCAATGGGTCCGGCCGTTCTCCGGCGGCGTTTGATGCCGAAAGGATCTTGGCCCGAGGACAGATCGATCCCGTCGGATGGGAACCGGTCACCACGCCCGGAGCGATCGACGCGTGGTTTACTTTGTACGAACGGTTTGGCACCTTGCCCATGGCCCGATTGCTCGAGCCGGCCATTCGTCTGGCCCAAGATGGTTTTCGGGTCGCGCCCCAGACCGCCTATTACTGGGCCAGATCGGCGGCAAGGTTTGGCCACCTGTCTGGTTGGAACACCACCTTTACTCGGGATGGTCGCACCCCAAGACCTGGCGAGCAGGTGCAACTTCCCGAACACGCGCTCACGCTGAAGACGTTGGCTCGGGACGGCCGTGATGCGTTCTACCGCGGCGAATTGGCCGAGCGTTTGCACGATCACAGCGTGCGGGAAGGTGGGGCCTTGCGGGCCGAGGATCTCGCCAACCACTCTGGGATGTGGGTGGATCCCATTGCGCTGACGTGCGGTGATTTGACGTTTCACCAGATCCCGCCCAACGGTCAGGGCATCGCCATGCTTTTTGCGTTGGGGATCCTGCGGGAATTGGATGCGTGGGGGATGGATCCCGATGGGGTTGAAGGGGCTCACTTGGCGATCGAAGCCATGAAGCTCGGCTTTCGAGAAGCGCATCGCATGGTGGCCGATCCCGAACATGTGCCCGAAACGCCGGAGGAGGCGTTGCAGGACGAACGGATCCACGCGATTGCCATGGAAGTGGATCTCGAACAGGCGCAAGATTTTGATCACGGCGTGCCCAAGCCTGGTGGGACGGTCTTGATGTGTGCGGCGGATGCCCGAGGCCGAGCCACCAGCTTCATTCAATCGAATTACATGGGGTTTGGATCCGGCATTGTGGTTCCTGGGACAGGCATTGCCTTGCAAAACCGAGGCTGTGGGTTTGTCTGCGTTCCGGATCATCCCAATGTGGCGGCACCCTCGAAGCGTCCGTACCACACGATTATTCCTGGCTTCGTCACCCGAGCAGGTTCAAGTGGCCCGGAACCGGTGATGGCCTTTGGCGTCATGGGCGGCATGATGCAACCTCAGGGGCAACTGCAGGTGGGACTGCGGGTGATGCAGGGGGCCTCGCCCCAGACCGCGCTGGACGCGCCGCGTTGGAGGGTGGAAGAAGGTCTTTTGGTTGCGGTGGAGCCGCAGTGCGATGACGCATGGGTGGCCGGTCTGGAAGCTTTGGGGCACCGCATCGCGCGGGCCGACAAGAGCACGGTTTCGTTTGGCGGAGGGCAAGCGATCCTTCGTCATGAAGGTGGATGGTGCGGGGGCAGCGATCCCCGCCGAGATGGACAGGCGGTGGCTCGATGACGTTCCCCGAAGTGGTGTGTGTGTTGGGGATTGGTCGCAACTACCGCGACCACGCGGCCGAGTTGGGCAACGACGCCCCGGAACGCCCCATGGTGTTTGCCAAAGCCCCTTTCCGTGTGACGGGAGAGGGCGACCCCATCGTCCTGCCTGCGTGTTGCGAAACCGAACAGGTGGACTACGAGGGGGAACTGGCTGTTCTGTTGGGGCGCGACACCAAAGATGTCGCCCTCGAAGACGCCCTGTCGTACGTGGCTGGCTATGCCGCGGCGAACGACATCACCGCGCGGTGGTGGCAGAAGCACGGATCCGGCGGGCAGTTTGTCCGTGGCAAGAGCTTTGACTCTTTCTGCCCGATTGGTCCTTGGCGATCGGCAGAAGAGGTGTCCGACCCCCAAGCCCTGCGGATCGTGACGACGCTGAACGGCGAGGTGGTGCAAGACGGCGCCACCGCGGACATGATTTTTTCGGTGCGAGAAATCATCGCCCACCTCAGCCAAGACACCACGTTGCCCGCGGGCACGGTGCTCCTGACTGGCACGCCCTCGGGCGTAGGGGCCGGAAGAACACCGCCCCGCTTTTTGCGGGGCGGCGATTCGGTTGAGGTGTCGATTGCGGGCGTGGGCACCCTCTGCAATCCCGTGCAGGCTTAGCCTTCGGCTTCGTCCAGCTCCTCCTGACCCACAAAGCTCGAGAGCCGTCGTTTGCGGACAGGGTGTTGGAGCTTGCGGATCGCTTTGGATTCCACCTGACGCACGCGTTCGCGGGTCACTTTGAAGATGCGGCCCACTTCTTCCAGCGTGTAGGTGTAGCCATCACCCACGCCATACCGAAGCTTCAGAATTTCACGCTCGCGGTAAGTGAGGGTCTTGAGGACTTCGGCAATGCGTTGACGCAGCATTTCGCTGGTCGCGGCATCGGCCGGGGAGGATTGACGCTCGTCCTCGATGAAGTCCCCAAATTGTGAGTCTTCGCTTTCGCCAACCGGACGGTCGAGCGAAATCGGGTGACGGGCAATTTTCATGACACGCCGGGTTTCGTCGACGCTCATGCTGGCGCGTTCGGCGACTTCTTCCACCGTTGGCTCCCGGCCATGCTCTTGCACCAAGTGCTTCTGGATGTTCCGAAGCTTGGACATGGTTTCGATCATGTGCACCGGCACCCGAATGGTTCGGGCGTGGTCGGCGATGGCACGGGTGATGGCCTGGCGAATCCACCACGTGGCGTAGGTCGAGAACTTGTAGCCCCGGCGGTACTCGTACTTGTCGACCGCCCGCATCAAGCCGGTGTTGCCTTCTTGGATGATGTCCAAGAACGGCAAGCCGCGGTTGCGGTATTTCTTGGCGATAGAAACCACCAAGCGGAGGTTGCCGCCCGACAGATCACGTTTGCCTTGCTCGTATTCATCGAAGACGGTGCGGATGACCCGGAGTCGGTCGCGAAGTTCTTGGGGGTTCTCGCCCAGCAGTTCGACAAGACCCGCCAATTCCTCTTGGCGGACCTCAATGTCTTCGGGGTCGTAGCGTCCAGGATGCTTCTCGGCTCGGGCCAGTTCGCGTTCGATGCCAGCAATCTTCTTTTCAATGGCTTCGAGCTTGCGCATCAAGGGTTGGATGCGGGCGGTCCGCAGACAGCACTCTTCGATCAACGCCGCCATCTTGCGGCGTCGGCGTTGGATGCGCTCCCGCAGCGTTTTGGCTTTGGGGCCATCGGGGGGGAGGTTGGGCAATTCATCGAGATCGGCCCGGTTGGCCTCGAGCATCGCCGAAACGGTGGCGACGTTCACCGGGATGCGCGCGGCCACGATTTCTTTGGCGTTTTCAATTGCCGTCGAAATTCGCATGGTGCGGTCAAAGGGAAGACGTCCCTCGTGCACCTCTTGCAGGGTCTTGACCGCTTCGGTGACGGCGTAATCCGATTCCAACACCCGATGCCGAAAAATCATCCGAGTGGATTCGATCTTCTTGGCCATGCGGATTTCTTCTTCCCGAGTGAGCAATGGAATGGTGCCCATTTGGGTGAGATACATGCGGATGGGGTCGTCGATACGTCGTGAGCCAGAATCGGCAATGGCCTGTTCAATGGCCGCGACTTCTTGTTCGTCCAAACCTTCAGTGATAGGTCGCCCGTCTTCGCCCAATTCCACCGCAGTGGAAGAGTCGGGTTCTTCCTGAATGAAGACCGGCTCTGAACCGGTGCGAGGGGGATCACGCTTGAAGTGCAAATTGCATTGAAGCGGAGCGAAATAGGTGTTCCGTTCTTCGCGTTCGACCGTGGGTTGGTCAATAAACGTGACGCTGGCTCGGTCGAGGCGATCAAGCAGAAGATCCATTTCTTCGGCGTCGAGCATTTCGTCGGGCAAACACGTGTTGATTTCCTCGTACGAGATCCATCCGCGGGAGATGGAGGCATCGAACAAGGCTTGCATGGAGGGGGAGTAGCAATGAGAAGTGATCATCGGTGGTGGGCTCAGGTGATTCGAAAAAGAAAAGAAATCGTGGTGGAGGGCAGGTTCATCCCATACGCCTCCGTTGTCGAATGGCATCCAATGCCGAAAAATCGCCGGCCGCAGCAGCTTTTTTGGCTTCGGAGTCGGCTCTTTGGTTGGCTTCGCGTTCGTTGACCATGAGAAGGTCTTCGATCGCTCGTTCCAAAAGAACCTGAGGGGGTTCTTCGCCGCGCAGCAGGTGTTCGGCTTGTCCTTGCCAGTGTCGCAAGGCGGTGTCGTCTTGACCTTGGCTGCGAAGTTCATCGAGAACCATGGAACAACGTGGTCCCAAATTTACCTCGAGCAGCCGTTGCGCCAAGTCCGCCAGCGGTTGGGTTTGGAGATTCAAACGACGAGTGCTCTCGGGCCAAGCCAGATCGGGCTCCGCTTCGGCGAAGGCCAGAAGGGCCAGCATGACATTTTCTTCTGCGCGTCTTCGTCGCCGATCGGCGGGGCTGCTGGTCAAGCCGGAATGAAATTGCGTTGCCGCTTCGGCTTGTTCGGGGATCGCCTGCCCTTCTCCAAGCAATTCGGGCGGAATGTCGAACACTTCAAATTCAGCGCCATTGGGCCCCTCAACCATTTCAGCTTGGGTCCCGGACGTGTGGTTCACCGGGGAGACCGAACTTTCGGAAATCGTGCTGGAGGCCCCGATGGGTTTGTCTTCACGCGTTGCTGCGGCCCGAGCCGGAGGCATCATGGATTTCACGGTGACCGGTTCGGTCTCCAAGATGGATCCGATGCGGCGAAGCACAAAATCTTGCCGCAGGGCGGGCATGGTGTGGAACCCAAGGTTGGCCAGCTCCAGAAGGAAGCGTTCCGTGCGGCGGAACCGATCGGCATCGCCATCGGCACCTTCAGCGTCTTTGGCAAACTCACTGAGCAGCCATTCCAGAGCATCCACAGCTCGATCCAGTTGCGCACGGAATGCTTCAGGACCGCCGTCTTGCAAGACATCATCAGGATCTTGACCTTCGGGCAGCACGCAGATGGTGACGTCGAGATTTTGCTTGAAGGTGATTTCAACCGCTCGGCGCGCGGCTCGAATGCCCGCGGCATCGCCATCAAACAGGAGCAGCACCCGGCTGGTGCGACGCTCGAGCAGGCGTGCATGGTCGCTGGTCATGGCGGTGCCCAAGGTGGCCACGGCGTGATGGAATCCGAAGCGGTGGCAAGCGAGGGCGTCGGTGTACCCCTCGCAAACAATGGCAAGGTTCTCGTTTTCGATCGACTTTGCAGCCACGTCAAACCCGTACAACAACTTTCCTTTGAAGAACAGAGGATGCTCAGGTGAATTGAGGTACTTGGGGTTGTCTTCGGGGTCGACGATGCGTCCACCAAACGCGACCACGCGGCCCTGTGCGTCCCGAATCGGGAACATCAGTCTATTTCGGAAAGCGTCATACGCTCCGTCACCTTGTTGCCGCACCTTGGCCAGGCCCATTTGCCGGAGCAAGTTGAGGGGGATGCCCCGGCCCGTCAAATGGGGAACCAGATTTTCCCAGCCCGCAGGCGCGAAACCCAACCCAAGTTCACGTTGGGCCTCCTCGTCGTATCCACGCTTGACAAAAGTTGCTCGAGCTTCTGCTCCGGCGGGAGAAGCGAGGGCCGTCACGTAGAAGTCTTGCGCGGCTTGCATGACATCAAGCATGGTGCGGCGGTCGGGGCCCTCTTGTCGCCGACCGGGTGTGGTGGGGACTTCAATTCCAACGAAGTCAGCGCACTCCCGAACCGCTTCAACAAAAGACATCTTGTGGTATTCCATCAAGTATGTGAAGCAGTCCCCACTCGCACCGCAGGCAAAGCATTTGTACCGCCACTCGCCATGCCGTTCATAGATGCCCAAAGAGGGCTTCGTGTCATTGTGGAAGGGACAAATGCATTTGTATTCTCGACCTTGAGGTTCCACGCGATGGTCACGCCCGATGAGGTCGGGCAGGGACACGGCGTCGCGGACGCGCTGGATGAAGTCTCGATCAAACAAGGTCGGGAAAACTTTCCGAAGAAAACCAAATTTTGGGGGCGGTGCAGACTCGAAAGAAACGCGTTGGCCGCGCAGAACAGAAATGACACTCGCCGGAGGGTTGCCCGTGCTGGGCGGTGCGGTCCTTCGGAGGGGTGGAGAAGGTCGGCCGCAAAGTGTTCCGGATCTACCAAATGTACGCTGTATTCCGGCTTGGGGTAGTCCACCTGACAAATTTGTTGGTTTTTTTCTTGACGAATCGTGGCCAAACGTTCTCAAGGGTTGGCACGCCGTTTGCGTCCTGCTTTTTCGAGAAAAGCCTTGTTTCCGACCGCTTCTGGCATGCCACAGCTTGTGGCCGCAAGGTACATGCCGAGGTCCTCCTCCTGGAGGGCTTGACAGAGTTGACGGGATTGAGGGAGCTTCAGCCTTCTTCGTTCAGCTTGCGGGTGTAGGTGTACTTCCGCTTGGAGGGCTTCACGATCCAGCCCTTTTTGATGCAGGTGGCCTTCACCTTGATTCGACGTGGAACGCCGTCAATGACTGCATTTACGGTCTGGAGGTTGGGACGAAAGGTCCGACGGGTGATGCCCGTGACTTTCGTACCGACACCGCCGAGGTATTTGGCTTTACCGCGGGTTTTGATGGAATTTCCAACTTGGGTACGGGCACCGGTGAAATGGCAAACTCGTGGCATCGTGACACTCCAGAAAAGGCGAGCCGATCACTGTATCCGAATGAACGGCATCGGGCAAGCCTCTGGCAGCCTATTTCTTGGATTCTCGGACCTCAGGCCGCATCGGCTTGGTCTTGGCGAAGGTCGGCCAAGGCGATCTTTTCGGCCCCAATGGCTTCGGCGGTGACCACGAACCGGGCCCCTTCGCCAATTTCAGGAAGGTCGTAGAAGAGATCTGTCATGAATTCATCCATCACCGAGCGGAGCGCGCGAGCCCCCGTTTTGCGTTCCAACGCAATGTCCGCCACCGCTTCAAGCGCGGCGGTCTCGAATTCCAGGGTGGCGCCGTGCTTTGAGAACAGATACTGATACTGACGAACGATGGCGTTTTTGGGCGCCGTGAGGACGGTGACCAGGTCATCTCGGCCCAGTTGTCGCAGCGGCACCAAAACTGGGAGTCGGCCAATCAGTTCAGGGATGAGCCCGAATTCGGTGATGTCATCCGCGGTAACGCGTTCCAACAAGGAGCGTTCATCCTTGGTGGATTCATCGTCTTCGGTTCCGCTAAAGCCGATGCGGGTTTTGCCCACGCGGCGGCGAATGATGTCTTCGAGACCAACAAAGGATCCGCCGCAGACGAACAGGATGTTTGAGGTATCGATCTGGATGTAGTTCTGTTCCGGGTGTTTGCGTCCACCTTGGGGCGGAACGTTGGCGGTGGTGCCTTCGAGCATTTTGAGCAATGCTTGTTGCACCCCTTCGCCGGAGACATCTCGGGTGATGGAGACGTTCTGGGTGGTCCGTCCAATCTTGTCAATTTCGTCGATGTAGATGATCCCACGTTGCGCAGCTTCCACATCCCAGTCGGCGGCTTGCAGGAGCCGAAGCAAAAGGTTTTCGACATCCTCACCGACGTATCCGGCCTCGGTCAGGGTGGTGGCATCACCAATGGCAAAGGGCACATCGAGCATGCGGGCCAAAGACTTGGCCAGCAAGGTCTTTCCGGTACCCGTTGGCCCCACCATCAGAACATTGGATTTCTCCAGTTCTGGGGCTTCAGATTCGTCCAGTTCTGGACGCTCTGGTCCACCACCAATGCGAAGGTAGTGGGCGTGGACCGCCACCGCCAAGAACCGTTTGGCTTGGTCCTGACCAATGACGTACCGGTCCAAATGCTCGACGATTTCCTTGGGGGAGGGCAACGAAGACGGTGCGTTGTCCGAACGCGATGAACGTTGTTTTTCTTGTTGGAAGATGTTGCGGCAGAGGTCCACACATTGGGTGCAAATGAAGACATCGCCTGGCCCTTCCACCATGGGGCCCACTTCTCGGCTGTTCTTGTTGCAAAAAGAGCAGGTCGTTACTCGGCGTGGCCCTTCATCTCCGCCTCCGCCGCCACCGTCGGAGAGGTCAGATGATCGCAGAAGCCAATGGAGGAGTGGGGTGGTCATTCAGGGGAGTCCTAGGGATAATCGTTTGAAGACAAACGCATTGTAGGTCGCCGACAAAGCGTGGTTCTTATCCTCATGCCATCGGCGACTTTTCCCCTTCGGCTCAACTTGTTTCTGGGGATTCCTGGCACCACGGACACGGCTGACCGACTGGACGGACCCCTGCGCACTGGGGACAGCGGGTGGTGACGACTTTGTCGATTGATTCGTTTGCGCGACCGAGGGCCCGGTTTGCTGCGGCTCGGGCTATTTTTTGGCGGGTTTCTGCATCCAGCCCGAGATTCGGATTGTTCAGCAGTTCTGAGGAGCCATCGACAGCCTCATCGGAAGCCCGGAGCTTCCGCCTGATCCAAGTCAAAACCAGAGCACCGACGATGGCCACTCCGGCCAAGATCGCCAGAGGTGTCAACACATCGGCAGGGTTGGTCTGGTTCAAGCCTTGTCAGCAGCGGTTCGTGCGTTCCATTCTTCAGCGCTGATGTCGGTGAGTTCGGCCTCGTCCACAATGCCATCGAGCACCTTCTGCTCCCGGACCTGCATGGCCAAGTTCTGCATGCCACCAGATTTCTCCAGTTCGCCTTTGACTTGTTCTGGTCGCATGCCCTGGGATGCCGCCATTTGGTGGATCCGGCCGTTCAACTCACCTTCGGTGACTTGAACTTCTTTGGTCTCGGCCAAGCGGGCCAGCAAGAAGGAGAGTTTGAGGCGACGGCGGGTCTCGTCGGTGGCGGCGTCCCGGAGGTCAGCCAGTTGCCCTTCGATTTCGTCGTTCGTGAGCGCGCCACGTTGAAGCAAGTTCATCCGTTCCCGTTCGATCAGGCGGGTGGACTGTTGTTCGGTCAACCGTTCGGGAAGCTCAAAGTCGACCGACGCCGCCAAATGCTTTGCGGCCTGCTCACGCATGGCGTTGCGTTGTTCACCTTGCAAGCGGTCGTCGAGGGCTCGCCGGACTTCGCTGCGGAAGGTTTCTTCATCCGGGAAGCCATACCGCGGATAGACATCGCTGACTTCGGCGGATTCGATCCGCTGGATCTTGTGGACCGTGAGGCTGATCGTGAGTTTTTTGCCACGAATGTGTTCGAGTTCGTGGTGTTCGGGGCCGACCGCATCAATGTTCAGCTCGGAGCCAATGCCCACACCGTCGAGCATTCCGGCCAGGCCATCAATTCGCAGGCCGAGGACGTGTCCACGCCCGTCGTCCTTCTCGGCGTCGGGCACGATGATGTCGATGTTGTCGTGGGTGAAGAAGGGCTCTTCATCGCCTTCCTTGGTGGCGTGGCCGTTTCCGAGCAGGCGGTCTCCAACTTTGACATCTTCGACGTCGAGCACGGTGCCTGCTTGGATGCATTGCCGTTCAATTTCCCCTTCGACGTGTTCGTCGGTGACTTCCATCACGGGACGGTCGATCTTGAACCCCTTGGTTTCGGGGAGTTCAAAATCTGGGATCACTTCGATTTCGAGTTCGAAGCTGAAGTCCTCGCCATCTTTGACTTCCAAGTCGGCCATGGAACCCACGGGCATGGGATCACCGACAGGTCGCAACCCATGACCGCCGACGGCCTCTTGGAATCCTTCTTGGATGAGTCGATCGCGGGTTTCCTTGCGAAGTTCACCGCCGAAGCGTTTTTCCAACAGTTTGGCTGGGGCGTGACCGCGTCGGAAGCCAGGAATGGTGGCGTTGGCCGCCAAATCTCCCAAGGCATCTCCAAGGCGTGAAGACACCTTTTCGGCAGGAAGGGTGATTTTCACGTGCTTGCGGGCAGGGCCAGCATCTTCGACAGCAACGACAAAGTCGGATTCGGACATCTTGGGCGTACTCCGTTTTCCCGAAAAGGGAACCGGAGATGGTAGCGGGAGCCGAGGGGAAGGGGAACCGGCGACCCGAAGATCGCCGGTTCTGGGACCCGTTTAGATCGATCAACGTTCAAAGAGCATGGTCGCGTAACTTGGCATCGGCCAGAGTTCCGTTGGCATGGTGCTCTCCAAGTTGTCCGCGGTTGCTCGGACCGCTTCCATGGCAGGAATCAGCACATCCCGACAGAAAGCGGCATGTTTGGCCGCATCGGCCAAACTCTTGGCTTCAGCAGCATCCAGATCTTTCAAGCTGGCCCGGAAAGCATCCACCCCAGCAGCAAAGTCCACCAGTTCGGCCGCGGCAGCGCCGTCGGCCAGACCGGCGGCCGCGGTGGCGGCGGCGGTTTCTGCCAGATCGGCTTGATGTCGCAGCGCGGCAGGGAGAATCTCTCTTCGGCCAATGGAGAGCATGGTGCGGGCTTCGATGCCCAACTGGGTGCCGTAGGTCTCGAGAAGCACCTCCACTCGCAACTTCATTTCGTCGCGGCTCAAAACGCCGTATTTGGCGAACATCTTGAGGACTTCGGGTCGACGCAACGCCGGCAACGCGTCGGCGGTGGTGCGCAGGTTCTCAAGTTCGCGTTCCTCGGCCTCTTGGTGCCAAGGCGCGCCGTAGCCATCCCCGTCGAAGACAACGGCTTTGTGGTCCTTGACCAGTTTGGCCAAAACGGCACCAACCGTGGATTCCATTTTTTTTGGTGTGGGCTTGGCGCCGAGTTTCTTTTCGAGATCCGTAGCGATTTCATCCAAAGATTCGGCCACGATGGTGTTCACGATTGTGTTGGGCCATGCCACGGGTTGGGTTGAGCCAACGGCCCGGAACTCAAACTTGTTGCCGGTGAAGGCAAACGGGGAGGTGCGGTTGCGGTCTCCGGCGTGCCGGGGAATCGTCGGCAAGGTGGACGCCCCAAGTTCCAAGGTGCCACCTTTTTTCGTCCGTTTGGTTTTGCCTGATTCCAACTGCTCCAAAATGTCGGAAAGCATTTCACCCATGAAAATGGAAACGATGGCGGGGGGTGCCTCATTGGCGCCCAAACGGTGGTCGTTTCCAGCGCTGGCCACCGAGGCGCGAAGCAGCGCTCCATGTTGGTGGACCGCCTTCATCACGGCACACAAGAACACCAAGAATTGCATGTTGGTGTGGGTGTCGTCCTGCGGGTCAAGCAAGTTGACCCCAGTGTCTGTGCAGATGGCCCAGTTGTTGTGCTTGCCTGAACCGTTTACCCCAGCAAAAGGCTTTTCGTGCATCAGGCACACGAAGCCGTGGTTTGGAGCGGTTGTGCGCAGGACATGCATGGTCAGCATTTGGTGATCGACCGCGACATTGGCGTGTTCGAACATCGGGGCAATTTCGTACTGACCAGGTGCCACTTCGTTGTGGCGCGTCATCGCCGGAATCCCAAGCTCCATCAGTTGGCGTTCGACGTCGTTCATGTATGCCAACACACGTTCGGGGATGGTGCCGAAGTAGTGGTCGTCGAGTTGGTGGCCTTTGGGGCTGTCCGCGCCAAACAAGGTGCGACCGCACAGTCGCAGGTCTTCCCGGTCTTCTACAAACTGCTCGTCGACCAAGAAGTACTCTTGTTCGCTGCCCAAAGTGGTGTGTACACGGCTGACGCCTTCGTCGGTTCCAAAGATTTTCAGGATCCTCATCGCTTGCGCGCTGACGGCTTCGATGGAGCGGAGCAACGGGGTTTTGAGGTCGAGGGCTTCTCCGGTGTAAGACACGAAGACCGATGGAATGCAAAGCGTGCCGCCACCACCTCCGGGAAGGATGAACGCAGGGCTGGTCGCGTCCCAAGCGGTGTAGCCCCGGGCTTCGAACGTCTGTCGCGCGCCACCCGAGGGGAATGAAGAGGCATCGGGTTCACCGAAGGCCAGATTGTCACCAGCAAACCGTGTTCCGGCGGTACCGTCGCCAAAGGGGTGGAGGAATGCGTCGTGCTTCTCCGCGGTCGATCCCGTCAGCGGGGTGAACCAGTGGCAATAGTGGGTGGCCCCATGCTCGAGCGCCCATTCCTTCATCGCCAGGGCTACAGCGTCGACAATGGAGGGGTCAAGCTTCTCTCCTTTGGCGATGGTTCGGGCCAGGCTTTTGGCGACTGGGGGTGGCAAACGTTTGGACATTTCGTCGGTGTTGAACGTCAGATGTCCAAAGAACGCTGAGGGGTCAATGCTGGTGGACGGCTCGGTGGTTTGCGAATGCATTTTTTTCTCCTGCAATTGGCCGCATCTTGGTGCGCTTTGACTTGGCGAGAAATGCCACCTGCAAAGTTTTTGCAAAAGCAATGGGCAAGAGGGGCCAAATTGTGTTATTTCAACACACCCTATCTCGACCGCTCACGATTTAGGGGGGTCGGAATGGGCAATCTGTGTCATTTTAACACTGCTGCAGCTCACCGTGCTGGTTGGGCCAGTCCAGTCCGCAGCTCCTGCACAAATGTGCTTGCACAGGAGGCTGGGTCTGTCGTGTTTTGGAGCCGTCTCACCAGCGCTGAGCCCACAATCGCGGCATCGGCATGCTTGGTGACGGCCTCCACTTGGCTGGGGGATCCGATGCCGAATCCGCAGGCGATCGGCAGCTTGGTCACCTTCCGCAACTCTGTGACACGGGCTTCAACTTCTGGTGCAGCTTTGCTTTCTCCAGTAATGCCGGCCCGAGCCAACAGGTACACAAATCCCCGGCATGAGTCGAGGATGCTCGTCAAACGTGATCCAGTGGTGGCGGGTCCAACCAGCAGTCCGAGGGAGAGCCCACGCTGGTCACACAAATTGGCGACGTCGGGCGCTTGTTCGGGATCAAGATCGGGAAGGATGACGCCATCGAGTCCAGCGTTGACAGCTCGATCCAAGAAAGAGGCCCTTCCCAACCGGTCTGTGATTGACACGGAGAGCATGGCCACCAAGCCGGCTTTGATATGGGGCCGAACCGCACTGATGCTTTCCAAAATTTTGCCGGGAGTGACTTGGTTTTGCAACGCTTCGTGCATGGCCGCCGCGATCACGGGTCCGTCGGCAATGGGGTCGCTGAACGGAAACCCAATTTCGATGATGTCTGCTCCGGCATCATCCATGGCCTTGATCACAGTGGGAAGGCTGTCGGGCGTTGGATGTCCCCCGACCACAAACGGCATCAACGCTTTGGTGTTTGCCTGCCGGTGCTCCTCGAAGATCCGAGTGATTCTGTTGTTGGCGTGCTCGCTCACTTTGTCCCCTCAGGACCACCGTCTTGGATGTACTTTTCTCGAATGGCCGCTTCCAGATCCACGTCGTGAATGTTGGCGATTGTGGTCAACCAAGCAAAAACATCGGCGAATTCTTCGGCCAGGTTGTCTTCATCTTTTTGGCCCCGTTCGGCATCAGCCAAAGCCGACGCCAATTCGCCAATTTCTTCGGCCAACCACAAGAATGTGCCCGGGACGCCGCGGGCGGAGTCTGAGGCGTGGTACCGGTCTCGGATGAGCTTTTGGAACTCGGCGATTCGCATGGCATGGCTCCGCGATGGGTTGGGGCAGAAAGCGTCCGAGGCGGGGGTCGAACCCACAACCTCTGCCTTCGGAGGGCAGCGCTCTATCCAATTGAGCTACTCGGACTGGATCGTTCATCCTAGCGTTGGCCCCGGGACAAAGGGGGTTCAGTCCCCGCGGGAGACCGCTAACATAGGTCTCCCCAGCGAGGATCCTTGGTATGCCCCAATTGACAATCAATGGCAAAGTGTGTGACTTCGAACAGGGTCAATCCATCCTCGAAGTGGCCTTGGCCAACGAGGAAGCCATCCCGCACTATTGCTGGCACGAGTCTCTTTCGGTGGTCGCCAACTGCCGAATCTGCCTCGGGGAGGTTTGGGCACCCAATCCCCGGAACGAGGGCAAACTTGAAGCTTGGCCCAAATTGGTTCCAACTTGCCAGACGCCGTGCAGCGAGGGCATGGTGGTGCACACCGATTCTCCCAAGGCCATTGGCAACCAAAAGTCCGTCATGGAGTACCTGTTGATCAACCACCCTGTGGATTGTCCGGTGTGCGACCAGGCTGGCGAGTGTCACCTTCAGGATTACGCTTACCAATACGGCCGGGCCGAAAGCCGCTTCCTTGAAGCCAAGATCAAAGCCCCCAAGAAGGACATTGGAGAACATGTTCTTCTGTATTCCGACCGTTGCATCATGTGCACCCGCTGTGTTCGCTTCACCCAGGAAATCACCGGAACGGGTGAGCTGATCGTTGATGGTCGAGGGGCCACCGAGCAAATCGATGTGTTCCCGGGGATGGGTCTCGACAATGAACTCAGCGCCAATGTGGTGGATCTGTGTCCTGTGGGTGCGTTGTTGGACAAAGACTTCTTGTTCAAAAAACGGGTGTGGTTCTTGACCAAGACGCCGTCGATTGACGGCTTGACCGCCAGTGGCGACAACCTCACGATCGAGCATGCCGAAGGCTCGGTGCATCGGTTCAAGCCGCGTCCCAATCCTGCAATCAATCGCTTCTGGATCACCGACGAAGTCCGCTACGGATGGAAGTTCGTGCATTCTGAGGATCGCATCAACATGCCATCGGTGGCCGGAATGGACCCTTGGGAGGACGAACAAGCCAACGAAGCGTGGATGACCGCGCTCACCACCGCCGCCGAAACACTGCGAGGCAAAAAAGTTGGCGTGGTGTTGTCCCCGATGTTGCCCACCGAAGAAGCGTTCCGAATCGCCGAAGCCGCCCAGGCGCTTGGCCAAGAGGTCGTCTTTGGTCTGGGACCTGTGCCTATGCATGGCGAAGACAAGACATTCAAGGACGGCTTTGTGCTGCGGGCAGAAAAAGCCCCCAATGCCCGAGGTGTTCGAGCGGCAGTTGGCACGCTTGGCGACGTGCACGAGTGGGATCAGTTCCTCCAGGCCGTTGACGGTTGTGAAGCCCTCTTGGTCACTGGCAACTACCCCAGCGCGTGGTGCGAAGGAGATGCCCTGACCAAACTCACCGGCAAACCCATGGTTTGTGTGGACACGCTTCATTCGCCTTTGACAGAAGCCGCCACGGTGGTTTTGCCGGGGGCCACGTGGATGGAGAAGTCAGGCTGCTTCACCAACGCCACGGGCACGGTGCAAGCTTTTGAACGTGCGATCAAGCCGGTGGATTTTGCCAAATGCGAGGGTTGGATTGCCGAGCAGTTGCTGGCCGAGTCTCATGGCAACACCGCTGAAGTTTTCCACGCATGTGCGGTTCGAGAACGCTTGGCCGATGCCGGACTTTCGCAATTTTCCAATGTGGTCGTGCCGGAAGCGCACCGCGCGGTCGAAAGCGACATGACCACGGTTGAGATCTGAGCGTTTGAGCCACCACGAAAACGCCAATGGTCCTGATGCCGTCGTTTGGGCGGCGCTGCTGGGGCGTTGGCTGCAACATGTGCAGGCCCTGCGAAGCGATCCGGGCTCAGATCCTCGAGTGGTGGCTTCCAGCGCCCCGTGGCTCGACATCCAGGCGATCACATTTGCCCTCGCCGATCTCGATGGCCTCTCTCCAAGTGAAATTGCCCACGCGCGTGCCCAAGCCTCATGGCGGGTGCGCGAACGGTCCAAGGAACTCGGGGCAATCTGGTCGGGGGAGCCAATGCCCGCCGGTCTGGTGGATGCGATGCATGCCGTCGAAGTTGCTTTGGAACGATCGCAATTTGCGGGAGTGGTCGAACTGGTGTGGGATGGGGACGGCTGGCTTGAAGTGCCGATGGTCGAACTCGATGCCCCTCAAGGAACCGTGGGTATCGCCCATCCGGGAACCCTGCTGGCTCCGGGGACGCCGCTGGCGTGGTGGGCCCAGTCGGAACCACCGTCTTGGCTGGAAATCCTTCCCATCGATCAATGCCAACGCACCCATCCGGGCGTGCCCCATCAGGTCTACCGGCAACTGAGTGATAAAGGCCGCTACGAATCCGACCATGTGCAGTCGGTGCTCGACGAACCGGTGCCGGGCATGCCGCTGATCGTTCCCGTGTCTGAAGAGGGGCAGCCGGCTGGTCATTTTCTGATGGACGCGAAAGATTGGGCCCAGCGGCAACGAGACGCCGGCGTCCCTGGCTAAAAGAGCGACGCTTCTCGTCCCGGGCGGAATGGTCCGGTGGTCTCATTCCGTAGAGCAATATGCAGGTTGGGCATCAGATGGGGCAGGTGTTCCCGCCAAAGATTTTCGATGGCATGTGGGTGGTTGCATTCGGCCGACAGGTGCAACAACACCACGGCATTGGGGCTTTGCTTGGTGCTGATCGCTTGCACGGCCGCCACACACTGTTGGTTGGAGAGGTGGCCGTGGCTGCCCGAGATGCGGTCAATCAAAAATGCCGGACGCCCTGACGAGGCCAACAAGTCGGGGCAGTGGTTGGATTCGATGGCCAGAAGATCTGCCCCGGCAGCGAGATCCAAAAAGGCTTTGGGGACGTTGCCCAGATCAGTGGCCAACGCGAATTTCAAGTCCCGGTGTTCCACGACGAACGCGCAGCACACATGCTCGTCGTGAGGCACACGGACCGTCTGGAGTTTGGTTTCGGACGAGAGATCCAAAATGCCTTCGTGGAATCGCATGAGGCTGCCATGAATCCCGACTTGGCCCGCTTCTTTCTGTTGGCCGCGTTCCAAAATGGTGGGCACTTGGTGGGCGGCAAGTGTTTTGGGCATGTTGAGATGGACATGATCACGATCGAAATGGGAGGGGAGGACACCGGTCAAATCGCTCCAGCCAAGATCGAGTTCCTCCAACTGGCCGGTCAGCCGGCGGGGGGAGATTCCCACATCGAACAGGTAGCGGTCAACGCCGCCGTCGCTCCGGTCGAGTTCAAGCAGGCTCGCGTTGCCCGAAGAGCCGCTGGCAAAGGTGCGGAAGGTGATCACAGCCCGGGAGCGTATCCTGCAACTCCATGGCCGACGACTGGACACTGGAAACGATCGATTTGGGACGCGTGCGGTACCGCGAGGCCGACGCCCTGCAACGGGAGCACCACGCAGAAGTGGTCGCCGGAAGGGAACAGTCCCCAGCGCCCCAGCGACTGCTCTTGTTGGAGCATGATCCCGCGGTGATCACCGTGTCCAAGCGTGCGGGGGCGGACACCAACCTGCTGGCTTCACCCGAGCATTTGGCATCCATCGGGGTGGACCTGGAACGCACCGACCGCGGGGGGGATGTCACATGGCATGGTCCCGGGCAATTGGTGGCTTGGCCGATCGTTGATCTGAATCGATTCGGTCTGGGCTTGCACGCGTGGATGCGTCTGATGGAGCAAGCCGTCATCGACATGCTGGATGAATTTGGAATCGAAGGCTTTCGTGACGATGAGGCCACCGGGGTGTGGGTCAAAGATGATCGAGACCCAAGAGGGGCCAAGATTTGTGCGATGGGGGTTCGGGTCTCCAAGTGGGTCACCCTGCACGGTCTCGCGCTCAATGTGAATCCAGATCTCAGCCAATTTGGATTGATTGTGCCCTGCGGCTTGCTTGATCGACCGGTGACTTCCTTGAAGCATGCGGGAGTCGAGGTTGAAATGAATCAGGTCCAAGAGCTGCTCAAAAACCAATTTTCACAACTTCTTTCGGGCCGGGATCAGGCTTGAACAGGCTGGCTATTATTGAGAACAGTTCTCAATAGAAACCTACTTGAAAAAGGACGATGGAATGAAAAGTGCTCTGATCTATGGCACATGCACGGGAAAAACAGAAGTGATCGCCGACAAGATTTTGGCGGCCTTCGACGGGGTGCTTGACATTGAAAAGGTTGATGTGGGGGACATCTCGCCCGAAGACATCACCAATTGGGACTTTCTGATTTGTGGCATTCCAACCTGGGATGTCGGACAGCTGGAATACTGCTGGCAAGACATCTACGACGAAATGGATAGCCTTGACTGCGCGGGTCTGAAGGTGGCCATGTTCGGCCTCGGTGATCAGTTCTCTTACGAAGACACTTACCAAGACGCCATGGGGCTTTTGTACAAAAAGTTCATGGAACGCGAAGCCCAAGGCGGCATTGGGTTCATGCCGGTGGAAGGCCATGGTCACTCTGCTTCAGAAGCGCAATTTGGTGAAGAGTTCTGTGGCTTGGCAATCGATGACGACAACCAAGACGAGTTGACGGATGAACGTATCGAAGCTTGGGTGGCCAAAGTGAAAGAAGCGCTCGGCTTGTGAAGTGACAACTGACCGCAGTGTTTACCCTTGGTTGCGCATGAAGTCCGCAACATGGGCGAAGCGTGCGTCCAAGAACGACCGAAGTTCCCCCTGAACTTCCAGTTGATCCATGGCGAACGCCATGCACCCAAGCCATTGGTCACGCTCGGATTCGCCGATCGCGAAAGGCATGTGCCGCATGCGGAGGCGGGGGTGTCCATGCTTCTGAACGTACAACTGCGGTCCCCCGAGCCATCCGCATAAAAATTCGAAGAGCTTCTGCCGACTCTCGGTCAGGTCTTCGGGATGCATCTTGCGAATGGGGCCGGCTGCGGGGTCTTGGTCCATGCGGTCGTAGAACGCATCGGTAAGAGCCCTGACGCGATCTTCTCCGCCCAGTGCTTCAAAGGGTGTTTGATCCAGTGGGTTTTCGGGAGCGGGTTGCACGCTCAGTCGCCTTGTTCAAGCACGGACAGGAACGCTTTTTGGGGAATGTTGACCGACCCCACATTCTTCATGCGCTTCTTGCCTTCTTTTTGCTTTTCCAGCAGCTTGCGTTTCCGCGTGATGTCGCCGCCGTAGCACTTGGCGGTCACGTTCTTCCGCATGGATTTGATGGTTTCGCGGGCAATGATCTTTCCACCAATGGCCGCTTGCAGCGGAATTTCGAACTGGTGCCGATCGATCTCTTTCTTGAGCTTGCTCAAGATGGCCCGGGTGCGGTATTCCGCGCCGTCGCGGTGGCAGATCAAGCTGAGGGCTTCGACCTCTTCGCCGTTCACCAAGATTTGCACCTTGGAGAGTTTGTCGATTCGGTATTCCACCAACTCGTAATCCATGGTGCCGTAGCCATGGGTCACGCTTTTCAACTTGTCGTAGAAGTCGAAAATGATTTCGGCCAGTGGCATTTCGTAATGCAGGATGGACCGCTCTTCCGAAAGAATTTTCTGGTCCCGGAAGATGCCACGGCGGCTGTCGCAGAGTTTGATCAGGTCGCCGATTGATTCGTTGGGGCAGATGATTTCGAGTTTGACGATGGGCTCCCGGATGGCCTCCACCGCGTTGGCGTCGGGGAGGTCGGCGGGATTGTGGATCTCCAATTGGCTGCCATCTTTGAGGTCGACTTTGTACGTCACGGTGGGAGCGGTTTGGACGATCTCGATTTTGCCTTCGCGTTCCAAACGCTCTTGCACGATGTCCATGTGCAACATGCCCAAGAAGCCGCAGCGGAAGCCAAACCCAAGGGCCTCGGAGTGCTGCATCTCAAAGGTGAAAGATGAGTCGTTCAGACTGAGCTTCTCGATGGCTTCCCGGAGCGATTCAAAGTCGTTGCGGCCGCCGTCGGTGGTGGCCGGGTAGAAGTCGCAGAACACCATTTGTTTGGGTTCTTCGTACCCGGGCAAGGCTTCGGGGGCCGGGTTCGATTCCAAAGTGATGGTGTCGCCGATGCGGACGTCGCCCAAGGTTTTGATTTGGGCCACCACGTATCCCACGTCGGAGTGGTGCATCTCTTTTACTTTGACGGGGAAGGGGGTGTTGCGCCCCAGTTCGGTCACCGTGAAGCTGCGGCCGGTGCCCATCATGCGGATCTTGTCGCCAACTTTGAGGGATCCGTCAAAGAGCCGGGTGTACACCACCACGCCGCGGTAGTCGTCGTACACCGCATCAAAGATGAGGCCGCGGGTGTTCTGCACTTTCTCCACCCTGGGGTCGGGGAGTCGGTCGCAGATGGCATCCAAGAGTTCGGGAATGCCGACACCACTCTTGGCCGAGACCAAGATGCAGTCTTCGGCGGGCAGCCCGAACACATTCTCGATCTCCATGGCCACGCGGTCGGGATCGGCCGCGGGAAGGTCAATTTTGTTGATGACCGGAATGAGTTCAAGGTCTTGTTCGACGGCGAGATAGGCGTTGGCCACGGTCTGGGCTTGAATGCCTTGGGTGGAGTCCACAACCAGCAACGCGCCTTCGCATGCGGTCAACGCACGGGAAACTTCGTAAGTGAAGTCCACGTGACCTGGGGTGTCGATGAAGTTCAACGTGTATGGCACGTCGTTCTTCATGTGCTGGACGCTGACGGCCGCGGCTTTGATCGTGATGCCGCGTTCACGTTCCAAATCCATTGAGTCAAGCATCTGGGCTTTGGCCTCACGATCAGAGACCGCGCGGGTGGCCTGCAGCAATCGATCGGCCAAGGTGCTCTTGCCGTGATCAATGTGGGCGACGATGGAAAAGTTGCGAACAGGCACAGTCCACCCATTCTAGGTTCGCCGACGGGATCCGCCTCAGCTTCGCCGCCAGAATCCGGGAGTGAGCAGGGCAATCAGGCCCATGATTTCCAGACGGCCCATGGCCATCAAAACGACCATGCCCGATTTCGAGATTGATCCGAAGCCCGAATAGTTCCCGGTGGGGCCGACTTCGCCCAAACCTGGTCCAATATTCGTCAACGTGCACAGCACGGCGGTCGAGCAGGTCTGAAAATCGCTGTGGTCCGACCCATACTCGGCGGTTTGCAGCACGATCGTTCCCAAACCCAGCAACAGGATGTACATCAACAAAAACGCCAGCACCGCTTGGCGTTGGTTGGGTGAGGGGCGACGGAGGCCCAAGCGAATGGTGTCCACCCGATTGGGTCGAATCACGCGGTGCACCTCGGACACCAGCAATTGCACGGCGAAAACGATGCGGTTGACTTTGATGCCGCCGGCGGTGGAGCCACCGCAGCCGCCAATGGCGGCCAGCCCAAAGATCAAGGCCACCGTCAAATAGGGCCAAGCGGAGTAGTCCGAAAGACAGAATCCGGTTCCAGTTTGCATGGCCACCGTCACAAACGTTCCGTGTCGCAGGGCGGCAAAGAAACCGGTGTGTTCGTTTCCGGCGGTGTCTTGCCAGACCGTAAGCGAAAGGGCCAAAACCAAAGCAGTGAGCACGCTGCAGGTGATCTTGAGTCCAAGAAATGTCTTGGTTTCCAAATCCCGTAGCACGCCCAGCCGGCCCCGCAGGAGTTGGCCAAGAAGGGTGAAGTTCAGCCCCACCATGATCATGATCAAGATGGTCCACCATTCGATAAATGGGGTTCCGAAGGCAGCGATGGATTCATCCTTGGTGCTGAATCCTCCGGTGGCCACCACGCTGAAGGCATGGTTCACGGCATCAAATGTTCCCATGCCGCCGAGCAAGTAGCCTCCAAGCGCTCCGGCGGTGATCAGGAGATAAAGGATGGTCAATTTTTTGGCGGCTTCACCCGCCGTCGGTCGGAGTCCGCGTTCGGAAATGTCAGGGCCTGGTGTTTCCACTTGAAACAACCGCTGACGTGCGGCCCCAACACTTGGAAGGATGACCAAAAACACCACCACGATTCCGATCCCACCGATCCAGTGGGTCATCGAACGCCACAACAGCAGCGGGCGAGGCATGCTGTCCAGATCAGGAATGATGGTCGCGCCGGTGGTGGTGAGGCCGCTCATGGATTCGAAGAGGCAATTCACCGGATGAAGCAAGACATGTTCATCGATCCCAGCCAAGCGTGGCCAAATCACAAATGGTGAAGCGGCAAAAAAGCAGGCCACGAACCAAGCCAAACCCACCAAGGCCAAGACTTCCCGGTTGCGAAGATCCAATTCCCGCTCGCCTTGCTCATCGCGTGGACTTCCACCGACTTTCAGCCGCACCAGCCCCGCAACCCCAGCCGTCACCACTCCAGAGAGCAACAGGGCCACCGAGGCATCTTGGCTGGAATCGGGTCCCGAGAGAAGGGCATTCGATTCGGCGGATTTGCTCAAGAGCCAGACATCGAAAAAACCCCACAACGCCGCGGCGATCATGGCCAAGGCCACCAAAGCGACCATGTGCGTCAAGGGCCGAAGTATTTGCTCGGGTCTCAAGCTGAGGATCCACTCTCAAGAAAGGTGGAAGGGATTTCATCTTCCAACTCGGAACGCCCCACCACCAGCAGTTGGTCGCCGGCCCCCAACGGGTCGTTGGATCGGGCAAAATCCCAAACATTGTCCCGGCAACGTGCCAACACAATAAACCGACCGGAAAGACCTGCGGACGTCAGTTCAACGCCGGACAAAGGTGAGCCTTGCGGCAGGCGAATACGCCATCCCGAAATGCCTTCCATGAATTTCCCAGGAATGCGGCTCACATTTTCTTGATTGAGCAGTTCTTGAATTTCTCGCGCGGCCACAGTTCGGGGCACCAGCACTTTGGTGATGCCCAGCGCTTTGCCAAGGTGTTCAAAGTTTGCCGATTTCACCACCGCCACGGTGTTGGGTACTCCGCGGGAGTGCGCGGTCGAGCTGGCCAAGAGGTTGTGCTCATCACTTTCGGTCAACGAGACGAAAGCATCGGCTTTGTCGATTTCGGCTTCGTCGAAGACGGCCCGATCGGTGGGGTCGGCTTGTTCAACATCGATGTGATCGAAGGCGTCAGCCATGGCGTGGGCGGCTTTGGGATCGGGATCAAACACGGTGATGTGCCATGGTGTTTTTTCAAGAGCTTCGCACAACCGGCGGGCCATGTGGCTGGAACCACCGATGACCAAGCGTTTGGTGCGGGCCCGTTCGCCTTCGATGGCGCGGCGGGCCGACTCAAACGTGTCGGTGGAACCGGCCAAAAGGATTTTGTCACCTGGCTTCAATTCGGTCCCCGGGCCGGGGAAAATTGATTCTCCAGCTCGACGAAGCGCGACCACTCGGGCGTTGCCAGGAAGTTCGAGGTCTCTCAACTTTTGCCCCACGGTGGCGGTGTTTGTGAGTTCGATCGACTGCACCGAGACCACGCCACCGGTTCCTTGCTCCAACCGCACCGCTCCTGGATTGCGGAGCTGACCGACGATGGATCGGACGGTGACTTCTTCGGGGCAGAGCAAGTGGGTGGCTTGAAAGATGGATCGAATGTCGGACGCTTCACGCATGAACCGTTCGTCGTGGATGCGGACGATGGTTCGCAGGGGTGGTCGATCGGGTCCGCCTTGTTTGCGGTGCATGGTGCTTGCCAAGTCTGAAGCGATCAGATTGGCTTCATCCCGCGCGGTGGCGGCGACCAAAAGATCGAAGTCTTTGATTCGTAGCTCTTCGTAAGAACTTGGAAGCGTGCACGATCCAACGAAATAGGACACATCAAACTGGTTGGCCAGATTTTCCAATCGGTTTCGATCGGTGTCCAGAACGGCCAGCTCGTGCTCGCCGAGTCGTAGGAGTCGTTCTACGGCATGCCAGCCGACATCCCCGGCTCCGCATACAAGAATCTTCATCTCGAACCTCCCGAGTGAGACGCCAACTTACTCAATCTGCGCGTTCGACGAGCATCGAGACCGCATTGCCTCCACCCAAGCAAAGGCTGGCCACACCACGGGTGCCACCGGTTCGGATCAATCCGTGAATCAGGGTGACCAGAACTCGGGCTCCAGAAGCGCCAATGGGGTGTCCCAAGGCGATGCCGCCTCCCGAAATGTTGAGCTTCTCGTCCGAGATGCCCAGAGCCCGTTGATTCATCAGCACTTGGGCCGCGAAGGCTTCGTTGATTTCAAACAAATCGATGTCATCTGCCGTGAGGTTGTGCCGGTCGAGCAAGGCGGCCACCCCTGCAGCGGGCGCGGTGAAGATCGCTTCGGGTGAGACCCCAGCGGTGCCGTGGCCCACGATTTTGGCCAATGGCTTGACGCCGAGTTCCTCCGCCGCGTCACTGGACGCCACCACCAGCGCGGCCGCACCATCGCTGATCTGGCTGGCGTTGCCGGCCGTGACCGAGCCCTCCGGATCAAAGGCCGGACGGAGTTTGGCAAGGCCTTCGGCCGACGAATCGGCACGCACGCCTTCGTCTGCCCCAACGCCACCTTCGGGTCCCGGTACTTTTCGATTTCCTACTTCGGCCCCGGTGAACACTCTGGTTTCAGCGTCGAAATGACCGGCTGCCGCCGCCGCGGCGGCTTTTTGGTGCGAGCGGGCGGCGAAGGCGTCTTGGTCTTCGCGAGAAATGTTGTGTTCGTTGCTGATCCATTCGGCCGCGTTGCCCATGGCCCAGCCTTTGAAAGCGCACGTCAGTCCATCGGCTTGCATGTGGTCCGCAAAGGTCGCAGGACCAAACTTCGCGCCGGGACGGATCAGTCCCGTGTGCGGGGCCCGCGTCATGTTCTCCGCGCCGCCGCACAGGACCACTCGAGCATCCTGGCACCGAATCGCACGATCGGCTTGCATGGCCGCTTCCAATCCGGAGCCGCACACTTTGTTGATGGTCATGGCGGTGACGTGGTCTGGACAGCCTGCACCCAAGGCGATCTGCCGGGCGGGGTTCTGTCCCAAGCCAGCCTGCAGAACGCAGCCCATCAAGGCTTCGTCAACAACCGAAGGATCGATGCCCTCCAAGGCTGATTGGGCAACTTTAGCGCCAAGATCGGTGGCTGTGGTGTTGGAGAATCCACCCAGAAAGCGGCCAATTGGGGAGCGGACAGCGGAGAGAATTACGGTTTCGGACATGGTTCCATTCTATATCCGGCGGGATCCGTAGGATCTGCGGCGTGGAACACCCCCCCAAATACACCGCTGACAACCTCACGACCATTCAAAGCTTCATTCTTCAAGAAGCCCGGCGGCACCCCAACGCCTCGGGAGAGTTCAGTTGGCTTCTCTCGGCCATCGCCTTGGCTGGGAAGGTGATCGCTGCCAAAATTCGCCGGGTTCATTTGGATCCGGTCTTGGACATCGGGGGCGACAACGTCCACGGTGAACAACAAAAGCCGATGGATCTTGTGGCCAACGAAATCATCATTCGTTGTTTGGGCGACCGGACAGACTTGGGTTTGTTGGGCTCGGAAGAAGAGGCCGAACCGGTTCAACTTCGGAGTGCCGAGGAGGGGGGGAAGTATTCGGTGCTGTTTGATCCCCTCGATGGTTCGGCCAACCTTGGTTTGGGGGTGGGTGTCGGCACCATCTTCTCCATCCTTCGCCACGAGCAAGCGCTTGATGCGGAGGCACCGCACCTGCAAATTGGTCGAAAGCAGGTTGCCGCGGGTTACATCTTGTATGGCCCTTCCACGGTTTTGGTGCTCTCCACCGGACGTGGGGTCCACATGTTCTCGCTTGATCCTGCCGTGGGTGCTTTTGTTTTGGTTCGGTCTGACCTGAAGATTCCTTCGGGTGGCAAGACCTACAGCCTCAACGAAGCCAATGCCGACAGCTTTGGATCAGGTTGGGGGGATTGGCTGAGCGGGTGTCGCCGCACGGGTTGGCGCAGCCGTTACATCGGCTCCATGGTCGCGGATGTGCACCGCACTTTGCTTGAAGGTGGCGTCTTCGCTTACCCACGAACAGCCCGACACCCCGAAGGCAAACTGCGTCTGATGTATGAAGCCAATCCCATGGCCTTTCTCATCGAGCAAGCTGGAGGCCGAGGTGAATCTGGAACCGGCCCCATCTTGAACATCAGGCCCACCCATGTTCACCAAAGGGTGCCCGTGATCTTGGGCGATCCGGTTGGCGTGGATCAATTGCTCAATACTCTTCGACGTTAGGATTCGCGTCATGACCTACCAAGACTTGCCCCGCAACACCAACCAAGCCCTTGGCATCGCGGAGTATGCGATTGAATTCATGAAAAATGGCGCACCCAGCGCTGCCGTTCTGGACCGCACCGCACTTTTTCATGCCGATGCGTGCTTGTGCGGCTTGTCGGCTTTGGCGATGAACACCAATGCCCCCAGTGTCCTTCGACAGGAAGCGTTGAGCTACCAAGCCAGTGGGGGGGCAACTGTATTTGGAGATGCCACTTCGGTGTCCCCGGAAAAAGCCATCCTGGCCAACTGTTCGGCGGTGCGTGAATGGGACTCCAACGGCACCAACTTTGGCTACCGACCAGAGCTTGGCCACGTTGCCGGCGAATTTGGCCACAACGATTTCTACGCGGTGCCCGTTGCCGCAGCGCAAGTGATGGGCCTCGATGGTGCCGCGGCGTTGCGAGGCATGGTCCTGCATGACGAAATTCGTGGGCGTTTGGCTGAGGTCTTCAGCTTGAAGACCTACAAGATCGATCACGTGGTTCACGGTGCCATTGCGTCCGCCGCCGTCTGGGGGGCCATGGGTGGGGCTTCAGCCGAGCAGATTGAGTCCGCGATTGGCATGGTCGTGGCGCACTTCATTCCATGGCGTGCGATCCGTGCTGGAAAGCAACTGTCCGATTCCAAAGGGGCTTCCGCAGCGATCAGTACCGAGGTGGCCATCACCTCCATGCGTCGATCCATGGCCGGCTTCTTGGGGCCAAAAGATATTTTCCGGAACCCCGAGTCCATGTTCCGACAGTTTGAATCAACCAACGGCGACAGTCCATTTGACTTGAGGTTGTCCCTTAGCGGTGACGACTTCGCCGTGATGGGCATGCACTTCAAGTTGGGGCTCTACGAGCATCAATCTGCAGGAGCCTTGCAAGGGCTGGTTGATTTGTTGCGGGCCCATCCAGAGTTGTTGGTGGCTGGGAACATCAAGGGCATCAAGATCGTGGCGTACGAACCAGCCTTTGGAATCATTGGCGATCCCGCCAAGCGTGACCCTCGCACCCGCCAGTCCGCCGACCACTCCATGGTGTTCATTGTGTCACGGATGTTGCAACGGGCGATTGACCTCGGTGAAGTACCGGCCGGAAACGACGATGCTTGGCGCCAATTGATGTTGATGCCAGAAGACTACGCCCCCCAAGCCATTGTTGACCCCAAGACCCGTGCGTTGATGGAACTGATTTCCTTTGCCCATGGCGGTGCCTCTTACGACGAGAAATATCCGGACGGGATTCCCACATCGATCGAAATCACGACCCATGCTGGGGAGGTCTTTGACTCTGGTCTGGTGATGTATCCCTCCGGACATGCCCGAAACACGACGGCCGACCTTGAAGGGATTCTGGGTGAGAAGATGCGGCGGATGGGGGAGATCGCTCTGTCGGATCCCGGCCCGGTGGTGGATCGCTTCCGGAACATTGGATCTTTGGACACTTCGGCTTTGGCCGATGTGCACAGTTTCAACCTTCTGGACCGGGGACCATACGAGTAACCGCCAGTTGGTCCTGAATCAGTTAATCTTCCTGCGGATGCCCACCCGGCATGGAGGCCGCGTTGTGAAAATTGCCAGTGTTGCTCTTGCTTTGGTTTGTGTCCCCGTGTCGTACGCACAGAATGGGGATGCACTGGATGAGATCCGCGCTGAAATGGCGCGCCTTCGCGAGGAAAACGCACGCATTCGGGGTGAACTTGACCGGATGAACCGCGCTCGGGATCCGGAGTTGGATCGCTTGATGCGAGCCCAGATTGGCATGGCGGTTGATGCCGCCATGGCGCAGGTTCAATCTGAACAACAAATGACGGCTGGTTGGAACGACGGATTTTTCCTGGCCTCAGAAGATGGCAAATTTTCCATGGAGTTGGGGGCCCTGGTGCAATTCCGGTTTATCCACGCCCACCGCCCTGATCCATTGCGTGCTCTGCAAGATCCAGACATCAACAACTGGGAAAATCGCTGGGGCTTTGAATTCGCCCGAACCGACTTGTTGGTGCGTGGCCATCTGTACCGGCCCGAACTGCAGTACTTCTTGAACCTTGGCATCACGCGAGAAGAGCCCGGTCTTGTGAATGGTTTGGGATTTGTCAAAGACTTGTGGCTGTCGTACGACTTCCAGAACGACTGGCGGGTCCGGGTGGGGCAGTTCAAGATTCACCATTCTCGCGAAGAATCCACACCGTCCAGCGCACAGCTGGCGGTGGAACGAACGCTGCTGAACGAAGCGTTGAACTTGGGCCGTACGCAAGGCATCGAATTGACTTGGAGCCGACCCCGCGATGTGTTGACGTTCACCACCGGCGATGGTGCCTCCGACCCATCATCGGACAATGGACTCGGTTTTTACGTGGCTCCGAACGATGGAACCTTACCGTCCATGCTCAACCGAAATGCGTTGAAGCGAGACGTTGAGTGGTTCGCGGCCCTGCGTTGGGAACGATTGATGTACGGCTCTTGGAGCCAATTCAGCGACATGACGAGTCCGATGGGCTCGGCCCCAGCCGCCATGTTTGGTCTTTCCATTCACGGACAGAAGGGTGAGGCCACCAAGGTGCCAACGCCCAATCGCGACGAAAGCCGCTGGGCTTCCTTTGCGGCTGACATCAGTTGGGAATTCGGAGGATCAAGCGCCATGCTGGCCGGGATGTATGGCTACATCGATTCCGGTGGTTTTCAAGACCAGTACCACATCTACGGAATCAGCGCGCAATACGCCAGATATTGGGCGCCGAAGTGGGAATGGTTCGCGCGGTACGACTGGGCTGAGTTGTATGGCCAAAATTACAACACCGAACCCGATTCCACCGGCAACGGAGGCACCGTGGGATATTTCGCGCAATCAGACTCCGGTGTGCTGGCCTTGGGAGTCAACCACTACATGGACGGTCACAATTTCAAGTGGACGACCGACCTCAATTTCACCATTGACCAAACGGATGTCTTGTTTTTCTCCAACGTGGCCAGCATCTCTCAAGACGGTGAAGATGGCCAACAAGTTGTGCTGCGATCCCAGTTGCAACTCAGCTTCTGAGTTCAATACCACCAGTTGAGATTTGGCATTCCCAAGATCGCCAAATTTGCGACTTCAGGTTCGACCCGCACCCGCTCTGCCGGCCGTGTCTCCGAACCAGCCTGTCGGAGTTCAGGGTCGGAGTTCGATTTCGGACCGGCCAGGGCCCAAGACTTCGTAGAGCAAAGCGATGTCATCAGGAAGCATTCGCACACACCCCAGCGATTCTGAGCGGCCAATCGAGTTTTCATCGATCGTGCCGTGCAGGCCAAATCCTGACAGATTCTCAGTTGCTGGTTCGGTGCCCTTGATGGCGATCCAGTGCTCACCCACGGGATTCAGGGGATCGTTTTTGTCGAAGATTTTCCCAGTTTCCGGGTCGGTGTGCTGAGGGTTTTCGACCCGCGAACTTACTTGGAATTGACCCTCGGGTGTGCGATTGTCGCGTCCGAGTCCAACGTTGAAACTGCGTACATACACCCGGTCATCTTTTTGGCCCATCCACAAATCCAATCGGTACGCCGATTTGTCAACCACGGCATGGAACGGCCCATCGAGAAGTTTCAGCCGCTGTCCAGATCGGATGCGATTTGGACTGGAAATTCCGTTGATTCTCGCAAGGAACTTCCAATGCAAACCGTTGGTTTGATTCTGGGCAATCTTGGCCAACACACCACCTTCAGGAATGATGAATTCACGGGCAAAGGGATCTCGTTGGGCCACTCCAGAGCCGAACACCAATGTCTCTGACAGTTGGGCCAACGCCACGCGGACCTCACTGGCGCGGGCTTCATCAAGTCCTCCTGAGCCAAGTGCGTCAGACAACCGCTGGCGGCCTTCGACACCCAAACCATCTTTCAGCAAACGCATGCCGGAGGCAAAATCGGCAAGAGCGCGCTCTCTGACCGCCGGGGGGGCATCGGAGTTGCTTTCGGCCGGGGCGACAGGTTCGTTAGGAACTGTTGTGGGACGAACTGGCTCAGATGCTTCGGGCTCCACCACTTCTGCGAGCGCCTGGGGCGTGGTGGTCTCGATTGGTTCCAGTGGAAAAATTTCCGAAGGCTGGTCTTGTTCGTTGACCGCGACCAATTCAGGAGCGTTGGTCGGACCGGTTTGGCGATCGTCTTGCGACCCGTCAGATTCTTTGGACTGCCAGAAGTTGTAGCCCAACACGCCCGCACCTCCTGCAATGAGAAGCACGGCGAAGGGGCGAGGGGATCGGCGTCGTCGGGATCGCCGATTGCTTGGATTCATGGTTGCTCTTGACACGGAGGGGATCCTATCCAACCTGTCTCCGTCAAGAGAAATGACACAGTCTCATCGTGTCGTTCGGTGGGGAGAACTCCCATGACCTGGGGGGAAAAGCCGACGCCAATCCGCACGGTCGACTCCGGCAGGGTGCGGAGAAACCGATCGTAAAAGCCACCACCTCTTCCCAGCCTGGAACCCCCAGCCGTGAAAGCCACTCCGGGGACCAGGACGACGGCGGGTGCACTTTGGGACATCACAGCCCCGTTGGGTTCTCGCGGTTTGGCCTTCGAGTTGGGATGGACTGCTGGCAAAGGAGGCCTGAGTTCGGCCGGTGCCATCGTGCCCTCCGACCACTGGACGAGCGGTGCCAAGACGGTGCGTGATTCACTCAGCCATTTTGTGATCAACGGATCCAAATCTGGTTCATCTCGCATCGCCAAGAACGCCATGATGGTCCCATTGATCGTTTGCATGGATTTCGCCAAAGCGTTGCAAATCTCGTGTGATGCCTTCTCTCGATCTTCAGAAGAAGGGTATGAAGAGCGCCAAAGTTGCCGAAGTTCCGATTTGCTGGGTAATTTCGGGGGCATGGTGGACGCATCTCCTGCGATCAGGGCCGCACTCGCGGGATCATCCTGCATCGCTGGGATACAGTATGCGGATCATGTGTGGCATTGTTGCGTATCTCGGTCCCCGGCCCGCGCCTCCCATCTTGCTTGAGGGCCTTCGCCGTTTGGAGTACCGGGGATACGACTCGGCCGGTTGCGCGCTGCTCGAACAGGGTGAGCTGGTGGTGTGCCGCCGAGTGGGTCGCGTTGCAGATTTGGAGCGAGGACTTTCCGAATCCAACCTGCTTCACTCCCAGGCCAATCAAGGCATCGCCCACACCCGTTGGGCCACCCACGGTCCGCCTACCGAGGCCAATGCTCACCCGCACACCGACGACGGCGGTTCGCGTGAGGCCCACGGCATCGCCTTGGTGCACAACGGAATCATTGAAAACCACGAAGCGCTGCGTCAACTGCTGACGCAACGCGGGCATGTCTTCCAAGGACAATCCGACACCGAAGTTTTGGCCCATTTGGTGGGCGAACTGTACGAAGGTGATCTGGAAACGGCCGTGCGTTCGGCGTTGCACAAGGTGGAAGGGGCTTTCGCCATCGCCGTGATCAGCGTGCGTGAGCCGGGCGTGTTGGTCGCCGCCCGGAGGGGTTCGCCGTTGCTGGTGGGTGTTGGCGACAAAGAATTTGTGGTGGCCTCCGATGGCGCGGCCATTGTGTCGCACACCAGCCAAGCATTTGCCCTTGAAGACGATCAGTTGGTTCGCTGTGAAGGGACTGAATTCAGAACCAGCACGCTCGACAACGACGAAGTCACCCCGCACCTCCGTGAACTTGAATACGACCTCGAACAAATTGAATTGGGCGGACATCCGCACTTCATGCACAAAGAGATCTACGAACAGCCCGAAGCCCTCGAGCGTTCGCTGAAGGGGCGAATCGATTTACGCCGAGGTGAGGTGGTCTTGGGCGGTTTGGCCGATCACGCACGCCAACTGGTGCAAGCCCGTCGGGTGGTGCTGTTGGGGCAGGGCACGGCGTTGCATGCGGCCATGATCGGCGCTCAGTTGATCGAACATTGGTGCCGCATTCCCGCTGAGGCCGCTTACGCCAGTGAGTTTCGGTATCGCAACCCCGTTGTAGAAGAAGGCACGGTGGTGATTTCGGTAAGTCAATCTGGTGAAACCGCCGACACTCTGGGGGGGTTGCGTGAGGCGCGGCAACGTGGAGCGTTTGCTCTTGGCGTGGTGAATGTCGTGGGATCGACGATTGCACGTGAAACCGATGCCGGGGTGCATTTGCGGGTGGGCCCTGAAATCGGGGTGGCTTCCACCAAAGCCTTCTTGGGACAAGTCTCTGTATTGACTTTGATTGCGGCCTGGATGGGCCGCCGCCGCCACCTCGCCCCAGAAGTCTTGCAAGACGTGTTGGCGGAACTGGAGCAAATGCCCACCCGCATTGCCCGGGTGCTCGCGCAGGAAGACCGCATCCGGGAAATTGCTTCCGCCGTCGTCGACCGAGAAAACTGGCTGTTCCTTGGGCGTGGTCTTCATTGGCCGGTGGCCATGGAAGGTGCCCTGAAGTTGAAGGAAATCTCCTACATCCACGCCGAAGGCATGCCCGCGGCCGAAATGAAGCACGGCCCCATTGCTCTGATTGACGACGGCATGCCGGTGGTCTTTGTGGCCACCCCGGGTGCCCAGTACGAGAAAGTCTTGGCCAACATTGAAGAAGTTCGAGCGAGGGGGGGACGAGTGATCGCCATTGTGGAGGAGGGCGACACCCACGCGGCCAGCCTCGCCGAGCATGTTTTGCAAGTGCCCGCGGCCTCCGAAGCCCTGCAGCCGCTGCTGACCGTGGTCCCGTTGCAACTGTTGGCTTATCACGCCGCGGTCCTGCGTGGTAAAGACGTCGACAAGCCAAGAAATCTGGCCAAGAGTGTGACCGTGGAATGATGCAACCATCTCATCCATTGGGGGGCCCGCCCCTAGGATGGGGGCATGCTGAATTTCATGTTGTTGAGTGGTTGCTGGTTGACCTCACCCATAGACGCGGTTGCCATGGTGCCCAAGTCGTATTCCACGGTGGTGGCCATTGCCAACTTGATGTCGACCGATGATCGCATCGAAGAAAGCATGCGCGGGATGGACCGGGGGGATTTGCTTCTTGGGGTGGATCCCACCGACATGATTCGAGCCTTTGCGGGGATCCCCGCGGGTCTTGATGACGATGGCAATTTGGCCCTTGGACTGGCCGATCAAGGTTGGTTCGCCGCCCTTCCGACTCCGGATCCTGAAGGCATGTTTGACATGAACTTTGGGAGTGCGGTCGATGGTCAACGAACCGCCATGATGTTTGGTTCGAGCATGAACATTCACACCGCAGCGCGGGACACCTTTGGCCTGATTGGTTCCGACACATCTGTTGCAGATCATGGGCGGGGGACGGCGGCGGCAACCGCGTGGTGGGAGAGCTTCCCGGAAGACCTCCGGCAACGGGGTGAAATTTTCATCACGGCTCCCGCTGCCCAAGCAAGTTCAATGTTTGGTTTGCTTGGGTTGGACATTGATTTGGGCTTGCTCGTTCAATTGCAGGAGGCGGGCTTCGGGGTTGACCTCAATGCCCCGGCCAACTTCGTGGTGGACTTTGACGCGTTGGCGGTCTCGATCCGCATGCACGTGCCATGGCAGCCCCGCGCCATGTCGGCACCAACTTCATCCAACTTCGAGGACTTGGGTCCAAGTCAGCCCATACTCGCGGCCCGAATGGATTGGACCCGTCTGCGAGAATCGGGATTGGTGTGGGCGCTGGCGACCGTCATGGAACAGCCCATGTTGGCCTTTGCTTTTCCAGAGGCGACCTCCTTTGCCATGGTGGCTGATCGGCCCACCGCCGAGGGCGGGATGATGTCCAACACCAGACTGCGATTTGAAGCGCCAAATATTTCGGGGACGGCCAACCAAATGCGTTCCATTTTGACCCCGACCCCGACCAACGGCATGGAGCGGTTTTCTATGGATTTCCCCGAAGGTTCTGAGTTCTCATCGATTTTCGGCACGAAGTCGAGCGGCGTGATGCAAGAGGCATCAGGTGTGGTTCGCGTGGGTATGGGGGCGGCGTCTGATCGGTTGATCCACCCGGACAGTTTGGAATCGGCTGGCATCGTGGACACCATGCGGGAGTGGATGCCCAAGACCCGTGACCTGGAGATGTACATGGATGCAACATTGCTCTCTGAGGGCTTGGGGCTGGTGTCGGACCAAGACATTCCCGAAGGCATGCCTCCGGTGGGGGTCGCGGTTGGCATGCAGGCCACCGGCTCTGAAACAGGTGCGTTGGACATTGCCATTGTTTTCCCCGCGCCCGTGGCGGCCCTGATGCTCGACGCGGCCATGGCTTCTCAAGGAGGGTCCGGCTCGTGAACGGACCATGGCGGCTTGATGGTCTCCGCTCGGTCGAGACCGATCCTCCGGCCGTGATGGCGGTGCTGAACTGCACCCCAGATTCGTTCAGCGATGGGGGAGATCACTTTGCCGTGGAGGCTGCGGTCGAAGCGGGTTTGGCGGCGGTCAAAGCAGGGGCTTCGATTTTGGACGTTGGGGGTGAATCCACCCGGCCTGGCGCGGAGCGGGTTCATTCAGAAGAGCAAATTCGCAGGGTGTGTCCGGTCGTGTCTGCTTTGCGTGAGCACACCGATGTGGCGTTGTCGGTGGACACCACGAGGGCCGAAGTGGCGGAAGCCGCACTGCATGCTGGGGTGAATGCCATCAACGATGTCTCGGCGGGCTCGGAAGACCCTGAAATGTTTGGTCTTGCCGCAGACAAAGGGTGTGGTTTGGTGCTGATGCACCGCGGAGCCCCGCCACCGGAAGACCAATGGAGCGATGCATGGTCCACCCCACCTGCGTTTGAAGACGTGGTGGTGGAGGTCAGGGCGGCTCTGGAAGGCCGAGCCGAGGCGGCTGAGGCAGCTGGGGTGAGCCCCGATGCGATTGTCTTGGATCCAGGCCTGGGCTTCGGGAAAGATGTGGACCAAAACTGGATTCTTTTGCAACGCTTTGCGGAATTGAGCGCAGGGGGGAGGCGTTGGTTGGTTGGCGCCAGTCGAAAGTCGTTCATCGGGGCGGTAACGGGTGTTCGCGAGCCGCGAGACCGCGTCCCTGGCTCGCTGGTTGCCGCGGTGTTGGCCATGCAGGGCGGGGCCGAAATTCTTCGGGTCCACGACGTCTCAGCCCATGTGCAAACTGTCCACGCTTTCGTGGCGGCAAGGAATGCCGGATTCGAAATTGGGCAGTAGGATTCGACCCTTCCAAACAACCATCAGCCCTTCAAATGACGGAGACCACCATGTCCGAACTGCAGTCCATCGACGCTTCCAACTTTGACAGCTTGACCGCCAGCGGTGTGGTCCTGATTGACTTCTGGGCCGAATGGTGCGCCCCGTGCAAAATGCTGATGCCCACCATTGAGCAAGTGGCCACAGAGACCGCGGGCAAAGCGACGGTTGGAAAAATCAACATCGATGACAGCCAAGAGTTGGCTTTGAAGTACCAAATTTCCTCTATTCCAACCTGTGTTCTTCTTCGCGATGGCGAAGAGGTTCAGCGCTGGACCGGCATCCGTCCGGCCGATGAGTACGTCAACGCCATCATGGCCAACGCCTGAGCATGCCAATCTGCACCCTTCTCATTGTTTGTTTGCTGACGGGAAGCCTCAACGCGGCTGAACCTGTTCGTCTTGACGACTTGGGAAGATTGCGATCGGTCTCGCAACTCACCCTCGATCCCTCTGGGGGTCGGGCAGTTGCGGTGGTCAATGGCTTTTCGGGCGTGGACCCGCAAGCCACGAAGACCCGCGAGTTGTGGCTGATCGATCTGGAAGACGGCCGCTTGCCGCGACTCCTGACCCAAAGTGGTTCCTGCAGCCAGCCCACTTTTTCTACCGATGGGGCAGTGCTGTTCTTCTTGAGGGAAGGCAACATCTGGCAACTCCCGATGTCGGGTGGCGAATCTCGCGCTCTGACCACCTCGGGCAATATTCGACAATTCTTGTGCGCTCCCGATGGTCAGTCGTTGGTGTTTGTCCAGCCACGTCCCCAGCCGTCCCTTTTGGATGGGGAAGCCGATCCCAATGGCGACGCAGTACAGCGTCGGGCATGGTTGCGCGGGCAAGAAGCGAGCGGCCGTGTTCGCCGGTACACCGGCCCTGAATTCGTGGGCGAAGAAGAGCTCTCCGACCCACCGGTCGATCGCCAGCTGGTTCAATTTGATCTCGCCACGCAAGCACTCCGCATTCTCACCCCGGAGATGGGCGACTACGCCGAGCCCCAATTTTTGCCTGGCCAAGAAGCACTGGTGTGCTCGGGCCGCATCGACCCAGAATCCGATCCGGCCATTCGCCGAGACCGTGGGCTGTGGAGGGTTCCTCTGGATGGCAGTGGCCCATCGTTGCTGTTGCAGCGCGGGGGCACCATTTTGTCTTCGCCTCGTCCATCGGGGGATGGCAATTTGCTCGCCTTCACCGAACTGAATCTTTCCAACGGGTCGTACTCCCCGTTGCGCTTGGGTGTCGTGGGCTTGGGCAGCATTCAAGATCCCCCGTTGTGGTTGACCGGTCCTGAAGGACACGATGTTCGCCCATCGGCGATCAAGTGGCTCACGGGGCGTGGGACCCTTTGGTACACCACTGCTGAACGGGGAGGATTCCCCCTGTGTTCCATGGGGCTGGGCCTTTTGGAGCCGGACCGAGTGGTGTCTGAACGCGACAGCATGCCCGTGGGTGTGCATGCTTTTGACGTGCTGGCCACCGAAGGTGGATCGGTTCTGATTTGGTCCGAGACCGCATGGAACGATCCCTGCCGTATTCATGTTCGGGATGCCTCGGGTGTGCGAGAAGTCTGGCGTCCCAACGCCTTCTTGGAAGATCGGGCCGTGGCCAAACCAGAGCGTCTGTCAATGAAACGACCCGATGGGTTGGTGGTGGAAGGTTGGTTGCTCGATCCTCCCGGTCGCGATCCGTTGGCCACCGACGGGGTCCCCATGGTGGTGGAAATTCATGGCGGGCCATCGGCAATGTGGGGCCCTGGGGAACGCACCATGTGGCATGAGTTTCAGTGGCTTGCGGGTCTGGGATACGCCGTAACCTACGCAAATCCGCGTGGTTCTGGTGGCTACGGCACGGCCTTTCAAGCGGCAAACCAAAAGAACTGGGGTCCAGGCCCGAGCGGCGATGTTTTGGCGATTTGTGACGCGGCCCTCGAAAAATCATGGATTGACCAAGATCGTCTCTTCTTGACCGGTGGCTCGTACGGTGGCTATCTCACTGCATGGACGGTGACCCAAGACCAACGCTTTCAAGCGGCCGTTGCTCAACGCGGCGTGTATGACTTGCCCGTGTTTTACGCGGAAGGTCGGGCCTGGCGATTGGTGGAATCGGCCTACGGTGATCCAAACGATCCTGAGATTGCCAAATTGTTGCGTCGAGACAGCCCAGTGGCCCAAGCCGATGCCATCCAGACCCCTTTGTTGATCTTGCACGGCGACCGAGACCGTCGCACTGGATTTGTGCAGTCGGAGATGCTCTATCGGGCCCTCGAGCGTCGCGGAGCAGCCGTCGAGTTGGTGCGATGGACCGAAGCCAACCACGATTTGTCGCGGACTGGTCCCATGGTGGACAGAATGGATCGGTTGATCCGCATCGCAGACTATTTCGAGCGTTACGACGTCCCCAAGCGGGATTGATCGCTTTTTTCCATTCCTCAATTTGGGGTGCGGCGAAACCGCCGCGGTTGTTCTGCGTAAAGGCATCATGGTGCAAAGTGACGCACCATGGAGATTCCAGTCATGAATCACGCCGATGACCACCACGATCCCGCCAACGACCGACGCCATCGATTGGGCCAACTTCTGGATTTGGCCCAGAACTACCGGGGGTGGACCCGTAAGCAACTCTCCGCCGAGTTGGGGCGCGACCCCACCAAGCTGGTCCCCGGTTCGGGCGTGCCCAAGCTTGATGTCATCATCGCGTTGGCCAAGACTCTGGATTGGACTCTGGACGATGTTGTCGCACACTTGTGGCTGGACGAGACGCCCATCTGCGAACCCAATTTTGATGGTGATTTCGAAGCTTTGGACGCGGCCGCCCAAGCCGCCCACCGTGCCGGTCGATTCCACGACATGATTGCTTTGGCCGAACAGGCCTTTGACTCTGCCAGCAACGACGAACAGCGGGCCCGTGCGTGCAACCGACGATGTGGTGGTTGGGATGGCATGGGACGAGCTGCGGACGCTCTCGAGGCGATTCAGGATGGTCTTCGACTTTCGGCCGTCTCACCAGAACGCCGACGCATGATGCAGTCCAACTTGGCCAACGCGTATTACAGCTTGTGGCGCGTATTGGAAGCCCGTTCCATTGCGGCTGATCTCCTGGAGTGGTACGAAGCCAGACCACCACAAACCATCCGAGACCGCAAGACCGAAGCCTTCGCCTACTACGTCCGTGGGCATGCTTTCCGCCGCTCGCTTACCGCGGAGCCAGATCTTGCCCCCGTTCATGCCGTGCGTGCAAAGCGAGATCTGTCGGCAGCCATTGAGCGGTATGAACAGCTTGCTTTGGAAATGGACGACGCTTCTTTTTCTGGGATTGCCGCCACATGTCGCGGGGGTCTTTTGGAAGTTGAGGCGTTGTGCGGAGATCTGAATCCCGAGCTGGCTTTGGAACGGTTCCAAGAAGGTTTGGCGGACTTGGACGACACTCCAGGCGACCGTTTGGAGTCGGTGGGGTGGTGGTGTGTCTTTGGATGCAATGTTGCCTTACGCACCATTGACGATGAGTCTGTCTTGCAGCGGGCCATGGCCATGTTCACCATGAAGGGTGAAGAGATTGCCGATCGGCTTGATTCGTGGCCCTTGCGGGAGCGGTTGTTCACCGCGGAGCACAGCCATCGGGTTCGCGGCCGTCAGGGGGATGCGTTCTCGCCGCCATTGCTGATCGACGACTTGGACATTCGTACCATCACCGGAACCATGGCACGATTCCCCAATTTCCGAGCGACCGGTTGGTCCATTCTTCAAGAGGCCGATGTTGTGGCCAAGGATGGGGGCCGTTGATGACTGCACGCATCTGCCTGGTTTTGGGGATGGGACTTGGTGGGGCTCAGTCCGCGCTGGCTGAGGGGCAACGCCCGCCGCTGACTCCAGATTTTTCCCACACGAATCAAGATCACTTCGGCAGTCCGGGTGGCGGGCTGCCAAGAGAGCCCAAAGGCCCAGATTTGCACACCAACCAGGACGGCATGATGCCGCCGGAAGGTCCTCCAGAGGCTCCACCCGAAGGGGAAGAGTCGCGTTTGGGTGACCCATTGGAATTGCCATTTGACGTTCCCCATTCGACCCATGCTCCGTCTTCGGTACTGGTGGTTGCCGAACGGCTTGGGGGGGCTTCAGAAATACTTTGGACCGCGAGTTCCCCACTCCCAGAAGCCGGATCGTCACCCGGCTTGGGGGAGTTTGGTCAAAGTGCGGTTCCCGGTCCCGCGGGGCTCTTGCTGTTCTTGGCCGCGGGTCGTGGCTTCGGTGGACGTTCGCGGCGAACCCTTTGAATTGCGGCCACATCCTGCAGGTTTGGCGAAGCCCGCGCTTGCGGGTATGATTGCCTTCCCGCAGTTCAGACTGCAACCCTTAGGGGCTATAGCTCAGTTGGGAGAGCGCTTGCATGGCATGCAAGAGGTCGTCGGTTCGAGCCCGATTAGCTCCACTTTGAAAGCACGCCGCCCATCTGGGCGGCGTGCTTTTTTGTGTTCACTTTTCTTTTGGAAAATTCAGCCTTCATACGCTGCGGGGTGAGGCAGTCCAGCTTTCTTCAGGAGGCCGTTGATTTTTTTGACTTTCTCGGCCATGGGATCGCGAGGGTCAAGGTTGTTGTAAGCCGTCTTACCGTCTGCTCCGATGATGGCCACATGCGGAATGCCACGCACACCAAAGTCGGGATTGAAGACGTCTTCTTTGGCGAAGGCAATGGGCCAAGTGATGTCCATGGCTTTGACGTACTCGGCCATTTGACCAAACTCCTCTTCATTGGTGGCACACTTCACTTGACCACGACTGTCTCGGAAGTTCACAGCGCCTTGTGGGCTGGTGAGGCCGAGGACGGTCACGTTGTAGCCCTTGTAGTACTCAACCAATTCCTTGACTTGTGGAAATGAGCCAACACAGGGGCCACACCAGGTTGCCCAGAAGTCGACCACCACGACATCACCTTTCATGCAGCCAAAGCAGTCCCATTCCTTGCCCATGGAGTTCCAGAGGATTTCCACCTTGGGGGCATCGAAGCCGATCAGTTCACCCCGGCCGGCGGCGCCTTTGAGCACCTTGAGGGCACTGTCCATCATGCGCTTCTCACGGCCTTCAGCCGCCCCAGCCACAACTTCGATGGCGGCCACCAGCTTGCCGTGGGCGGCTTTCCGAGTCTTGGAGTCCACGCCTGCTTTCACCAACAGCTTGGGATATTCCATCCAGTCGTAAAGACCAGGTCCGTCGGACGGGAGACGATCGATCAGCAGGGGCAATTCGTACTTCATCATCTCCAACTGGGTGTCTTCAAGTTGGGCCAAAACCGAGATGACTTCTCCCAGACGTTCGTCGGGGATTTCGGCAAACCCGTGCATGGAGCCAATTTCCAAAGCGGCGTCCACTTCGTCCATTCCGGCCAACATCAAGGCGGCGTCGAGCCAAGCGTCCCCTCGGGCCAAGGTTTTGATCCGGTCCACCCAGACAGGTTTGCCATTGGGGGTGTAGGCCCAGAGCATGGTCATGGCCTGCACGGTGGCCATGTCGCATTCGGCGGGATCGACGCCTTCGAGCTGGGCATCGAGCACGGCGTGGAACTCGGGATCTTCCAAGGAAAAATCATCGCCTTTTTCACGGAAAAAGGTCATGGCTGCCTCGATCTTTGTCTTGATCTCTTCTTCGGTGGGTGGGGCCAGAAGCAGGTTCGAGGCCAAGGTCAGGGAAAGCGTGAACATCATGGGAAGATTCCTTTCGAAGTGAGCGGACAGCCTAGCACGAGCCGCCAAAAGATCGCACAATCATGCCGTGATACGGCTTTATGCAGACCAAAGGTTCGAAGTGGGTGCGGTGGTGGCCTTGCCCCCAGAGGAAATGCGGTACCTCCGCACCGTCCGCCGCGGCGGCCACGAGGCCCAGCTGTTCAATCGGGCCGGCCAAGTGGCCGAAGTGACGATTGAAGACAATCTCGCTCGCATCGAGCGTGTGGACCACAATCCTTGGCCACTTCATCCTCTCCGGGTGGCGGTTGGGCTTCCCGAGCCGTCGGTGGTCAAACAGTTGATCGCCAGTCTGTCGGAACTCGGGGTCACAGAGTTGTCCTTCTTCAAAGCCGATCGTTCCCAAGCGTCCCTTTCTCGTCTCCCATCGGAAGACAAGCAGGATCGCCTTGCCGTCGAAGCCGCTCGGCAGTGTGAGCGTCCCATTCCTTTGCGAGTCACCGCAGTCGAATTTGAATCCTTGGTTGATGCATCTTCTGTGGCCACCACCGTGGTGTTGGATGAGCAGCCGGATGCCGGTTCGTCACCCATCGGTTCAGAGGTCAACCTGTTGGTGGTTGGCCCCGAAGGCGGTTGGAGTGCACGTGAGCGTGATGCGTTCATTCAAGCTTCGGTGCCCAGGATGCACCTGCCAACCCCAATTCTCCGGGTGGCGACTGCCGCGGTGGCGGCAACATCTTGGTGTCTTGCCCACCGTTCCCTGCCCTAAGATAAACCCATGCCCACGTACGACTACATCTGTGAAGCCAATGGACGCACCGTCGAGGTGATGCACGCCATGTCCGTTACCTTGAAGACTTGGGGTCAAGTCTGCGAAGAAGCCGAGTTGGATCTTGGCCATACCCCGGCCGATGCCCCAGTCTCGAAGGGTTTGGGTCTGGGCGTGGTGGCGCCCAGCGATTCTGGTCCCGAGCCGGGAGGCCCGTGCGGACCTTCTTGCGCGTGCCACCCCCATTGAACTTCTGCTCAATCTCAGTCGATTTTTTTGATCCTGATGTTGCGGAAGGCGACTTCATCGCCATGGCCGCAGAAGCAGATGTGCCCTGTCTTTTGCCGAAGTCCCGGGTGGGCTCGTCCATCGATGGTCTTTCCCTTCGGTGCAACATGTTCAAGATCAATATCCAGAATGGTTGCGCCGTTCAAAACCACTCGAACTTGGCTTCCCTTGACGGTGACTTCTTGGCGGTTCCATGAGCCAGTGGGCATGAGATGGCCCTGTTCTGCAGGCGCGATGCCATAGCAGGAGCCGTGGTATTGCCAATCTTTCAAATTGGCCCATTTTTCGTGCGTGGAATCCAAGATTTGCAGTTCCATGCCAAGGTAGGCCGCATCCCCTTTTGGTGGGGTGCGAATGCCCAATCCGTTGTTTGCTCCCGGTGTGAGTTTGAACTCGAAGCGAAGGACGAAGTCCGAATACTCTTTGGTGGTGTACAGGTTGCGTCCCTGAGGCGTGACCGTGATTGCGCCGTCACGCACCACGTAGCCAGTGGTATCGCCCACCCAGCCGGTGAGGGTTTGCCCATCAAAGAGCGATTGGAATTCGGCTTCAAAGGGCGGAAGGCCTAAGGCCCAAAGCAGCGCGGAGAGGGTGAGCATGGTCATGGGAAAAGACTCCTGTGGCCGGAAACCTACCCCATGACGCAACCATGATCGGGGTTCCTTCAGGATTGATCGTGCTGGCCAGGCAAAATGATGTGTTCCCAACCGGTGTTGCTGCGCAGGACCACAGGGAATCCAGCATCAAGCAATTCCAAGATTCGAGGCGTGAGTTGGGGATCTTCCGAAGAACATTCGTGAATCTGAATGTCTTGGCAGAACCGGGAAGGTTTCGTTGACGTCGACAGGACGGCAATTTGAACAGAAGTGTGCTGGGGGGTGGGAAGGATTCGGTTGCGGATCCAGTCCATCGGGTGCTCCCTTCAAGCTCAGTTGAAGGAAGTATGGGGTCAATTTCAACAATGTCAGGGAAAAGCCGCGTTTAGGACGGGTCTTTTTGCGTGATCTCCACCCCATGGCGTCGGCAATACGCCTCTTCATACGGTCCAAAAATCAAGGATCGCATACGCCGTTCAATGTTGGGTCCATCCACCAGCATCAAACTGTCGACGGTGTCATGGAACTCCGGATCGACGTTGAAGGCGAGATGCCGGGCCCCAATCTTGAGGTATTGACGGAGCAGTACGGGAATACCACGTCCCATCGGATCGATTTCTTGGATGCGGTCATCCAGCTCTTCGGGAGAGGTGGCCAAACGATCAATTTTGGGCAGCGGGCGAAGGGGTACGCCTTTTTTCAGCTTCGTGCGCGATTTGACTTCCGGAGCGAACGGACTCTGGACATGCGGTTGTTCGAGGTATTTGGCGATCACGCGCATGCTGGGCCGCGTGTGGTCTGGTGGAATACTGACGGGTCCGAGGATCCACCGGTATTCCGGATGATGTTTGGCAATCGTTTGCACAATGCCACGCCAAAGCAGCATGAGGGTCGCAGGCTTGCGTTGGTAATCGCTGGACAAGAAAGATCGTCCCAGCTCAACCACAGGTCCCAGTCTCTTGAAGAAGTCGGGACTGAACTTGAACAAGCTGCCGGTGTAGAGGCCTCGGTGTCCAAGGCGTGGGAGAATCTCTTCCGAGAATCCCAGTCGGTACGCCCCCCCCAGACGCTCTTGACCTCGGTCCCAAAGCAACAGGTGTTGGTAGTGCTCGTCGTACTCATCCAAGTCGAGGTCTTTGCCTGATCCTTCACCAACGGCTCGGTACGCTTCTTCACGCAGCGCACCGATGTGTGGCATCACACCGGTGATTTCGTCGTGTTTGGCCACAGTGAGCGCCAAGTCTCCTCGCTCCGCAATGATTTCTCGTTCAAGGCAGCGTTGGATTTGCTGCTTCCCGTCCGCTGCCAAGGGGGGGACTTCGATCGGTGGCAATGGCGGTGGAGATTTCTTACGAGTCCGACTCCAGCGGAAGGCGAGCAGGTCGCACCGGGCCCGCATCACGGCATTCAGTTCACTCGCATCGGCGAGGGCGTCGGCATCCTTCTTGCGGATGGGGTGTCCTATGGCCACTTGAAGCCGGGCGTGATTTTTGTTCACGACTTCTTGCGGCAACATGACGGTCCGGAGTCTGGGGTGAACCATGCCCGCCAATTGGAATGCCACACCGTTGTGGCCGGCGAAGCGGACTGGCACGATTGGGGCACCGCTTCGCTTGGCCATACGTGCGATGGTGTCAGACCATGGTGGGTCCGCAACAAAAGGTCGGGTCAATCGTGCGTGGGAGACTTCACCTGCGGGAAAGACCGCCAGCAAGCCTCCATTCCGCAAGTGGCTGAGGGTGGCACGCATGCTCATGGTGTTTGCTTTGGCCCCACCACCCAACACATCCACGAGAAGCAGGTGCTCGCGAAGCGGCGGGATCAATCCCAGAATTCGGTTGACCAGGGTTTTCGCGTCCGGCCGCACCCGCAACACCAATGACATCAGGGCCAAGCCTTCGATCCCCCCAAAAGGATGGTTGGCCACCACGACGCAGGGCCCTTCTTTGGGAATGCGCGCCAAGTCGGCTGCCGAGGTTTCGTAACTCGCCCCCATGGTGTGCAAGATGGCATCAGGGCCGTTCATCTCGGGCATGTGGGCCAGCGAGTCTTGAACGATCTGATTCAAGGTGCCCACTCGAAGCATCCGGCTGATGGCTGGCAAAGCCATGGAAGCCATCCGGCGGCGGACTGGATCTCGAAACGGATTCGAGAGTTTCAGTTCACCATGGGGTTCTTCTTCGGTCACGCCACCATCATCATGTCCCAAGTGGTCTTTGGTCAAGAAGGCTGGTGCCTGAGAGCGTCAAGGAAGACTTTCGTGGGCCGCAACCAAGGCGGAGTGCTACGAGGAGCCGATTGTTCGAAATCGATGATCAGCTTGCAAACCGAATTCCAGACCGCTTGGGCGTCGGTGTCTCGAATGGAGAGGGGAATTGGTGTGCTGCTGTTGGGCGGAAGGAGGCTCACACCAAAGCCACCCGGTTGACGATCAGGGATCAGAACGCATGGCAGGCGTAGATCTTCAGGCATGTCGGGGCATCTGCAATTCATGCGGCCGATGATGCCAAGGTCCTCACAGCTTGTGTTGCTCTTTTGCTCGGCATCACAGGTTTTTGCGGGTTGTGCGGTTTGTGCGGGTTGTACCGGGGTCTGTGCACTTCACTTCGGATCAGCGGTATCTTGCGTCCATGACCGATACGGATTGGGACCGCCGATTTCTTGAACTTGCCGACCACATCGCCGGTTGGAGCAAAGACCCGTCCCGTGGTGTCGGTGCCGTCATCGTTGGCCCGAACAAGCAAATATTGGCGACCGGTTACAACGGCTTGCCCCGCGGAGTGGATGATCGGCCCGAACGCTTGGAGCGTCCAGCCAAATACGATTTGATTGTTCATGCCGAGATGAATGCGATCGTGCACTGTGCCCGTGACGGTATCTCTCCCGTGAATGCCACCATCTATGTCACGTTTATGCCCTGCATCCGTTGCTCCACGGTCATCATTCAGTCCGGTATCGCTCGCGTGGTGACTCGCCCCATGCGCGACGGAGATGAACACTGGGCGGAGAGCGCCGAGAAATCTCGACGACTCTTGCGCGAGGCTGGGGTTGTGTTGGTGGAGCGGGACGATTTGGCTTGAACATTCAGGTCGAGATTTGTGTGGAATCCTCTGCATTTTCCCATGCGGCCGCGCAAGCTGGCGCCGATCGGCTTGAGGTTTGCGATCGACTTGATCTGGACGGGCTCACCCCTCAACCTCAAATTGTTGAGTCGGCCCTCGCCACGAACGCCTCGGTGGTCGTGATGCTTCGCGATCGGATTGATTTTTTTGCGGGCGATGACGGAGCGACATCGTTGCTGGGACCACTCCGTGATTTTGCGTCGTTGGGGGTGCAGGGTGTGGTTTTTGGTTTTTTGCAAGCCGACGGGCACTTGGATTGGGACAGCAACCGCCGCTTGCTCGAGGCCGCAAAAGAACATGATTTGGAGGTGGTCTTCCATCGGGCCATCGACGCCGCATTTGACCCTCTCTTGGCGGCCGCCCAACTGCAAGAACTGCAGTTTGATCGGGTGCTGAGTGCTGGTGGTGCGAGCAGCATTTTGGAAGGTTCAGAGCAATTTCTTCGAATGCAGGCCGAGGCCCCAAAGCTCAACTGGATGCCCGGGGGTGGCCTGCGTGGCGAAAACATGGCCGAACTGCTTGAGACACTTCAACCGACCGATGTTCATTCCAGTGCCGGTGGGGACCCTCTGGAGGTCGAGCGGTTGGTTGGTTTGTGTCGGTCGATCAAGGGATTTCAGCAAGAGGACTGAAGCCGGGTGCCCACACGGTCGATCATCAAGAGACCGAGGAGTCTCTTCATATGGCCAAGACCGATCCCGAACACAGCGCGGAGCGTATTGCTGCCTTGGAAGCAGCTTTGGCAGAGCGTGAAGCCCGAATCCAGTCTTTGGAATCACGCACTTCTGGCACCGAGGCCCACCGCGCGGTGATCTACGGGTTTGCGCAATTGGCCGAAAGCCGAGACGATGACACCGGGGAGCATTTGCAACGCATTCGTGGTTTGGTTTCAGCAATTGCCAACGAGATGGTTCACCAAGGGCTTTCTCACCCCAACGAGCCGGATCCCTTGACCGCCGACCAGGTGGATCTCATGGCCGAAACCAGCCAGCTTCACGACATCGGCAAAGTCTCAACGCCCGATGCAATCCTGCTCAAGCCCGGTCGCTTGACCGATGACGAGTGGGTCCAAATGCGACGACACACGATGGTGGGTTTTGACATTTTGAATGCCATGCGGCAACAGTGGCCCGAGCAAGACTTTTTGGATGTGGCTTGCCGTATTGCCTTGTGTCATCACGAAAACTGGGATGGGGGTGGATATCCCCTTGGTTTGTCTGGGGTCGCCATTCCGCTGTGTGCTCGTATTGTCTCGGTGGCAGATGTGTACGACGCCTTGACCCATCGCCGGGCGTACAAAGAAGCCATGCGGCATGAGGATGCGGTTCGGATCATTGTTTCCGAATCAGGGAGAAAATTTGATCCACTGGTGGTGCAGGCCTTTTCTGCAATCAGCGAACACTTTCGAGACGGAGGCGTACCGTCTTTGCGGCTCTCTGCCTAACCTCAAGTATGTCTTTGTTCCCGACCTTTCTTCTCTGCCTCAACATCTTGTCCGACCCCACGCAGTTTGCCAAACTCGTGGAGTTGGACACTCGGACGAGAGCGGTCTCTGAAATTGTGGTGGAATCCACCGTGTGCATCGAAATTGGTGTGGATTTTCGTGAAGGCCACGGCTCGGGCACCATCATCAGCAAAGACGGTCTGATTTTGACCGCCGGTCATGTCGGTGAACGCTCAGGACTCGATTGTGAAATTACGCTGGCCGATGGTCGAAAACTAGAAGCCGTCACCCTTGGCCAAATCTTTTTGACTCAAGCCCACCGAGGCCTCGACTTCGACATCGGTTTGGTACGCCTTCTTGATCCACCGGACGATCTCATGGTGGCCCCAATCTCGCCTTCCGGTTCCGTGGAGCGTGGCGAGTGGGTGGTTGCCGCGGGTTGGGTGGCGGACGTTCCCGAAACAGGTCAACGTGCCCCAGTACGAATCGGTCGTATCCAAGAACGGATGGGGCCAAGGCTCCGACTGGACGCCCCCTTCAATGGCGGCGATTCGGGCGGGGGACTCTTTGATTTGGATGGACAATTGGTGGGGGTTATCAGCGCCTGCGGTGGCATCCCCAACATCAATTTTGCCACGCCGATTGATTTGTACGAATTCACCAAGCCTCTGATGTTGGGTGGAACAACCTACAGCGACCCCATGCCAGAACTCGAAATGATGATTGTCGAGGTGTACAAGAGGCTGGACGAAGCCGAGCGGCGGATGAGCGATGGACTCTATCGCCAAGTGGTGGCTCGCATGGACCGGATGACATCAAATCCAATGTGGCAGAACACCCCGCATGTTTGGTTCCACGCCGCTTGCGGCCACGGCCGGTTTGCACGCCACGCCTACGGTCTGGGTGAGATCGGACTCCTGGACGAAGAAATTGAAAAAGCCTGGGAGCGCTTGGACCGCGCGATCACACTCGGCTGGTGGGATCTTGACCACTTGCAAAACGACTCAGACTTGGCCGTGCTTCGAAAGATCACCCCAGAACGCTGGCGGGATTTGCTCGAGAGAGTTCCAGAGATGATTGACTGGCGGAGTTGGGTTCAGATGGAACGAAGTTTTTCTCGCGGACGCAAACGTACCGGGTCTGTGGATGTGGACCACCTGTCCGACGCACTTCGAGAAGGTGTTCTTAAAATCGCCGACCAGCGAACAACCATATCGCTTGGAACTTTGGTGGAAGACAACTTGGTTCTCACCAAGGCTTCCAGTCTTCCAACCCGCCAAAGACTTCGTGGCATCGATTACCGCGACCGCGAATATGATCTCACACTCGTGTATCAAGACCCTGCCTTTGATTTGGCGGTGCTTGAGATTGGCCCCAACGACTTGACCCCAATGCAATTTCAAACAGACAAGACTCCGGAACTCGGAGAAGTCCTTTTGTGTGTCAACGCGCCAGGTCAAGCGGTGGTCAGTGCCCGTTCTGCCGTCGGTACCCCAGACTCTGGGGATCCAGAGTCTCCCTTTTTGGGTGTCGAAATGAGCCGCTTCGAGGAGAACGACCGTGGCGTCACAATCGCGAGCATTCTTCCTGATGGCGCAGCCATGGCCGCGGGTCTCCGGGCGGGGGACTTGATTGTCCGAGTCAATGGATCAGAAGTCGGTCAGTCACTTCGAGAGGCTTTGCAGCTCTTTCGAGTTGGTGATCGAGTGCAGGTGGCCATTGAACGTGATGGCGTCGAGATGACGGTGCCGGTGCAGTTGCGTCGTCGTCCTGAATATGCAGATGGATTGCCAACCCCATTTGGCAACGACATCGTGGAAGCCAACGAACGTCGCACAGGGTTTGGTCCCGCCATCCGGCACGATGCTTTGCTGGGTCCTCGGGATGTTGGGGCACCGTTGGTCGACTTGCAGGGTCGGGTGATTGGATTGCAAATCGCGCATGCCGACCGATCCACCAACTGGGCTCTTCCAGCCGCGACCCTGCGTTCTGTGTTGGCTGAAATTCCTCAGCGTCCATCCACGCGGCGTTCCGATCAACGTGTCGTGGTCCCTCTTGATTAAGAGATAAAATCGACCCACGTATGAATCGACGCGACTCACTGTGCACCATGGCGACTTGCGTTGCTTCTCCAACCCTCCTGTTGAACATGATGGCCCCCAAGCCACGCTGTGTGCCAAAGGTTGATTTGAAGCGGTACATGGGGGATTGGTTCGAAATAGGTCGGTACCCGAACCCGTGGCAAAAAAAATATGTGGCGGTCAAAAACAATTACCGGCTTCGCAAGGACGGCAAGATCGACTTCCGAAGCGTGGGGCGAAAAAAGACCTTCGACGGGACATTCAAGCAACAAGAAGCCACCGCCAAAGTTGTCTCAGGCTCCAAGGGCGCCCGGTGGAAGGTGTGCTTTGTCTGGCCTTTGACAGCGCACTATTGGGTGATCGAACTCGGAGACAATTACGAATACAGCGTCGTGGGTCAACCCGATCACAAACGCCTCTGGATTCTCTCGCGGGAGAAAACCATGGACAGTGATTTGCAAAAGGGTATTTGTGAACGCCTGGTTGGTCACGGCTACAAGCCTGAACGCATCGAGTGGACGAAGCATTCGGAGGACCCCTCGGTGTACCTCAAGCCCAAGCAGAAAAAGCGGGGCCTGCTTGGTTAAGCCCGCTTGAATGTGGACTGCCTTAGTCTGACCAGTTGTCGCTTTCGGCCAACCTGATGGCGGCTTCGATTTCGGGGCCGCTTGGGTTGGCTTCGACCCCAACGGGCTTGTTGTAGCCCAAGGCTTTCAGCTCCTGATAGACCCGCCAATATGCAATTTCCCCCGTTCCGGGTTCTTTCCGGCCAGGGTTGTCGGCGATTTGCACGTAGCCGACTTGGTCCCAACCTTCACGCAGACGGCGACACAAATCGCCTTCCATGATTTGCATGTGGTAGACGTCCCAATTGAGTTTGCACATGGGGGAATCAACTTCTCGGCAAATTTTGACAGGATGTTCGGAGCCATAGAAGCAGTGCCCACGGTGGTCGACCCGGGTGTTCATGGGTTCACAAATCATCATGACGTTCTGGTCTTCGCAGACCGGAGCGGCTCGTTTGAGACCTTTGATCACCGAGTTGTGCATGGCTTCCAAAGAGACGTCGGGAACCTCATTTCCGCAGATGATGGTCATCATGGGGATGTTCAATGCCTTGGCCACTGCACAGGAGGATTTCACCTCTTCGACGAACTTGGTGTGGTTGCGGTCTTCGGCCTTGGGGTTGCAGATTGCCCCTTGCCAACCCCAGCCCCCAAAGCCGGTGAACTGGGTGATTTTCACTCCGGTTTCGTCGCAGGCGACGCGTAAGTCTTGGATTTCCTGTTCGCTGGGTCGTCCCCAGAACTCCACAAACTTGAAGCCAAGCTCCGCCACCTTTCGGATGCGCTCCGCACGGGTACGCTTGCCAAATCGCCACATCTCAATGTTGATGGCGAAGTCGGTGTTTTTGGTTCGACCTGGTTGAGCGGGATCAAATATCCAGGATTCCGAATGGACTGCGGGCAAGCCAAAAGCAGAACCTGCGGCCAAAAAAGCACGGCGATCGAGATCAGACATACATGGCAAAGTATCAAGGAAACTTCACTGGGTCTTTGATTTTGTTTGTGAAGAACCGTCGGGCCAGCCGCTTCAGTTCACACCCAGTGCCAACGACCCATAGCCCACCACCAGAGCAATCAGCAGGCCCGCAGCGGTGACTTTGATTGCATCTTTCTTGTTGCTGGCCAACAAAGGAAAAATGCCATCCCCGCTGGTGGCAATCCCGGCGGCGATCAATGCCGCAATGGGAAACTGAGGAACAATGGTGTAGGCAGCTGCCACGGCAATCATTCCGCCGCATCCAGGAGTCGCACCAATAAAAGCTGCCAACACGACCACAAGGGCTGCCGAGGAATTCATCCAGTCATCAAACCGCTCTGCACCAACCAAGACATCGATGACGAAATTCGCCACAAACAATCCAACGAAAACATATGTCACGACCAAGGCGACGTCTGCAATGGAGTGCGTCAATGTGGATTTGAGTGTTTTGGATTCTTCGTCGGAGCAATTCCCGTGTGAGGAACGGTGGGCGAAGTGATAGGCAATACAGCAAGCTGTCAGCGCGATAGACACCCAAACGGTGATCGAATCAAGTGCCGAAATGCCGCCGCCCCAAAAGGCCATGACCGAACCTGGGAACAAGAAGACCGCCATTGCAATGAGCAGGTAGAAGCCCAAGTGATTGACAAAGAAATCAAGCATCGTCTTGTTTGGGATGGATTCATCATGATTGGGCGAAGACGACGTGGACGACATCTGGGGTTCGGCAAATTTGACCCGGTCAACAACCACGCCAACGATGGCCCCTACAAAAAGTCCCACCAAGTTGACCGTGACAAATGCACTGAGGTTGGATGCCACATCGGATTCATCAGAAGCGCCAAGCAGGACGAAGGATCCTTCGCCAAGGGTTGCGATAAAGGCCGCGAACAAGCCGCCGAAGGAAATTTTGCCACGCTTGTAGAGCGAGGCCACCACGATTGTCGCTCCGCATCCAGGGACAACCCCCAGAGCAGATCCGATGAGGGGGTGGGACCAACGTGGTGCCGCAAAGGATCGCCCCGCGAACTTTGCTTTGGCCACAAAGGTCAAAAGTGCAAATCCAACGATGGAGATCGAGACATACCCACCAATGACGCCGGCCGCTTCGAGGTTGTCGATGGTGAAAGACCAAAGGTCAAAGTCCATGGGATGCTCCAAAGTGATCGGTCTCGTCTGAGAACGATTCTCAATCGTCCCAATCTACTGCAGCCCGGGCTTCTCTGCCTTTGGGTTTGTGGGAAAATGGTGCCCAAGATTGCGTTTCGCCGAAAGAGCCCTGCTCTCGCCGGTTCAGAGAACCATCTTCACCAGTGGATGTTTGACAAGCATGCGGTAGACCGTGTTGCGGTGCTCTTCATCCAGAACCCATAGGGTGAGGTGGATGCTGATCCAGGCCCCTTTGGTGTGTCCTGGGCGAATTTCGTGGTTCTGGTTGCCCACAATGCCGGCAATGGCTTCCCGCAAGCCCGCCTCATCGGCCCCAATAATGCGAAACTCCCAATTGCAGGGATACTCAATATCCGGACGTTCTTGAGCCATGATGATTGATCCTACGAAGCCCGAACAGCACGATGGACCCCGAGATCCAGATTCTGTGATCTTCTTGCGTTCGCCTCGGGCCCAGACATGCCCGGTGCCTTGGCGATCTGCACCGGCTGTCGTGCTGGGATCAGAGGGTTGGGAAGATCGCATTCACGCTGAACCCGATCGATTGTTGGTGGCTTGGGGGGGTGATGGCACGCTCCAAGCGGCGGCCCGTTTGGCGCGACCCTGTGCATTGGTGGCTGCAGGAACTGGGAACGATGTCGCCGCCGATCTTGGCTTGCCGCGTGGGTCCTCCAAGGGACTGCTCAGCCTGCGAGATTCTGCCCGTTGGTGCAGTCTGCCCATGTCCGAGGTCACCGTGACCTGCGGAACGCTGCAACACGTTCATCCGATGGTGAATGCACTCTCGGCTGGGCTTGGCGGCGCGGCCGCGGCAAAGCTGGGACCGTTTCGTTGGTGCGGCCCTTTGACTTACCCGTTGGCCGCGGTGCGGGCTCTGGCTTCGTGTGGTCGATTCGAGTGCGCAGGTGAACCCGTTCGGCACCTCGTGATCGGACGGGGGGGACGCCATGGGGGAGGGATTCGCATCGGGCCTCGAGGCGCGCGTTGGTCGGAGGAGTTGAGGATGGGAAGATGGACGAATTGGGTGGACTTTGTGCGTGGAGTGGTGTCTTTGGTGGGTGGGAGAACGGTCTTCTCGACCACTCCATACACCGGAGGTGAACTGGCGTTCGATCGTCCCGTTCCGATTGAGATTGATGGGGAGCCGATGCGGGCGGATCGAGTGAGGATTCAAGCGCTCACCCGCCCACTTTTGCTGCGGGTTCCCAACGGTCTTGGGGCTTCTTAGGGGTACGATGGGACCGCATGGTTTCGATCCTTTCACTGGTGATTGCTCAAGTCTCCGTTCAAGATTCTTTTGAATTGATGGAGGTTCCCGACGGGTGCAGCAAACGCATCGTGGCCACGGAGCCATTGGTCCGGGATCCTGTTTCCTTCACCATCAGCGACCGGGGCGAACTGCTGGTGTGTGAATCGGCCCGCCAAGAACGGGGCGTGGAAGACAACCGTTCCTCTTCATGGTGGCTGATGGACGACCTCAAGCTGCAGACGCTCGAGGATCGTTTGGCGATGTACGAAAAATGGGCGGGCAAACGCGAAGGGGGAATGGCGTACTACTCGCGTTGGGACGATCGGCTGTCAAGGTTGGTCGATGGCGATGGCGATGGTGTTTTTGAGTCCCGCACTGAGTTTGGTTCAGGGTTCAACGAGCCTCTGGACGGGACCATGGCCGGGGTGTTGGATGTTGGCGGTGACGTTTGGGTGACCAACATTCCCCACCTTTGGCGATTGCGGGATGCCGATGGAGACGGTGTCGCCGAAGAACGAGAAATCATGCACACTGGTTTCGGCATTCGCACCGCGCTCCGGGGGCACGACATGCACGGTTTGGTGCTGGGGCCCGACGGACGGCTGTACTGGTCGATCGGCGACCGGGGATACAACCTCGTCGATGGCGAAGGCAATCAACATGTTTCGCCCCACACCGGAGCGGCGTTCCGCTGTGAATTGGATGGATCTGGTCTGGAGGTTTTTCACCACGGACTGCGGAACCCACAAGAACTTGCGTTTGACGACTACGGCAACTTGTTCACAGGAGACAACAACTCCGACGGTGGCGATCAGGCTCGGTTGGTTCACTTGGTCGAAGGCGGGGAAACCGGTTGGGACATGTGCTACCAGACCCTGGAAGGGGAAAACCGTCGAGGCCCTTGGAATCAAGAGGGCATGTGGAAGCCCCGGCACCAAGGGCAGCCCGCTTGGACGCTGCCGCCCATGATGAATTACACCTCGGGTCCGTCTGGGATGGTGATGTATCCCGGTCACGGTCTGCCAGATCGATACGACAATCACATGTTCTTGTGTGACTTCCGGGGGTCCAACACTTCTTCGAGAATCGTGTCGTTTGCAGTGCAACCCGATGGCGCTGGGTACAAAGTGGTGGACGAGCACGTGTTCATCGACTCCGTTTTGGCCACCGATTTTGAGTTCGGCTACGACGGCCGCATGTTTGTGTTGGATTGGGGTTGGGGCTGGGGCAGCAAAGACGCAGGTCGGATTTACGAAGTCTCTCATTCCGAAGCCATGGATCCCGCGGCCGATGCCAAGGCCCTCTTTGCCAGTGGCTTTGAGGGGGCAGATCTCCCCACTTTGCTGCGGCATCCCGATCGACGCGTTCGGATTCGTGCCTCGGTTCTTCTGGCCCAAGAAAGCCGCGCAACGGTGGAGTTCCTCCGCTTGGCGCGTGATGTTTCTGCCCCGATCAAGCATCGCTTGCACGGGATTTGGGGATTGGGCATGGTTGGACGGGGGAATGACACCCGTCCGGCGTTGAAGCAACTCCTCGCGTTGCTTGACGACGAGGCGGCCGAGATTCGCGCCCAAGCCCTCCGCGTTCTGGGGGATGAGCGTTCTGACATTGCCGTGGGTCAGATGCTCGGTGCTCTTCGAGACGCTTCTCCTCGAGTCAAGTTTTACGCGGCCCTTGGTTTGGGACGCATTGGCAAGCCCACTGCGGTGTCCGGAATCCAGCGAATGCTTGAAGAAAACCGCGGCGAAGATTTGTACTTGCAACACGCCGGCGTGATGGGCTTGTTGGGCTGCGCCGATGAAGACCGACTCAAACAATGCATGAAGCATCAAGACCCATCGGTTCGCTTGGCTGCCACGTTGGTGTTGCGGCGGCGGGGTGATCCACGTTTGGCCCAAATGCTTGATGATCCGTCGCCCAAGATTGTTCGTGCTGCGGCCTCGGCCATCAGCGATCTGCCCGTGCCAGAATCAATGCCAGCGTTGGCTGAAAGTTTTGACCGTATCTTGCGAGCCAAACGCCAAGGGGGTGTGCACGCGGGGCCCACCATTCGTCGCATGATCAACGCAAATTTCCGGTTGGGTGAAGCCGCGGGGCTCGAGCGTTTGCTGCAAGCGGTTTCTGCCCCAGGGATCTCCGAAGAGATGCGTCTTGAGGCCTTTGCTGCCGTAAGCGATTGGGTGCAACCTTCCGTGCGAGATCGGGTCATTGGTGATGTGCGTCCCATCGAACCCCCAGTTCGCGACCTTTTGGTGTACCAAGCGGCGTTGCAAAACTATTTGCCTGGGTTGTTGGAATCCGTACCCAACATGTCGGGTGAAATTCGAACCTTGGCCAATGCGTATGGCGTGAGGTTCTCCGATGAAGTGAATCTTGCCACCCTGAAAGACAGGGGCGCTCCCACTTCATGGCGTGTCTTGGCCTTCGGGCAATTGGTGGAGAGCGATGACACCAAGGTTCGTGACAATGCCATTGCGTTGGCATTGGACGACCGCAACCGTCTTCTTCGCGCGGCTGCTCAACCGGCGGTGTTGGCACGGGACGCGGCCGAGGGCCAAACGTTGATGACCAAAAGCTTTCGCAAGGGCGCCATCGACGTCCGTCAACGCACCACCGCCCAACTGGCCGAATTGGACAGCGAATGGTCCGAAGCTTTGCTTTTGGAAGGCCTCCAGGCGTACGGCAATGGGTTGCCGCGTGCTCTTGAAATCGATGTCTTGGAAGCCGCCCGAACCCGCGACACCGATGCGCTTTACGAAGCCGTGGAAGCCATCGAATCCAACTGGGACACCGACGACCCCTTGGATGGCTGGCGTGGTTGCATGGACGGTGGCGATGCCGACCGTGGCCGCACGCTGTTCATTTCGCACTGGGCCGCCCAGTGCCAGCGTTGTCATGCCATTGGGGGTGATGGTGGTGAAGCGGGTCCAAATTTGCAGGATGTCGGCGAACGGATGTCCTCGGAGAAGCTGCTGGAGTCCATCATTCACCCGCAGGGTGAAGTGGCCGAAGGGTACGGCCCGGTTTCATCGATGCCGGAAATGAAGCCTCTTTTGACGCCGCTCGAGGTCCGTGACTTGGTGGCGTACCTGAGCACGCTGCGCTGATTTTTGTTTGAACACACCACAGGATTGACAATGAGTGCGATCGATACCGCCGTGGCCGCTGTCTTGGCCGAACATTCTCTAGCGGACACCGAAGAAGTTCGCGCGGGTGTCACCCGCGTGGCCGAACGCTGGACCGACGCGGACGGTGACGAGCAAGCCATGGCGGCCTTTTGCAAAGACCACTGGGTGCCCGCCGAGGATCGTCATCGGTTGCGAGACCGTCTGGAAACCGCGCTCGAGCAGATCCACGGTCACTTGTACGAAGCCCGGCGGGTCCTGCGCAAATGGACCGATACTCGTGGTGACGATCTGCCCCAAAGCGATGATCTGCTCGCGCAGTTTGACCCGGCGGCCGACCTCTCCGAGCAGTTGTGGAAGCAAAAGCTTGGCTTCTTGTGCCGATTGCATTTTGATGACCCAGACTTGGCGACCATGCTCGCAGAAGGAGGAACCTGGAGCAGCGACCAGTGGGCCGATGCTCGATTGAGCCAAGCGTTCGGAGCCCGCATTCCGGCCGAGTTGTCCGAGCGTTCCCGGCACATTGGTCATGCCGCCAGCAAGTGGGTCAGCGAACAGCACATCCCGGTAGGCGGCGTGGTCACCGCCGACGGCCAAGCTCCTTTCGAGCCCGATCGCAAACTTTTGTGGCATTGGTTGGTGCGTGAAGAATTGCGTGGCCGCTATGGCGATGGCGCTGATGGGTTGCCGGTGCAGCGTGCTTTGGCCTCCGTGATGGGTCGGGCGATCGAGGGTCGCATCCCCGCGACCGTGTGGGAAGGGGACGCTGAACAAAAATGGGATCCCGCGGCCAACACGATCGATGGCGTCGCCAACGAAGGCGAGGATCTCGCGCGGTACGAGCACTGGTTGGCGCAGTTCCGCGTTCAGCAGGAGCTGGATCCGTACCACCCCAAGCATCCCACCGTCTTGGGACGCCGCTTCGATTTGCAGCGGGAAATTCCTGAGACCGAAGTGGTGGCTTTGATTGAGACCTTGCTCGATTCCGCGGCCCGCAACGACCTGCTGGATGTGGTGGAAGCCAAACTCGGGCGTCCGCTGGAAGCCCACGATGTCTACTTCGAAGAATTGGGTGACGATCGTCCCAGTCGTGAACTGGACGCCATCGTGGCCGCGCGGTTCCCCGACGAGGATGCGTTCGATGCCGCGTTGCCAGAAGTCCTGCGTGGACTTGGTTTTGGTGAGGACCAGGCCGAGTTCTTGGGCACCCGCATCGATGTGGAAATTGCCCGCGGCGCGGGCCATGCGGTTCGGCCGGCGTTGCCGGAATTCCACAGTTGGCTCCGCACCAATCGCTTGCCGGACACCTTGGGCTGGGATGGCTTTGACACTGGGATGCACGAACTCGGGCACTGCCTTGAGCAAGTGATTTCAACACATCGGCCCCGTCCCGCTTTGCGTGGGGTGCCCAACACCGCATGCACCGAAGCCTTTGCCTTCTTGTACCAGCACCAAGCCCGGGCAGTCCTCGGCATCGCGGAATCGGGCGATCGGGCCGGCGACATTGCCGCGGCCACCAGCATGCTCAACGCATGCCAGATTGCGGGACCCGCCTTGCTGGAGATTCGCATTTGGCGGTGGTTGTACGAACATCCCGAAGCCACACCAGCGCAACTTCGCGACGAAGTGGTTGCCGAAGCGGGGCGTGTGTGGGACCGATTCTTCCGCGACCGGTACGGCGACGATCCCTACCACTTGATGGCGGCGTACGAGCACTCGGTGGCGTACCCCCTCTACCTCGCGGACTACGTGATTGGCTTGGTCATGGCCCAGCAGATCAGAACGTTCGTCGAAGGCCGAGATTTGTCGGAAGAGACGTTGCGGATCTGCGGCATCGGCCGGGTCACCCCGGACGCCTGGATGCGGGAAGCGGTGGGAAGCGGTTTGGATGCCTCCCCGTTGCTGGATCGGGTTTCGGCCGCGGCCCAGCGTTTGCGTGATTGAATCCCCCTCCAAAAAACAACCACGGACGCGCAGAGCGCGTCCGTGGTGTCCTTCGCAAAGCGATGAAGGTCTTAGGCGACTTTCACGGCGATGTCTTCGCCGTAGAACGCTTCGAGGCCTTCGACCAGATCTTCGGGGTTGTTGATTTCTGCGTGGGCACCAATTTGCTCGCCGAGCGAGACGCCCGTGAGCTCAAGGGTTCGGCTGAAGACGCCGCCACCAACCACAATCTTCATGCTGGGATGGGCCCCAACTGTGTTGACCGTGTCGATGATCGAACGCACGTTGGGTGCGTCTTGTTGGTTGGCGCCAAAAATCAACAGCACGTCGGGGCGTTGACGGCCGCACTCTTGGAGCACTTCGTCGGCCGCAATGCCGCCACCGCCGAATCGAACATCCCAACCTGCAGCTTCCAAGATGTCAGCGGCAATCAAGCCTTGCAGTTCTTCCAACGAAGCAGATCCGGAGAAGATAAGGATCTGTCGCTGGTTGGCTTCTTGCACGCTGAATTCGAGTTGAGAGCTCTCGAGCAAGTTGTGCATGATGCGGGTGGCGTAGTGGTGGGCGAGCATCGAGACCCGATCCGACCGGTACAGGGCGGCGAGTTCTTTCAGCAAGGGGAAGTAGCCTTGGGTGACGAGGTCTTCGGCTTTGGCGCCTTGCTCTCGTGCATTGGCCGCCACCAAGCGGGCTTGGCGCCGGTCGCCCGCGAGCAACGCGGGGAACAGACGTTCACGGAATCGTTCGTAATCAAAGGGCATGGGTTTCCTTTCGCGAGGGAGTACAGAGGGTGGCGGTGGTGCCACCCAAAGTTCTTCGTCCAGGTCAGCAACCATTCAAGAACACATCACGATTTTGAGTGTTCTCGGACCCTCCAAAATCAATTTCATCGCCCAAAGTCCCAGTTCAAGGCAACAAAGTCCGAGAAGATTGCGGATTAAGATGTCGGTATGACGATTTTGAGTTCCATCGTTGGTTCTGCCTTGGTGATGACCGCTGACCCTCTTTTCACCGAGGGCCCATTCGCCGGTTGGACGTCGGTGGGGCCCGCCGCGTTCCTGATGGATGGTGAAAGACTCATGGGTCGCGGGGGGGAGTCGGTCAACTCCTTTCTGGTCTCGCCCCGGACCTACGGGGATTTTGAACTCAAAGTCGACCTGAACATCAAGCCCGGGGGGAACAGCGGCATCCAGATTCGCAGCGAGGTGACCGAAGACGGTCGTGCGGTCAGCGGCTACCAAATTGAGGTGGACACTTCGGAGCGTCGCTGGTCGGGCGGGGTGTACGGCGAGCGTTTTGGAGGTTGGCGGCAGAACTTGGAAGGTCGACCCAAAGCCCAAGCCGCCTTCCGCAATGGTGCGTGGAACACCTATCGCATCGTGTGCGAAGGGCCGCGTATTCGATCGTGGGTGAACGGCGTGCCGGTGGCCGATTACCTCGATGCCGATCGCGTTGAAGGGGTCATCGCGCTGCAGGTGCACTCTGGGTCATGCGATATTGAGTGGAAGAACCTCAACATCACCGATCGTGGCCGGCACGAATGGCGGGCCATGGATTTCACCAAAGACTTCGCACCGCGGGGTGGCGGCACGTGGACGGTCCAGCCCCAGCAGGCCCGTGGCACGCAAGTGCGGTCAAGCCCAGAGTACGGGCTGTTGTTCAGCACCAAGCCTTGGGGGGACTTTGTGCTCTCGGTCGACTGCGAATGGACGGCTGGCAACAGCGGGGTCTATTTTCGCGCGAAGGCCGGGGGGTTCAGCGGCATCACGGGCATCCAGTGTGAAGTGGACGGCCGTCCCGGGCGACGGGCGGCGGGGCTTTATGAAACCAACGGCCGGGGCTGGGTGCATCCCACGTCCGGCGAAGGGTGGCCCCACGACTTCAAGCCGGGCCCCAACCGCTACGAAATCCACTGCGTGGGCGACCTGGTGGCCGTCGATTTCAACGGACAGCGGGCGTTGCAACGGCGTGACCCGGCGTTGGGCACCGAAGGGCACTTTGCCTTTCAGTTGCACGGTTCGGAGGATGTCGATTTGGTGTTCGCGAACCCGAAGGTGCTGGTCAAAGCGACGCCCGGGCCGTCTTGAAGGCATCAATCGCCCGTTGGCGGCCAAACTTCTGTTCCACGATCAACTCGGGATAGTCCAAGTCTGATCGCAAGAGCGGGGCAATGCGGGAGGGGTCGTGCAGGTCTTTGCCGCGAAGTTCGGCCAGTTCGGGGACCCACTTTCGAATGAACGTGCCGTCCGAATCGAACTTTTCACTTTGGCTGATGGGATTGAACACCCGGAAATACGGCGCGGCATCGGTGCCGGTGGAGGAGGACCACTGCCAGCCGCCGTTGTTGCTGGCAAAGTCGTAGTCGACGAGGTGCTGGGCAAAAAACCGTTCGCCCCACCGCCAATCCACCAACAGGTGTTTGGTGAGGAATTGCGCGGTCACCATGCGAAGTCGGTTGTGCATCCAGCCGGTGGCCACCAAGCAGCGCTGGGCGGCGTCCACCAGCGGATAGCCGGTTCGTCCCTCGCACCAGGCTTGGAATTCATCCTCGTTGTTGCGCCATTCGACGGCTTCGGTCGAAAGATCAAAGGGTCGGTTCATGCACACCCGGGGGAAGTGAAAGAGGACGTGGCGGTAAAAGTCGCGCCACACCAGTTCGCTGATCCACGTGTCGAGGCCTTTGGCTTCGTTCGGGTGGGATGTCAGTCGGCGGAGGGCGTGGACGTAGGCGGTACGTGGCGACAGGGTGCCCAAGGCAAAGGCCACGCCCAGAGCGCTGGTGCCCGCCACGGCGGGGAAGTTGCGCTGGGCTTCGTACTGGGCGCCTCGTTCGGCGAGAAAGGCATCCAGCCCCGCCAATGCTTCTTTTTCACCCAGGTCAAAAGCCCCGAGTTCTACGGTGGTGCCAGCGCCTTCGATGGCGTCAGGGATGCTGCCGATGGCCTCGCAGGGTTTGGCTTGTTGTTCTGGTCTGAGACCCGCCACCAGATCGCCTTCGGCGGTCAGCTGCTTGAGCACCGAGCGTTTGTAGGGCGTGAAGACCTTGTACGGACCACCGGTTCCGGTTTGCACCGCGTCGGGGGGCAGAAGGGTTTGCGTGTGGTGGGCGTGCACCCGTTTTCCAGCGTTTTCAAACGCCAAGCGGACGGCTTCGTCGCGCTCGCGTTCGTCGACTTCGTGTTCAAAACCATGGTGCAGGCGATCCGCGCCGATCTCTTCGGCCAATGCCAACAGCGCGCTTGGGGTGGCCGCAAAGGTGTCGGCGTGCACGGCGTGCAGTGGGATGCCCAGTTCGTTCAGCTCAACCCGAAGCGATTGGGCACGCCGGCACAGCAAAGTGAGCTGGTTGGCGCCAACGCCGTGCTCGCGCCACGTCTCGGGCGTGAACACCACCACCGCGTGCACATGACCTTCTCCCGCCGCCGCGGCCAGCAGCGCGGGGTGGTCGGTGGTGCGTAGGTCGCGTCGAAACCAAACAAGAGAAGCCATGGCTCGATGCTAGCGCGGTTGATATTGGCGTTGCCGCGAAGTTCGCCCTGTGCAAAAAGGGGGTGGCGGTGTGGGTGCGGCGTGGATGCATTCGGGAGAGGGCCCACCCCGCTCATCGAACTTTCCCCGTTTGTGCCTTGTGGCGGGGGTTTTGTGGATGGGGTGTGGATTTTGGAGGCTCTTTCAAAAAACCTCCGGGTTGCAGATTGCGTGGAACCTGCTGAAATGAACGCACTTGTGACCTTGGCGGGAGGGGGGAGACCTCCCTGAGGTTCGCACCGCGGTGCACGCGACCAACTGGGAGGGGATCTAATTCCCCCGGGGGGACTGGATCCGTCCTTGATCGCGCCGCACTCGGAGAATGACGTTATGAACAATTTGGGTGGAACGACGCCTTGGGCCCTTGCGCTCTCGACCGTCTTGCTCGCAACTTCGGTGGACGCGCAAGAATTCGGAAGAGCACCCGTAGGCGAGAAGAAAGATGAGTCGCCGTCGATTGCGTCGGTGGATGAAGCACTATTGGGTGGGTGTCCCGATCAGGAAGTCCTGTGTTGTCTGCCAAGTGGCGTGGTCACAGTGCGACCAACTGAAGATGACTGCCGGGCCCTCAATGGAGACGTTATTTCCTTCGTACCACTTGCCGGTGATGTTCTGCGGGATTATCCGGTTTCGTTTCCAAACACTGCCGTTTTCAATCAATGGGGTGGATGTACGTCAGTGGTTTGTTGTTTGCCGAATGGGCTTGAGGTGACCATCACTGAGGCAGAGTGCGCCGCTGTTGGTGGATCCTTGAATTTCTTCGAAGACTCATTTGATCCCGGTTGCCCACCCGCGGGGTTGTTCATGAGTGAATTCGTCACAGGTGTCTGTTTTGACCCCAATGATGGATCATGCATTGACAATTCCGGCATCTCAAAGCGCTCTTGTGATGCCGAAGGAGGGGTTTTCCTTGGCTTCCCAACATACAGCCAGGTTGCAGGACAGCCAGTCTGGGCTGATCCAGTCCCGAATACTGGAGGTTTCAACCCTTTTGAGTTTTTGTTGCCGGGTCGACAGTGGTTGGAACCTCAATACCCAAATTCAGGACTGCCTTGTGACTCCTGTATCGGTGGTGGCGAACCTGATGGCAACAGCACGGGTACACGGGTATTCCGCCGCGGTCTTTTCGGGGACACTGGTGCATTCTCAGATCCGGTTGATTACGAACTAGAAATTCCCAAATGGACTCCTCCAGCGGGCTACCAAGTGAATCGAGTTCGTGTGAAACTTGAGGGGGGTCTGATTCTCAAGTTTGCAGGTGAAAACACTGGAACAGTATGTGCGCCTGTAGATTTGAGTCACCGGAACTCAGTGGTTCTATTCGATTCGCCTGAGTTCAATGTCCCCCTTTCGTACTCGCTCATGGACCGACTAAGCACGAAAGACGAAGGTATTGATCCGAAAGAAACACACCCTGGCTCCGATCCAAAATCAGGACGTTCGACCTACGCAGGATTTTTCGATTTTGTCTCAGGTGCTGGTACCCGAGACCTGGGCGTTGATTCGAGTAATCCATCGAATCGTCTTACCCCGACAGATCGGACAATGATCGCAATTGGGATTGATCGTCAAGACGCAATCCCTGCGGCTCCAGACGGGTCCATTGTGTGGGACTCATCGTCAGCAGATGGGCTTTTGAACCTTGAACTTGCGGACTGGATCGGTGCGGGCACAAACAACATGAATTTCGAGGTTATTGCCCAAACTACCTCGGACAGTGCGCCGGGAAATTACACCAACCACAGCAAAGCGATTTGGAATGTCGTCGCTACCGTCTGTTACGACTACGAAGAACTTCCTCCCACCGGACCTTGCGAGTGCCCCGAAGAGGAAGACCTCCACTTGCGTGAAACCAACGCCAGTGTTCTGGCCTTGCCCAAGGTCGACCTGCGTTGGGCGTACGTCGGCCCAAGCAACCCAAGTCCGTCGGATTTGAAGGATGCCGACAACTACGAGTTGGAACAAGACACGATTTTCCAGTTGACCAACGACTTCGAAAGCGATGTGCGCTTGCAAGTGATCTTGGCCAACGGTGATGGGGCCATCGCCGCCGTGAATGAGTCTGGCACCATCAATGATTTCCGGGCTCACCCAGGCTGGAACCAAGAGGTCTTCGACGTCCGGTTGACTGGCAACCAGCCCCAAGTGGCTTCGCTCGCTGCGGGTGGTTCGTGGTCGACGAATGGCGAGGGAACCCCAGACAACGTCACGTTTGCGTCGTTCACGGTTCTGGATGAGGCTGACACTGGTGTCAATGCCGACGAGGCTCCAGGCCGACCGGCTTCTGCCATGCACCCCTTCCAGCCCAACCCGAACCCGTCGAACCCCTTTGCGGGTCCGTATGACCGGGAATTGCGTGGCTTTGCCTACGTTATTGCTGTCCAGTCCGCCACCAACACTCCGCGCGAGATCAACTGGAATCACCTCGACGGGGTCGTGACGGTGATCAATTACGCCGACACCTCGGCGTGGACCTACCGTCCGGTCGGTTTGCGGGCTTTGAACGGCAACACCGGCAGCATTCTGCAAGGTTCGGTCGCAGGAGCCAACGGTCTCCTGAAGCTGGACGATGAGATGTACGCCAAGCCAGCATGCGAAGCGGTCTTCGGCTTCCAGTCTCAAGGTTCAGGATCATTCGGTTCTCCTGAATTCGGCGTGACTTACGAGACGAGTTTGGAGTTGGTCACGATGCCAGTCGTGGGCGACTTCCGTGCCTCGGGCTCCAGCCAGGATCCTCTCGAAGGAGCCCCTTCGGTCGAGATGCAAACTCGAGTGTGGAACGAGAATGAGATCAAGTTTGAAGAAGACATCTCGTTCCAATGCTGGAACCAGTACAGCGACCACTTGATGCCCGAGATCTACACGAGCACCCTGTTGGAAACCGACATGGGCAAGGCCCGCATTTGTGCGGCCAATGCTGGCGTCAACTACTTGAATGCGAACAGCGCGTTTGGTCTGTCCATGCCGACCTTCCCGTTGTTCACCACGCGAGCCCACCACATGGTGTACTCGTCAAGTGACGACCGTCCTGTCACTTCGGCCGGGGTCACCGGCCGACATGTGGGCCGGTTGGAAGCTCGCATCCGCTACGCCCGCTAAACCCGGGCTTCTCAATCTCCGAGTGCCCCACTTGGGGCAGTCAAACGACAACCGCCGCGATGCATCGCGGCGGTTGTTTGTTGGCATTGATGTATGGCCTTAGGAGCAGGGGCCCCAGTTGGACAAGACGGTGGTCAAGTCATTGAGGTCGACAAAGCCGTCCTGGTTGAAATCTTCGCTGCGGGGTTCATCCGCCACACCCCATTGGGTGAGGACAGCAATCAAATCCATGTAGTCGGTTCGATTGTTGTGATCAACGTCGGTGGGACACGATGGCGCGGGGGCCCCCGTGGTCTCGATGGCGCCAATAGAGCGTGGGGTGTCTCGAAGTTCACCATGCAGGTCCGTGATGGGTGCCACAATGCTCGATGGGCTGTACAGGTTGTCGGCGGAGCCTGCAATTGTGGCGATGGCGGTGTCGATCTGTGGCACGAGGTATCCATTGACAACCTCAAACGAAGGTGCCCATCTGACCACGTTCAAAGCACCAGGCATCGTGCTGGTGGACTCCAGCACTTCCGATTCGGTGGGCAGCACACAGCCCGCCACTTCGACGGAGCCCGTATCAAAAATCCGGTTGGCATTCTCAACGGGCGCCTCTTGGTCGGACAAGAACACCGAGTCTAGAAGTTTGAATGAACTGTCGTAGATCAAGTTGCCGTGGAACACACTGTCGACGAACGTGCAGTGTCCGGCCACACCAGAACTGTTGACCAAGCCGAAGCCGGTGGCGCTGGATTGGTTGTGGTTGAAGTAGCAGTTGGCGGCATACAAGTATCCGTTGTTCACCTGCACGGTGCCGTAGGCAAATCCACTGCCGCCCCAACCATTTTCTTCGAACGTGGAGTCGTAGACATCCAAGGTGGCGTAGTTCGAGAAGATCGTGGTTCCCCCGGTGTTGCCCGTGGTCAGATAGTTCTCGTCAAATCGGCATCCGGAGACGACCGCGTCCGCGTTGGACAAATACACCGCACCGCCACCGGCCGACCGGTTGTTGTAGAACGAGCAGTCGTAAACCTCAATGGTGCTGGATTGAATGAACAAGGCACCACCTCGGGTGGAACCAGCGGTAGAGGCCCCCGTGCCGTGTTCAAAGGCAATACCTTCGACGACGAGGTTGGAGAATGTGGATTCAAGCATGGCCCCCGATGCTGGTTCCCAGACCGTGCTGTCGGAACCAGCGCCGCGAATGCTGATGTTTTTCAGCATGACTTCGACGGTTTCGACGTAGAGGCCGGAATCGAGCACAATTTCATCCCCATCCGCCGCCGCATCAACCGCAGCCTGGATGGATTGCCCCGGTGCGACGTGATGCACGTCGGCCCAGAGGGGGGTGGAGAAGAGGGTGAGAGACAGGGTGGTGATTTGGGTGAGACCTTGCACTGGGCACCTCCAATGGCATGGGAGACGCTTAGGGTCTTCATCTGGCTCTGAAGGACATCGTTCGAGCGAAGGTGTTAGGAATTGCGAAGATCACGCTTTTGGGAGCCTGAATAACTTGAACAACCCGCACTTTGTGATTGATTTGCGTGCCTAGGATCCGACTTATGCGGAGCTCCATTCTCATGCTTACTGGTTTACTTTCTGCCATTGGTTGTTCTGGCCGTCCGGCCACCACCTTCCCCGAAGAGACCAACGCCCACACCTTCACCGCCGTGACCAATGGTGGTGAAGAACAAACGTTGGCTTCGTCCCAGGGCAAGGTTCTGCTCTTTGTGAACACAGCCTCGCGCTGTGGTTTGACTCGGCAATACACCGGTCTCCAAAATCTCCAAGAACGGTTTGGAGATCAAGGATTTTCGGTGATGGCCTTCCCTTCCAACGACTTCATGGGCCAAGAGCCCGGCACCGATGCGGACATTGCCGAGTTCTGTTCATCAAACTACAACGTCACCTTCCCGCTGTATGCGAAGACTCCGGTCACAGGCAGCAACGCCCATCCCCTGTTTGACTGGCTTGCCTCGATGTCGGACGCACCGAGTTGGAACTTCACCAAGTATTTGGTTGGCAAAGACGGCAACTTCATCGCCCGATTTGGTCCCCGCACGGGACCCGAGTCGAGTGACGTGATTGAAGCGATTCAGATCGCGCTTGCCGCGCCCTGATCTTTTCTTTTGATCGTCCGCCGATCGCTTCCTCTTCAACCAACCAAGGACGCCTTCCATGACCTTGCCCGAACCCGACGGCTTGCTCTTTGATCTGGACGGCACCTTGGTGGAGTCCATGCCCGACCTTCGCGACGCCCTCGATGGTGCCCTCAAACACCACGGCGGCGTCGGGGTACAGACGGAGCAAATTCTGAACTGGATTGGCGACGGCGTGCGCACCTTGGTGGCCCGCGGAGTGTCCCAGTCGGTGGAGCCTTCCACCGATGAAGCCCTGTGCGAGCAAGTGCACCACACGTTCCGCGTAATGTATCTCGAAGGCTGCTGCCGGAAGTCGTACTTGCTCTCCGGTGTGCGAGACCTGTTGGACGAAGCCCAGTCGCGTGGATTGCCCATGGCCATCTGCACCAACAAAGACGACATTTACACCATGCCGTTGCTCTTGCATCTGGACCTTTTGAAGTATTTCTCGGTGGTGAAGTGCCCGGGTCCCACCGTGGCCCGAAAACCGGACGCCGACATGTTGCACCAGGCCATGCGGGAGCTTGGCGTTGAACGACCCTGGATGCTGGGGGATTCGCGGGCCGATGCCTTTGCCGCCAGAAACGCGGGCGTGCCTTGCATCTTGCGGCGCGGTGGATACGACGCGAATCGAAACCTCGAAGACTACGGCGTTGATTTGGTGGTGGACGAAGTGTCCCAGATCACCGAACGGCTGCGTGGATCGCTGGCAACCTCGTAGGTCTGCGCTGGCAGACCATCAACCTGCACCACAACGGATCCACTGGGCACGCGGGCGTGCACCACGGGGGGGCTGGACGACTGGAAGCCGCCGCCGGAGGGAATCCATCGCACCTGTGTCGTTTCTCCCGATGTGATTTGCACGCGCCGACCCCGCAGGATGTCGGGAAAACGCATGGTGCATCCCTGTCCCCGTTTGGACAGGGTTGCGGCGGTGGTCAGATTGACGGCGCCGTCTCGGGTCACGGTGACCACATCAAGATCGTGGTCGCCGTCGGCATCGAACAGCACGGCCAGTCGGCCTTGTTCGTCGGGGCTGGGGAAGGTTTCGTCCCGCACGAACCGGTTGAACGACCGGAGCATCAACACCGCGGGCTGTGCCCACGCGCTGCCCATGGTGTTTGGGGTGGCTTGTGGGTACACGTGACCGTTGACGAAAAGTAAATCTTCATCGCCGTCGAGGTCCACATCGCCGAATTGCGCCGACCAACCAAGCAGCGGCCGGCTGTTGACGCCCAGACCACGCACGGCGGTGCGGTCGGCAAAGAAACCATCTCCGACACTTTCCAGAAAGGTGTTGGTGTCGGCGGAGAAGTTGGTGCTGAAGAGATCGGGCTGCCCGTCGCCATTGAAATCGGAGGCCGCCATGCCCATGGTGGCTTGGCCCATACCATCGCCGTTGCCCGCCAAGCCAATCGCGGCCCCGCGTTCGACCCAGCCGTCGTCTTGACGAAGGTAGGCGTGGTTGCCTTGCGAGTCGTTGCCCACCAACACATCCAGTTGCCCGTCGCCGTTGAGGTCGAGCACTTGCGCGTTCAAACCATAAGAAGGTGATCCCGACAACGGCTCGCTGCGAAAACCTGCGGGTTCGTTCCACAAGATGTCGTCGCCTTCGGCCGTGAGCCCGTGCGGTCCGCCCAGCACTTCGATGCCTTTGTAGGTCGCCGGAGGCGGGGGCGCGATGGGGTCGAATTCGAGGTACCGCACGCGAAGAAGATCGCAATCGCCATCGCCGTCGAGGTCGGCCGCGGCCATGCTGGTGGTCCATCCCAATCCCTGGAGTTCGGTGGGCGGGCTGAAGCCTTCAGGCGTGCCACGCAAGAACAGGTCGGTGCCCAATCGGCCCACCACGACATCAAGGTGCCCGTCTTGGTCGAAGTCGGCGGTGGCCAAGCCCGTCAGCCAACCTTGGACCCCTTCGAAACCCATTGCAGGGTCGGCGAGAAACTGGCCGCGGCCTTGGTTGCGGTACAGCCGAAGCGTGCCCGAAGTGTTCATGGTGCCCGGCGTGGCCACCAGCAGGTCTTCATCGCCATCGCCGTCGACATCTTCGACGGCCAATCCGCCTCCGTTGACTTCCGCAATGACGGTGGGCAACGTGGTGATGCTGGCGGGCGCGATCTCGGAACGGGTCCACGTGACGATGTTCGGTTCAGGTTCTACTGCGACCGGCGGGGTGCTTTGCTCACACGCGGAGAGCACCAACAACAACAGCGTGGTCCATCTCATTCGGGAAAACCTTGCGGGCGTCCGACTCGATTTCGTGCCGCGGCTTCCTGTTCCGCCGCTTGGGCCGCGGCGTCTTGGTTCCCGCGGCGTCGTTCGATGGCGGCCAGGCGATGCCAGGCTTCGTAATGGTCGGGGAACAGTTCGGTGGCCTTGGACAGCCGTTCGGCGGCCAGGTCTAGATTGCCGAGTACGTCGGCCAACTCGCCCAAACGGGCGAAGGTCTTCCCTTGCTCACGATCCCGGCCGTTGAATGCCGGCAGGGCCTCAAAGCACTGCAGTGCGATTTCGAAAGAGTCTTCTGCTTCTGCCAAGTGATTTTGCTCGAGGGCAATCAGTCCCATCGCGAAGTAATCGTCTCCTTCCCCTTCCACCAATTTGGTGTGGCGTGAGAAGCTGGCCCTCGCCAATCCCAACTCGCCTTCGTAGAACAAACACCAACCCAAAAAATGGTGGGTGGTGGCGTAGTCTGGGGCGTGCTCCAAAGCTTGGTCAAAATAGGCCCGAGCTTCGCTGTACCGCTTCTCTTGGTGCAGGCTCAGGCCGTAGAGAAAAGCGGCCTGCCCATCGGTTGGATTTTGGTCCAAAAGCTTCTTGAGACGGATCCGAGCGGCCCCCGTGGGGCCGGATCGGAGCAGGTCCAGCACCCCTCCCAGATCACTTCGCAGGGCGGTGGTGGTGCTGGAGGGGGGAATATTGAACGATTCACCACTGTTCTTGGTGGTGGAATCAGGATTCTGGTCGCATCCAAGAACGAACGCCACCACCCCAAGGGCCAGCATTCCCCATTTTGGGGTGGGGCGATAATCTAAAAATTCGTCTATGAACTGTCTCAATGGGATGGAACCAACAGGGATTTCCACCTTATAGACAAGATGGAGGACATACTGCACTGATGAGCGGATTCATACTGGCAATGGTCATCGGCCAAGTGGAGCTTCAAGCCCGCATGGGTGACCCCATTTCTGGTCTTGATGCCGCCTACAGCGCCCGCTTTGAGGCAGGAGCCCAGCTCTATAACACGTCGTTGATTGCCGAGGATGGTTTGGGGCCGATTTTCAACAAACAGTCTTGCGCCAACTGCCACAACAATCCTGTCGGCGGGCACGGCAGCCAAACCGTGATTCGCTTCGGAATGGAAGACAAGGAAGAAGGCTTCGTCGAACTTGAGGAGTTCGGCGGCTCCCTGCTTCAAGTCTCCGGGATCGACACGGGGTGCGCTGAAGATTTGCCAGCCATGGCCAACATCGTGTCCGACCGACTCACGATTGGCATGTTGGGGTATGGCCTGGTGGAGGCCATTGCCGATGCCGACCTCTTGGCTTTGGAATCCAGTGGACCTGGTATCAGTGGGCGGGCCAACATTGTCCCGCTGCTCGAAGACCCCACCACCACCCGTGTGGGCCGGTTTGGCTGGAAAAGCCAACTGGCCACCATTCTTTCGTTCAGCGGCGACGCCGCCCGTGAAGAAATGGGATTGACCAACCGGTTGATTCCTACCGAAAACGATCCCAACGGCATCTTGCCTCCAGCCATCGCAGAATGTGACACCGTTCCCGATCCGGAAGATGGCCCCGACGCAGAAGGCTTCCACTTCATCGACCGCGTGTCTGATTTTCAACGGTTCCTTGCCGCACCACCGCAAACGCCTCGTTCGGGCATGCGGGGAGAGCAGTTGTTCAACCAAGTGGGCTGCGCGCAGTGCCACAACCCATCGTTTACGACCGCGAACGACCCATCCCTTGAGCCTTTCCTGCGTAACAAGACCATTCGCCCCTATTCCAACTTCTTGCTGCACAACATGGGCTTGGCTTCGGACTTCATTGCCCAAGCCGGGGCCGGACAGTACGAGATGCGGACGCCACCTCTGTGGGGCCTTCGCACCCGACGCCCCATGTGGCACGACGGGCGCATTTCCGAGGGGACCTTCACCGATTTGATCACCGATGCGATCGCGGAGCACAATGCTCTTCTGAGCGAAGGGGTGGCCTCGGCCCAGGCATACGACGCGTTGCCTTCACAAGACAAAGCCGATGTGATTGCCTTCTTGGGATCATTGGGACGCGCCGAGTTTGACATGAACGGTGACGAATCGGTTGACCTCTTTGATCTTCCCTCCGTCACGGCATGCTTCAATGGCGACGGCACCGACCAATACGACGCCGACTCGCCGTGTGCGGTCGCCGACATCGACCAAGATGGTGATGTCGACGCCACCGATGCCGCGTGGTTCGCTCGGGCCCTCGGGGCGCCATTCGACACCGCCGATTGTGATGGCGATGGCGTCTTGGACATCGTGGCCATCGCGTCCGGCAATGCGGCGGATGCGAATGGCGACGGGGTTCCTGATGCGTGCAGTGCTTGCCCCGGCGATTTTGACGGTGACGGGGCGGTCACCTTCCCAGATTTGGTCCGCGTGCTCTCCGCTTGGGGGGCCTGCGCGGCGTGTCCGGAAGACCTTGATGGCAATGGTGTCGTCGGCTTCCCGGATTTGGTCTTGATTTTGTCTGTTTGGGGAGGATGCTGAGCATCACCCTGATCGAAACTCCCAGAGGAGAATTTGCATGACGCGTATCTTGCTCACCATTCCAGCTTTGACCGCCAGCGCTCTGGCGCAAAATTGGGTCAACTTTTCCGATGAAACCACGGTCCGCATGCGCGTTGCTGGAAACGATCCCTCCATCACCGTGAACGACACCCAAGAAAAAGACTACGCCTGGGGTGATGTGGATCTCGATGGTGACATCGATCTGGTGTGTGTTCGCAAGCAGCCGTTCACCAGCGCGGGACGCGACACCAACATTTTGTTCATGAATGAAGGCGTTGCGGAGGGGCATGCCATCAATGGCGTCTTGATGGATCGCACCGCCGACTACGCCGTGGCTTCAGATGTCTCGGGAGACCAAGGCTTCTTGACCCCGACCAACGACCGGGATGTGGTCTTGGCCGACCTCAACGGAGATGGCTGGTTGGACATGGCCACCGCGCCAACCCTGACCGACAACAGCCAGAAGCATCTTTCGCACCCTCGGATCTACATCAACTTGGGTGAGTCCGGCGGGGTGTGGCAAGGCTTCCGGTTCGAAGATGCCCGAATCCCTGAAATGCACCCCACGGCCGGTCCTCGATTTTGCTCGGTTGCTGCGGGTGACGTCGACGGCGATGGTGATCTGGACTTGTACTTCGGTGATTACGACTCCGGTGGGTCCCAAATCTTTGACTACAACAACCGGTTGTTGATCAACAATGGGTCTGGATTTTTTACCGACGAAACCAACAGCCGCCTGACTGGCGAGATGAGCCTTTCGGCCTTTGGTGCCGCGAGTGCCATCGCCGACATGAATGGTGATGGGGTCATGGACGTGGTCAAGCAAACCTCGTTGAATGCCCCGCAGCACGTGGCGGTCACGTACAACAACCCGTCCAACGAAGGCGTCTTCAATCGCTACGACATCGTCAACCAAGCTGCCCCGTACTTTGTCTCGGTGGACGACCTGAATGGCGACGGCCGTCTTGACATGGTGGTGGTCGATGACAACGTGGACACCTATCTTCTGAACCAAGGGAACGACGGCCAAGGTCAAGCAACCTTTACGTCTTTCAACTTCCAGAATTCGGCCGGATTCGGCGGCAACTCTTGGACCGATGACCTCAACAACGACGGCTTCCCGGATGTGATCATCACCGATGTTGATGTGGACATTGCGGGATGCGACCGGCGAACCTTGATCTACCGAAACTTGGGCAACACACCCAATGTGTCGTTCCAGGAGCAGGGCTTCCCTATTCCTCAGGCCAACTTGTTTGGCGTGCACGACATGGCGGTCTTTGACCTCAATGGCGATGGCTGGCTTGACATTGTTTCTGGCCGTTGCGACGGCACCGAGATTTGGGTGAACCAGCCACCAGTCGGCGTGAGCTTCGGCTACCCCGGTGGCGTTCCGCAATTCTTGCCCGCGGGATCAGAGAGTGACCTTTCGGTTCAGTTGACCGAGATCGGCGGTTCGATCATTGATCCATCCAGCGTCAAGATGTTTGTTTCGGTGGATGGTGCCCCAGCGGTGGAGCAAGCGCTCACCAGCACCGGGGGCCTTTCGTTTGCAGGCACGCTGCCCGCCGTGGACTGTCCGACCCCGGTCTCGTTCTACGTGCAAGCCAGCTTGACCAGCGGTGCGGTGTATCGCGATCCGCCGGCGGCCCCTGCGGTCGAGTTTGATCTGCTGGCTGCCGAAGGGGTGGAGACGTCCTATCTCAATTCCATGGAACAAGGCGAGGATGGCTGGACTGCCATTGCAGATGCTGGCACCACGGCGGGATTCTGGGAGCTGGCCGACCCCAACGGAACCTTGTCGGGTGGCGCGATTGCGAATCCCGAAGACGATGCTTCGGCCGGCGCAGAAAACGTCAACTGCTGGATGACCCAGAACGGTGACGCTGGCGGAACGGCCGGCTCGGCCGACCTTGACGGTGGTCCGGTGACGTTGTATTCCTCGGCCCTGGACCTCGAAGGATCCGATGGCACCGTGTCCTTTGCTCGATGGTTCTACTGCTCAGATGAAGGCACCGTGGAAGAAGATTTCCTTCGGACCTTGGTCTCCAGTGACAACGGTGCCACTTTCACCGAAGTGACCACTTTGGCCACGACGGGTACCAACTCGGCGTGGGAAACCGTTTCGTTCCGCGTGGGTGATTGGGTTGAACCGTCGGCCGAGGTCATCGTGGCCTTCCAATCCGCAGACGCGCCCAACAACTCCATCACGGAAGCTGGAATCGATGACTTCAGTGTTGAAGAAGTCATCTGTGGCAATGTTTGTCCAACGGATGTGAACAGCGATGGCATCACCGATTTTGGCGACATCCTCGAAGTGCTTTCCGCCTGGGGCGGCGTCGATGCAGACATTGATGGCGACGGCACAACCGGATTCAGCGATCTCGTCCAGTTGCTTTCATCCTTCGGCCCTTGCTGATCTGAGTGATTCCACAAACTTCGCACGTGCCGGGTCGACCTTTGGTCGGCCCGGTGCTCGTTTTGTCCACTTTCGACGGGCTGGTGCTTGGGGATCTATCCTTTTGATTCATGTCGCTCCGCTACCACGCAGCCTGCTGTCAAACGGCGTTTCCGTGCCCCAAAAAGCGTTCGGAAATCCCCGCTCGCATCGACCACATGGTCCAGATGATGCACCACGCGGTGGGCGGGTACGAGCCCTTTTTTGATGTGCGTCTTTTGGTGTTTCCCGAGTTTGCCCACGCCGCTCCCACGATGTCTTTGGCCGACCTCCGGGAACAATTGGCGGTGGAGCTTCCGGGTGACTCGTTGACGCCGTACATCAAGGCTTGTCAGGAGTTGGGGTGCTTTGTGTGGACCGGAACGTTCTTGGAACGTGATTCAAACTTTCCAGACGCGGTGTTCAACACGACATGTCTGGTTGGCCCCACCGGGTTGTTGGCGAAGTATCGAAAGGTCAATCCTTGGGTGCCTTGGGAAGTGCATGCTTCTCCCCATGACATTGCCGATTACCCGGACGACCCTTTTCCGGTGGTGGAAACCGAGATCGGTCGACTGGGGGCCGCCATCTGTTACGACTGGCTGTTTCCCGAGACCCTGCGAGAGCTGGCTTTCAAAGGAGCTGAAGTGCTGGTGCGGGTGAGCGCGTACATGGATCCTTGGGGTGCAACGCCTCCAATGGATTGGTGGACGCTCTTCAACCGCGCTCGGGCGGCAGAAAATACGGCCTGCGTGGTGGCCTGCAACCAAGGTGCTTCCTTGGCGGGGTACCCGCCTTTCTCTTGGCCAGGTGGTTCAATGATTGTGGATCACGACGGTCGCATCATGAGCCAAGCGGACCCCGGCGAGGGAGAAAAGATTGTGGTCGGTCCGGTCGACGTATCGGCGGTTCGCGATGCCAGATCTCGTCGTCGAGGGCACGACATGCGATCCCATCTCCGCCGAAGCATGCACGGTCTTCCACCAGGACCAGGCTTGTCGCCCGCCACAGAGCATCCCATTACCTCTGAATCGTTGGAAGCCCGTCTTTCTCGAGCGAAGGGTCAATTGCCCGATCAACAGTAATCCCCATGCGTTTCTTTCCCCTGCTCCTGTTCGTGCTCGTGGTTGTGGCCTTGACCGGCTGTGGCGAACGTGCCCCGGTGTTCCAGTCCAATGATCCCGAAATCGCTCGTCGAAATGACGAAGGCGTCATGCTGATGGGGCGATACGACTACGACGGCGCCTTTCAAGCATTCGCGTCGTTGTTGGAAGACCATCCTCGGCTCTTGGATGTGCGAACCAATTTTGCGTTTGCCCAACTCAACCGTCAGCGTGAAGGTGACGAAGCGGGGGCCATCGAGATTTTTCGATCGGTGCTGGCCGACGACCCTTCCCACCAACGGGCCCGATACGGGTTGGGGTTGCTCTTGGTCCGGGCGGGGGAAGAGGAAGAATGCCGGGAAGTCTTCTCCGGTTTGGCCGAAGACGTCCCCGATGACCCATTCGTGCAGTATTTCTTGGCCCAGGCCATCGAGCCAGAGCAACCGGAGGCAGCTGCGGCTGGGTACACCTTGGTGTTGGAACTGGACCCACTTTTGCGATCGGCGGTTTACCGAAGATCCCAAGTGCGGCGCCGCTTGAACGATGTCGAAGGTGCGGAGGAAGATTTTGAACTCTTCACGGCTTTGCAGGATCACCCTCAGGCCCGCACCGTGGAGTGGAAGTACACCCGCTTGGGCCCACTCGGCGAAGTGGTTTCTTTGCAGCCAGCCACCGAACCCAAACCAAAGCCGGCCGGCGGATTGTTTGCACTTTCGCAACCGTTGAACATCGAAGGGATCGAGGGTGTGAAGGAATGGTCCGCGCCTTCGGCCATCGTGCCCGCAGATTTCGATGGGGATGGGCAAATGGACATGTTGTTGTGCAATGCTCTTCAGAGCGGCACCTCCCATGTGTTTTTGCAGGGTGACGGTTCAGGAACCGGCTTTCGTTATCTCCCCGACCATCCACTGGCCCAAGTGCAAGGGCACGCAGCGGTGGTGGCCGACCTTGACCACTCGGGAGGTCGCGAAGTGGCCTTCGTCTCACAATCTGCGCCCGGCATTCAACTTTGGCAACCCACCGCACAGGGATATGTCCCGGTGCTTGATGAGGCTTTGGCCGAAGCAGATCCTGCCCGGACCATCCGCGCGACCGACGTTGACCACGACGGAGATCTCGATCTCTTGACGGAGTCGGGCCTTTTCACCGCCAATGGTGATGGTTCATGGCGACGTCAAATGGAGGGTCTGGAAGCGTTGTCCTCTGACGCAGCCTCGGTGTTGCCGATGGACTTGGATCAAGATCGAGACCGCGACTTGGTGGTCGTGGGGCAGCAAGGATTGTGGGTGATTCGAAACGATCGCATTTGGCAATGGGAATCGCTGCAGATTGACGACGAGCCGGCCCAAGCGGTGGTGGGGGGGGACCCGAACGCCGATGGTGTGGTTGATTTGTACGTCCTGCGCTCGACGGCTTTGGATCATTTTGAAGTCATGAAAGATCTGTCGATGGTTCGAAAGAATCGCACCGAACTCAAAGGCACACGTTCGATGATGCTCGCCGACTTTTCCGGCGATGGTCGGTTGGAATTGTTCTGTTCCGGAGAGGGTTCCGCTTTCGTCTTTTCCATGGACGAATCCGCCGGAGTGGGCGGCCTGCTGGAACAATTCAACGCCAACGCGTCGGGGGTTCGCCCCGTGACGTTGGAGCCCGAAGCCGGACCGGGGCTTTTGACGGTGCAGTCCAATGGTCCTCATTTCTGGGCCCCAGGCGAGGGACGTTTCCCTTTTGCCTCAGTGGAGTTGACCGGTGAAATCGACACCGGCGATTCGATGCGATCGAACGCCGAGGGTCTCGGAACCCGTCTTCGGGTTCGCCAGCGAGGTCGCTGGTCGGTCTTGGAATATCCCCCCGCCAGTTCATTTCCGGGGGCGGGTCTGGAGCCGCTTTCTATTGGTTTGGCCGGTGCCGAGTCGGTTGATTTTGTGGCGATTGATTGGTCCGACGGGGTCTTTCAAACCGAGCCCCAGCTTGCCGCCGGAATCCACAGGATTGCGGAGACCCAGCGCCAAATGAGTTCGTGCCCGGTGGTCTTCGTGCACAACGGGACTTCGTACGAATTCGTAAGTGATGTTCTTGGGGTTGGCGGCGTGGGCTACCTTCTCGCGCCAAATATCACCGCCACACCGCGTCCCGATGAGGGTTTCTTGTTGCCTTGGAATCCGCCCACTGGAGAGCCAGTGCGACTGAAGCTCGCAGAGCCCATGGAGGAATCTTGTTGGCTTGACGCGGCGAGCGTGGAAGTGTGGTCCATGCCCGAGCCATGGGATTTGGTCCTGGACGAACGTCTCGGCATCAATGGACCTGCTCCAACTGGCCAGCCCATCTTCTTCCGGACGACCCACCATCCAGTGGAAGCACGTGTCAACGGACAAACGTGCACCGAGTCCATTTCCGCTTCGGACTTTGTGGCGGTGGACCCCGGACCGCTTGATCCGAAATTTTTAGGTCGCTTGGCTTCGGAGTGTGTTTTGGAGTGTGAGTTCGGCCATTCGCTTGACTTCCCCGCTGCTCTCGTGGTCGATGGTTGGGTGGAATACCCGTATTCCCAGACCATGTTTGCGTCTTGGCAGTCTGGTGCTTCGTGGGAAAGCCTCACTCTGGAGGCCCGCACTCTCGCAGGTGATTGGCAAGTGGTGTTGGAAGATTTTGGCTACCCGGCGGGCATGCCACGAACCATGGCCATGCCATTGCCCCCGTTGCCCCAGGGGAGCACGGCCATTCGTTTGCGAACCAATCTTGAAATTCATGTGGATCAAGTTCGCCTGGTCGAAGTGGAGTCGTGCCCGAAAGCGACTCGGCAGGTACTCGCTCTTCGCTCGGCCCAGTTGTCCGCCCGTGGGTTTGCCCGACGCACCGTGCACGAGGGTCGGCGACCCGAGTATGACGATGCAGATGTGATGCCCTTTGCCGACATGCGAACGCTGCCTGGTTGGTACACCGCTTTTGGTGATGTTCTTGATCTCGTTGAAACCAAAGACAATGCGGCCGCGGTGTTTGGTTCGGGGGAAGAGATTGCCTTTGAGTTTGATGAAATGCCTGTTCGCCTGGATGGAGAGCGTCAGCGGGTCGTGTTGAGGACCCGTGGTTGGTGCAAAGATATGGATCTCTTCACCAAGGATGGGGAGCAACTTTTGCCAGGACCACCACGGAAAATGGACGAATTGGGGCGTTCTCTCGAGATTGGTCGCCGGACCCGTTGGCAGGGCGGCGAGTAATTTCTGGCCCTCGAGGTTGGAGTTGTCCCGTCGGAGACCCGATCTAATATAGATCCATGGCCAAGCCTAAAAAATTCCGACCTGCGATCGGAAAACGTCTGAAGACGGTTCTGGCCATCGTGTTTGCGCTGTTTGCGTTGATCGTCGTCAATTCGGTGTATTTGGTGTCGGTCACCGTCCAGGGCGAAGAGCGACAAGGCTGGTTCTACCTTTGGATGTTCCTGCTGCACCTGATCTTGGGGCTCCTGATCGTGGTGCCCACGATTGTGTTCGGTTTGGTGCACTTGCGAAACACCTACAACCGACCCAATCGTCAGGCGGTTCGAGCGGGTTGGGCGACCTTCTTGGCCGCAATTTTGACCTTCATTTCTGGTATCGCATTGACCCGCGTCGACTTGGGCGGGTTTCGGTTGGATCTCACCAACGACGCTTGGCGTTCGGCGGCGTATTGGGCCCACGTGGCGGCCCCCCTGATGGCCTCTTGGATGTTTGTCTTGCACCGACTTGCGGGACGACGCATCAAATGGAAAATTGGAGCCAAGTGGGCCGGCGTGGCGGCTGGCTTCGCGGCATTGATGTTCATGGTCCAGGCACAAGATCCCCGCTCTTGGGGACGCGAAGGGCCCGAGAGCGCGGATTATTTTGAGCCCTCGCTCGCCCGCACCACTTCGGGAGACTTTATCGACGCTGAAGTGCTGGACAACGACGAGTACTGTTTGCAGTGCCACGAAGACGCGTACCAGTCGTGGTCGCACTCGGCCCACCGATTCAGCAGCTTCAACAATGGACCGTACGCCAAGTCATTGCAGGAAACCCGAGCGTTCCTGTCCGCTCGCGATGGCAACACCCAAGCCAGCCGTTTTTGTGCGGGCTGTCACGATCCCGTTCCATTTCTATCGGGAGCTTTTGATGACCCGAGATGGGATGACCCGGATTATGCGGTTTCTGAAGATCCCTTGGGCCAAGCGGCCATCACCTGCACCGTGTGCCATGCGATCAGCCATGTGAACTCCAACTTGGGCAATGCGGCCTACACCATGGATGAGCCGCAGCATTACCCCTTCGCGTTCAGTGAAAATGCGGCTTTGCAATGGGTCAACCGCCAGTTGGTCAAGGCCAAGCCGGCTTTCCACAAAGCAACGTTCCTGAAGCCATTTCACCAATCGGCGGAGTTTTGTGGCACGTGCCACAAGGTCCATCTGCCAGTAGAACTGAATGGGTACAAATGGCTTCGAGGCCAAAACCACTACGACGCCTTTCGCCTCTCTGGGGTGTCGGGCCACGGCATCACCAGCTTTTATTACCCCGCAAAAGCCCAAACAAATTGCAATGGCTGCCATATGCCTTTGGAGGAAGCCGGTCCGGGCGTGAATTTTGGCGCCGAGGATTTTGCTGGGGATGGTCGATCCTTGGTGCACAACCACCAGTTTCTGGGCGCCAACACGGGCATCTTGCATCTCAATCGGGACAAAATGCCTGATGCTGATGCAGCGATTGAAGCCCACCGAGAATTCAACGAGGGTGTGATGCGGGTGGACCTTTTCGGACTCCGCGAAGAAGGGCGAATTGATGGAAAGTTGATCGCCCCGCTTCGACCCGAAGTTCCCCAGATTGAACCAGGTTCTACCTGGCTCCTTGAAACCGTGATTCGCACGGTGAAGATGGGGCACGTTTTTACGCAAGGCACCAGCGACTCCAATGAGGTGTGGCTGGAGGTCACGGTGTTTGATGGGGAGCGGGAACTCTGGAAAAGCGGAGGCATGGACGATTTCGGCGCCGTGGATCCGTGGGCCCACTTTGTGAATGCGTTCGTCATTGACCGCAATGGCAACCGCATCGACCGAAGAAACGCCGAAGACATTTACATCCCGCTGTACAACCACCAAATTCCTCCGGGGGCGGCCGACAGCATTCACCACCGCTTCACCGTCCCTGAGGACGCAGTGGGCCCCATCGTGGTGGAGGCCCGTCTTCGCTACCGGAAGTTTGACACCACCTACATGCGGTTCGTGACGGAAGATCCCAACTACCAAAATGATCTCCCGATTTTGGAATTGGCCAGCGACCGGCTGGTTCTTCCTTTGGCCGGATCCGAAGCAGTCAGCCAGCCTGATTTTGAGGCTCCAGCGTGGCAACGCTGGAACGACTACGGCATCGGACTTCTGCGTGTGCAAGGCAGCGGTCTTTTGAAGCAGGCCCGTTCCGCCTTTGAGCAAGTTGATCTCTTGGGCCGATACGACGGTCCTCTGAATCTGGCCCGATTGTTCTTGCGAGAAGGACTCATTGATGTTGAAGCTCCGGATGCGTTGGCTCGGGCCGCGGACCGGGAGGCGCCGGCTTGGAGTCTGCTCTGGTTTGGGGCGCAAGTTGCCTCGCGGAACGGGGACTTTGAACTTGCGGCCAACAACCTGCGAGACATCCTGCGGGGTGGGTTTACCCAAGCCGAGGGTCGAGGGTTTGATTTCACTCGAGATGAGCGGGTGCACATCGCCCTTGGAGATGCGATCTATCAACTGGCTCTTCAGGAGCGTGGCGAAGAACGCGCCGTGCTCCTCAAAGACGCCCGCGAGTCTTTCTTGGCGGCTTTGGCGCTTGATACTGAAAGTTTGGGTGCCCACTGGGGGTTGAAGCAGGTTGCCCGGGGTTTGGGTGATGATGAGGCCGAGTCCCGTCATGCTGCGTTGCACGCGAAGTACAAACCCGACGACAACGCCCGCGATCGAGCTGTTGCATTGGCCCGCCGGAAATATCCTGCAGCCAACCGAGCTGCAGAGCCGGTAACGATTTATGAGTTGCCTGAGGCTTCAAGCCCAGACATGCTCCGCGCCGATGCTGAACGACCATGAGCGTCCCTCCAGAATCTCAAGAACCCGATGCCGTTGAAGAGGAAGTGATTTCAACCGATGGCACGGTCATTGCCCAAGCGTTTCGTTGGAGTCTGCTGGGCCTGATGCTGCTCGGAGCGATTGTGTTTGCGGTGGCAACCCTGCTGTCTGATGAAGAAAATGAAGCCGAAGAGATCATCGATCGAGATCCGATTGTGGGGCCCGGACGCTTGGTGACCGTCGCCGAGCAACAGCCTCCACTTCCATTTGTAGACATCACCAAACAGACTGGAGTGTCATTCATCCATGACTCCGGCGCGACCGGAGAGAAGCTTCTGCCCGAGACCATGGTGGGTGGTGTGGCGTGGTTTGATATGGATGGCGATCAAGATCCTGATTTGCTGCTGACCGGTGGTCGTTCTTGGCCTTGGGACAATTCAATCGGCGAAGACCGATCTCTTGGTCTGTACCGCAACGACGCGGGGCAGTTTGTTGATGTCACTCTGGGATCTGGATTTCCTCAAGATGCATACGCCATGGGGCCGGCCATTGGGGATGTCGATGGTGACGGCGATCTTGATGTCTTTTTGGGTTGTCTGGGTCGTGATCGTTTGCTGCTGAATGATGGAGGAATTTTTTCAGAAGTTCCCAACGCTGGGGGGGCGGGCGGTCCGGATGAAGCATGGAGTTCGTCCTCTGGCTTTTTTGACTACGACCGTGATGGAGATTTGGATCTTTTTGTGTGTCGGTATGTTCAATGGAGCCGAACCATCGACTTGGAGTTGGCCTTCACGTTGAACGGCACCGACCGTGCATACGGCCCCCCAACCAACTACCAAGGTGCCCACTGCCGTTTGTTCGAAAATGATGGCACTGGTGCCTTCCGTGATGTCTCGGCGGAACGGGGGATTGAAGTGGTGAACCCCGCAACCGGACTGCCACTGGGCAAGGCTCTGGCCTTGACGATTTGTGATTTTGACCGCGACGGCTGGCTGGATGTCATGGTGGCCAATGACACCGTGCAAAACTTCATGTTCCACAATCAACATGGGGATTTCGTTGAGATTGGAGCTTCCTCCGGCGTGGCATTTGACCGTCTGGGCGCGGCCACTGGAGCGATGGGCATCGATGTCTCCGAGCCTCGCGGTGATGCCCGGTTGGCCATCGCGGTGGCCAATTTTGCCAACGAGGCCAGCAGCCTTTACGCGGCCGAGGACCCCGAACACCCGCTCCGGTTCACGGACATGTCGGGGGCTGAAGGATTGGGCACGCCGAGTCGGCAACGCCTCTCGTTTGGTTTGTTCTTTTTCGATGTTGATATGGACGGCCGCGAGGATTTGCTGCAGATCAATGGCCATCTCGAAGAAGAGATCGCGGAAGTTCAAGCTTCGCAGTCGTACCGCCAACCTGCGCAACTGTTCTGGAATTGTGGTCACGATGCCAAGCGCTGCCTTGCGCTTGCCCCCAATAACAGTGTCGGTGATTTGGCCAATCCGCTGGTGGGTCGCGGGGCGGGCTTCGCAGACTTTGATGGGGACGGTGATTTGGATTTGGCCGTTGCCCAGGCCGGAGCTCCCGCGGTGATTTATCGAAATGATGTTGCTTCGACGGCGAGTTTGAGGGTGCTGCCTGATGTTGGCAAACTGCCAGGAATGGCCATCGGGGCCGAGGTCACCTTGACGGTTGATGGAGTCACCCGTCGCCGTCGGATTTCTCCGACTCGAAGTTATTTGACCCAAGTGCCCGCCGAAGCCTGGTTCGGTTTAGAACATACTTCCGCGACCGGGACCGGCACGGTGTCATGGATTGGTGGCAAGACCACACCCTTCACATTTGAAGGTGCAGGGACGCTGATCGTGAGGCCGGAGGAGGTTTTAGGCAGCGATGGGTCGACTGTCCACGAACCGCAGTCCCAGTTGCCACCCACCTGAATCATCGGCGTGGCACCATGTGACGACCGCGCGCCGGTTTTCTGCTTCAGACCATGGCAGGATGCGCAATATGGTTCCCAAAGCTCCAGGGGGAACCGCGTCTTCACTCCGTACGCAGAGCCCCTGTTGAGAACGGTTGATGAGTTCCATTGGGCCCCGAGCTTCGGCATTGTGAGACCAGACGATGACCGCACGTTCACCATCGTTGAAGCGGATTTCACGACGTCGGTCATCCAAGATGTTGATGCTGTCTTCGCTGAATTCACGTTCGGACTGGAAATTGGGCATGGGTGTTGAATCGTCATAAAAGGAAGTCAGCCGGAGCCGCCATTGGGCCATCGTCAAGACTTGGGAGGCTGGTTCCATCTGTACCGTCTGGGAGGGCACGACCAGTGAAGTCCCACCACAGGAACGACGATTCATCACCTATGCCGGAGTACAGCAGCAGTTCGGATTGGAGCGAGTCCACGTCGCGGCCATCGGTGCGGCGAACCCGAAACTTCGAATACATCCCTTCCACTGGGAAAGTGCATGAGGATCCGGATGTGAGCCATTGGGCGGCCGGGGCTCCCGCTGAAAACGAAGTGGTGGATGGCATCACCACCAAGCAGAAATCACATGGTCTCCTCAAGGTGGCGGTGGTCATGGCGGCCGGGGCCACTTCCATGGGGGGGGCACGAAAGGCTTTTGGACAACGTGTCCGCCAATTTGGTCACATTGGTGGAGCTGTCCGGCAGGGTTTGAACGGCGTCCCAGAAGTTGATCCTGGGCGGTGCCTCATCGCCACTTTGGCCATTTGGGCCGTGGCGGTGGTGGTCGCTCGCATGGCAATTGCATGATTCCTCGGTTTCGTCGGGTATGATTGCTCCCCCGCAATTTCATCGCGGACCTTGGAGCAATCATGGAAACCACACTGATCATCCTGAAACCAGACGCCGTGCAACGCGGTCTCATGGGACGCATCATTTCTCGTTTTGAAGACAAAGGCCTGCAAATCGTCGGTGCCAAGTTCATGCAAATCAGCAGCGAACTGGCCTCGACGCACTATTCTGACCATCAAGGAAAGCCTTTCTACGACGGTCTTGTTGGCTTTATGACCTCCAGCCCAGTGCTTGTTCTGGCCATTCGCGGCAAAGGCGCCATCGCGGTTTGTCGCAAGATGATGGGGGCCACTTTTGGCTCCAATGCTGAGGCTGGAACCATCCGGGGAGACTTTGGGGTGTCCAATTCGTTCAACTTGATCCACGGCTCAGACTCTCCAGAGGCCGCCGAGAAGGAGCTGGGGCTGTTTTTTAATGACGGCGAAGTGCTCAGCTTCACCCGGCCTGGCGACGTTTGGGTCTACGACATGTCCGGCGGAACCGCCGAATAAGCCCCACAAAGGCCGTATTTGCCAGTGATTTCGAAAGCCCGGCCTTCTGGCCGGGCTTTTTTGCGATTTCAGCAGATTGGACTTGCGTCAGTTGGACGTTTTGAACGATAATGAGTTAGACTTTCGAACCTCTACGCCCCATTCTTCGTATCAAAAATGTCTTCCAGCAAGGAAATGAACGAGATGAACGATTCAACATCAGCCCATACCGACCTCCTAAAGCGTCCTCTTTCGGGTTTCTCAACCCCGGAGATGCGGGTGTTGCAGCAACTGTTGGAGCTGGAGAAATACGATTACACGCCGGATGAGTCCTTTTTGCTCCCGAAGGCTGAAAAGTCCATTTTCAACGCCTCAGAGGACCTCCCAGAGATTGACGCTTCGTGGTACCGCCCGCTGCTCGACTCTTTGACCACCCATGCTCGCGAGGAGCACACCGGGAAGCATCTTGTGCTCACGGCGGCCCAAGAGCGGGTCATCTTTCTTCGCTTTAACTATTGCCGATTCCGCGTCGCAGAATTGCTCGGAACGTTGAGCGGCCGTCGTCCGACCCCCGCCAAAGCACGCAAGATTCTCGATTGGCACGCTCGAGCCATGCAGCTTCGTCACGAGATCGCAGAGGTCAACGTGGCTTTGGTCATGGCCATGGCCAAACGAACCCGGGCCGAGGACATGGAGTTTGCCGACATGCTTGGTGAGGGCAATATGGCCCTGTTGCGTGCGGTCGATAAGTTTGATGTGTCTCGTGGTTTCAAGTTCTCCACCTACGCCTGCCGCGCGATTTTGAAAGCATTCGGCCGACAAGGCATGAAGCAAACCAAATACCGTCAGCACAACCCGGTTCACTTCGACCCAGAGATGGAACGTGTCAATCCAAACGACCTTCGAGATCAGACCGAGCGGTCCGATGGTTCAACAGAAGTTCGAACCATCATGGTCCAGAATCTGGCCCGTCTCTCCCCATTGGAGCGTGAAGTGATTCACTACAGATTTGGATTGGACGCACCCCGCGGCTCACGTCCATTGACCCTCGAGCAAGTTGGTTCTCGGATTGGCGTGACCAAAGAGCGGGTTCGTCAGGTTCAAAAAGCTGCCATTGCCAAGTTGAAGTGGTACATCGAGCATGACAGTTCCGAAGGCTTTGACAACGAAGCCGTTGTCGCTTGACCCCCGGACATTTTTTCGCGTCATTTTCTCTGATTTTTTCCATTGGCCGCTGTGCGTTAACCTGACCCTGTGGCTGATGTCTCGTTGCCCCAACTGAAATCTTCAAATCGACCGCGAGGTTCAGCCTGGCGGAAGAGACGAAATGTTCTCTTGGTGGTGCAAGGCCTCATCTTGCTGCACATTGCCCACTGGTTGTGGACCAAGACCACAATCTCTCCAATCGAACCCAGCGAGTCGATGGCGTTTGTCCGTGAAGGCGTGATCAACCCAGGATTTGTGCTCTTCGCCTTGATGCTTCTTTCTACGGCGTTGCTCGGCCGATGGTTTTGCGGCTGGGGGTGTCATGTGCTGCTTCTTCAGGATGCCTGCAGCAAATGGTTGGAGCGACGAGGGATCAAGCCCAAACCTTTTCGATCCAGAACTCTTGGATACGCCCCTTTTTTTCTCGGGTTCCTGATGTTTCTGTGGCCAGCGGTCCATCGCTGGGGATGGACGCCTCTTTCGCAATTTCTCGATCAACGCTACTCCTGGTTTCCCTCCGCCGGACCCATTGAGACTTGGCCGGGTGTCTCGTATGAGTTCAGTACGTCGGAATATTGGTCAACCTTCCCGAGTTTCTGGATAGCGGTTCCCTTCTTCTTGATTTGCACGGCCGGCGCGGTCTGGTTCCTGGGTGCCAAGGGGTACTGCACGTACGCTTGTCCATACGGCGGACTCATGGCACCATTGGACCGATTGGCACCTCGCCGCATTGTTGTTGATCCAGACTTGTGTGAACGTTGCGGTGTTTGCACTTCCGTCTGCACCAGCCATGTCCGAGTCCACGAGGAGGTTCATGATTTTGGTTCGGTCGTGGACCAAGGTTGCATGAAGTGTGGTGATTGCATCGAAGCATGTCCCCAAGAGGCTCTCAAGTTTGGCTGGACCACACCGCCTGCCTTCCGTGACCATGCACCGCCAGCCAACTCAAAGTTGTTCCGTCTGACATGGAGGATGGAAGCCGCGATCTTGCTGGTGTGGTTCGCGGCATTTTTTGGCTTCCATGGGCTTTACAACCTGTTTCCACTCTTGATGGCTGCGGGTATGGCCGCATTGGTGGCTTGGTTCGTGTGGGCTTCTCTGGCATCGATTGGTCGTTCCAGCTTCGCCGTCCATCGACTTTCATTGCGTTCCCAAAGCCAAACCACCAAGTGGGGTTGGACAGTTCGTCTTCTGGCTCTTGCTTTCGTTCTGCTGTCCGTGCAGAGCCTTTGGGTTCGTACCGAATTGGCACAAGTGCAGCGGCTTGCGGCCGCGGTTGACTTGGACAAGCGTTTGGTGTTCAGCAGTACGCCTTTGATCGCCACCGGACCACAAGCCGACCAATGCCGAGAGGGCATCAGACGCCATCAAAGGTTGCGTCCCGTCGCGAGCGGCGGACTGGCTTGGGCCGAATCGCCTCCCGGATGGCTTTCTCGAGCATGGTGCCATACGGCCCTTGGAGAGTGGGCCGAAGCCATTCCCTTTGTGGAGCAGCATTTGGCGTATTTCGGGTTTCGGGATGATGTCGCTGGTGACCTTGGACTGTTGCAACAACTTGCAGCGCCGCAGGACGCTGAAGTCTGGTACCTCCAGCAACTTTCCACGCACCCGCAATCCGTACGACTGCTTGAGGACTACACGCGTTGGTTGGATCGACAAGGCCAGGCCTCCGCCATGGTTGCCTTCTGTCGTGAGCACCGCGAAAGAGTGTCTCCCGGCGGCCCCATTGATTTGTTCCTGATGCGTCGTTTGTCTTTGGCCACCGCCCAGATGGGGCAGTTGGACGAGTCCGTGGTGTGGTTCGAGAGAACGTTGAATATCGAGCCCAACAACCCCGCGGCGTGGTTGCGTCTGGCGGAGGTTCACCTTCAACGTGGCGCGTTGGACTCGGTTGTCGACTCCGCTCAGAAAGCTCGGGCCTTGGTGAAGGATGACCCCATTCTGCTCTCCCAAGTGATGCGTATGCTCGACGCGGGGGGCGCCATTGAAGAGGCCGCCGCATTGCGTCGAGAATTGAGAGACAGTCAATCAGGCCAACCTTGAATTGATTTTTTGTTCTTCAAAGACCTTTGGATCTGATGGGGCTCATTCGTCTTCGGCTCGGATCATGCGAGCGATATCACTTGCCGTGGCATTCATCAGTGTGCTCCGGGTTGTGGCATCCCCCAAGAACCTACTGACACGCCCCAGCGATTGAATGTGTTCTACGGTACGACTCGGGTGAGAAACCACCAGAGCAACAATGCGTACCGGAAGGCCATCGATGGCATTCCAAGGTATCGGCTCTGTGGTGATGCCCAAGGCCATGGCCACGCCGTGGACTTCAGGACATCGACCATGCGGGATGGCAATGGTGTGCCCGATGCCGGTTGAACGCTGCTCCTCACGTTGGGCCACCGCACGCTGCGCGCTTATGCCATCGGTCAGGGTTCCGGCTTCCACACATGCTGAAATCAACTCGGCAATCACCTCCTCTCGATCACCAGATGTGATCGGGACTCGGATGGTTCGGTCGTGGAGGAGGTCAGAGAGCCGCATGTCAGGAACATGTTCCGAAGCGGCAATCTTACTCCGACCCGCGCAAAAGGGTGACGGTTCCTCCGTCTCGGTAGACGGTATTTGTCTCTCCGGGCAGCCCCGCGGGCAGGGTGCGTTCACGCCGGACCAGTTCCAAGTGCAAATTGGGCGCACGCTGGTTCAGGAACAGTTCATTTTCTTCAGGTTCCAAAGAGCAAGTGCTCCAGAGGAGGTGTCCCCCGGGGGCGACGGCGGGACGCCAGTTGTGCAGGATCTCCTCTTGCAATTGCTCAAGATCGGCCAAGGTTCTGGGGCCAAAGCGGTGCCGGGCCATTGGGCGACGGGCCAAAACGCCTGAGTTGGAACAAGGAACATCGAGAAGCACCAAGTCATAGGTGCCTTCAGGAGGTGAACTGGTCACCGTGACACCTTCATCCCCCGCAAACCGAATGCGAAGCCGATCTTGACGCTCTTGGACAGGGTCCCAAGCGGTGATGTGGGCGTTGGGGAAGCGGCGTCGCATTTGGTCCGTCTTGGTGCCTCCTCCGGCACACGGATCCAAAATGGTGGTTGGCTCAAGATCCAAGGCAAAATCCACAGCTCGGGCGGAACCAACATCTTGAATTCGTCCTCCGGTGGCTTCAATGACCTCTGCAGGGTTGGCTTCACGCGGCAGAACGTACGCATTGGGCTCCACATGGGTCAGCAGTCCCAGTTGTTCGGCCTTCGTGCAGTCGACGTCTTGTATGACCACCGGAGCTTGCATTACCCCGTGCCAAGCGCCTCGGGTTGCTTCTTCCAGCCCTTGCTCGCGGGCCCATCGTCGGATCAGACCGCGTGGCATGCCGCTGCGGACCGCGAGTATGGCCAGCGGATCCTCGCCGGGAAGGCTGATGGACTCAGAGAGCTGCCAACCGTGTCCGGCGCCGAGGGGAATGTGTGAAGGGTCAGAGAAGTCGGCCTGCTCCACTTTTTCGCCTCGCAGATCGATCACTCGACGCAGGATGGCATTGACCAATTTGGTGGCCCCAGGTCGGTAGGGCCGAATGGATTCCACGTGGGCGTCGACCACGATCGGGTCGGGGGTGCCATCCAAGCACACCAGTTCTGCGACTCCACCCAGGACTGAAGCACACACCACGGGCTCCAAAGTGTCGGGATCGCGTTGTCCAGCCTGCCGAATCAAATGCCGGATGGTGAGCCATCGGCGGACGGTGGTGCGCACGATGGCGCCGGCCAACCCACGCTCAGGATCTCGGGAAGACTTCCCTGGTCCCTCCTCCGCCAACTGGGTCAGGATTTGATGCGCCCGAGTGCGTGCGTCAGCAGACTCCGGCGGCGGCATGGACGGCTTCCTTCAGGGCGTTGGTTTGGTCCGTCACTTCCCATGGGAAGCTGCCGTCCACACCTTCGCCAGGCGTTCGTCCGAAATGGCCGCCGCTGGTGGTGGGGGAGTAGATGGGATGACGCAGGTTCAAAGCATCAATGATGCCCTTTGGTGTCAGGTCGAACACCGCACGGATGGCGTGTTCCAGAGCTGCATCGTTGGTGTTGATCGCGGTACCGAAGGTGTCGACTTTGATCGATGTGGGGTCCTTCACTCCGATGGCGTAGGCCAACTGGACTTCGCATCGTTCGGCAAGTCCAGCTTCGACCAAGTTCTTGGCCACATAGCGGGCCATGTACGCCGCAGAACGATCCACCTTGGTGGCGTCCTTCCCACTGAACGCGCCACCGCCATGGCGGCCCATACCACCGTAGGTGTCCACGATGATTTTCCGCCCCGTCAATCCGCAGTCACCGTGCGGTCCACCCAATTCAAATTGGCCAGTGGGATTGATGTGGCATTCGATTTCGTCGCGCCAGACACCGTATTGCTCCAAGACTGGTTGGATGATTTCGGTCCGCACCAGCCGACGCAATTCGGCTTGGGCTTCACCACTCCATTCCGGGCCATGCTGGGTGCTGAGAACCACATTTTCGACATGCAGTGGGCGACCGTCTTCGTAGGTCACAGCCACTTGGCTCTTGGCATCTGGCCGAAGATGGGGGATGGTTCCGGCTCTTCGAACCTCGGCTTGCCGTCGAACCAAGGCGTGGGAAAGATCAATGGGAAGCGGCATGAGCTGTTCGGTTTCGCGGCAGGCATATCCAAACATCAAACCTTGGTCACCGGCACCACCCGTATCGACACCGCGAGCGATGTCAGCACTTTGCGTGTCCAATCGGATCTGCACTTCGCAGGTGCGGCCATTGAGGCCTTTGTCGGCGGCGTCGTAGCCAATTCGGACGGCGGTTTCTCGGGCGATTGCCTCGTAGTCTGGGGCTTCCACGCCTTTGGCCAAGCCGATCTCCCCAGCAAGAACAAGGATGTTGGTGCTGCAAAGGGTTTCGCAAGCCACGCGGGCGTTGGGGTCCCGTTGGAGACATGCGTCCAAGACCGCATCGGAAATGGCATCGGACAGCTTGTCGGGGTGTCCTTCGGAAACAGATTCAGAGGTAAAGGTCCAGCGGCTGGGGGACATGCGAACTCCGTGGGCTTGAGAAGGGGGCAATCCGTTCATCCGGATGCAATAATTATCGAACTTTAGACCAACCCACAAAGATCGGCAACCGTGAACGATTCCGAACGAATAGTTCGTGAGAGGCGTTCTGAATCCTCTAAATTAGGTCGTGGAGAACTTGGATATGAATCAACCCGTCATGCCGGCCCTCGCCGCTTTCACGATTTCGATGACTGCGATTCCAGCATTTGCAGGCACCATCGACCCCGCCCTTCAAGTGGAACTCGAAACCCGCCCGTACGCGTTGCACAACGTGCTTGTTTCGATGGTGGAGCAAGTTGATCTTGTGGCTTTGGAATCCCGATTCAACGCCGAGCGTGCCCCTTTGGCCATCCGGCACCAAGAAACCATTGAATCATTGCAAGGGCTGGCTTCCTTTTCTCAAGCCTCCCTGCTGCAGGACTTGTCGGCCATGACCGCCGACACGGCGCCCCGCATGCGACAAGTGGCGGCAATCGAGTCCTACTGGCTCCGGAACCTCGTTCGTGTCGAAGCCACCTCGGATGTGATTTTTGAAATTGCGGCGCGTTCCGATGTTCTGGACGTGCATCTCAATGCGCCCATCGAATTGGTCCAGCCGTTTGAAGGTGAGCCTGACAACGGCTCCATGGGCTTGGGTGGCGTAGAGCCAGGGGTGGCCGAAATCCAAGCTCCTGCGGCTTGGGCCATGGGGTACGACGGTACTGGCGCTTTGGTTGCCATTGTGGATACCGGTGCCGATGGCAATCACGAATCATTGGCCTCCCGCTGGCGTGGTTTGGACCCCGCTTACGCCGGGAACCCTCAATGGGCTTTTGATGATCCTTACAGCAACAACGAAAGTTTCCCCTTCGACGGTTCCTACCACGGCTCGCACTGCCTTGGTTCCATTGTTGGTGGTGCACCTGGTGACTCCATAGGGGTTGCTCCTGGGGCCCAGTGGATTGCCGGCGCCACCATTGATCGAGGCGGCGGAATTTCCGAGACCCTTTCTGACGCCATCGAAACTTTCCAATGGGTGGTGGATCCCGATGGCAATCCATCCACCATGTTTGATGTCCCCGATGTTTGCTCGAACTCTTGGGGAGTCACCGATGTCCACGGTGTTCCCGCTTGTGACAATCAGCTTTGGAGCTTTATTGACGCCATGGAGACGGCCGGGGTTGTGGTTGTCTTTGCTGCGGGCAACGAGGGCCCCAGTTCAAGCACAATCCGCCGTCCAGCCGATCGCAACACGACAGCATTCACCACGCTTGCAGTCGGAGCGGTCGATGGCAATTCGGGAACCAGCTTCCCTGTGGCGTCTTTCTCTTCGCGTGGCCCGGTCTACTGCAGTCCGTTCGGCGGGGGGGCTGCCAAGCCCGACATCAGTGCTCCTGGTGTGAATGTTCGTTCAGCCAGTGCTGGAGGCGGCTACACCACCTTGAGCGGCACATCAATGGCTTGCCCCCACATCGCCGGTGTGGTTGCCTTGATGCGGGGCGCCAATCCCGAACTTCCCGTTCAGGATCTGAAGCAAATCATGTACGACACCGTGACAGACCGAGGGGCTCCCGGCAAGGACAACGACTACGGTTGGGGTGTGGTGAATGCCCTTTTGTCCGTTGAGGGCGCTTTGGAAACCGTCAGTGTCCAAGTCGAACTGCTGACCCCGATTCCTGAACTGACGGATCCCTTCGCAGGCTTCCCGTTGGAGTTGGCCGTTGCAGACGGTGATGACATTCATGATCCTTCGACGGTTCGAATGCTTGCCAATGGGGTTTCTTACCCCATGACCCCCATCCAGCCCGGACGTTATGCCGGAACCGTGCCTGGACTTGGTTGCGGTTCTGAGGTTCAGGTTGCCTTCGAAATTGGTGTCTTTGGTTCGAGCGACATGGTCCGGTATCCCTCTACAGGCGGATTTGTGACCACCCAATGGAGCGACATCCTGAATGTGGTGCTGGACTCAGGTGACACGGCTGGCGGCTGGCAAGTCGATGGCAATGCCACGGACGGCCAGTGGGAACAAGGGACACCCATTCCATCTGCGGTTTGCGACCGGGGCAATCCCGGTCAGGACGCCGACGGTACCGATGGATGTTGGTTGACCGCCAACGACTCGGCCGACTCCTGCAACAGCGATGTGGATGGCGGCAACACCATTCTGACCTCGCCCGAGTTTGACCTCAGCATTGAAGGTTCGATCCTGTCTTACGCCCGCTGGTTGGACAACACCTATGGCGACAACCCAGGAACCGACACCTTGCTTGTGGAATGGTCAACCGATGGCTCCTCTTGGAGCACGCTGGAAACCTTCGGTCCTGCAAACGCTGCTGGAGGCTGGATCCGTCCCGAGTTTGTGGTCGGTCAAGACCTTCCGGTCTCGTCAAGCATGCGACTTCGGTTCACGGTTGCCGATGACGACACTCTGCCCAGCGTGGTGGAAGCCGGCATCGATGACATTCGTGTGGTTCGGTACGTCTGCGACGACCCGACCATGGAAGGTGACGTCAACGGCGATGGTGTGGTGAACTTCGACGACCTGATCGGCATGCTTGCCGAATGGGGTGCATGCTCTGGCTGTCCTTCAGACATTGATGGAAATGGTCAAGTTGACTTCAACGATTTGCTCACGCTGTTGGGCAATTGGAGCTGATGCACCCTCCGCGAAGCATGTTCCCCACCCTGGACGGGCGGTGCCGGCAAGGTTCATGAGCGATTGGCAAACCAATCCATCTCCAGACGGGGATTGGGCAATGTTCCTTTGATCTTTTCAGCCAAGGCATCCAAGTCTTGGTGACCGCCCTCAGGGAGAACAACCCGCAGTTCCAAGCGCAGATCGCCCGGAGGATCGCTGGGCACGCCGAGTCCTGGGATTCGAAGCACCCGGCCGGATGAAGAATGGACTGGGATTTTGATCCGGACGGACCCTTCGAGCAGCGGCACTTCGATTTCGGTTCCCAGCACTGCTTCATCCAAACTCAGCGGTACCAGCCCACGAAGGTGCTTCCCCTCCCGCTTGAGCCATGGGTGTCCTCCGACCCGAATCTTCACATTGAGGTCGCCTGAAGATCCGCCAGTGGGTGAAGGCGCTCCTCGCCCTCGAAGACGAAGGGTTTGGCCTTCCTCCACACCGGGGGGAATTTTGAGTTCGACATCGGCCCCGCTTGAGTCTTTGAGGTGCTCGGTCCCGCCAAGGACAGCCGTACGAAACGTGATGCCATGTTCCACCACACGATCTTCACCGCGTTGGGGACGCGCCGCATGAGAGCCGCCGCCGCCGAAAAATGCTGAGAACAAGTCCTCAAACCCACTGGGATCAAAGCCGGCCTCCCGGGCAGCTCGAGAGGCCCCGGCAGAAGAGCCTTGCACCCCAGCGTGTCCAAATCTGTCGTAAGCCTCGCGTTTTTCGGAATCTGACAACACCTCGTAAGCCGCGGAAAGTTCAGCAAATTGTTCTGCGGCATCAGGAGCGGTGTTGACGTCAGGGTGAGCGCTTCGGGCAAGCTTCCGATAGGAACGTTTGATCTCATCCGGGCTGGCCTGTCGGGAGACGCCCAAGACCTCGTAATAGTCGCGAAGTGGTTCTGGCACGAACAAGATCCTATCCGGGGCACGGCGCGTCTTATGATGACAGCGTATGAGTTCCCAGGAACAGTCTGGCGGCCCTGTGATGGCCTTTGGCGACCACCTCGAAGAGTTGCGTCGTCGGTTGTTGTTTGCCCTCGCCCCGATCATCCCGGTCTTTGTGCTGCTGTTCTTGGGTTGGCAGCTCGTTATGACCTTTTTGGTGGGCCCTGCTTTCGAGGTTCTGGCCTCGTCGGGCACCAACGCTGGCCTTCAGCTGCTGGGGCCCGCGGAAGCGGTGATGGCCGCATTGAAGCTTTCCACCATTGGTGCCATTGTGGTCGGGGCGCCTTGGATCTTGTTGCAATTTTGGCTTTTCATCGCCCCCGGTCTCTATGCCCGGGAAAGACGCTTCATCCATTTGGTGATCCCACTGTCGGCCCTGCTGACTATCACTGGGACGATCTTTTTGCATCGCATCATGTTGCCTCTGCTTTTTGAACTGATGCTCGGATTCGGTTCGAGTTTGACGGTGGATCTTCCTGATCACCATGCAGAGCTCCGAGCTTTGTTTGTGGCCAGTGAGACAGTCGAGGTGCGTACGGCACCACCGCTGACTCTGATGGAGGGGCAGGCTTGGGTGGAAGCGCCCCAGATGGAAGCTTGGGTGGCCCAAGCCAATGCGGCGGGGCAGGTGCAGGCCTTTCGAGTACCACCCCAGCCGGCGGGTCAACTGCAAAATGGTTGGTCGATGCAAAAGACTGTGGATTTCACGCTCTTGTTGTTGGGTGGGGTTTCCATCGCATTCCAGTTGCCGGTTTTGATCTTGGTCTCCGGCTGGCTTGGTCTTGTGGATCCCACCACGTTGCGTCGGGGGCGTCGTTTGGCCTTGGGGCTCTCCACCGTGTTGGCGGCCGTGCTGACCCCTCCAGATGTTTTCTCATTGCTTCTGCTTTTGGTGCCCCTGTATTTGTTGTACGAGCTTTCAATCATCTTGTTGGTGTTGTTGCCTTCTGGTCGGGTCGCCCAAGGGACTCTTCGGATCGGACCTCGGGGTTTCCGAACCCCCGAACCATTCCGACCCGAGCAGGGGGATGGGGTTTCACGTTCTGATCCTGAGGACGACGCTTCGTGATGGACAACCACCGTGGAAGCCGGCGTCGCCGTCGTCGCGCGCGTGGTGTTGACCTCGATCGAATCATGATGAAGCGGGCCTTGGATCTTGCACGGTCAGCGGCGGCCATTGGCGAAGTACCCGTGGGGGCTGTGGTTCATCGAGATGGTGAAATCATCGCCGAGGCGAGCAACACCAGAGAGCGTGATGGTGATCCGGTGGGTCATGCGGAACTGCTCGCGCTTCAAACTGCCGGCCGGGTCCTTGGTCGTTGGCGTCTGACGGACTGCACCTTGGTGGTGACCTTGGAACCATGTGCCATGTGTGCAGGGGCTTTGGTAAACGCTCGCATCGGCCGGCTGGTGTGGGGTGCGGATGATCCCAAGGCGGGTGGCTGTCGTTCTCTCTACGAAATCCCGGCTGACCCAAGATTGAACCATCGGCCGCCAATGGTTGGAGGGGTGCATGCGGCGGTGTCGGCGTCGCTTCTTCGTTCTTTTTTTCAGGCCCGGCGGCGAAAGAAAAAGTCATGTTGATGTGCTTTGATCTGGGAGAGATTCTGGTTCGGGTTGCCCCGAATTGGTCTGTCGCTTTGGGGCGAATGGTCGAGGAAGGCGACTGGTCTGATTTGGAGAGAGACAATCAAACCGGACACCTGGACCGCCAGAGCTTCCTTTCGGCCATGGCCAGTCGACTGAATGCCTCCGTAGAAGAAGTGGCGAGCGCCCACGACGGATGGATCCAAGGAGAAATGGACGGAGCGGAATCGCTTCTGGTTGATCTCAAGTCTGCCGGCCACACCATCGCGTTTCTATCCAACACCTGTGCTTGCCACTGGGAAGCGATGCAACATTGGCCGATCTTCCGCCACGTCAAACACCCCCATGCTTCCCATCTGTTGGGTGCTTTCAAGCCCGATCTGGCGATTTACGAAGTTTTCGCCAAGGCCGTTCAGTGTGCACCAAAAGACATCATGTTTTTTGATGATCGCCGCCCCAACATTGAAGCCGCAGCGGCATTGGGATGGCAGGTCATGCATGTTCCGGCGGGCCCGCCTCCCATTCCTCGGATTCGTCACATGCTGGGCTCTTTGGGGTTGCTCTGATCTTCGTCCGTGGACGTTTGGGTGGATGGCCCAAGAATTTCGGCAGCCACCACGGTGGCAAACATCCCCCGGGGGAGTGTGAATCGAACCTCGATGTAGCCTCCGTGTTCATCAAATCCACCCTCAACTCCAGGATCAGAAAGATGAAAACGCAGGGGTCGTCGTTCGGCTCGCGGCACCCAAGGGCTGTGGAGCCAGCCGGGATTGATCTGGTATTTGGCAAGCACCCGACTTTCGATTTCGCCTTGGACGCCCTGGGCCACTTCCGCGCCCTGCCCCCAGAAGAGGGCGCTGGGAAGGCCGCCTTCGGCGATGGGCATTGGGGTCTTCTTGAGTGGGTCCACCGTGAGGTCTCCCGGTTCATCGACGTGCAGCAATCCACGGCGGCACCGCTCTTCAAGCATCTGGTTGAAGAGAAAAGATGAGAAGGCACTGGTGAGGAAATTCAAGGTTGTTCGACCGCCCGCGCGAACCGCTTTTTCAGGATCTCGGTGCTTGACCCACTTGCGGGCCGCCAACATCTCGAAGCGTTGGGACGATGGCCAGCCCGTGCGGAGGACGTCCTCATCTTGACGGACCCAAGCTTCCCGCAGCGTCGCTTGGTTGGCGGGATGGTTGCCATCGCTTGGCCCGAGCAGTTCGTCCAGCACCGCTTGCCAGGAACCGTTCAACAGTGCTCCCCCCAGCCGGTGGTTGTTCAGGCGATAACCGAATCTTTGGGGACCAAAAAAGGCAGGAAGCCCATCTTTTTCAATCCGTTCCAGCATTCGACCCACGGTTGGTGTCTTGAGAGGGTCGATCTCTCGGATTTTGATGACGAATCGGTTTCCCCTCAGATCACCTCGGCGTAATGCTCGATCGGACCGAATGGTTCCGAGCAATCTCACCCGTTCATGGTTGAAGTGGGTGGCGGACGCTTCTAGATCAGCGGGCAGGCTGATCCATTGTCGGGTGACCGCGGCCTTGTCTTTCATGCCTGCGAACCCGACATCACGGCTGTCACAGCCAAATGCCTTTGCCACCACAGCCATCAACTCACCGTGGCTTGTCGCCGTTTTCTCGACAAAGACATGCAGGTGCTTGCCTTCTCCGGTGGGGTCACGCCAAGGGATTTCCTCGACTTGAAAGTCTTCAGCTCGAACTTTGATGCGTCCACCGATACCCTCATTGAACAGCCTGAAGTTTGGGCTGGGGTCTTCAACTTTGAGTTGAGTGATGAGATCCATGGATCGCCGTTCAGCCTTCCTCAAGCGCGCAGTCTGGGCTGCAAAGAGAATAGGCTGGTTCAAGTGATGGGTGCAGCGAGGAGTCGTCTTTCGATCTCAAGCCGTTCCAGCATCTCGGCATCGGCGTAGATGGGCAAATCCAGTTTGCAACACAGGGCCAAAGCATCTGAGGGGCGGGCATCGATTACCACATGCTTGCCGTGTCGTTCGAGCACCAGGTCGGCAAAGAAAACGCCGTTGTCCTCATGGCGAATCAGAACGTGGTGGGGGCGTGCGTCCAGAGCAGCAATGGTGTTGTCGAGCAGGTCGTGGGTTTGGGGGCGTGAGACCGGCTCGTTGGCCAGGCGACGACGAATGGCGGCGGCCTCGAACAGACCAATGCACATGTGGACGACTCGGCTGCCTTCTCGTTCAATCAAAACGAGATCTTGCAGTTCCGCCTCGGTGCGGATCAGGAGTGTGGCAATTTCGACGCGAATTGCGTCCATTTTGAGACCCCCAGTCCCATCCAAAAATACCAAGGGATCCACCTGAACCCCTACCCAGAAGGCAGTGTTGCGAGTTCCACGATCGGATTCAAGAGTGTTGTGGAGAAAATCCTGGGACCTCACCCAGCTTGCCAGAAGCGACCCCGGCGAGAGCCTGGGTGCCCAACGTACCCATGCCATTTTCAGACAGGGCCTGGTAGGCCTTGAAGGCCAATTGCATGGCAGGAAGGGGGAGCCCTAGGTCTGCTCCTGCCTCCAAAACCAGTCCCAAATCCTTTTTCAGATGGGCCACAAAAAAACCAGGGTCAAAATCGCCCTGGGCCACCCGTGGTGCGAGATGGTCAACCGCCCAAGATCCTGCGGCCCCAGCGGAAACGGACTGCAAAACCCGCTCGTGATTCAAGCCAGACTGCTCACAGAAGGCCATGGCTTCCGCCAGACCAAGCATGCCGCCAGCAACCAAGATTTGATTGACGAGTTTGGCCCTTTGTCCAGCCCCTGGTTCGCCGTGGTGGACGATGGTCTTCCCAAGATGCTCGAAAAGGGGCTGGGCCGATTGAAAGGCCGCCTCTGGGCCGCCAACCATGATTGAGAGCCGGCCTTCACGGGCCCCCACATCACCGCCAGAAACTGGGGCGTCCAGAGCCATGGCTCCATGGGCGGTGGCATGTTCGGCCAAGCGTTCCGCCATCCCTGGTGAGGAGGTGGTGAAATCGATCAAAATCTCCGGCTTGGTTGGGGCTTGCAGGGTTCCATGTTCTCCCAAATGGACCTGTTGCACGTCTGAGGGCAAAGAGACAATGGAGCAGCAGACTGCGGTGCCGTTCGCTGCATCAGCTGGCGTGTCGGCCCAGATTGCTCCGGAATCAATCAGACTCTGGGCTTTGGATTTGGTGCGGGTGTGAACTTTGAGCGGGTAGCCGGCACGCAAGACTCGATGGGCCATGGCATTGCCCATCACCCCAGTCCCAATCCAGCCAATTCGTGGAGATGTCATAGGGAAATCTTAGGTCTCTTGCTTGGGGTGTATGCTGACCCTGCGGACGGACCCGCACACCCCTTGGGAAGGAGCCTTGCCACGGATGGCCAAGAAGAAAGCGAATTCACGTCGTTCGGACGCTGAACGCATGGCGAGCCAGCATCGCCAAGCCAATATCAGCGAGTATTTCGACCGGAACATTGCCCAACTTGGTTTCAACAGCAAGCAAAAAGCACTGGTGACGGCGGTGAAAGAGGGCGTTGACAATGCCCTCGATGCCTGTGAGGAATTTGGCATCCTTCCCAGCCTGTTGGTCCAAACCATTCCCATGGCTGATCAAGACGTCCTCAAGCTCATCATTCGAGACAATGGTCCTGGCATTCCTCGAAAATCGATCGACGGGGTTTTTGCCCAGCTTCTCTATGGCTCCAAATTTCACCGGGTTCAGCAGACCCGGGGCCAGCAAGGGATCGGCATCTCAGCGGCCGGAATGTACGGACTCAAGACCACGGGTCAGCCCGTTCGGGTGGTCAGCAAGCCCCAGCCCAAGAAGCCAGCGTTCGAAGTGATCTTGAAGATCGATGTGGAACGAAATTGTGCTGAAATCTTGGAAGAGCGAGAGTTCACAGACACAAAAGATTGGTTCCCGGATGGCACCGGAGTGCACATCGAAATCCCGATGAAAGCCGTTCATAAAAAGGGCCGCCAGTCGGTGGACGCATACTTGGAGCAAACGGCCATTGCGAATCCTCACGCCGAGATCGAATGGCGTGCTCCCTCGGGGGAGGTCTTCCTGTACGAGCGATCAAGCGACGAATTGCCGCCAGCCACCAAAGAAATCGATCCACACCCCCACGGCGTGGAGCTGGGCGACTTGGAGCGGATGTTGAAGAAGACCCCCGAGAAAAAATTGGGTGGTTTTTTCAACAAGGAATTCAGCCGATTCAGTCCATCGAAAGTCAAGACGGTGACCGCGGCAGCAAAGTTGACGCCGCAAAGCTGGGTCGCCAGTGTCGAGCATCCTGCCATTGTGAAAATGCACGACGAAATGCTGGCCACCAAATTCATGGCGCCATCGACGGATTGCTTGGCGCCCATTGACGCCAAGAATTTGCTTCGTGGGTTGTCCAAAGAGATCGGGGCTGAGTTCTTTGCGGCCGAAACCCGATCGCCGAGTGTCTGGGGAGGCTCTCCTTTCTTGGTGGAAGCCGCGATTGCGTACGGTGGGAAATTGCCTAGAGACGAGCAATCGGTGGTGTATCGCTTTGCCAACCGAGTGCCCTTGATCTACCAACAGTCCGGTTGTGCTTGTTTCCGCGCGGTTCAAGAGGTGGCATGGAAGGGGTATGGATTGAGCCAGCCTCGCGGTGCTCTTCCGGTGGGGCCTTTGGTGATTTTGTTGCACGTGGCCTCGACCTCGGTTCCGTTCACCAATCCGGCCAAAGAAGCGGTGGCAGAACACGAAGAGATTGCCAAAGAAATGAAGTTGGCCCTGCAAAAATGCGGCCAGCATCTCAAGCGGTACTTGTCACGTCGCAACCGCATGCGACGCGAATCGGAGCGGCGCGACGTGTTTCATCGCTACATCGGTGAGATCGCCGCGAACTTGTCGGCCATCACCGGTGCCGTCCAGGAAGATTTGGTGTCTTCGCTGACCGCAACCGCGCAGCGTCATACCGAGGCGGCGGACATTGAGCTGGATGATGAGGGGAACGTGATCGAGCCATCTGCTCGCGGCAAGGCTGATCCCAACGTTCTGATTTTGGAAACCGCTTCTGCACCGCAGGTGTCAGACGATGACACCTTGTTTGGCAACGCATCGTCCCGAAGGAGTCGCTGAGCCGTGGCAAAGAAGAAGACTGTTCGTAAAACCACCCGGAAAAAGGCCGCTGCTCGATCGAGCGGCGGTGCGGTGCCGAGCCCGGCGGTGGTGGCCAAAAAAATGAAGAAGCTGCGAAAGAAGCCGGCCAAGAAAGCCACCCGTCGAGCTGGTGCAGGTGGGGACGCTGGTGTGGGCAAGGCGATTCAGGGCGAATCGGGTCGGCTTGCCAAACAGGCTCTGGCTGAAAAAGATCCGCAATTCACGATACCGGTCCGTGCCAATTCCAACACCGAGTGGGATGAGGCTTCCCGAATCCTTCGCATGGGGGACCGCACCCAGATACGAGAACTGTTTAATCTGGGGCAGGCGCGGAAATTCATGCAGACCACGCTTCAACAACGGGGGGTGTTGGAGTTGCTGGAGCAAGACAAGACCTTGAGTCTTCGGGGAATGTATTACAAGGGCCTGCACACCATTGCAGGCACCAAAGAAAAGACATTTGGTGATCAGGATGAATCCGACACCGTCTTGCAAGACCTTGAGGTGTTGTTGGGTGCGCTGCGTGAAGAATTGCATGTTTTTGCCAAAAAGCGTGGCACCATGGTCGGCAACATCACGGTCCGTGATGCAGGGGATGAAATTGACTGTCGCCGTATGGGGACGGGCGGATATGCCATCCCATCGATCTGCGAGCCTGATGTCATTGAGTTTGTGAAGTGTGAGGCCGACTTCGTCCTTCACGTCGAAAAAGACACGGTGTGGAGTCGATTCAACGAAGATCGCTTCTGGGAAAAGCACAACTGCATTCTCACCGAAGGCTCTGGACAGCCACCTCGTGGCGTTCGTCGACTCCTTCAACGATTGAACGCCGAACTTGGACTGCCGGTCATTTGTCTTTTGGATTGTGACCCTTGGGGGCATTACATCTACAGCGTCATCAAACAAGGATCGATGAGCCTGGCGTTTGAGAGCGAGCGGCTGGCGGTGCCGGAAGCCAAGTTCTTAGGCATCCGTGCCGACGACTACGAACGCTGCGGCCTGTCGGACGACGTCAAGATTGCGTTGGATGACAAAGACATCAAGCGGGCCAAAGAAATCATGGCTTACCCGTGGTTCGCCGATCGCCGACCTTGGAAGAAAGAGATTGAGCGCATGCTGCGGAATGGGTTCAAAATGGAAGTGGAATCGCTTATCACCAAGGAAATTTCATACGTCACCGAGACCTACGTGCCCGAGCGACTGGCCTCGGGTGATTTCTTGGATTGATGTGCGTGCCGGGGTCTGCTTTTGGTCTTTAGGCGTTTGAGTCGTCGGTTCGGAGTGGCGTATTTGGGAGCACGATCTCAAAGCTGGTTCCTTCGCCGAGGGTGCTGTCGACATTGATTTCACCGTGGTGGGCTTCCACAATCCTGCGTGTCACTGGCAGCCCAAGTCCAGTTCCACCTGCGCGGCTCGACCAGTAGGGCCGGAAAATATTTTCCAGTCGATCAGGTTCGATGCCAGGGCCGTTGTCTGTGACCTGCACTTTGATGTGGTCATCTCCCACACTCAAAGCCACTCGCAGGTGTCCGTCTTGCCTTCCATCCAGCACTTGCACAGCATTGAGCATCAGGTTAAGCAGGGCTTGTTTGAGCAATGAGGCATCTGCGTTCACCGTCACGGTCTCAGATGGAAGTTGCAGCTCATACCGAACTTTGGCTTGGTCGCACTGAGGATGAAAAAAATCATCGAGTTCTTGAAGAAGTTTGGCCATGTTGACAGGGGCGGCGGAAAGGTTCATGCGGCCTGCGTACTGCAAAAAGTCTTCCAAGATGTCGCGGAGCCGATCGGTTTCTCGGCCTAAAGCATCAAGCCGCTTCAGAGCGCGATGCTTGAGGTCGGGCTCCATGCCAGCGTCTTCGATCATCTCTTTCAAAAGTGCGGCGTTGAGTCCAACCGTGGACAGTGGGTTTCGGATTTCGTGGGCCAGTCCGCCGGTCATGGCTCCAACTTCAGCCATACGCTCAGAGCGGCGGGCTCGTGCTTGTTCCTCCTGCAGGGCGGCCTGGTGAGCGGCGTCTCTTTTGCGGTGTTTGTGGGCGGCCAGCATTTGGGCTCCCAAGACCCCCGCAATGACACCCAGCACCAGCCAGAACGCCTCAGATTGCAGCATGTTTTCGCTGGGCATCAAGCCTCCATTATGCCTTGTGGAGCAGTGCCCAAGACGCTTGTTTCGGTACAATATTTGAGTGAGCGATCCTACTGATTCTGCCCCTCAATCTTCCGGCCAACCTGCCGATTATGACGCCGGCTCCATCCAAGTCTTGGAGGGCCTTGATGCGGTCCGGAAGCGGCCTGGCATGTACGTCGGTGGCACTGGCCTTAACGCACTTCATCACCTTGTGTGGGAGTGTGTCGACAACGCCATCGATGAAGCCATGGCTGGTCATGCCACGCACGTCGAGGTGCGAATTGAAGCCGATGGCTCTGCCTCCGTTGCCGACGATGGACGCGGAATGCCTACCGATCCCATGGAGTCGGACAATCCAACGATCAACGGCCGGCCTGCGGTTGAAGTCATCATGACCCAGCTGCACGCCGGGGGAAAGTTTGACGACAACGCCTACAAGGTCTCGGGTGGTCTTCACGGGGTGGGAGTGAAGTGTGTGAACGCGTTGTCCGAGTGGACCGCGGTGGAAGTGTTCCGTAAAGGTCTCCATCACCGAATTGATTTTTCTCGCGGCGAAATCGCCCAGCCGCTGCGTGAGGTAGGCAAAGCGGGAGAACGGCGGGGGACCCGAATTTCCTTCAAGCCGGATCCAGACATTTTTTCCGACCCTGTTCTTCGATTTGAAACCCTCGAGCATCGCCTTCGGGAATTGTCCTATCTCAATCCAGGGGTTCGTATTCATCTTCGTGACGAGCGTGTGGACGCCAGCGGGGCGGTGCGAGAGGAAGTCTTCCACAGCGAAGACGGTCTCGCCGCGTACGTGACGCACCTCAACCGCCAAAAGACCATTTGGTCGCCCGTGGTGGCGATGTGTGCCGAAGATGAAGATGTCGGTTTGGCCGCGGAGGTCGCGCTGCAGTACACCGATGCCACCAGCGAATTGGTGCTGGCTTTTGGCAACAACATCGTGAACCCGGACGGCGGCACCCATTTGACAGGGTTCCGCAACCAACTCACGCGTTCCATCAATGCCTACGCCAAGAAGCAAGGGCTTTTGAAGGATCTCACCCCTTCCGGCGAAGACTTGCGGGAGGGCATCACGGCCATCGTGTCCATGCGACTGCCGGATCCTTCTTTCAACAATCAAACCAAGGAGAAGTTGCTCAACCCCGAGGCGGAGACCTTCGTTTCGAAAATGGTCAGCGAGCAGCTTGGATTGTGGTTGGAAGAACACCCCACCGAGGCCAAGCGGATTTGTCAAAAAGCAGTCCTCGCGGCCCAGGCCCGTGAGGCGGCTCGCAAGGCGCGGGAACTCATCAAGCGCAAGGGGGCGCTCGAGTCCGGCGGGATGCCGCAGAAGCTCGCGGACTGCGCTGCCGATGACGTTGAGAACAGCGAATTGTTCTTGGTCGAAGGTGATTCGGCCGGTGGTTCCGCCAAGAGCGGTCGGGACCATGCCACTCAGGCCATTTTGCCTCTGCGGGGCAAGATTTTGAATGTTGAAAAGGCCCGCCTCGACAAGGTGCTCGGCTTTGAAGAAATCCGAACGTTGGTCCAGGCTTTGCAAACCGGCATCGGTGAAGACTTTGATATCAGCAAGTTGCGGTATGGCAAAGTCGTGATCATGACCGATGCGGATGTCGATGGTTCGCACATTCGAACCCTGCTGTTGACTTTCTTCTACCGCCAAATGCCGGAGTTGATTCGTCAGCAGCGGTTGTACTTGGCCCAGCCACCCCTGTACGCCTTGGTGCGGGGCAAGAAGTCCGTCTACGTGCTTGATGATGAAGAAATGCGTACCCAACTCCTGGGTAGCGCCCTGACTCGATTCCGTCTGGTGTTGCGTGACGAAGACGGTCAGGAGAAACGCCGCTTCGACGAGCGTGAGACTTCAAGACTTGCCGACACCATGCGGCGCATTCATGAACTGGTTGACATCGCCGAGCGGCGGGGAACCACCTTCTTGGATCTGCTTGGCGCGAGAGCTCAGGCGGTTTCTGGAGCCCAATTGCCCACCCACCGCGTGGCGCATCCCTCGCTGCCCGGAGGCGAGCAACTCTGCTGGAGCAGCGAAGAGGCCGACGCCGTGGTGGCCAAAGTGGGGGCTTCCGTCGAGGCGGTGGTTCGCGAGCTGCACGAAAATCGAGAACTTGAATCTCAGTTTGCCATTTTGGAAGAACTTGGGGTGGACATCTTGGACTGGGGCTTGGTCCAAGAGGAGACCGTCTCGGGCGAACGCTTGCCCACCCGATACGCCTGGCTGGATGTTGAAGCCGATTCCCCCGAGCCCATCGAAGTGGCCGGATCGGGAATGCTGCTTTCTGAGCTCCTGCGGCTCGGACGCAAGGGTGTGGAAGTCAAGCGATTTAAAGGTCTCGGGGAAATGAACCCGGAGGAATTGTGGGACACCACCATGGATCCTGACCGCCGAACCCTCCTGAAAGTAACCATGGAGGCCGCCAGCGAGGCCGATCGTTTGTTTACCGTGCTGATGGGCGAAGAGGTGGAGGGGCGTCGCACGTACATCGAGGATCATGCCCTGGATGTGAAGAATTTGGACGTCTGACCGGATGGGTGGGTCTTTGCCGATTACGGCGTACGTTCGCACTATGAACGAGGCTTCTCGTATTCAGGCGGTGGTCCGAAGGGCCAAAGAATCATGCTCTGAAGTGTTGGTCGTAGACAGCGGATCGACCGACAACACAGTTGCACTCGCCGAATCAGCTGGAGCCCGGGTCATTGTGCAACCCTGGCTGGGGAATGGGCGGCAGAAGCGTGTCGCAGAGGCGGAAGCGACCCACGACTGGCTGCTTGATCTTGATGCTGACGAGTTGATTGATGGCGACTTGGCGATTGCCTTGGGTGAACTTTTTGCGTCCTCGGAACCAGAGCCAGGGGCGTATCGCATTCGATTAACCACCGTTCCGCCTTATCCGAAAGGCGTGGTTTGGAACGCTGTCCGTCCTGATTGGCGCGCCAAGCTGTATCACCGCCACGCTTTCCAAATGCCTGATCATGAGGCTTGGGACCAATTGGACATTCCGGCCGGGACCGAGGTTGGCAAGCTTTCTGGCCGGCTGCTGCATTATGCCTTCCTTGATATTGGCCATCAGGTAACAAAAATGAACCGCGTGAGCGAGGTCCGAGCCCATCTGGGAAATCCCAAAGGGACAACTTCGCTTCGACTCAGAATTCTCTTTGGCTTTCCTATATATTTTTTTAAGAAATACATCCAGCATCGATACTGGACAGCTGGTGTGTACGGTTTCGCCGTGGCTGCCGTTATCGCCTCAAATCGCTGGTTGCGTGACGTCAAGATGTACGAGCTCTATCTTCGAGAACAAGGGGTGAACGACATACGAGAGGAGTCTTAACTCTTTCTTGTTCGTCGAAGCGGAGTGGACGTACCAATGACTCACGAGTATTCGTTGCATCCAAAATCTGTTGGTGGCAGTGCTGTTCGAATTGTTCATGCCTGCAACTTTCATTACAACCGGAATGGTGAGAAGTACGACACGATGGACGCTCGTCTCCATCACGGGCTTGTCGAAAACCATCACTACGTTTATCCGTTCCCCGTTCACGATATTTCTCGCCAAAGTACTTGGACCAACAGCAAAAGATTTGGTGCGAAGGCGGCCAATCAAGCTCTCCTTGAAACCTGCAAAAAAGTACGTCCAGAACTGCTTTTGCTGGGACACAGTCAATCGATTACAAACGAATGTCTCGCCAAAATTCGAGACTGTTTGCCAGAGATCAAAATCGCAATGTGGTTCTGTGACTGGCTTGCATCAGATAGGGCTTTTAAGTTCGAATTCATCCATCAACGTGTCCCGTTGCTCGATGCATTTTTTGCCACGACGGCTGGCGAAAAATTGTCGGTATTTGAATCGGGAATTTGCCGTGCCGCTTTTCTCCCCAACCCAGTCCATGCGGCACTGGATCGTGGCAAGGCATTCACGTGCAATGAGTATGTTCACGACCTCATTTTTGTCGGCACGGACCGTAAGGATCCGGAACGGCGTGAAACCCTCGAGAAGATCGCTCGAAACTTGCCAAGCGACTTCTCTTTTGGGGTCTATGGCTCTATGGGACAGCCAGGCGTGTACGGATCGAAGAAAGATTCATTGATGTCTCGCTCACGGGCCGGACTCAATCTCAGCCGATTGCCAGAGCCGATGCCCTGGTACAGCTCCGACCGAATCGCCTCATTGATGGGAAACGGTTTGCTCTGTTGCACCCGTGCTGAGGCTCAACTTGGATCCCTGTATGGGCAGAATTGCCTGTTTGAATACACCAATGAGGCTCATTTGATTGAAGCGCTTCCTGAGTTGATTGCCTCTGGCGAATGGCGCGCGGTTGCTGAGCGTGGATGGGAAACCTCCCATCGGGAATTCTCTGCGAAACATGTGGCCTCTTTCTTGGTTGAATTCTCCCTTGATCCAACTCTAGATCCACGATGGCTATGGTCGGACCGGGGGCACCATGAGTGAGCTCATTCGAAAAATTGCTTTTGTCGATGCGGGGCGTCGACCACGGCTTCTTGAGCGACTTCTCGAATTTGTGAGGGCTGATTACACCTTTCAATTCGTCGAGCCCCAAAAGGCAGATTTTGTCTTCCATTCATGTATGGGTGAAAAAGTCTTGTCCTGTCAAGGTGTACGAATATTCATTACAGGGGAGTGTGTGACACCTGATTTCAATGTCTCGGATTACGCGTTTGGATTCGATCACCTTGAGTATGGAGACCGCTACCACCGGCTTCCGCTTTACCGTCTCTGTGACGAGGCATGGAATGCTTTGGTGGCAACTCGCCCGGAACCCGACCTGGTTCTTGCCCAAAAAAAGCACTTCTGTGCCTATGTGATGAGCAATACCAAGGACAGTGCGTTTGAGAGAACGGAGATTGTTGAGGCATTGGAGCGGTACAAGCCAGTCGACTGTGGGGGAAAATGGCGGAACAACGTTGGAGGTCCAGTCGAGGACAAGATTGAGTTCCAGCGGTCACGAAAATTTGTCATCGCTTTCGAAAATTACTCGTACCCAGGGTATCTCACGGAAAAATTTGCTCAGGCTGCACAATCCAATGCCATTCCGATTTACTGGGGGGATCCCACCGTCGCGGAGCAATTGAATCCCGCGTCCTTCATCAATGCCCATGATTTTTCGACTCTCGATGAACTCGCGGATCATGTTGCTGAAGTCGATCAAGACAACCAGCTGTACATGCGAATGCTTTCTGAGCCCTGGTTCACCGGCCCGGTTCCACAGAGTCTTGACGAAAGCGTGATACGGGACTGGTTGCGTTCGATTTTGGATCAACCGGTTTCGTCTGCGTACCGCAGGAACCAGGGTCGGTGGGGGCAAAAGGTAGTTGATCGCAGATTAAACCCCTTGTTGCGGCGTTGGAAGCGTTTGTTTTAGGCGAGACCAACGCATCGTTTCAGTATGTGTCTCCAGCACTTCATGCTCTTTCTGTACTCAGGGACATGGCTCCAGCGAACACGGTGATTCTCCCGTCGGCCAATTTTACGCTGTTTGGTTTGCGAACTGATGCCTGAGTCGTCAAATTTTGCAAGTGGGTGATCAATATGCACGCTCGTGACTTGCTTGCTTTGGAAAAGCTTTGCGAAAAAATCATAGTCGCCGGCAATTTTATATGACTCGTCGAAACCGCCAACTCTGTCAAGAAGTTCTCTTTTTACAGCAGATGCTTGATGGGGGAGTGTCTTCCGCAGGAAATGGCGTCGGTCGATGTGGTGAGGATATTTTTTTAGACGGTCTTCATTTCCAGTGAAAACAAGATTTCCATAAATGACATCTGGTCCAGAATTTTGTTCGTACAGACTCATTGAATTCTCGTCGTAGAAAGAGTCTCCGCCATTCATAAAAATTACGTATTCGCCATGTGAAAGAGATAGCCCCTTATTCATTGCATTAAAGATGCCTTCATCCTTCTCGCTAACAAGGCAAGAGATCCTTGACTTTGCTCTTAACAGTTCATCGAGGGTTCCATCAGTCGATCCGCCATCTATAACGACCCATTCAAAATTTTGAAATTCTTGTGAACATACAGATCTGATTGTGCGTTGGATCCCGTCAATTTCATTCCTGCAGACTGTGATGACGGTGAATTTCATGAGCAGGAGCCTTAGCGAAGCAGAAGTGTAGTTTTCGACTTGACTGTTAGTGATTTTCTCCAGTGTCGGGTCATGTCTCGAATTCCTGAGATTTTCGAGCCTAGGGACCACGTCCGGTTGAAGTGGGGCACTTCATGTCCAAGTGATTTGCACTGAAATTTGTTTTGTTCAAAAAAATGCTTTGCCCAGCGTTGTCGGTACCAGTTGGAATAAAAGCTGTCGAGATCTTCTGCTGACGAATGAAAGCTAGTACTGCGTCGATTTACACTTGGATCACCCAATGATCCAGCGACCAAGGAGTGTTTCAGGCAATCCTCACTGGGGGCCTCACCAGGCAGATGCAGCGAGTCCCACATTTGTTGGATTGTTCTGTTTGGCTGGCTTGTTAAGACCTCGTAGTGCATTGAGTACACTTTTTCAGGAAATTGGTTCATCACGTCAAAAAGACGTTGGTATCCGAAATTAAGGTCGATTTTCCACCGATTGACATTCCACCGGCCGTGTTCCCATGCCTTGTGGATCGACCGAACGATGGCAAAGGGGTTCCTCCACAGCAAGACAAATTTCGCGTCAGGGAAAGTCTCAATAATCTCTTTGGCGATCAGGCTGTAGCGTGGGGTCTTGTCGACAAAGTAGGACTTCTCTCCTGCCAGTCCCCCGTACACCTGATCCATCATCTTTCGAGCCCCAGACCGCCAATGGCAGTCATAATCTGGGAATGATTCTCGCATGTCGGATTCAGCTGCTTCGAGCAGAAAGGACCACCACGAGGTTCTTGATTCGCATGCTGGGTCCCCAGCGCGGGTTAGAAGCCGCAGCAAGAGGTGGGGTTCCCCAAAACTGCTGGCAATTCCGCTTGAGACAAATACCCGCTGGAGCAACGTGGAGCCTGATCTGGGCAGCGAAAATATGAATATTGGAGTCGGCACAGTGGTTTCTTCTCTGTTGCGGGACGTTGAGAATTCATGTAAACTACTCGATTCACCAGAGAAGCTGACTGTTGCTGTTTGGAACGAAAAAATGACCATTTCCACCGAAAACAAAACCAAGATCGAAGAGGCTCGCCGCCATGAGTCGGACTCCGGGTCTCCCGAAGTTCAGATCGGCACCCTCACCGGTCGCATTCAAGGGCTCACCGAGCACTTGAAAGCCCACAAGCACGATTACGCCACCCGCCGCGGCCTGCAGATGTTGGTCGGTCGGAGGAACCGACTTCTGCGGTACCTCGCTCGCACCAACGCGGACAAGTACCAAGAAGTGCTCAAGCGACACGGCTTGCGGAAGTAATTCCTATCGAACACCAGCGGGGAGGCGACGGCCTCCCCGCCTTTGTTGATCCTCTGGCCGATGACGATCGGCCACCCCATTGGTCTTGCCGGCAGCGGCAGGCAGTGGATGCAAGGCACCGAACCAACAGTTGCACCGGTGCCTCCCATCTTCTGCCTTCCTCCGCATATCGGAAAGACCCCAACCCGCATCGGGCCACGGACAGTTGTTCGTGTTGTGCCCGGTGCATGGAGTCCTGGCAGCAATGTCTGATACCAACATTCCAACCGTCGTCGTTGAACGCGAAATTGGCGGTCGTACCTTCCGCGTCGAGACCGGCGAAGTGGCCCGCCTTGCTGGCGGAGCTGTGATGGTGACCTACGGCGAATCGGTCGTTTTGACCGCCGCCGTCCGTTCCAACCCTCGTCCCGGCCTCGATTTCTTCCCGCTGCAGTGCGATTACCGCGAAAAGATGTCCGCTGCGGGCAAATACCCCGGTGGCTTCCGCAAGCGTGAAGGTGCTCCGAGCGAACGAGAAATTCTCACCATGCGGAACATGGACCGGCCCATCCGTCCTCTGTTCCCCGATGGGTTCATCGACGAGGTGCAGATCCAGTGCTTTGTCATGAGCCACGACGGTGAAAACGACACCGACACCTTGGCCTCGTCTGGAGCCTCTTGTGCGTTGTGCCTGACCGACGCGCCCTTCCAAGGACCCTTGGGCACCGTCCGAGTTGGCCGCATCATCACCGACGACGGTGCGACCTTCGTGATCAACCCCACCCAGTCCCAAATGGAATACTCCGATTTGGACCTCTTGGTCTCTGGCCACTCCGACGGTGTGAACATGATCGAAGTGGGGGCCGCTGAAGTTCCCGACGAAGACGTGCTGGCCGCCATCAAGTTTGGCTACGAGGAAGGCATCAAGCCGCTTCTCGAGCTTCAGCAAGAGCTCATGGAGAAGTGTGGCACCACCGAAAAGCGCATGGGCAACCTCAACTTGCCTTCCGACGAAATCGTCGAAAAGGTCAAGAGCTTTGCCCACGCCGACCTCACCGAGGCCCGCAAGATCCATTCGAAGGCCGAGCGGAACGAGAAGGTCGGTGAAATCCGCGACCGCATGCTCGAGTCGTGCTTCGCCACTCCCGAAGGCGGCTCTTACGCCGAAGTGAAGCAAGCGGAAAAAGACGCTGGCATGGCCAAGGAAGCTTTCCGCACCCTCGAGAAGAAAGTCACCCAGCAATTGATCAATGAATCTGGCACCCGCGCGGACGGTCGTTCCTCCAAGGAAATCCGGGCCCTGCACATGCGGACCAGCGTGTTCCCTCGCACCCACGGTTCAGCCTTGTTCCAGCGGGGCGAAACCCAATCTTTGGTCTCTTGCACCTTGGGTACCGGTCGCGATGAGCAAATCATTGATGGCCTGTTGCCAGAATTCGCCAAGAAGTTCTACCTGCACTACAACTTCCCACCCTTCTGTGTGGGCGAGGCCGGTCGGATCATGGGGCCTGGTCGCCGCGAAGTTGGCCACGGTGCCCTCGCTGAGCGTTCGCTTTTGGCCATCCTTCCTGATCCGGAAGATTTCCCGTACACCATCCGCGTGGTCTCGGACATCACCGAATCCAACGGTTCGTCTTCCATGGCTTCCGTTTGCGGTGGTTGCTTGGCCATGATGGATGCGGGCGTGCCGATCACCGCCACCTGTGCGGGCATCTCGGTGGGTCGCTTCACCGCGGCCGATGGCACCATCACCCACGTCACCGACATCATTGGCGAAGAAGACTTCTTCGGCGAGATGGACTTCAAGGTGTCGGGTACCCGCGACGGTATCACTGGTATTCAGCTCGACCTCAAGGCCCGGGGCCTGTGGTTCGATGAAATCGAAACCATCTTTGTCCAAGCCAAGGAAGGTCGTCTGGAACTGATCGAGGCCATGGAAGGTGCCATCCCCGCACCACGCGAAGAACTCAGTCAGTACGCCCCACGGCTCATCACCGTTCGCATCGATCCCGACAAGATCGGCAAGTTGATTGGCCCTGGTGGCAAGACCATCCGCTCCATCCAAGAGCGTACTGGTGCAACGATCGACGTGGATGATGACGGTACCGTCGTCATCGCCTCGACCGACGGCGAAGCCGGTGAGGCGTGCCAAGCCGAGGTGGAAGCCCTCTGTGCGGAAGTCAAGGTCGGCTCGATCTACGAAGGCAAAGTGGTTTCCGTGAAAGACTTCGGCTGCTTTGTCGAAATTGCTCAGGGCACCGACGGCATGTGCCACATCTCCGAACTCGACAACGGTTACGTCGAGAAGGTGGAGAACGTGGTCAAGGTCGGTGACAAGATCAAGGTCAAGGTCATCAATGTGGATGATTCGGGCCGAATCAAGTTGTCCCGGAAGGCGCTGTTGAAGGACGAGGAAAAGGCCGAAGAGGCCGAAACCGCCGACGCCTGATTCGCCCAGAATCCCACTCAAGTGCTTTTCGAGGCCGCCAGTTCTGCTGGCGGCCTCGTTTGTAGGTTGGGGATGAGCGTCTTATGGCAAGTTTGCAGAGCCTTTGGGGCTTGTTCCGATATTCTTCTTTCGGAATCAAGGAGTTTGCTGGATGGGCAACATGAAAGACCAAGAAAATCGTCGCCGCTTTCTGCTGACAACTGCTGGTCTCCTTGCGGCAGGCTGCCAGTACAACAGTGGTCGGGGACCGATCAGCACCAGTGCGTCATCCGCACAGGCCGATGATCCTCAAAATCTTGATTCCGATGACTTTAATCCACGCGAGGAGATTGTTGGCAAAGGTTCAAAAGCCGAATTTTTATATGGCCCCTTGGTCCTCAGGCAAACGTGGACCAAAACCACACCACGTTCCGGTGATGGTTTGAACTGGTTTGATGGAAGCCCTTCCTCGAAAAGCCGTATTAAATCTGCGGTCCCTCCCAACCGAATTACGGTGCATCACGACGCGATGCATTGGGCGGGGGGTCACAGCTTCGCAAAATCTGTCGATCGATTGCGCACCATTCGTAAAGGGCATCTTGGCAGAGGATGGAACGACATCGGATACCACTTTGCCATTGATGGACGAGGACGCATCTGGCAGTGTCGGCCATTGCAATTTCAGGGTGCACATGTCAGAGGCGAAAACCCTAGGAATTTAGGTGTCTTGGTGATGGGTAATTTTGAAGAGCAAAAGCCAACACGAAATCAGGTCAACGCACTTGATGACGCTTTGCAGAGATTTTGCGCGTACTACAAGGTTCCTGGCCGGCGTATTTACGGACATAGAGAATTGGGGCAAACCGCATGCCCCGGAAAAAATCTGTTCCCGGAAGTTCAACGCATTCGCAACAGGATTTCTTAAGACCACGTGAAGCCGCAAATTGTCTTGGCCCACGATTGGCTGGTCGAGCCGCGGGGCGGTGAGCAAGTCCTTGCGCGATTGGCGGAAGTACTTCAGCCGTACAGCATCGTTACGCTCGTTGACTCCGGAGTGTCATTGGATGCTCGTTTGGACACGTTGCCCAGAACGACTTCATGGCTGCAACACCTTCCTGGTGCCTCGGGCCGGCTTCGCCGCGTCCTGACCCCGTTGATGCCACTGGCGGTTCGCTCCACTTCCGTTCCTGATTGCGATCTTCTGGTGAGCTCCAGTTCTGCATTTGTGGCTGGACTGCGAGCGCCCAAGGGGGCAAAGCATGTCTGCTATTGCCACGCCCCAATCCGGTGGGCTCGCGAAGGCCGCACGGCGTACCGATCTGGCCCCGGAGGGTTGCTTCGAGGCTTGATGCTTGATGTCGCCGCCCCGTGGTTCCGTTGGTTTGATCGGCGGGCGGGTGAGCAGCCGGATCTGGTGCTCGCAAACAGTGGCCACACCGCCAATCGAATCCAAACGGCGTGGGGTCGAGATGCAGCCGTGGTCTATCCGCCAGTGCGAACCCATTTCTTCACGCCCGATGCCTCACCCCGTGAAGACTTCCTGTTGTGGGTTGGGGCCATCGAACCGGCCAAACGGCTTGATCGGGTGATGGCTTTGGCCAAGCGTCAGGGACAGCGCTTGGTTGTGGTGGGGGAAGGCTCACAAAGTGCACGCATGCGAAGAATGGCAGGGGAGCACACGACGTTCTTGGGTCGAGTTTCGGACGAGCGGCTGCGCGAGCTGTACCGAACGGCCGCCGCGTTCGTGCAGTTGCACGAAGAAGACTTTGGAATCACGGTTGTGGAAGCTTTGGCGTGCGGTTGTCCAGTGATGGTGCATTGCACGGGAGGGCACGCGGAAATTGTGACCGATGGCGTCGGCGTCCAAGTCGATGCCGAGAATGAAGCCGCCATTGACGAAGGCTTGGTCAGGCTTTTGGAACACGCCTGGGATCCTGCACAGTTAGAGGCTCGGGCCCGAAACTTTTCCCCGTCCGTCTTCGACGAAAGCATCAAAGCCGCGCTTCGACAACTGGGCTTTTGAGTCAGTTTGATTTTGCCTTGATCGAGCGACGCTTGGGCGGAGGGGCCGGCTCTCCGCAGGCGATCACTCGACCGACCCACAGCCGGTGTCCCACCTCAAGATCGATGTGACGAATGATCTCGCATTCGACCCAAGCTTCACAGCGGCTGGGAATCATGGTTCCACCAGGGCCCACTCGACAAGGAATTGTGAGGAACTTGTCTTCGTGGCTTTCGCCATCGTCCGGAAAGGCTCGGGGCAGGAGGCGCTCGTCTTCGGAAACCGGGGTCAATCCAAAGTGGCGGTTGTCACGCATCAGAGGTTCCACGTGCCGTCCTGATGGCATGGCCACCAAAATGATTCGGGGATCAGGGCAGCACAAAATGGCGTTCTCGATGATGACGCCGCTCGATCGTTTGTCATGGGTGGCCGTAATCAAAAACGAACCGGTAGGGAGCCAGTCCATGGGCCCAGCCGGAATATTTTCAAACGCATCTCGCATGCAAACTGCCCTCAGGAAGCAGTTTGCATTCAATTTGCCTGTGGGCAACGAATCAGTGCAGATTTCTTAGAGCACCTTGACCAGTGGTTGATCTGAGGCTTCGTGGGGAAAAGTGGGGAAAAATGTTGAAAAGTGGTTGCACTTTCCTAAAGATTCTTTACATTTGGGCCGAGCCCCGCCGCCGGCGGGGTCGGTTGAGGTCGAAGGGTTCCGATGCATGAAGTTCTTTGGGGATGTTGCCAACCAGCCAGTCGATCCCAAGGGTCGACTGACCATCCCCAAGCAGTTTCGAGCGGGATTGGAGGAAGAGCCTCAGATCTTTCTCCACAAATACCAATCGGAAGTGCTGAGGCTGGTCCCCTTCTCCACCCTCAAAAAGGAAGCCAAGAAGTACAACAAGAGAGCGAAAGCGAGACACCTCGCTCGCGAAGAGTTTTTCCGAACTTTCATCCCAGTGACCCTGGACAGCCAAGGACGGCTGCTCATTCCAGGCGTTCTTCGGGAGTCTTATGTTTCTGGAGACAAAGTCTTTGTCAGCGGTCTGGGCGAGTACATCAAGCTGTATTTCAACACGCCTGTCGAAGAAGTCCCAGACGGGAAAGAGCATTTGGATCAAATCGATTCTTCAGCGTCGATGCATTAAAGCTCTGAACTTGACTACCACCGCAAGGACGCGGTGATCGGCCACGGACGGCCGCAATAGATCCACGGATCGGATCAACAACATCGATGGCCACGGATGGCACATCGATCTGGGACCCTCGGACTGGGTGGATGTTCGAGGGTCTTTTTTTTGGGTTTGTACCGTCTTTGGATTTAGCCAATCCGACCGGCAATGTCGGTGTCGCCCGGTTCCTGTCGATCGCCCTGGTCGACGATGTCTTGAGCCACTTCGCGGCGGTGCACGGGGACGTCACGAGGGAATTCCAAAGCCACGCGGACTCGATCCCCTTTAATGCTTGCGATGCGAACAACCCCGATCGGATCTTTTGGATCACCAATCACAATTTCTTCGGCTTCGCGTCGTGTGATGACAAGCATGGTGGATCGCCTCCTGCGGATCAGCACCGATCCTCGGCGCGGGATCAAAAGATATCCGATGGCGTCAAGAAGGTCCAGATTGAATCTGAATCCAGATCAACTGGGGACGCGGTCCTGAATGGAATGCCTGTCCAAGGGGGCATTTTGAAGCAGAGATTCTAATTTTGGACTTCTTCGACCCCAGTGATGTCCTGAAGTCGGTTGCAGAGGGTGGTCTCGATTCCCGAACGTAAAGTCATGTCACGGCTTGGGCAACGCAGACATTCGCCCTCAAACCGGACCTGAACCACCCCTTCTGTGGTGATGTCCACCAAATGGACGTCCCCGCCATCGGCTTGGATCGCGGGACGCAGCTCTTCCAAAATGGATTCCACTTGCTTCTTGGACATGACTCAATGATACATGGTCACTCATAGGATGAGCACCATGCGATGGATATTGGCATTCTCCTTGGGTATCGGACCACAGGCCTGTGTCCCCATGGCTCAATATCCATCCTCGCAGACCAAAGATCCTGATTTCTCTGCCAAGGTTTTGGACGCTTCTCAGGCGATTGGGCTCAAACCGCTCACCAATCTTGATCATGCCCATCTTGCCACGTGGGATGGCGCTGTTCCTTTTGCCCCCTGTTCAACATTTTCTGATTGGGCCACATCCAAATTGGCCGCTCGTGCCCCGAATCCTCGGAGGTTGAGAACCCCCCAGTCGCCTCCGCGTCGCCGTCAGGATGCGACCCGACGCCGTCCTCTCGGTTTGGATCAACCTCAACTCACAGAATGGGACCGACTGTCCCTTCGCTTGGTGCAAACCGCGTTTGATTCAAACGAAGTTCGGACCACGTTGTTTCGCACTCGCGATCTTGACCTCCAAGATCGATCCACGGAATGGGGGGGCACCTTGGACTGGAGGGATGACGTTTGGCTCATCGAAGCCGCGCCGGGCCAAAGCCATGCAGACGACAGCGTCTTCCATCGGTGCCCATCCGACTTCCGAAAAATTTTCGGTGGCGCGATTCCTTTTCATTTTCATGCCCGGCTCCTGAACATGTCTGCGGTCGCAGGGCCAGGTGGTACCGACTTGCAGGCCGCCGAAGCCCATGGTGTTCCAGCGTTGGTCATCACCAGTTTGTCGAAAGATCGATTGCAAATCGACTGGTATCGACGCGGTGGCTTGGTGGTTGATTTGGGGGAAATTGCACGGTGACTCTTCGATTTGAAAAATGGGAAGGATTGGGCAACGACTACCTGCTGGTGGATCGAAGAGAATTTGGCGATCGTGATCCCAACTCCTATGCGGTTCGGTGGTCTGATCGAAATTTCGGTGTGGGTTCGGATGGTTTGATTCTGGTGGGCGACGATCCCTTGGCCATGCAGATTTTTAACGCCGATGGCTCTGAAGGTGCGATGTGTGGCAATGGCATCCGAGCTGTTGCGGCCCAGTTCGCGCGCCGAAGCGGTGGGCTGTGGTCGGGGGTGGTGTCCACCAAAAGTGGCGACCGACAGTGCAAAGTGCTGGGTTTGGAGGATTCGGGCCATGACATGGTGACCGTCAACATGGGATCCGCCACCATCACCGAGTTGCCCGCCGGTTTGATTTCTCCTTTTCCCGGAGTGCACGTCGATGTGGGCAACCCCCATTACGTGACTTTCGTCTCTGACTGCGAAGCTGTCATGATGCAGGAAATCGGTCCAAAGATTGAAACCGCGTCGGTCTTTCCTAATCGAATCAATGTTCAAATTGCCAGTGATCCACAGCACGGCAGGATTCGACTTCGCACTTGGGAACGTGGAAGCGGGGTTACGAAAGCTTGTGGCACTGGCGCTTGTGCGGTTGCGGCGGCCTACTTCGCGAAAGCCCCTGGCCAAGACACGGTGACGCTTGATCTGGATGGGGGATCCTTGGAGATCACCCAATGCAACAACGAACTTTGGATGACAGGACCGGCCCGATGCGTTTATGCGGGAGTTGTTCCTGATTGACCTCTGATCGCGGCGGCCGCGTCACGGAGCAACAGTCCGGCCAACGTCGTGCCCCCCGAAGCTTGCACGTTGTGGATCAAGGTGGCGGCGTGGTGTTCGGCTTCCGGGGTGCCGTGGAGGTAGAAGACGTGAATGGCCCAAGGCCGGTTGGTCGCATTGTCGGGTTGAAGGTGCTCCAGATGCCATGCCACCGCACGCTCAATGCGTTCTTGTTGCGCTGGGCTCTTGGCCACAAACCAAGCGGCATGCAGGGCGGAGAGCTCGGCATCGGTCCAGACTTCAATGGCTTCCGATTCGTGCTGCTGGAGGAGGGGACCATCGCCCTGCCACCGAGCCTCGTTGTCCGGGGAGACCGATCCCTTCAATCGATCCCACCACATTCTGGTTTCTGGCCGAGTACAAGGTCCGTCCCACGGTTCCCCGAGCACCGCGGCCCGGATGGCCCCGTCCAATTCCCCCGCAGTGAGGGTGTTGGCAGGGGGCGGACAGCGATCGGCCAAGTGTTCCAAGAGGTCCGCAAAGTCAGGCATCCCAGAACGCTAGCATTCCAATCATGAGTTCACCTGCCGAATCTGCCATTGCCACGTACGAATCCGATCGAGATGCCGCATTGCAGCGGGTCAAGGATTTGCTTGCCATCCCAACCGTCAGCACCGACCCAGCCTTCGCTGAAGACATGCAGCGAGGTGCCGACTGGTGCGCCAATCGGTTGCGAGAAATCGGATTCGACGCGACCGTGCATGGAACGGACAAGCATCCGATCGTGACCGCCGAAGCCGGCCCGACCGACGGGCCAACCGTTTTGTATTACGGGCATTACGACGTGCAGCCTGCTGATCCGTTGGAACTGTGGCACAGTTCTCCGTTTGACCCTCAAGTGGTCCAAGGTCCTCACGGGGATCGCATCGTGGCTCGAGGAGCGGTGGATGACAAAGGGCAGTTGATGACGTTCATCGAAGCTTTCGCGGCGTGGCAAGCCACCCACGGTGGTTTTCCGATTCGGGTGAAAGTTATTTTGGAAGGCGAAGAGGAATGTGGATCGCCCAGTTTGCCGGGCTTCCTTGATCAAGAAAAAGAACTCTTGGCCGCGGACACCTGCGTCGTGTGCGATACCGGCATGTGGGATGTCAACACGCCGGCCATCACCACTTCTCTACGCGGGTTGGTGTACATCCAAGTTCGGTTGCACGGGCCTGGTTCCGATCTGCACTCGGGCATGTTCGGTGGCACCGTTCCCAACCCCGCCATGTTGCTCTCAAAGGTCATCGCGCAGTTGCACGACGACAATCTTCGGGTGGCGGTACCTGGCTTCTATGACGGCATTCGTCCTCCCGATCAGGACCGCATCGATTCGTGGTACGCCCTCGGATTTGACGACAAGGCGTTCTTGGCCACGGCGGGGCTGGACACCGATCTGGGCGAAAAGGGCACTCGGGTTCTGGAACGCATTTGGTCACGGCCCACGGTGGAAGTGAATGGTCTCTGTGCGGGCTACACCGGAGAGGGGGCCAAGACCGTCATTGGCGCGCACGCCACCGCCAAAATCTCGTGCCGGTTGATCGCCGGCCAAAACGCCGAGAACGTCCGCGATGCGTTGAAGCAATTCTTTTTGGATCGCACCCCCAAAGGGTGCCGCTGGGAAATCACCGAATTCGGGGCCGAGGACGCCTTCGAGGTGGACGGAGATTCTCCGTGGCTGGCCGCCGCCCAAGAAGGGTTGCAAGCCCAGTTCGGCAAGCCGGCGGCCATGGTGGGCTCGGGCGGTTCGATTCCCGTCTGCGGCTTGATCCGTGAACACCTTGGCTTTGAGTCGTTGCTGGTGGGCTTCGGGTTGGATGACGACGGCACGCACGCCCCAAACGAGAAGTTCGAGCGGGTGTGTTTTGACAATGGGGTGAAGAGTCACCTGCGCATGCTGGAGTCTTTCGCCAGAGTGACCGCATGAACTCATTGGTGGCTGGTCCGTCCCTCGTAAACCTTGCGTCACGAGGGCTGCTTGCCGATGGTCATTCTTCTGCTTGAGGATTTAGCCCAAGTTCGTCTTGCCATTTGGCCAGAAGTTCAAACGCTTCCCGCGGCGACAATCCGTCGAGATCGGCGTGGCGGATCTTCTGCACGATGGGATGCTCTTGAGGATTTGATTTCACTGAAGTCTGATCAAAGAGGGTGGGCTCGTGGTCGATGCCCGTGCCTTCAACCCGGACCGCCAAGCGTTCCAAAAGTTCCTTCGCCCTGCTGATGGTGGTGCAAGGCATCCCGGCCAAGCGTGCCACTTGCACGCCCCATGACCGACCGGCCCGTCCAGGTTCGAGGCGATGCAAGAAGACAATCTCTTCTCCCCATTCACGCACCAAGACGTGCAAGTTCTTGACCCCACTTCGGGTGTCGGCCAAATCGGTCAGTTCGTGGTAGTGGGTGGCGAACAGTGTGCGAGCGCCCAAGTTGGCCAAGTGTTCGGCGATCGACCACGCAAGGGCCAAACCATCAAGGGTGCTGGTGCCGCGGCCAATCTCATCCAACACCACCAACGAGTGCGGCGTGGCGGCATGCAGGATGGACGCCGTTTCGGTCATTTCCACCATGAACGTGGAGCGACCGGCGTGCAACTCGTCGCTCGCGCCAATTCGAGTGAGGATGCGGTCGCATCGGCCGATCGTGGCCGAGGCCGCGGGGACGTACGCGCCGGCGTGGGCGAGCAGTGTGAGCAACGCGGCGGTTCGGATCGCCGTACTCTTACCGGCCATGTTTGGCCCCGTGACGAGCGCCAAACTGGGCTCACTGCCACCAAGTTTGACATCAACAGGAACGAATTCAGCGCCGAGCAGTCGATCCAACACCGGATGGCGGGCGCCAGCCAGATCGCACTCCGGGGACTCGATCATGTTTGGTCGGATGGATCCATCTCGTCGGGCCGTGGCCGCAAACGTGGCGTCAACATCGATCTCTGCGATCAATGCGGCCGCCGCGTTCAAGTGGTTGGCGGCAGCGTTGACTTGCAGAATGCACCGATCGAACAGTTCCTGTTCCCGCTTGATGGCCCGTTCACCGGCGGTGAGCACTTTTTCTTCCCAAGCTTTGAGTTCTTCGGTGATGTAGCGTTCGCTGTTCCGCAGTGTTTGCTTGCGCACCCAATGCGAAGGTACTTTGTCGCGATGGGTGTTGGTGACTTCAATGCCATATCCAAACACACGGTTGAACATCACCCGCAAGGAAGGGATGTCGTACTGCTCTGAGAGTTCTTGTTGGTATTTGGTCAGCCAAGCGCCGGCATCGCGCTCGAGGGTGCGTGCTTCATCCAGTTCTGCGTCGACGCCATCACGAAACAGCCCGCCTTCTCTGAGGTGCTGTGGTGGTTCGTCGACAAAGGACTCTGAAAATTGATCACGAAGAGTTTGGAGTTGTTGGATCTCTTCGGCAAGGGCTTTGGCGACTTCCCCAAACCCCTGCTGGGGCAACGTGAGTGTGGAAGCCGCTTGCAGGGTGGTTCCTAGGGCGGCCAAATCACGCGGCGTGGCCCGCCCCAAGCCGGCCCGGGCCGCGATTCGGGGGAGGTCCGAAATGTTCCCCATCTGCTGGCGAAGGCTGGCGAGGTCGAACGCTGGTTCCAGCAGCGCTGCCACCCGGTCGTGGGCGGCGTTGATCTCGGATAAATTTCCATACGGCCGGCAGCAGCGATCACGCAAGGCCCGACGACCCATGGGGCTGCGGGGCCGTTCGAACGTGGACAAGAGCGAGCCTTCTGCCGACCCGGCCCGGTTGGTTCGCTCGATTTCCATGGCCGAGAGCGCCACCGCATCCAGCCGAAGCCGCCCGTGGGAGGTGATGATTTGTGGGGGTTGAAGGTGCCCAAGCTTGGGAGACCGATCACCGGCCGACTCGGGATCCTGCGTGTTTTGAATGGCCCGCAACAAGCCTCCGGCGGCGGCGATGGCTGCATCTTCGGTGAGGCCAAATCCTGCCAGATCGGTGATGCCGAACTGTCGTTCAAGGAGCCGCCGGGCTTCATCTACCCCGCAGGTCCACGCCGGGACCGTTCCCGGATGGATACCCAAAAGTCTCAGCGCGGTGACGTCCGGATCTTCATCGGGGGCAATTGGAAGCAGCAACTCTTGGATGCCCAAGCGTCGAGCCACGGCCGCGATCTCTTCAGATTCACATGGGTGAAGCTCAAATCGTCCGGTCGAGACGTCGGCAACGGCGAGGTAAGCCCCAGTGTGCAGCCCCAGCAGATTGTCCCGCCCTGCATCAAGCAAGGCTTCATCGGTGACGGTTCCCGGGGTCAAAATTCGGGTGACGCCGCGTTTGACGACCCCTTTGGCTTCCTTGGGATTTTCGAGTTGGTCGACCACCGCACAGCGCCAGCCCTCCTCGAGCATGGTCGCCAAGTACCCCTCCAGAGCGTGGTAAGGAATACCGGCCATGGGGACGCCTTCGGACCGTTGGGTCAGGGTGATTCCCAAAATCCGGTGGGTGATTTCGGCGTCGTCGTGAAAGAGCTCGTAGAAATCTCCCATGCGGAAAAAGAGGATGCACTCGGGGTGTTGGGATTTGATTTCGAACCATTGTTGCATGGCCGGGGTTTGCTTACCCAGTGCGGCTGCAGCTTGTGCTTCTGAAACGGGAATGGGCCCCGGAGCCGGGTCAAGGGTGATTTCCACCAGTGGAGGTGCAGATGGTGTGGAGTTCGATTTGATACACAGAATCCTACGAAAAAGGGGACGACCGGATGGTCGTCCCCAGAGATCCTTGGTTGATGCTCGGTGGATTCAGGCGCGACGGCGTCGTCCCAAGCCAGCCAATCCAAGCAATGCCAGGGCGCCCGGTGCGGGAATCGTCTCGCCAAGCGTGCCGATGGTCAGACGATCAAGCGATGCATGAGGGGCGATGGTGCCGAAGTTGAAGAAGATGGCGGGACCTGCGTAGTCCCACGAAAGGCTGTAGGTGTTGAAAGCCCCAAAGCCTTCGCCGCCACTTGTCACTTCGACCGTAGGGAACACGGGGCCCTGTGCGGTATTCAAGTAGAACGATGAGGTGTCGAATATGGATCCGAGACCGGCGATCTCCATGGTGGGGTTGCTCACGAACCCAGCCCCGTAAAGGTGCATGGTGAAAGGACCACTAGGACCGTATAAATTGCCGGACCCGGCAACAAATGGCGAACCAGATACGACAACCAAACTGGGTGAACCGGTGCCATTCCCACCGGTGGGTGCGTTGGTCCCACCACCGGCGTCAGTGAAGGATTCCCAAACGTACACATCAGCGGATGCTGCGGTCGCAGTGGCCAAAGTAAAAGCAAGTGTGCTGTATTTCATGAGTGTCTCCAAGATCTCGCTCTTCTCGGTGACAAATAAAATCAGGCTAATTTCAATATTAGACGGCTCGACGTTGAAGGAATAGACACTTTTTGAGGATTGTCAGGAATCGACCAGGTCGCGCTTTCGCGTGGCCACCGTCCATCACAAGAGATCACGACAAATTGATCGTTCGCCTGCTTTGACGCACTGATGCCCTCCCTGTTCTGGGTAGAATCCTTCAACATGTCCGATTCACCGATCAAAGTTGAAAAAGTGCTGGCGGAACTGAACCGGCTCCGTACCGATTTGGACAAGGATCCCACCGATCCTGAATGGTTCGCGCTCCATCACGCGTTCTGCTTTGTCTCGTACAAAATTGGTGACTTCCAAGCCTATTTGGACGAGACCGTCAAGCCTGGCGAACACCCAGAGGACTAAGGCATGAGCGACGCACCCGCCCCCAAAAAGAGGAAGTGGAAGGACACGCTCCAACTGCCAAAAACAGAATTCGCCATGCGGGCTGGTCTGGCCACCAATGAACCCAACTCAGTGGCCCGATGGGCCGAGATCAACCTCGCTGAGCAATTGCGAGAGGCCCGTTCGGCCGCGGAGCCATTCGTGTTCCACGATGGGCCTCCCTTCGCCAACGGGAACTTGCACTTGGGGCACCTGCTCAACAAAGTGCTGAAGGATTTTGTGGTCCGCTCTCGTCTGATGCAGGGGCATCAAGTGACCTTTGTGCCAGGCTGGGATTGCCATGGTTTGCCTATTGAACACAAGGTGATGACCAACTTGGTGGAAGCGGGCCGCGGTGAAGCATTGGCTGCGATGGGGGAGGACGAGCGGCGGCTGTTGGTTCGGAACGAGTGCCAAGCGTTCGCCAAGAAGTTTGTGGAAATCCAGTCCGGGCAAATGGCCCGCCTTCTGACCCACGCCGAATACGACGCGCCGTACCTCACCATGGACCCGTCGTACGAGAAGGTGGTTCTGGAGGGCTTTGCCGATTTGGTGGACCAAGGCTTGGTGACCCGTCGGCGTAAACCAGTGCACTGGTCCATTGCCAACGAAACAGCACTGGCCGAAGCCGAGCTTGAATATCAGGACCGAGAAGATTTGTCGGTGTACGTCGACTTCGTGGCGTGTGATGCCGACGCCGTCGCTGCGGCTTTCCAATGCGAATTGGAGCAAAAGCCGTCGTTCACCATTTGGACCACGACCCCGTGGACCTTGCCCGCCAACTTGGCCATCGCGGTCCACGAGCGCTTCCGCTACGCCTTGTGCCAAATGGACGGCAACCTTGCGATTTTGGCCTCGGATCTGGCGGCCAAAGTCGCCGAAAAAGCCGGGGTCTCCTGTGAGATCCTGGCCGAGTGTGACGGTTCGGCTCTGGTTGGTCTGACCTATGAGCACCCATTCTGCGACCGTCAAGGACGGGTGGTGACCGCGGACTATGTCACTCTGGAAGACGGCACTGGTCTGGTGCACACCGCTCCGGGGCATGGTGCCGAGGACTACCAAACGGGTCTGCGTGAGGGGCTCGATGCGTACTGCCCGGTGCTTGGTGATGGCACCTACGACGACACCGTTCCCCAGTGGTTGGTTGGAATGTCGATTTGGGATGCCAACGAAAAAGTAACCGAACACCTGCGTGAACAAGGCCACTTGTTGCTCGCCGAGCGGTTCATGCACTCCTACCCCCACGATTGGCGAAGCAAGACACCGGTGATCTTCCGCGCGACGGAACAGTGGTTTGTTGGTGTCGATGAGCCGACCAAGCGTGACAAAAAGTCATTGCGGCAGTTGGCCCTCGATTCGATCGATGGCATCCAATTCTTCCCCGAGTGGGGACGCAACCGCTTCCGCGGCATGTTGGAAAGCCGACCGGATTGGTGCCTGTCTCGGCAGCGGGCTTGGGGCTTGCCCATTCCCGCCTTTCGCGATGCCAACGGCGCGGTTCTGATGACCGGGGCCTCGGTGCGAGCCGTTTCGGCTGTCTTTGGGGAAAAGGGTTCCGACGCTTGGTTTGCCTGCACTCCAGAAGAACTGTTGTCGGGCTGGGACCTGTCCAGTGATCCGGAGGCTCCCGCGGATCTTGATGTGGGCACTCTCGAGAAGACCTATGACATCTTCGACGTCTGGATGGAATCTGGTTCTTCATGGAACGCGGTCATGCGGGCTCGGGGCATCGGCTACCCCATCGATTTGTACCTCGAAGGGTCTGACCAACACCGAGGCTGGTTCCAACTTTCATTGTTGCCCGCACTGGGCGTGACGGGCGTGGCCCCGTACAAAGCCATCTTGACCCATGGCTTTATGGTCGACAAAGACGGTCGCAAGATGAGCAAGTCGGGGGGCAACGCCCTTGATGTCGATGAGCTGCTGCAAAATTACGGGGCCGATGTCTGCCGTTGGTGGGTCGCCTCTTTGCCCTTCGAAAATGACATCAAGGTTGATCTCTCGTTCTTTGACGTGGCGGGTGAGTCCTACCGCAAGATCCGCAACACCATTCGGTTCTTGATTGGCAATCTCCATGGAATGACCTCGGAGGAAGCCTTGGCCGTGGGTGACCCGCCATCCACCTCGATTGATGCTTGGCTCTTGGGCGAGACCGCGATCCTTCGCGAGAGGGTGGAAGCGGCGTGGTCGGAATACGCCTTCCGCCGCGCCCATCAGCTTTTGTATGACTTCTGCAACGACACTGTTTCGGCGGTGCACGCGGTGGCCGTGAAAGATCGTCTGTACTGCGATGCCGCGGACTCCCCACGGCGGCAATGCACCCGGTCCACGATGCGCCGCGTTGTGGATGTGCTTCTTCGTTTGCTTGCCCCCATGTTGCCTCACACCACCGACGAAGCGTGGCGGGCTTTGGAAGGTGAGGATGCTTGTTTGGCGATGGAAACCATGCCAATCCCGTTCTCGGTCGAAGTGCATCCGGAGTGGCCAAAAGTCATGGCCCTTCGCAACGACGTGCTTTCAGCGCTGGAGCAAGCCAAAGAACGCGGCGTCGAGAACGCCATGGACGCGGGGGTCATCTTGCCCGACCCAGATGGCTTGCTGGCCCCCTTTGCCGATGAATTGGCCGATCTCTTTGGCGTCAGCCGGTGTGCGCTGTCCGCGGAAGGCTCAATCGAGATCCAAGATTTGCGGGAAGAGCCTCGTTGCGACCGAAGCCGCAAGCGTGATGGCACCGTTCGGGAACGCGAAGAGGGGGTGTTCCTCAGCGACCGAGACGCCGCTGCGGTTGGTCTTTGAACACGGCGAGGAAGAGACCGTTTAGCTTACCGGTGAGCCGGCTTTGACTGGCTTGTCTGGCCGCAGAACCACCACATCTCGTTCCGTAGGCTTGCCGTCTTCGTCGACTTCGTGGATGTCGCTGCCGGCCAAGATCATGCCCTGGGAGATTTCGCCGCGTATGGTTCGAGGCTCCAAGTTTGCGACAAAGAGCACTTGGGTGCCCACCAGCGATTCGGGCTCGTAGAACGCCTTGATTCCCGCACAGACTTGACGCCCGGATTCGGTGCCGTCATCCAACTGGATTCGAAGCAATTTGTCGGCGTTGGGGTGGGGTTCGCAGGCTTTGATGGTGCCAACGCGAAGCTCAAGCTTCAGGAATTCATCGAAAGCAATGGTGGGTTTGGGTTCGCTGGGAGAAGGCATGCTTGGTCCTTTTGATCAGCCGGCGGTGGCGGAGGCCGACGAGTCGGTGCTCTCGGGGTCCGTGCTTTCAAGGGTGGTTTCGGAATCTTCGAGCCCCAGACGTTGGAAGATCATCCGCTCGGACAACGCCTCGAAGGAGAAGGCTTCAACCAATGCCTCGTTGTCAGCGCTGAAGTTCTCACCCAAAATGGTGCTCTCGAGGCTCGACGTGTTCGACAGCCGGGTCAACACCTCTTGATCGAGTGGGGTGGGGAACTGAATTTCCGCCACCACGATGGCCAAGGCGGTGTCGACCGCCTCGATCACCAGACGGTCGGCCAAAGGCACGGCCGCAAAAGCAGTCTCGTCCAGAGGGAGGGTGTTGGCCACTTCGGCGATCGACTTGAGCACGTCATCGTTGGTGCCCACCACCGGCAGGGGGGTCGCGCCCCGGAAGCCGGCGGGCAGCGAGTTGCCTTGTTGCAGCATCATGCTCATGAGGTTTGGATCGCCCGGTCGAACGGTGCGGGAACGCTCAAGTTCATCACCAAGCGCCAATGCGGTGGCCAACATGCCGTCGGCCAAAATTTGCGATCGCAAGGCTTCGAGTTCTGCCACGCGTGATTCGTGGTCAGCGAGTCGCTTGAGATCATCAACAACGGTCTCCCGACCAATTTCTTCCAGACGCTCGGCAGCCCGCTTCCCATCGGCTTGCGTGGGCAGCATCACCACCAGTCCGCCTTCCGGATCGCGGAAGACGGGGGAGTGCATTTGTGACTGTGCGGGCAGGGTCAAGGGGCCCAGCTCGAAGTCGCGGAGTCCGGTGAGATAATCGCGAGCGGTCTTGGGCTGCCCGAACGCGGGCGTGGTGGCCGCGATGGGGAATCCCGGGAGGTCGCCGTAGTCCAAGACGGCTTGGAGTTCCGCCGATTCCACTTCGGGGGCATCAACCGAAATCTCTTGGGCGACCAGTTGGGCCAAGTCGGACAGACTGGGCCGGGTCTGGGACCAATTGTCAGGCAACTTGAAAGCACCTTCCGGGGTGGTCTTGAGGTCTCGTCGTGCTTCCAAAAGCGTGGAAGACAGGCGTCGATCCACACGGTCGAACAACGCGTCGGTTTCGATGGCCAGCAGGTCATCGATGACCACTTCTGGCACTTCGATGGAGGCGTCGTATGCCGGGAAGGCACGACCTCGAGGATTGGTCTTCCAGTGCTTCAGGATCGCAATGGTGTCCATGGCTTCCGAAGCACGGGCCGCATCTTCGATGACATTCGCGGGCAACGTGAACCAATCCACGGCCACGCGATCCGGAAGACGGTAGCCAAAGGCTTGCTCGGGATCGCTTGGTGCCACGTCTCGATAGGTTTCGAAGTGGGCCGCGATGGCTTCATCGGTTGGCTCATCACCGGTGGCCTGGGCTTCCAGAACCATCAAGCGACAGTCCGCGCCGCCGAAAATTGAAGAGGCGTCTCGGATGAGACGTCGATCCGACAGGGTTGGGCTGTTGGCCATGGCCCCAAACATCCGGATGACGCCAAAGAGATTGGACAGCGCTCGGTCCACTTCTGGGGTGCGGCCCGCGGCGGTGTACACCTGGGCCAGTTCTGCTTCTTGCATTTCTGTGGCCAAAGAGCCCGTGGTGAACCCGGCGTTCCGGGCCATTTCGGTCAACAACAGCCAGTGGGCAGGATCTTCGATCACCCCCAGAGGGCCCGCTCCAATCCCCATCCATCCCACGCGATCGAGCACCTCGAGTTCGCGGGCCAACTGGCCACGGACTTCGGAACTGATAGATCGCTCGCCCATGGTGGCCCACGTGCCAGACCCAGAGAACAGGCGGCCCATCAGTCCATAGATGGACTGGTCGGCCAGCATGAGGATCATGAGAACCGTCCCGAAGACGGCGAGCAAAATGCCTTGACGACGGCGAAGCAAGCGCAGCATGGGCGCGTCCTCCGTTAAACCGCTGGAATCAGCGGTAGAACTCGACGATGAGGTTGGTGTTCACATCAAAAGGCACTTCGTCAACGGCTGGAACAGCGTTGACGGTGGCCTTCAACTCGGCGGGATTGAAGCCCAACCAGCCGGGCACTTCGTGACCAGCCATGGATTCCATGTTCTCGCGGGCGAGTTTTTCGATGCGAGGCTTGAAGGTGATTTCATCACCTGGCTTCACCATGAAGGAAGGGCGGTCCACTTTTTTGCCATTCACAAGCACGTGGCCGTGAACAACCATTTGGCGGGAAGCCCAGACGGTACGGGTCACGCCAAGACGGCGGACGGTGTTGTCGAGTCGACGCTCAAGCAAGACCAAGAGGTTCTCTCCGGTGTTGCCTTTGAGACGGCCAGCCTCGTCAACAGCACGACGAAATTGCTTTTCAAGCATGCCGTAGTGGTAGCGGAGCTTTTGCTTCTCATTCAAACGCACGCCGTAGTCGCGCAAGCGCTTGTGCTTCATGCCGTGAAGACCGGGAGGGGTCAACTGGCGCTTGGCGGTGTGCTTTGGGATATCTGCGATTGGAACGCCGAGACGACGAGAAAGACGAACTTTGGGACCGGTGTAGCGAGCCATGGGCTGCTCCTTAGAATTTGGCACCTCGTGACCGCGAAAGACGCGGGGAGGATCCGTGAGAAGGAAACGAATCCACCGGCTTGTGGCCGGCGTGCAAACAATGTTCCGGAGGTCGGGGGGACGGATTCGTCCTCGTGCCTGGATACCGGGTTCGCCCGGAGGCGGACCGTCGATTATCTCGGAATATGGGTCACCAGTCAAGCCCGTGACTGGCCCTTCGGAACAGAAATCGACGATTTGGTGCTTTCGGAGGAGATCGAAAAGGCTTTCAAGGACGTGAAAGCTGCCGCGATCAGTACGAGCGTTCGTCAGAATTTCGCCGCCAGTTGAGGTAAGCCCGATGCAAAACGGCTTGCCCGCCTGGTGTGGGGTACTGACCATCGAAGTACCACGTTCCGGTGTGCTGAGGCATGGTGGCCTGCAGATCGGCCACGCTTTGATACAGAACTTCCACTTTGCACTTGGCCGACGGCGGGGTCAGCAAAGTGGCAATGCGGTCCGCGATGGTGGTATCGTCAAAGGCGTTGTAGATCTTGCTCACGTGATTCACCGGTGCATGGGGGTCGCTGGCCAGTTGTTCCCGGCAGGCCACTTCAACTTCTTCCAAGAGCTCGGATTTTCCATGTTCTTCCAGGAGCGAGACGGCGGCCCGGAACGCCACAAACCGCCCGAGTTGGCTCATGTCGATGCCATAGCAGTCGGGATAGCGGATCTGGGGGGCGCTTGACACGAAGAGAATTCGGGCCGGTTCCAGTCGGTCCAGTATGGCCACGATGGATTCCCGCAGGGTGGTGCCACGAACAATGGAATCATCGAGCATGACCAGCGTAGACCCCGGGGGGACCAAATCACGGGTGACGTCGTAGACGTGGAGCACCAAGTCGCGGCGGGTGGCATCGCTGGCGATGAAGGTGCGCATGCGTTGATCTTTGTGGGCCAGGCGTTCCACACGGATGGTGGGCTCCACGAGGGCGTCCAACTGTTCCCGTTTGGCCGTACCCCCGTTGAGATCGTTCCAGAGTTGCTCGGCGTGTTGCTGACGAACCAGCTTGGTGGCTGCCCGGGCCAACCCTTCGGCCGCTGTTTCGGCGGTATTGGGAACAAAGGAAAACACCGCGTTGTGCACGTCGTCTCCCAATCGCTCGAGGACTTGGGGCGCGAGGCGTTCCCCAAGTTCGATCCGTTCGCGATGGATGTCTGGATCGTTGCCTCGGCTGAAGTAGATCCGTTCAAAGGTGCAACGCGTCGGAGTTTGTTGTGGGGTGTAGGCCTCGCGGCGAATGGCACCACTGCGTTTGATCTCTAGAACTTCTCCGGGTGTCAGCTCGGCAATTTCATCCATTGGTGCGTTGAAGACGGTGGCCAATGCCGCTCGTTCACTGGCCGCCGCCACGAATGAATCGCGTTCCAACACAAAGCCTGGTCGAATGCCCCGCGCGTCGCGGCAGAGGAACGCATCGCCATGTCCCAACAAGCCGCCAAACAGCCATCCGCCGTCCCACAGGGTGGAGGCCTTTTCCAGCACCCGCACCAAGTCGATTTGGTTCTCAATTTCGGTGGCCAAAGCTCGGCCCGAGAGGTTCTGCAGCGAGCCTTCTCCGCATGCGTGTTCGATCAACCGGTTCTCCACTTCCAAGAAGTGGCTGATTTTCTCGAGCACAATTTGGGTGTCCGATTCTCCAATGGGATCGAGCCCGTAACGGAGGAGTTGATCGAACAAGGCTGACGCATTCGTCATGTTGAAGTTGCCGGCCAGCATCAAGCTTCGAGAGCGACGGTCGCCTCGTCGGTACAGCGGATGGCAATGGTCTTCGGAGTGTCCACCGTGGGTGCCGTAGCGCAGGTGCCCAAGCATCACTTCACCCAAAAACGGTGCAACGCTGTGTCGCTTTGCGCCGTCGAGTTCGGCGTCCGAGAGATCGTTGACCTGATCCATTCCTTCAGAAATCACCGCCAGCAATTGGTCCAAGTTGCCGGGGCCGGCCCGTCGGGCTCGAGCGAGATAGGGCTCGCCTCGCCCGTGTTCAAATCGGACCACCCCAACCCCCGCCCCATCTTGGCCACGGTTGCGCTGCTTTTGCAGGAGCAAGGCGAGGGATCGCAGCCCCCAAGCTGCGTCACCATGGTGTTCGCGGAACCACGACAACGGGCGGCGAAGCCGAAGGAAGGCCAAACCGCATTCGTGGTGGATCGACTCGCCCAAGAATTGAAATTCTACGAGGGTTCAGGACACGCGCCAAACAACTCTTCCAAGACGCGGGTGGGGACAACCTGTCGCAAAGGACGGATGAGAAGTGCTCCCCGGTAAGTTTGGGGCATGGGATTTCGATCAGGACGAGCGGCGTGGCAGAGATTTCGAGTCAAATCCGCGCCACAACTCACGGACACAGAACTGTTTGCAAAGTTGAGTGAAGCGGTGGTCCCCGAGTCCTTTGACGTCGCGCCACCGGACACAATTGCCGGCTGGTCCGGGGGGCGTCATCTTTTGGATCGCACGTTTGATGCCGACAATTTGTTCGGTGACGCGGTCTTGATGGGCTTCCGATTGGATGCCTTCAAGCTGCCTGCCGATTTGCGTCTGGCCTGGCAGCTCCAAAACGAGGAAGCGCTTGGTGCTGCTGAACCCGGAAGCTCCAAGTCGGCCATCCGCAAAGCGGCGCGAGAAGAAGTTGACGATCGCGCAAGGCGCGAGATGACTTCTGGCCTGCACCGTTCCAGCCGGATGTTCCCCGTGTTGTGGGATCGAGGTGGTGGCGTGCTTTTGGCCTCGACCCCAAGCGATGCCGCTCGAACCGCATTGGTGGATTTGGCCCGCTTGACCTTGAACCTCGAGCTCGAACCCGAGTCCGCAGGGGTCTTTGCGGAGTCTTTTGCAGCCTCACAGGGCATCTTGCGTGATTTGGAAGACGCCACCCCTACGTCTTTTGGTCCGCCACCTCGGGGCCACGAAGGCGGACAGGTTCCCAGCGTGGGCTGGGGGCGTGCCCCACACCCTCACGACTTTTTGGGCGCCGAGTTTTTGCTTGATCTGTGGTGCCGCGCTGAACGTGGTGCTGAAGATGAGGTTGAAGCGGCCATCACTGAGGCTTTGGACATGCGTTGTGCCTGGGAAGCGGGTGGAGATCAAGGGCTTCGTTCCACCACTCCGGCACGCTCGCCAGAAGCCCGCCGAGGGTTAAAAAACGGGAAGTGGCCCCGCAAGGCGGGTTTGATGATTGCGTCTGGGCTTGAGCATTGGACTTTGATTTTGGATGGTGTTCGATTCGCCCCCAACTCGGTGCGTCTTCCGGAACCAGCGGAGCGTCCTGAAACGGAACGAGAGGGTTTGGAGGCGCGGGTGGACGCTTTTCTCAGCTGCGACCGTGCGTTGACCAAGTTGTACCGAGGATTCTTGGAGCGTCGATTGGATGCTGGCCGCTGGGCATCTGAATCGGCGGCAATCAAACGCTGGATTTCTGCGGACGGTCAATCTTCTTCGTTTGAGATTGAAGTGCCCCGGGAAGCTTCTGCATCGGTGGAGGCAAAACAAGACTGACCCCGAACAATCGGGGCCAGTCGTGAAGCAGTTTTTTGGGGGGATGCGGTTTGGGCAACCCCTGCTTGGGTCAATACCGGTAGTGGTCAGGCTTGAACGGCCCTTCCTTGGGGACTCCGAGATACTCGGCTTGATCGGTGGTCATCTCGGTCAGTTTGATGCCCAATTTTTCCAAGTGCAGACGGGCAACCATTTCGTCGAGGTGCTTCGGCAACACGTGAACCGTGTCTTTTGAATACCGGTCGGCGTTGTCGTGCAATTCCATTTGGGCCAGCACTTGGTTGGTGAAGGACGCACTCATGACGAAGGATGGGTGACCAGTGGCACAGCCCAAGTTCAGCAGTCGACCCTCTGCAAGCACAATGATGGAATGCCCTTCGGGCAATTTGAATTCATGAACCTGCGGCTTGATCTCGATCTTCTCGACGCCAGGGTGGGCTTCGAGATCTGACATCTGGATCTCATTGTCAAAGTGGCCAATGTTGCCCACGATGGCATTGTGCTTCATGGCTTTCATGTGATCGAGCGTGATGACATCCTTGTTTCCGGTGGTCGTGACAAAGATGTCGGCATCGGCGACCGCTTCGTTCATCGTGACCACCTCGTAGCCTTCCATTGCGGCTTGCAACGCACAGATGGGGTCGATTTCGGTGACTTTGACTCGGCAGCCTTGCCCTCGAAGCGACTGGGCACAACCTTTGCCAACGTCTCCGTAACCAAGGACGACGGCGACTTTGCCCGAGAGCATCACGTCGGTGGCCCGCATGATGCCGTCGGTCAGCGAGTGCCGACAGCCGTAAAGGTTGTCGAACTTGCTTTTGGTGACGGCATCGTTGACGTTGATGGCGGGGAAAAGCAACAGGCCCATCTCGGCCATTTGGTACAAGCGGTGCACACCGGTGGTGGTTTCTTCAGAGACGCCCCGGATCGCTTCGGCTTTGCGGGTGAAGTAGGTGGGATCCACATCGAAGACCGCATTCAACAACTGCAATACGACCTTGTACTCGTGGTTGTCGGCGGTGTCGGGGGAGGGCACTTTGCCTTCCTTCTCGAATTGGGCACCTTTGTGGACCAGCAGCGTCGCGTCACCGCCGTCGTCCAGAATCAGGTTCGGTTGGTCGTCGCCCCAATGCAAGGCTTGGAGGGTGCACCACCAGTACTCCTCGAGGGTCTCGCCTTTCCATGCGTAGATCGGGGTCCCAGATGGGGACTCTGGTGTCCCACACCCAACAGTGCAGGCGGCGGCGGCATGATCTTGGGTGGAAAAAATGTTGCAGGAGGCCCAGCGGACTTCGGCGCCCAACTCGGTCAATGTTTCAATGAGAGCTGCCGTTTGCACGGTCATGTGCAGAGAGCCCGTGATCTTGGCGCCTTCAAGAGGTTTGCTGTCGCCATAACGTTCACGCAAGGCCATCAATCCAGGCATTTCATGTTCAGCAAGATCGATCTCTTTCCTTCCGAATCGAAGGGTTTCAGCCGAGGTGCAGGCCACTTGGAAATGTTCGTCGGAGAACAATGGAAGGCCGGTATCGAGGAAGGTCACGGCGGTGGAGTTGGTGGTGGTCACGTTGAATCCTTGAGTAATTGGTGCATCCGGAATCCCGTCCATCCGGAATTCCGGATGAAGTATAGCCGTGCTGCGAGTGTTCCGCAGAATTGAGCCCTCAACGCCGTTCCGATTGTCGCTAAGAGGTGTCTTGGCGTCGCTTTGCGACACGTTCTCCTCGCGGTTTTCTGGATTTCAGTGCCTTATGCCGTGGTCAGCAAGCCTTCGAAATGCTACAATCCGCCTTCAAACAGAGGCTGCTTTTGTTGGCCTCAGAGCTGCCCGAAGGAGTCGGAGCCTTCGGGCGGTTTTTGTTTCCGAAGTTCCTTCTGTCGGTATTTTGATCGTGTGCGATTTTCCTCACTCTGGATTGGATGCTGTGGGATGAACTTGTCACGCATCTTTGGTTCAGATATTCTTTTTCTTCTGCGGCCCCATCGTCTAGTCAGGTCCAGGACACAAGGTTTTCATCCTTGGAACAGGGGTTCGAATCCCCTTGGGGTCATGTCCACCGCCACGCCGCGATTTCTATCGCGGCGTGTGTCGTTTTGGTTGGCTTGGATGCTCTTTGTCTCTGGTGGACTGGCCAGCCCACCGGTGGACCCGGTGACCCTGTCGGAACTCTCCGAATACCAAGATCCCCGGTCGTCGTTGATGGCGATGGCACTGTCATTGAACGACTGGTCAATGCCCGAGGCCCCTCGACCCTGGGGATCTGCACGGACAGGTGAAGCGGTCAGCCTGCGCGGACGAGTGCTGCAACAAGGTGGATTTCCTCAACCGTGGCGTGATCTTGAAGAATGGTTTGTATTCACTGAGCAAGGCACCGTCGCGGTTTACATGAAAGCGACTTCCGAACGTCCTCAAGTGGGCGCTGAGGTCAGCCTGAGGGGGTGGCGCTGGCCTGCCGTTGCGGTTGAAGGTCGTGGAGGCAGTCGCTCAACTTTCATGGCCATGTTGGCGTATGACTGGCAACCTGTACAGGCGGGATTTCCCTCTTGGGGGGTTCCGGTTGCTGGTTCAGGACTCGTCCTGCTCGTGTTGCACTGGGTTCGACGTTGGAGTCGTCTGGCCGGAGGTACAGTGGGTCGCCAAAGGCTCCCTCGTGCAATAAGGGTGCGTTCTGATCTTCCCCATGATCCCGCGAAGGCTTTGGCTGCATTGCGTGATCGAGATGATTCCCTATCCGACCAAGAGGGTTCTGAATGCCAGGTGAATTCACATTCGATTCCGGAAGAAGATCAACCCGAGTGATGGTGCGTCCCGGCATTCGGCGAGAAGTTCCAATTGCCCGGGACCGTCGCACCCTCGTGGTCATTGATCAATCGGTGGCCGACTCCTTCGGAAAAGATGTTGCCGAGAGTTTGCTGGCTCAAGGTGTTCCCGTCGCAACGTTCACCATTGAGGCCAATGAATCTGCCAAGTCTTTAGGAACGGTTGGTCGCATTCTTGATGCGGCATTGGCCCACCGTTTGGATCGCGGGGGGGTGCTGGTCTCCGTAGGCGGTGGCATCACGGGTGATCTTGTGGGATGTGCCGCCGCATTGCATCTGCGTGGGGTCGAACTTGTCCATGTCCCCACCACGCTGCTTGCCATGGTGGATGCAGCCTTGGGTGGAAAGACCGGAGCCAACCGTCCCCTGCCTGACGGCAGTCTGGGAAAAAATCTCCTTGGCGCATTTTGGCCCGCATCGTACGTGTTGGTGGACGTCGAGACCCTCTCTTCACTTCCCGATCGTGAGCGACGGTGTGGTTTGGCGGAGGCCTTAAAGCACGGACTTTTGCGAGATCCTGATCTGTTGAATTTCATTCGTGATTCCCGCGATGCGTTGCTCGCGGCGGAGGTTGATGCGTGTGACACCCTTGCACTGCGTGCCGGTCAGATCAAAGCATCGGTGGTGGCTGAAGATGCTGAAGAACACGGCGTACGGGCCATTCTGAACTTGGGACATACGTTTGCTCACGCCATCGAAGGTGAGCCAGGACTTGCTTACCAACATGGCGAAGCTGTGGCCCTGGGGTTGATCGCTGCCGCACGTTTGGCGGTCGTTCTTGGTCACGCTCCTGAGTCCTTCTTGGAGGAGCTTCGTTCGGATGTGCATTGGGTCGGCCTTCCGGTGACGATGCCTGAAGCGCCATGTGGTGCTGCCCTGTTGAACCGGATGGGCTTTGACAAAAAGAACACCGTCTCGGGGCTTCGGTTTGTGGTTCCAACCCCGCCTTGTGGTGCAGTGGTTCGAAGCGATGTTCCCGAAGATGCGGTGGTGTCCGCATGGAGGGAAGTGGGTGTGGTCTTTTCGTGAGCACGTGGATTCGAGATGCACTGTTTGCTCTGGTTTTGGTTTCGGTGGCGTGGGCCATCCGCTCTTCTCTTCCCAGTGACCTCTGGAAGCGATCCCAGCCGCTCACCCTTCGCGCCACCGTGGATGTCGTGGTGGAGGATCGCTGGATCCTTCCGCATACTGTTGATGACCGACCGCTTGCCAAACCGCCACTGATCAACTGGTTGTCCGCTCCCTTGGTTGAAGCCTTTGGGTTCTCACCTTGGTCGCATCGGGTGGTGCCCGCACTGGCCGCTTGGCTCACTTGTTTGTTCACATTGCAATTGGCCCGCATGTTTCACACCAACGACGCCGTGGTGCTTTCGGCTGCTCTGTTGTGGGTTGGGACTTGGCTCGGTTTCAAATCTCTCCTGCTGGTCCGTCCTGACCCGCTGCTGGTCTTGGCCGGAACATCAGGGTTGTGGGCGGTCGTCGCCCGTCTTCGAGGCGTTCGCTGGTCCAGCGGGGTCCTTGCAGGCGCCATTGGGCTTGGATTGTTGGCCAAAGGTCTCGCGGTGTTGCCGTTGATTGGGTTGGCCGGAGCAGCGCCTCGAATGGCTCGCATCCCGCGTGCTGATTGGCCCTCCCCGCCTTGGTGGATCATCGGGGTGGCGGCCGTCCCCTATTTGGTTTGGGTTCTGGCCACAGAAGTCATCCGTCCTGGCTTTCCGGCCGAGGTGCTCTTTGGTGAAGAGATCATTGGTCGGATGTCAGGCACTGGCATTGAAGCAGCTGGTCGTTCACCTTGGCAGGTTGTGTTGGGGATCTGGAAGCTTCCCGTTCATTTTGTCCTTCGGACCTTGCCGCTGTCCGTGTTTGCTTTGCTTGCCATACGAAAGATGGGTCGAAACGACTTGGCGGTGCTTCTTGTGTGGTTTGTGGTTCTTCATTTGGTGGTTTTTGGTTTTTCAGCATCGCGAAGAGCCGATTGGATGATGCCCGCTGTACCGGCCATGGCTGTTTTGGCGGCATGCCGATGGTGCTGCCATTGGCGTGCTCCCCTTGGCACGTCGCTGGCGATTTGTGCGTTTGTCTTGTCCGTCGTGGGGTGGAATGAGGCCCGCTTCGGTAAGAGGTGGATTCGTCCCTTGGAATCTTTTGCCCAACAGGCCCGGAGTCGTATTCTTGACCGGCCTGCGCCGGTGTTGATGGTTGGGAACGACCGCAACCATTTGATGGGACTGCTGGGTCTTTCCGGTGTGGACCACCACGAGCCAACATCCAAAGCAGTGCTTGAAGAGTGGCTCGATGGAGAGGTCCCCCCAGGAGAAGGGTTTTGGGTTGTTGCCGGAGATCGCCTGGCCTTCGGGACGCAGCCTCCCCAGATGCCTTCGGCCGGTATGGATTCTTGGAACCTGTTGGAGGGCCCGGTGGATTGGATTTTTTCCGTCGAGGCCGGTGATGTCGAATACATGTGGCCTGGTGCTCTCCGGCTGGGTTGGGCCCAACGCCGACAATGAAGCCAGAGCACCTTTCGGTCCGATAGTGCATTGTGCGCACCATTGCGATCGTGAATCAGAAGGGCGGATGTGGCAAGACAACCACCGCCATCCAGTTGGCCGCCGAATTTGCCAAGACCGGGCAACGCGTCCTTCTGGTCGATTTGGATGCGCAATCCCATTGTTCAGCTGGGCTTCGCATTCCTGACAGCCGAGTCCACAATGGGCTGGCGCGAATGCTCGCTTCTGATACGCCCCCCGAGATCCCTTGGGAGGACCTCCCCATCAAGGTCCAGGACGGCCTGGATGTTCTTCCGGCCAGCCGTGAATTGGCTGAAATCGAGCGCATTCCTCTGGATCAACTGACCGGCGAAGAAACGGTTCGGCTGCTTCGGGTTTTGCGGTCCTTCACTGGGGACTATGACGTTCGGATCTTGGATTGTCCCCCCAATTTGCATTTGCTCACTTTGAATGCTTTTCGTGCCGCCACCGAGGTGTTGGTGCCAATCGAGTGCGGTTACTTCGCCATCAAGGGTGCGGAGCGCCAGTGGGAGTTCCTGAACAGTGTTGTCCAAGAGTACCGAAGGCAGATTTGCTGCCACCTGTTGCCCACCATGCTCCGCGAATCGGACTTGTCAAAAAATCTGCTGAGCATCATGGAAAAACGCTTTGCCGGTCAGATTTTGCCGCTGGCCATCCGAGACGATGATGCAGTTCGTGAGGCGACGGTACGTGGTGTACCCGTCGCGGCACATCAACCTTCGGCTCCAGCCGCGCGGGATTATGCCTCCGTCGCCAGTTGGTTGATCAGCAATCCGCCGCTCCCCGAAGCTGATCCAGGTGATCCGCCGCGGCGCAATGCCAGAATTGCTGAAGTCACGGCCCGACTGATTCGTACGGCAGAGGTGAAAGACGAACCGCCTCGAGCCGTCGCGGTAACACCGAACCGATCGGAAGTTTCATCTGCATCAACGTCCGAACCTTCAGCGGGGCTTACGGTTGAAGACGATTGCACCTTGGGACCTGTCCCCATTCCCGGCGGCGTCGAATTCCGTCGGGAGTGGAACGAAGACGCGCCAGAGGCTTCGGTGATCGGTGATTTCAATGAGTGGACCCCAGGGCGTCACCGATATCAACGCGACCCCCAACGCCCGAGCATGGCGGTGGTGCAAGTGCCACTTGGTCCGGGCACCCACCAGTACATGGTTCATGAGTCTGGGCGAGACCCTGTGGCCGACATCCACTGTTCAAAGTTGGAGCGCAACCAGTACAGAATGCCAGTTTCAATTGCTGAGGTGATCGCATGAGTGCGGTTGGGTTCATTGGTCCTTCGAACCCTGCTTCGAATCTTCTGGTTCGGTATGGGGTGGTCAAGGTTCAGCCTGCCCTTTGGCTGCCGACCATCGTGGATCGCATGGCCGAGGAAGTGGGCTCGGTGTTGCTGGTTCGCTCTGAACTTTCGAAACCCTGTGCATTCCTTAGTGGAGACTTCTCAGATGTGCCTGTCAACGCATCGGTTGAAGAACTGGCGTCCGTTCCAGTGGTTCGTCGTTTGCTGATTCCTGCCGCAGCTGCCTCGGTGCCTCCTTGGCCATCCTTGGTGGTCACCGGACTTGGCCCCAACCTTACAGAGTCGCTTGCGGCGCTTCAGCAATCGGCTGGCTCCTCCGGGATTGAAATCATTGCCGTGGTGGGCGAACCTGAAACTGCGGAAGCCAAAAGAGAATTGCAGCGTGCCTTGCCAGTCGGGGTCCAACCCAAGCAGATTCTTTGGGTTCCCATGATCGATGGCCTGCACCAACCGTGGGAGGAAGTTGAAATGCATTCCGACTTGGATGGCATGGCACTGACCGAACGCCTCAACGACGCGGTGGATGGCCCACACGTGCTGAGTGTGGATGATCTCTTGCGGGGCGATTCGGTGCCGAAACCTGCTTCAGTCAAAGATCCTGCACCAGTCTTGCGAGGTCCCGGGGTTCGGATTGTTCCTCCAGCTGCACATACCGAGACGGCGGAGGAGAGCGTTCACGCCGATGCTCCTTCTGCCTCATCCACAACGACAGGTTTTGGTGTCGCAACCCCAATTGACGGTGTCCATCACCACCCTGAATCTCCGTCTTCTGGACCCCCAGCTGGACTCGAAGATCTCCAACCATGCGCTTGGAAGGTTCCTGGTGGAGCAGGACAAGTGGTCAAGGACCCAGACGGTGAACAGTGGGGGGTGGTTCTTGAAAATCCCAGTCTTCACCAAGTGCTGGCAGAGTTGAAAGTCATGCGGGCTCTGTGTGATTCAGGTCTTCTCGAGGCCTTCGATCTCGGCGGAATCGATCCCACGCTTCATGTGGTGGTGCCACCAGAACGCCTCGCGGATGTTCCATCGGCCCCAAGTGTCAAGCGATGGTGCCGCACGGCTGATCACACGTTCGCTGTCGCCGACTGAAGGCAAAGTTATGAAACTTAATTGAAGTTGTCTTTCTGAGCTTTCTCGACGATCGCTCAATCTGTCCACAAGTTGCTCCTTTGGTGGAATCAACTGGACTTGGAAACTGGTTCGAGTACAAGAATTACTCTGTCCAGACTTGGGGGTGGCTGTGTTTTTTTCTCGAACTGTGATGTTGGCTTCTTTCTTAAGCGTGTTCATCAGCGGTCTTTCTTGCGCCAGCGCCATCAGCGGAGGTGGGTGCTGCTTGGACTCAGGCGAGTGCGTGGACACCACCCCTCAAACTTGTGAAGACCTCGGCGGAGAATTCGCTGGTGTGGACTTGTACTGCTGGCGGGGGGATGTGCAATGCGATGTGCAGGGCCGATGCTGTCTGCCGTGTCCGATGGACGGTGTGTTGTGTCGCGAAGATTTTGATGCCGACATGTGTTCTTTGTTCGGCGGTCAATGGTTGGTCAATGCCACGTGCGACTCAGATGCCTGTCCGGTCGAGCCTGACTGCAACACCAACGGGATTCCAGATCCCTGTGAAATTGACCGCGGCTCGGCGAGCGACTGCGACGTCAACGGCGTCCCCGATGAATGTGATCCAGATTGCGACGGCGACGGTTTTCCGGATGCTTGTGAACTGGATTGCAACCAAGATGGTGTCCCAGACGATTGTCAAACGCTGGAGGACTGTGATGAAAATGGTATTTTCGACGCGTGCGAACCTCTCGAGGATTGCGATGAAAACGGCCTGTCCGATCGTTGCGAGCTCCCAGGAAACGACTGTGACTCCAACGGGACTCTTGATGGGTGTGAACCGTTTACGGATTGCAACCAAAATGATCTTCCCGACCGTTGCGACCTCCTCTCTGGCGTATCTGAAGATTGCAATCACAACCTGATTCCTGATGAGTGTGAATCAGATCCGGACTGCAACGACAATGGCATCCTGGATGGATGTGACATCTCCAGCGCGACTTCACCGGACTGCAACACCAACGGCATCCCCGATGAGTGTGAACTTGGTCCAGACTGCAACGGCAATGGGATCCCTGATGTATGTGATCTTGCTCAAGGCGGCTCCATCGATTGCAATTTGAACAGCGTTCCCGACGAGTGTGAACCGGATTGTGACCAAGATGGCATCCCCGACACATGCGAACAAGATTGCAACCAAGATGGCGCTCCAGACGATTGTCAGATCTTGGACGACTGTGATCAAAACGGCATCCCTGACGCGTGCGAACCTTCAAACGACTGCAACCTGAATGAGGTCCCAGATCGGTGCGAATTGAGCGAGAACGATTGCAACGGCAACCACATTCCCGACGAATGTGATTTGAATCCTGACTGCAACCAAAATGGTGTTCCAGATGGGTGCGATCTCGCCAGTGGGTCTTCTCAAGATTGTGACCACAACCAAATTCCAGACGAGTGTGAGCTGGGACCCGATTGCAACCAGAACAACATTCCCGACCGCTGCGACATCACCAATCGCACCTCCATGGACTGTGACAACAACACGGTCCCAGACGAATGTGAGCTTGGCCCAGATTGCAACCAAAATCAAATTCCTGACCGATGCGAACTGACAGAGAACGACTGCAACAACAATGGCGTTCCCGATGATTGCGACAGCGATTGCGATGCCTCTGGTCTTCCCGACGATTGCGAGAACCTTGACGATTGTGATGGCAATGGGACACCTGATGATTGCGAACCAAGCGACGACTGCAATGGTTCAGGTGTTCCGGACCGGTGTGAACTGGGAGGCAACGATTGCAATGCCAACGCGATCCCTGACGATTGTGAACCTGATTGCGATCAAGATGGCACTCCCGACGAATGCGAAGCCGATTGCAACCAAGATGGTCAACCCGACGATTGCCAGGGTCTTGAGGACTGTGATGGCAATGGCATTCCAGACGACTGCGAAAATTTGGAAGATTGTGACGATGATGGGGTGCCTGATGCTTGTCAAAATGGAGAAGACTGCAACAACAACGGAACCCCTGACCGATGCGAAACCCTCCACGATTGCAACGCAAACGGTATCCCCGACGAATGCGAATTTTTCGGGCTGGAAGCGGTTTGTTGGGGCCGCTCGGAGGAGGATCAGTGCGCGAGCGTTTCCGGTCCCACCTACCGCTTGTTGGACGCTGGAAGGGATTTCACTGTCGGACTGAGCTTGGACGGCAATTTGTTTGCTTGGGGGGTCAATGTCGCTGGTCAAACTGACGTGCCCAACATCGAAAATGCCCGAGATGTGTCGGCCGGCTGGTGGCATGCTTTGGCACTGCTTGACGACGGTGAGGTCATCGGCTGGGGTTCCAACCAATTCGGCCAGTCGACCGCACCCCAAAGTCTTCGGGCTTTGCAAATTTCAGCTGGAGACGAGCATAACTTGGCCATTGATACCTCTGGCCATGTGGTGGCTTGGGGCTCCAACACGTTCGGTCAATGTGATGTTCCCGATCTTGGTGGTTGTCTCCAAGTCTCCGCCGGAGGCCAACACTCGGTGGCCATTCGTGAAGACGGCACCTTGTCGGCTTGGGGTTCCAATTCAAATGGTCAATCCAACCCTCCTTCTGGGGTGGTGATTTCGGTGAGTTCTGGCACGCGGCACTCCGTTGCTCGGCGAGCTGATGGATCACTTGTGGGTTGGGGCTCCAACTTGTTTGGCCAGCGTTCGGTTCCATCTGGGTCGTTTATTGATGTCGACTGTGGCGATTGGCATACGGTGGCCTTGCGGGCCGACGGCTCGGTGGTTTCCTTTGGCCGAAATTCAGATGGTCAATCCCAGGTCCCTACCGATGTGTTTCTTCGCAATGTCACAGCAGGGGGACGCCACTCGATTGGACTCCGCTGGTTCGACGACTGCGACAGCAATGGGGTGCCTGATCAGTCGGAAGTGGATGAAGGCGATTGTGATGGCAACGGGGTCCTTGATGTGTGTGAGCTCCACCATCAAGACGGCAACCAAGACGGTGTCCTTGACCAGTGCCAATGTGCCGAAGATCTGGATCAGGATGGCGGCGTGTGGCTTTCGGACATTCTCCGCGTGCTGTCCGTCTGGGGGCCGTGTTCTGGGGTCTGTGCTGAAGATCTCGATCATGATGGCCAGGTGGGCTATGCCGACCTGGTTCGCCTCCTTTCCAATTTTGGTCTCTGCCAATAAGGGATCTCGGGGGGATTCATTTTGCCTGAGCGGATAGGCTGCACGCTGTGTTGTCCCTGAAAGCACGTCTGATGCACGCCTTCCTTGCCGCTGTCCTGTGGTCAGGCCTCGCTCTGGGCGCCTGGATGAAGCCAAGCGAAAAGGGTCACGGCACCCATCGTCAGTTGGGGCTTCCCCCATGTTCGTGGATGCTGATGTACGACATGCCCTGTCCCTCGTGTGGCATGACCACCGCCGTCTCCAATGCCGCCCATGGTCGGCTGTGGACTTCCTTTCGAACCCAACCGGCAGGGGCCACCATCGCAGTCTTGACCTCTGTGGTTGCAGCCGCGGCCACCGTTGGGGCGTTGTACGGCAGTCCCTTGGTGGCTTTTTTGTTCAGTGCCCTCACGCCAAGTGCGGCATGGATGGCCGGCGGCGGGCTTGTTCTGGCTTGGATCTATAAGATTCTGGATCACCAAGGCTTTCTCAATTGAACACCCTGAACCGCTTCTTTTTGATTCTTTTGTTGCCCTTGCTCTCAGGATGCGCGGCCTTCGGACTTGCCTCGGCCATCGGCCAGTCCATTGAGGAGCAGACGGTCATGGAAGTTGCCCCCGAGTATCCCTATTTGGAAGGAGAAGTGGTGGCGATTTTGGTTGATGCGGATCTTGGCATCCGGTACGAGCATCAAAACGTGGTGCAGACGGTTGGTGCCAGCATGGCCCAGCGGCTGCTTCAGCAAGCCGACTGCCGGGTCATCAATCCACGCCAGATTGCGTCTTGGCAACTGCAGCGGGGGGAGTGGAATTTCACTCCCGCTTCCGAAATTTTTGACGAGTTGCGCTGCACTCGATTGGTGGTGATCGATCTCATCGAATACCGATTGAACCCGCCGGGCAACCGATTCTTGTGGGAGGGATATGCCTTGGCCACCGTCAACGTGTACGAGGCCGACGGATTTGATCCGGATGGTCCGGCCGCCATCATCGATCTAGAGGTGGCCTTTCCGGACGTGGCCCAGCTGACCCGAGCCGAAGCAAACGCCGATCAGATTGAGTTGGGTTTGTTGAACAAGTTCATCAAAGAAGCAGGCTTTCTTTTCTACCCGCACTGGGAAGCCAAGTTCCCTGAGCGATATCGTGGGGATCCCATCCCGATCGGCAATTCCAAACGCACGGAGCCACCAACGCTATGACCCGCTCTCTTTTGTTCATGTTGGTCGGAGCTCTTGCGAGCTGCAATGTGATTGCCCCGATCGCGGCGGTGATTGAGCCCGAAGACACCACCGCCCGGGCGTATCGATTGCCCAACCGTCCCTGTGTGATCTTTGTTGAAGATCGGGGGGGCGCTATCGGTATGAATCTTCCGGGTGTGCGTTCCCGTATTGGCAAACAGGCCACGGCATATCTGCTCGGAAATGAAATTCACACCCGCATGATCGAACCGGACGATGCTCTGCGGGTGGCGCAAGCTTCAGATCGTGCCAGCGAAATGTTGCCGCTTTCGGAAATTGCTCGTCGCTGTCGCGCGGACTTGATGGTGAATGTTCAAGTGCGAGCGTGGGCTTTGGTTGGCCAAGACGGGGTGCCTCGGCCCACCGCCACGGCTGTCGTCCGCGTGCTTGACATGAACAAGCGACAGCAAGTCTTCCCCGATTCAAGTGGCGACGGCCGTGAGGGGTTTGTGGTGGCACAATTGGCCATTACCGATCCCAACAAAGTGCAATCCCGACAAGACGCTCGCCGAGTGAATCTTGAATTGGCCGATGAACTTGGTTTGCAGATCGCTCGTCTGTTTGACGAGTACATCACGAACCCGTTGGGCAAGAACCTGCGATAGCCCCTCAGCTTCCGATGAATCGAAGGATGTCGTCGTACTCACCAATGGCCGCTTGAGTCGCATCAAAGATGTTGCTGATGGGGCTGTTCTCTGAACCTGGCCCGTCTTGGCTCGAGAAGAAGATCCCGTCTGCTCCAGCGCTGAGCAGCAACATAGAGCCCCGTGGCTGCGTGTACAGGTCGTTTGGGTTGCCCAAACCTTCACGAATCGCTGGATTGGCCAGGATGCGCCCGACATTGCCTTCGAAGAAAGCGGTGTTTTCTTGCGACAAAATGCATGTTGCGCTGTTGTTGGAGAAAGCTTGTTGCTTTCGAAGCTCGCCCAGTCCGCTGAGGCCAGCTTCAAAGTAAGGGGCCGCCCCTTCGGGGCGGAACTGCCAGGTCTCAGGGTTGCCATCGTTCCCAGAGCGGTTGTTCGGCAGCACACCCACCGTTCGTTGCCGTCGAAGCAGCGCCAAAGGTTGCCCCCAGGCGTCAACCACATCAACCAAGTTTTCTTCGTCCCCCACTTGACCGAAAGCCTTGACCAGTGTCCCTTCGGGTGGCGTGAAGTATGAGGGGTATTGACGTCCACCAATAAGCGGTCCATCCCCGAGCAGTTCGGAATTGACCGCGAACTTCACCGTGATCTCATTGTTTCCATTGCCAAAGGACATCTCGTATCCGTTGAACTGGACGTAGTCCGGATGGACGCCAAGGATCCGATACCCGCCCATCATGTGGTAGAGGGCGTTTTCCAGACTGCTGATTCGGGGGATGCCATTGTTGGTTTCCGCATCTTGGGCCAGCAACGCTTCGGGGACCACGCCCGGGTACTGGCCATGGTCTTGGAAGAAGGTTTCGCACGCGGCCGCAAAGGCTTCCATGGTTGACGTGGTTTGGGTCGCTCGAGCCCGCTGTTGGGCTGAGGAAAGAGCGCTCAACAAAAGTGCGGCCAGCACCCCAATCAGGGCAATGACCACAAGGAGTTCAACAAGGGTAAAAGCGCGGCGGCGGTGCATTGGCGTCTCCGATCGGAAAAGCAAAGTGTACCGGCGTGAACCCGAAGATTTCACCTCACAAGCCTTCAAGTCGGGCTGCTATTTCGATGGCGGTCAGTGCTTCCACCACCTCGCCCAGTTCACCACCCATGATTTTGGCCAGTGGCCATGAGGCTTCGGCCCGGTGGTCGACGACGATGCCTTCTTTCCAGCGGTAGGTCCGGATTTTTTCGGCCCGTTGGCCTCCTCCAATCAGACCCCGACGTGCTTCCGCTCGGGCTGCTTCGGCTTTGGATCGTCGCTCGTCCCAGATACGGGCTCGAAGGAGGTTCCAGGCCCGTTTTCGATTTTCAGATTGGCTTTTGGTTTCCTGCATTCGGACTTCGATGCCGCTGGGTTCGTGAATCAGGTGTACCGCGGTGGCCACCTTGTTCACATTTTGTCCGCCTGGTCCCTGGGCGGTGGTGATCATTTCTTTCACCTCGCCGGGATCAAAGGTCAAATCCACTTCTTCGGGTTCCGCCAGCACGGCCACGGTCGCCGTGGAGGTGTGGATGCGGCCTTGGGTCTCGGTGGCGGGGACGCGTTTGACTTGGTGGGTTCCAGATTCAAACGCGAGATGACTCCAGCATCCTTCGCCGTGAATGCGAACAACGGCGTACCGGAGACCGCCGGCTTCGTTGGTGCCGTGGTCGTAGGCTTCAAACGTCCAGCCGTTGCTCTTGGCGTAAGACTCGTACATCTTGAGAAGATCCCCGGCCCAGAGTCCAGCTTCGTCTCCGCCGACCCCGGCTCTGACTTCAAGGATCAAGGCTCCGATTCGGTCATCCTCGGCCCGGACCAAAGCGGCCAGCATGCGCTCAAGCAACACCGGGAGTTCAGTGGTGGCCAACTCTCGTTGTTCTAGGGCCAATTCGCGGAGTTCCGGGTCCGATTCTTCCGCGAGCATGTGCTCGGCTTCTTCTTTTTGTGCTTTGAGCTTTCGGTAGTTCGTGTATCCCAGTGCGGTTGGCTCAAGTGCTCGACGACGCCGGGCCAACTCGGCCATGCGTTCATGGTCGGTGAGGATTTGCGGATCGCTCATGGCTTCACCAAGCCGTTGCCATTCATCGGCGATCCGAGCAAGGTGGGGAAGATGGCGTTCAGGGTCGTTCAAGGTGCAGGCAGTATGGCTGGAAATGGAACACGCCGCGGCTTGGCCGCGGCGTGATGGTCTTGAAGCGTGGGTCTCGAGGACAAATCCTCGACCAAATCACTTTTTCTTGTCTTTGAAGTAGCCGCCCGCAAATTTCTTCTGGAATTTCTCGACTCGGCCGGTGGTGTCCACGAAGGACTGCTTTCCGGTGAAGAATGGGTGCGATCCTGACCAAATTTCCACGGTCATTTCCGGGACGGTGGCGCCCACGGTCATGACGTGCTCACCTCGGTAGGTGATTTTGCAGTCGTAGTACTTGGGGTGGATGTCCTTCTTCACGGCGAAGCTCCAGATCTCACGTAGCAGGGGAAAGGTTCTGACCCTCTCAGGGGCAGATCGCCCATTGTATCCAATATTCGGTCTCCGGCAAGGGGGGCGTGTCAAACGCCGTAGGGGCCTGTCTTGGGTTTGACCAAACCCCGGGTATTGGTAGAATGATGGGCTCGGACCTCCTGAGGGCCGATTGACATCTTTTCCCCGATAGCTCAATGGTAGAGCGAGCGGCTGTTAACCGCTAGGTTCCAGGTTCGAGCCCTGGTCGGGGAGTTCCCGGCCCCCGTCACCTGTGATGGGGGCCGAGTCGTTTCCAGAGCTTGCCGCGTCCCCTGGTGCCTTTGCGACCACGCCGCGAAGCATCGACGATCTCACCAAGGTGGACGTCTGGAGCATTGGTCATCCCGACTGGACGTCTGTTTTATTGGAGTCCATCGGATACATACGGCGCCGCAGCCTGAGTGAAACGCTCACCAGACCCACAAGCACTGGTACCTCCACCAAAGGTCCCACGACGGTGGCAAAGGCGACCCCAGAACCAATCCCAAAAACCGCAATTGCGACGGCAATGGCCAGTTCGAAGTTGTTGCCTGAAGCAGTGAACGCAAGGGTGGCTGCCTTTGGGTAATCCGCGCCGGCTTTTTTGGCCATCATAAAACTGATCAAGAACATCACCACGAAGTAGATCGTCAGTGGGATTGCGATCCGAACGATATCGAGGGGGAGGGCGACAATTTGCTCACCTTTGAGGCTGAACATCACCAAGATGGTGATCAGCAAGGCAATCAATGTGACGGGTGCGATGGCGGGAATGAATCGTTGTGAATACCAAGCCTCTCCTTTGAGAGGTCGAAGAACAAAACGAGTCATCATTCCACCAAAAAACGGAATCCCTAGGTAAATCATGACGCTTTGAAATACCTCTCCTACGGACACGTTGACGACGGTGCCGGGAAGGCCGAGGAGGGGAGGAAGCCAAGTGAGAAAAATCCATGCGTACAGTCCAAAAAACAGCATTTGAAAAATACTGTTCAACGCGACAAGCCCAGCGGCGTAGTCGTTGCTGCCTCGAGCAAGGTCATTCCACACAAGGACCATGGCAATACAGCGCGCCAGTCCAACCATGATCAATCCGAACATGTAGTCGGGTTGATCAGATAGAAAAACCACTGAGAGCGTGAACATAAGCACGGGGCCCACGATCCAGTTTTGGATCAGCGAAAGCGTGAGCACCTTCCAATCTTGAAAAACTTGCGGAATCTTCTCATATCGAACCTTGGCCAATGGGGGGTACATCATCAGAATCAGACCGATGGCAATGGGGATATTGGTAGTTCCAATTGAGAATCGGTCCAAAGTCTTACCAACGTCAGGTGCGAGCTTGCCAAGGAGTACCCCCGTGGCCATGGCGAGAAAAATCCAGACAGTGAGATAGCGATCAAGGAATCCAAGCCGCTTTTGCTTAGCCGTGGGACAGGCAGGTTCGTTGGTGTGATTCATGGGCCGGAACATGATAATCCCGTGAGTATCCAATTTCGATTTCTTCGAGCTCTCCTGATGGGGTCTTAGGGATGGTCATCCTTCTGCGGCAAACCACCCACTCGAGGTCTTGATTTGCGATTTTTATGAGGTAAAATGCCCTCTGGCATCCAGAGTCCCACGCGACCTCTTGAAGCGTGGGCGGCAACCGGGTCAAGCGCGATCACGGTGCCGAGGTCAGCCCTTCTGGGGTGATGCGGCACGCAAGGCCATGCCTTGTGCAGCAACATCAGCGCTCGTTGACGGTCAACGGCACTCTTCAAGGCTGATGCCCCTCTTGATGTCATGGAGATTTCACCATGACACGTACAAACACACCCACACCTCTCCAGCCCAGCGATGAAGTTGAGGCGGAGGCTATGCGGCGGGCCATCCAACTTGCCGAGGGGCTCTACCCCCACCAAGTGGAAGGTCTTGCATTCTTGCTTGGTCGGCGTCGTGCCATCCTGGCGGACGACATGGGGCTAGGAAAAACCCGTCAAAGTATTTTGGCGATGCAGGAAGCAGCCCCCCAAGGCCCCTGGCTGGTGGTCTGTCCGGCTTCAGTCAAGCGGAACTGGTCGCGAGAGATTCAGACGGCGCTTGGAGACACCCAAACGGTCACCGTGGTTGGTGCAGAGTCGGTGCCGACGAAGTCATACGTTGGGTGGGTGGTCATCAATTACAACATTTTGACCAAACACCTGTCTGACTTAAAGAAATTGCCATGGGCTGGTTTGATTTTTGATGAAGCCCACTATCTCAAAAATCACACCAGTCAACGAAGCAAGAATTGTAGAACTTTGGTGGACGCCACCACCGGGGAACCCGCCATTCATTGTCTGACGGGAACGCCGATGACCAATCGTCCTCGTGACTTGTTCCCACTGCTGCAGATCGTGAAGCATCCGATGGCCCGAAGCTTTATGGCGTTTGCCAAAAAATACTGTGATGCCTACAGCAACCGCTTTGGTCTGGTGACCGACGGGGCAAGCAATTTGGATGAGCTTTCTACCCAGCTGCATGGTGTCATGCTTCGCCGAAGGAAAGATGATGTTTTGAACCTTCCCCCGAAGCTCAGACGCTGGCTTGAGATTGACGTTCCTCTGGGGACAGCGGCCAATGAGATGCGGCATGTCATTGAAATGTTGATCAATGGTGTCGCTGATCAAGCCACGGCGCAGCACTCTGCCGGCACCAACGACCGTGCCAATCGTGACCGCATCCATTTGCTAGCGCTGTTGACCAAGGTGCGTCAGAAAGTGGCGATGGCCAAAGTGAAAGCAACCACTGAATATGTGCAAGGTGCGATCGAACAAGGTGAGAAAGCAATTGTTTTCACGGGTTTTGATGCCCCTGCGAAGGAACTGCAAAAGGCTTTTGGTGACGAAGCGGTTCTCCTGACAGGTTCTACCCCCGCCGACCGCCGACAAGAGTTGGTCGACCGTTTTCAAAATGATCCCAATGTGAAAGTATTTGTGAGCAATCTGGTCGCAGGGGGAACTGGGATTACTCTGACGGCGGCCACTCAGGTGGTGTTCAACGATCTTGACTGGGTCCCGGCACACCACTGGCAGGCGGAAGATCGTGCGTACCGAATTGGTCAAACCAGAACCGTCAATGTGACGTACATGGTCGCCACCGATACCGTCGACGCATTTGTTCAACAAGCATTGGCTGTCAAAACAAAGCTGGTGGAAGCAGTGGTCGACGGCGACCACAGCGGTCATCTTGGGGAGACGGATATTTTGCGGGACTTGGAGTCCGCGCTGCGGCAACTTTCCCCTGGGTTGGCCGATGCCAGCCTGATCGAAGCTGATGATTCCAAGAATCGAAATCAGGATTGGGCCAAGAGGGTCCTTGAGGCCGCGGGAGATCATCTCCGAAGTCAATTTGGAAAAAACGGAGACTCGAGTCTGGACGATGACGCGAAAGATTCGGCGGGGGAGCACCCGACTTTGACGCCAGAAATGCTTCGTTCACTTGCTCAAGCGATCACTGGTCCCCAAGTCAGACAATTTGAATTTCCGAGTTCACGGGACCCATCGACAAAGTACGTGGTGTCGGTCTCCGGTGGCGACGTCGATTGCACTTGCCCGGGTTTTCAGTATCGGGGCACATGTCGACACGTTATTGAAGTCAAGAAGAAGCTTGCCTTGAAGTAATTTTGAGCCACTCAGCCCAAACAAAGGCTTGGCGGTGGTGAGTATCTTGTTCCGCAGGTCTCACCACCGTTTTTATTCCCCGCTCTTTGGGTGTGTTTTTGGAATCTACATTTCGTCAAAAAGTAAGCAAAGCCACTCCCACTGCATCAATCTCATCCGACTGGCCAATGGCGTGGCTGTTGAAGGGGCCCCAGAAATATGACCAATTTTATCATCACCACCAGCGTTCTTCTTTTCACCCACTTCTTGACCGAAGCGGCATGTGGAGTTGCCATTTTGTGTTCGGCTGATACCCCAGTCCCAGTTGGTTCTGAGTCTCCAGCAATCAAGCCTTCCCCCAGAAATGTGGTCTTCATCCTCGCCGATGATCACCGCCACGATGCTCTCGGCTTTATGGGCCATCAGTTTGCGGAAACCCCACACTTGGACACCATTGCCAAAAATGGGGTCCATCTTAAAAATGCTTTTGTTACGACATCTTTGTGTTCTCCCAGTCGTGCGTCAATTCTCACTGGCCAATACACCTTCCGTCATCGTGTCATCGACAACAATCGGTTGGTGCCTGAGGGCACCCGCTTCTTCCCTCAGGATCTTCAAGATGCTGGTTATGCGACGGGTTTCGTTGGGAAATGGCACATGGGTGGGCACCATGACAATCCTCGACCCGGATTTGATTATTGGGTGAGCTTCCGCGGTCAGGGGCACTACTACCCTCCTCATCCAGGCTACACAATGAATGTCAACGGCAAGCGTGTGCCCCAAGACGGCTACATCACCACGCTCTTGACCCGTTACGCCATCGACTTCTTGGAAGAGCAACGTGACCGTGACCAGCCGTTCTTTTTGTATTTGTCTCACAAAGCCGTTCATGCCAACTTCCAGCCGGAAGCAAAATATGACCAAAAATTTTCATCCAAACCTTTTCAAAGACCAGTGGGCGAGGAATTGGTGCAAGGAAACACTCAAAACCTTCCTCGCTGGCTGTTGGATCAGAGAAACAGTTGGCATGGCGTTGATTTCCCGTACCACAGCCAACTCGATATCGAGCAGTACTACAAGCGGTATTGCGAGGCCCTTTGTTCCGTAGATGACAGCGTTGGAGCAGTTCTTGACCAACTCAAAAAGATGGGAATTCACGACGAGACCTTGGTCATCTACATGGGAGACAACGGATTTATGTTTGGCGAACACGGACTTATTGACAAACGTGTCGCTTACGAAACGTCAATCCGAGTTCCCCTGTTGATGCAGTGCCCCGAACTGCTTCCAGCAGGCGCGGTGGTCGATGACATGGTTGCAAATATTGATATTGCCCCGGTGATTCTTGAAGCCATGGGCCTCCCCAAACCCGACTCTATGGATGGTCAGAGCTTTTTAACCCTTGCTCAAGGGAAGGCTTCAACTTGGCGAGACTATTTTCTTTATGTGTATTACTGGGAAAAGAACTTTCCTCATTCTCCTACCGTCTTTTCTCTTCGAAGCAATCAATTCAAATACACAACCTATTACGGGCTCTGGGACACCGATGAATTTTTTGATCTTCAGGCCGATCCCATGGAGCGAAACAATTTGATTCGTGCTCCCGAACATCAATCTCGGATTCGAGTCATGGAGAACCGTTTGTACCAAATGATGTCAGATCTTGGTGGGATGGAGATCCCCCTCAACCAGCCATCGCGTGGTTCCCAAAACAAACGGCTGCGGGTTCGAAACGGCGATCGAGCCGCTGATTTTCCAGATGATTTTGTCGTCGACGAGCCGCTGAATGATGGCGCGCGTTGAATCTGACCCATTCATCTGGATCAAGATATTTGTAATCTATCTCTCGTGAAACGAGCCGCCATCATCGCTGCTGTCCGAACCCCGATTGGTCGCTACGGCGGCTCGCTTTCCAGCGTGCGGCCCGATGATTTGGCTGCACACGTGATTCGGGCCGTGGTTGATCAATCAGGGATTGATCCCACTTCCATTGACGACGTGTACTTCGGTGCGGCCAACCAGTCTGGCGAGGACAATCGCAACGTGGCCCGTATGGCGTCTTTGTTGGCCGGCTTGCCAGAATCCGTCCCAGGAGTGACGGTGAATCGCTTGTGCGCGTCGGGGCTGGAAGCGATCAATATTGCCGCCCGCATGATTGAATCCGGTCAAGGAGAGATCTATCTCGCCGGTGGGGTGGAATCGATGAGCCGGGCCCCGTATGTGGTCTCGAAGTCGAACGTTGCCTTTGGTCGGTCACAAGAGATGTACGACACCTCGATTGGCTGGCGGTTTGTGCACCCCAAGATGGAAGAGATGAGGCACACCGATCCTTTGGGCATCACGGCGGAAACGGTGGCCCAGAAGTACGGCATCGGTCGAGAGGCCCAAGACCGGTTTGCGCTGCAAAGCCAACAACGATGGGCCTCGGCCCAGGATCGTGGTTTGTTTGCAGACGAGTTGGTCCCGGTTTCGGTACTGCAGCGCAAAGGGGACCCGCTCCTGGTGGACATCGATGAACACCCGCGTCCATCGACCACCGTGGAGGATCTGGCCAAGCTGCGCCCGGCCTTCACCAAAGACCCCTCGGGCTCGGTGACCGCCGGCAATGCTTCGGGTGTCAACGATGGTGCTGCGGCTTTGGTCTTGATGAATGCTGATCAAGCGAAATCCTTGGGTATTGAAGTGCTTGCTTTCGTCGGTTCCAGTGCCGCTGCCGGCGTTGCTCCCGCGGAAATGGGCATCGGTCCGGTCCCTGCCATCCAAAAGGTCATGCAGCGGGCGAACCTCCCCCTTGAAGCCATCGATCTTGTGGAACTCAATGAGGCCTTCGCGGCTCAAGCGGTTGCATGTTGTGAGGCGTTGGGTTTGGATCAGTCCAAAGTGAACGTCAACGGTGGGGCCATCGCCATGGGACATCCTTTGGGGTGTACAGGAGCAAGGATGGTGACCACTCTGGTTCACGAAATGCGCCGCCGGGACGCCAAGCATGGTCTTGCTTCACTGTGTGTTGGCGTAGGACAGGGTTTGGCCACACTCTTCGAACGAGACTGAACCCGCCCCTAATTCCTTCAGGGCATTTTGGCAATCTTGTCAAAACCGTCACCCACGGCCGCCACCAGCTCGTCTATTTCAACTTCGCTCATTGGGGTCGAGAGCATCGCCGTGCACGTGTTGATCATGATCATTCCCGCGGAGAACAGGTGATCGAGCATGGCTTTCAGCCGTGCGGTTTCTTCGGGAGAGGTGTAGGCCTCTCGGAAATTTCGTGGAGCTGATTGCTTCATGTGCACCCGAAGAATCGATCCGGTCCCGGTGACACATGCTCGAGCGCCGCTCGTTTCCGCGGCCTCCGCGATACCTTTGCGGGCGCGATCCCCGAGCTTGTTCAGACGGTCTACGGCTTCTGGATCAAAATCACGCATGGCGATATGACCGGCGGTCATGCTGATGGGGTTGGCAGAGAATGTCCCTGAGTATGGGAAGACATAATTGTCTCCCTTCGGGTTCATGAGGTCCATCACGTCGGCCCGACCTGCCACGCCTCCTACCGGGAATCCGCCACCAATCATTTTGCCCATTGCGGTCAGATCTGGCTCGACCTCCAAGGCCATTTGCAGTCCGCCGTAGTCGCTTCGATAGGTGATCACTTCATCAAAAACCAAGAGTGAACCGTTGGTCTTGGTCCACTTCCGAATTGCGGACAGGTATTCTGGTTCAATCGGATTCATGCCCACCCGATGAGGCATGGGGTCCAGCAGAACACAAGCCAATGCATCGGCATGCTCTTCAAGAAGCTCGAGGGTGCGTTGCGTGTTGTTGAACGGGAGAATGATGACGTCGTTGAGCGCGGCGGCGGGGGTGCCGTGGGCCACGGGGACCCCATTGGGTCGATCCGCATCACCCCAGACTGTGGGGTTGGTGATTTGGCTGACTTCGGCGTAGTCGTAGGCGCCGTGGTACGCCCCTTCGACTTTGGCAATCTTGGGACGTCCCGTGAACGCTCTGGAGGCTTTGATGGTCACCATCACCGCTTCGGTGCCTGAATTCATGAACCGAACTTTTTCGAAGCTCGGGCTGCGGGAACACAGATGCTCCGCATACGCCACTTCACACTCGGTGGCCAGCATAAAGCCAGAACCTCGCCGCAACTGTTCGGTCACCGCCTCAACGATGGGGGGGTAAGCATGCCCGTGGATCAAAGACGCCATGTTGTTGGAGAAATCAATTCGGGTGATGCCATCGAGGTCGGTGACCCTGCACCCAGCGCCAGACTCGGCATAGGCAGGATGGGGCTCGCGAAGCACGGTGTTTCGACTCACCCCACCTGGAAGGACATGTTGGGCACGCGCAAAGAGATCCGCGCTGCGAGAAGTGTCAGAGGAATGGGTGCTCATGTGGGGATCATTCTGAGAGGGATGCGGAAGGTGGTGTCAACTTGGCGTTAGTCATGGCTTGGACATGTTCAAAAGGAACATCTGGGGCGATTTCGATGGCTTGGAAGCCTGCCGGGGTGATGTCAATCACGGCGAGATCGGTGTAGATTCGGTCCACCACTCCTTGGCCGGTCAGCGGGTAGGTGCACGACTCCACGAGTTTGGGCTCTCCCGTTTTGGTGGTGTGCTGCGTGAGTACAAATACCTTTTTGACCCCGGCCACCAAATCCATCGCCCCACCCACGGCGGGAATTGCGCCAGGTTGACCAGTGGACCAATTGGCCAAATCTCCAGATTGAGAGATCTGCATGGCTCCGAGGATGCTTAAGTCCAGATGTCCACCGCGGATCATGGCAAAGCTGTCGGCGTGGTGGAAGTAAGCCGCGCCCGGGTTTGCGGTGACATGCCGTTTGCCGGCATTGATCAACTCGGGATCCTCTTGACCTTCTGCCGGGGATGGCCCCATGCCCAAGAGTCCATTCTCGGTGTGATAAATGAAGGTTCGTCCGTCAGGAACAAATCTCGCGACAAGTTCTGGGATACCAATACCCAGGTTGATGTACGAGCCATCTGGAATGTCTTGGGCCAAGCGGCGTGCCATGGCTTCTCGACCCCACCCTTGAACTGGAACAGAGGTGCTCATGGGTAGCTGACTCCGGCAGCAATCAATTCTGATTCGTGGGCGGGGTGTGGTACTTCCACCACCCGGTCAATAAAGATGCCAGGTGTCACCACTACCTCGGGATCCAGTTCACCCGGAGCAGAGACCTTCGCAGTTTGCACAATGCTCGTGTGGGCGGCCATCGCCATAACGGGGGCAAAATTTCGGGCGGTCTTGTTGTAAATCACGTTGCCATGTTCATCGGCATGGAGACCTTTGATCAAAGCGAAGTCGGCGGTAAGCCCGTGTTCGAGAAGGTAAGTCCGGCCGTCGAAATCGCGGGATTCCTTATCCTCGGCCAAAGGGGTTCCCACTGCGGTTGGGGTGTAAAACGCTTTGACTCCTGCTCCTCCCGCTCGAATTCGTTCGGCCAAAGTGCCTTGGGGCACCAGTTCAAGTTGAGTGAAGCCTTCTCGGTACAACTCAGGAAAGACGGTCGAGTTGGCGGTCTTGGGGAATGAGCAAATCACTTTGGTCACTCGGCGGGCTTTCAACAGGGCCGCCAAGCCCACTTCGCCGCTGCCACAGTTGTTGCTGATGATCGTGAGATCTTCAGCGCCTTGATCGATAAGCGCATGAAGCAATTCAATGGGGCTTCCGGCTTCGCCGAATCCCCCCACCATGATGCTTGCTCCGTCGGGGATGTCCGCGACGGCCTCGGCCGCGTTCGGCATCCGCTTGTTGATCATCCCTTTGGAGCGTCTTTCTTAACACGGGTGTACTCAAACAGTCCGGCTTCGTCGTACAAGACGCGATCTTCGTAGTCGTCGAACCACATGGCATCGGGATTGCGTCCCACGATGCAGACTTTTCCACGGTCCGGCGCACTGTGGGAGTTTCGCAGCAGTTTCATGATGACCACACCATTCTCGCTACCTGGTAATCCCGGGATAGGTTCGTTGGTGACGGCGGAGACTTCGGTCTTGCCCTTGTAGTGCGTGATGGACATTCGGGCGTGGCATTCGACGCCCGAAAGACCCTTTTGGGACTCGTTCAAGATGTTCCATGCCGACTCGATCGGCACGTTGAATGACTTGTATGCCACGATGTCACGGCCGCAGAAGAAGTAGTGGTTTTCTCCGCCGGCACGCTTGAACTCTCGTTGCAGGGTGCGGATGGCCTCGGGGTCATCGTTGATGCCCTTGATGATTGGGGCTTGGTTTTCCACACTAAGCCAGCCACGGGACGTCAGACCTCGCATGGCTTTCCCGGTTTCAGGAACCCACTGGAAGAAGCCGTTGTTGTCTTTGATGTAGTTTCCGTTGTCGTCTTTGGCCAAGATTTCATCGGGGTGTTCGAAGTGCAGCATGAAGTGCATACCCACTTCAGGATAGGTCTCGTGGAACCGATCGAGCATGGCCAAGAAGGTGTCATCAAATCGCTGGGGATAGAAAGCCATTTCTTTGGTGCCCACACGAATAGATTCGATTCCCGCTTCGGCCAATGCACCGAACCAGGCGGCCAATTTGGCATTGTTCAGCACCATGGGGTCGCCGCCAGAGAGCAGAATTTCTCGAAGCTTCTCGCGTCCGCAATCTGGATGCCGCCCGCCATTGGCTTCTACTTTTTCGTTGAACTCCCTGATGTATGCCACCACAGCAGGAATCTTGGCCAGACCCTTCTTCGCTTTGGTGCCGTCTTGACGCTCGATTTCTTTGCGGGCGATCAATTCTTCTCGGTAACAGAATCGGCAGTGGGCCGAGCAGGTTGATACGACGTACATGAGGCCCATCTCGTACTTGTGCAGCAGTCCTTCGACGGGGCTGTAGTCCATTTGGTTGCCGGGATCTTCTGAACCGGTCATGTCGTTGGTTTCGTCCGGGTCGGCTTTCACAATCCGCTGAATGGGCTTGCTCCGTTTCGCCAACTCGTAGTAGTGACGGGTCAGTTTGACTGGCATGCGAGACTCAATATCCCGCTCGGTGTCTTTCAGCACCCGAAGTTTGACCACTTCATCCTCGGTGTAAAAAGACAGCATGTCCTCTGGGGCCTTGTCGTTGAGGAATGGTGCAAGACCGTTGATGATTTCGCGCTCGTGGCGGATGTCTTGAACCGTGTCCAGAAAGGCGGACTCACGTTCCGTTGGGATGTGTTTTGTGCTCATGGTCAAACTCCATTTTGCCTTGCTCAAGCATCGTCTTACGGCGAATCTACACTTTAAGACACTTGCCTCAGAATCCGACCCTGAAGGGGGGAATTTTGCGGTTTGTGGGTTGTTCCGGTCCATTTTTTGCCACCAAGGCCCAAGACGGTCATCTTCATGGGGGTATGTTCCCTGTATGGCATTGACGATGGGGATACTGGTGGTTCTGGGCTTGATAAATCCGGTCGAGGATCCAGGGTACGAATCCGGACTCACCTTGAGGGTTTGGGATGTTGCCCGACCAATCGAATTTCTGGCAGAGATTGGGCCCGATCAAACACCGAATGTGGATTGCAAGGTGGATGAAGTCAACTTCCACAATGCGAGTGGTTTTCGATCTCCACCAGACTATTTCGTGGCTGAAGTCAGTGGCTTGATCAAAATCACCGCACCAGGTGAATACATCTTCTCGCTTTCCAGCGATGATGGCTCGCAACTTCAAATCGAGAACACTTTGGTGATCGACCATGATGGCATCCACCCCGCCCAGGCCAAACAAGGATCGGTTCGTTTGGTTGCGGGCATGCATTCCATTCTCGTAAGAATGTTTGAGCGCGATGGAGAAGAATCCCTCCGGTTGGAATGGAAGACGCCAGAGAGCCAAGATTTTGTCTTGGTGCCGCCCGATGTCTTTTTTACCGAAAGAGGCGTGACCCGAGTGGTTTCACCAGGTCCCAAAAAGTACCTTGATGGGCGTCAAAATCTCCGTCCTGGAGATGGTCTTGTGGTGTCGGGGGTTCACCCGAGCTGGGAAGTCGAGCGTCTCCGGCCTGAAGGTTTTGAACCGTCGGTAGGTGGTATGGCGTTTCTCGAGGACGGACGCTTGTTGCTGTCTACATTTACGCCCAACAACAATGGGGTACTTCGTCAAGCGACCAATGGGACCCTTTGGATTCTTGATGGTGCCGTTGGTGGGACGTGGTCTGATGTGACGGTTGAAAAAATTGCAGATGACTTCCACGACCCCTGCGGTGTTGTGGTTGTGCATGGTGAAATTTTTGTTTCGCACCGTGAGGGTATTGATCGGTTGTGGGATGAAAATGGTGATGGGACATACGAGTCTCGTGAAGTCTTCGCCCAGCCATGGGTGGGGGACAATTACCATCACTTCTCCTTCGGCTTGGTGGAACATGAAGGTTGGATCTACGGAACCCTTTCGACCGCGATTTACTTCAACAACACCATCAAAGCCGACCGGGTTGAAGGATCGGTGGTCTCAATGAACGGACCCAACCCCCCAAATCGCGGGACGGTGTACCGCATCCACTCCAAATCAAGAGAAGTTGAAATCATCGCGGGAGGATTTCGCACCCCCAATGGGATTGGCGTCAGCGAGAATGGAAACATCTATGTTGCCGACAATCAGGGAGCTTGGCTTCCGACCAGCAAGTTGGTGCATGTGCAACCGGAAGAGTTCTATGGTCATTACAACGGGTTGGCCTCCAGCAAGCGATATCCAGAGGGAGGTTATCGCAGTCGGTATGACACCAACGGAGAATCCCCTCCTGCGATTTGGCTTCCCCAAAATGAAATCTCGAACTCACCGACCACACCTTTGGAAATTCCCGATGGCCCCTTTGCGGGGCAATTCTTTCTGGGCGAATTGACGATGGGCGGCATCCGCCGCGTACAACTTGAAGAGGTTGAAGGGGAAGTCCAGGGGGCTGTCTATCGTTTTACCCAAGGGTTGGAGTGTGGTGTCAATCGTCTTCTTTGGGGGCCAGACGGTTGCTTGTACGCGGGAGGAACGGGCTCCAGTGGCAACTGGAGCTGGAACGGCACCCGATTTGGTCTGCAACGACTGACACCAAATGGGATCACCACCTTTGAAATCCATTCGGTGCATGCCCTTCCTGATGGGTTCAGCATCGCCTTCACCAAGCCGGTTGATCGGGCGTGGTTGGGCAATCCAGATCATTTCTCCTTGCGTCAGTGGAGGTACCACGCGACCGCGCAATACGGCGGGCCAAAACGTGAGGAGCAGCGTTTGGTGGCCAGCGAGGCGATCGCATCAGATGACGGTCTTTCGGTTCGACTCAAAGTCCCCGGCCTCCGAGAGGGATCGGTCGTGCATCTTAGAACGGATCCACAAAGCGTAGATGGTCAAGCGCTCTGGTCCCAAGAAGCGTGGTACACCTTGAATCGCATCCCTGCAGGTCCTCGGGCGTATGAAGTGGACCTGCAAGCTCTCTCAGCACTCAACGCATTCGACCATGGCGACGCCCGACTTGAGACCACATTCACGAGCAAAAGCGGCAAGACGCCTCGGTTGGCTTTTCAAAGCCAATACTCGCTGCCGCAAATGCTGCTCGATGGAGATGAGACAGAAGAACATCACATCGAAGCCATCTTCCGCGCCCCGAGATTTGATCCTGAGGGCCGAACCTTGGCTCCGGCTTGCCTCAAAGAAATGCGTTTGAACGGTAAAATTGTGCAGTCAAGTGTGGTCTACGAACCCATCGACGCAGGAAACCGACCGGCGAAACCTTTTGGACCGCTCAGTCGCGAAGAGGATGATGGGTGCACACTCTCAGAGCTCAAACTGGTCGTCGTTGATGATGAAATCGAAATGCCCTCAGTCGCGGGGTTGAGGGTGCTGGTGTTCAGCAAAACCCAAACCTTTAGACACGACTCCATTCCCGAGGGCCATGTGTGTTTGCGACGTTTGGCGCAACAGCATGGGTTTCAGGTCACGTCTACCGAAGAATCCTCCATGTTCAATCGTCGAACTTTGCCAGAGTTTGATGTGGTCGTCTTCCTGAACACCACTGGTGATGTTCTGAACGACCAGCAGCAGGCGGCATTTCAATCTTGGTACCAATCCGGGGGTGCATTTTTGGGGGTCCACGCTGCTTCTGACACCGAGCACGAGTGGGATTGGTTTGGCCGGTTGGTGGGAGCGCGATTCCGGTGCCATCCTGCCGTTCAGCCAGCTCGGTTGGTCGTGATGGATCATGGGCATCCCGCGACGGCTCATCTTGGTCCAACCTGGGTTCGGACCGACGAGTGGTATGACTTTCAATCTGAAGGCCCGCATGAAGGCTGCAATTGCCTTTTGCGTATTGATGAAAACACGTATTCCGGTGGACGCACAGGCCCTTGGCATCCGATGGCTTGGTCGCACGAATTCGATGGAGGTCGAAGCTTCTACACCGCGCTTGGGCACACGAAAGCGACGTTCTCTGAGCCAGCATTTGAACAGCACGTGCTGGGCGGATTGGCGTGGGTTGCCGGTCGACCGGCGAATTCACGGCCTGAGTGATCAATTTTGTTCATTTGTGCCGAAAAAGAACAAGGTGAACATCACGTTTTTGCGGCTTGTCCGCTGAGGAGATCTCCCCATGTCATCTTCCCCCAACGCTTCTCGCTTGTTCAACGCAAGTTGTCTGGCCTTGATTGTGACTTCCATGAGCTTTGCCATCCGCGGTGCGGCCATGAGCTCATGGACCGAAGAGTTTGGATTGACCAACGAGCAAGTCGGCTGGATCAATGGCACCGCCTTCTGGGGATTTACTCTGGCAATGTTGTTTGGAGGCCCTCTGTGTGATGCCATCGGCATGCGGCGGATTGTCGGCTTGGGCTTCGTGGGTCACTTGGCGGGCATCTTGTTGACGATTTTTGCTTGGGATTACTGGAGTCTGTTCGGCGGCACGCTCTTGTTTGGTATCGCAAATGGATCGGTTGAAGCTGCCTGCAATCCTTTGATTGCCGCTTTGTACCCAGCCAACAAAACCACCAAACTGAATCAGTTCCATGTTTGGTTCCCCGGAGGCATTGTGATCGGTGGGCTGGTGGGATATCTCATGGGCAAACTCGGTTTGGGATGGCAGGCTCAATTTGCCACGATGCTGCTTCCCTTGGCCGCTTATGCCGTGCTGTTTGTTGGTCAGTCCATGCCAAAGACCGAACGCGTCGAGATGGGGGTTTCCACTGGCGACATGTTCGCGGCCTGCCTTCATCCAGTGTTCTTGTTGCTGGTGATTTGCATGCTGTTGACTGCCGCTACAGAACTTGGGCCCAACCAGTGGATCCCCAACATTATGGAAAACGCTGGCGTGTCCGGCCTGCTTGTGCTGGTCTGGATCACTGGACTGATGGCGGTAGGCCGTCAATTTGCCGGTCCATTTGTTCATCGCCTGCAGCCTTTGGGCATGCTGCTTGGCAGCGCTATCCTGAGTGCGGCGGGTCTCTTCTTGATGAGCCAGACTTCAGGCCCAATGCTGTTCGCATCAGCAACGGTCTTTGCTTTTGGGGTCTGCTTCTTTTGGCCCACCATGTTGGGGTACACCAACGAACGATTCCCCAAGACTGGCGCCATGGGGTTGGCCATCATGGGCGGTGCTGGCATGCTCAGCGTGAGTTACGTGTTGCCGGTGATTGGACGTTGGTACGATGAAGGCATTGCAAACAGAATTCCTGAAGGCGTGACAGCCGAAGCATTGCAGTCTGCTGAAGAAGGATCTGAAGTCGCGTTGCAATGGGCAAGCATTCAAGCCGAGGCGGGTCTTGAAGCCTTTGGGCAGGTGGCTTACCTTCCCGTTGGGTTGGCGGTCATTTTCTTGGCTCTCTTTGTCTTCTCCCCGAAGAAGGCCACTCCCAACCACTGACCCTTAGGGTGGCAGATGAAAGAAATGCCACGGTAGGTCTCTGGAGTTTCTTTTGATTGGCGTGAGTTGGTAGGATCATCTCCTCGTGACTCGAGTAACACCAATCCAGGGAGTTCAATTGATTTTTCGCACTTCGACAGCGCTCTTGACGCTTTGTTTTCTGTTTGGCTGCACCACCACGGGTTCATCCGAAGAAAGTCTTCGTTCGCGGATCAAGTCATACCAATCCCAAATTATTGATGACGAGGTCACCGGGAGCAATCTTGTCATCGTCGGGGCTGCCGATGGCACACGAGCGATGTCGGTTGTCAATTCGGGCCGACCCGGAGACCGGGATGTCGACGAGACCACGGTGTTCCCCATTTGGTCTATGTCCAAGCCTGTCACCATTGTGGCGATGATGATGCTTCACGAGCAGGGTAAGTTTGAGATGGATGATCATGTCTCAGCTTATTTGCCCTGCTTTGAATCTCTCGCTGTCCAAGACGGTGATTCCGTAAGACCAGCGACCCAGCCACTCACCATTGAGCATCTCATGTCCCACCGTTCCGGGTGGGGTTACTACTCGGGTTGGGAAGACGGCGCTCCCAACACAAATTCAGTCATCAATCCCGTTCCTCCTGGATATGACCGCCCGCATCCAAACCAAACACGATTCAATGACCTGCAGGATTACTGCGAGGCAGTCGCTCAGGAGCCTTTGGCGTTCGAGCCGGGATCCGACTTCATGTACGGTCTAAACCAAGCCATTCTTGGGCGCCTTATTGAGGTCATGACTGGCCTCCCTCTTGAGGATTACCTCAGTCAAAACCTGTTTGGACCCTTGAACATGGTGGACACCTCTTTTGTGATGGACGAACAAAAGCGGGCACGGTTCCAACCTCTGTGGATCAACTCTGAAAATTTGAAGGGCTACACGTTCCTTCTCAATGAGTTGACGTACAGCCCGAAAAGTTCTGCTCACTTTGGCGATGGGGGCCTTGTCTCAACAGCAGCGGACTATGCCAACTTTTGTCAGATGTTGGCCAACGGTGGTGAATTTCAAGGGAAACGCACCCTGACGCAGGCCAGTATTGACCAGATGACCACACCCCTGAGCATCGACATCATGGCTGAGATGGAGCGACCAGCAGGAATGGACATGGGGTACAGCGTTTTTGTGATGCGTGATCCCGCGTCGGAAGGGAATGCTGCGCCTCAGGGTATTTTTGGTTGGTCGGGTTACCACAACACCCACTTCTGGATCGATCCCAGCAACCAGATGTATGTGCTTTGGATGAGCCGAGCTCGTGAATTCAGCTTCGAGATTCCCGCCGGCTTGCGGAAAGTTGTCTACGGCCCTGCCGAATGAGTACTCCCGCCTAGAGTGAAAGCATGCCAATTCAAGCTTCGGCTCGTGACCTTCTTTCCGTCTGCATCATCACCCTTTTGGGCATTGCTTTGGCGTTGGCCGGGGGATCTGGTGGTCTGGTTCAGGCCGACGTTCCGGTTTTTATGTGGTGCGCTGGTCTGGCCTTTGGTTTGAACTGGTTGGTGTACGTGCCATCTGCCTTCGCACGGACTGAGCACTACTACGATCTCACGGGGGGGGTGACCTATCTCTCGGTCACAGGACTGGCCGTTGTCCTATCGCAACCGCTTGATCTCCGAAGCACGCTAGTGGTGGGCATGGTGTCCATCTGGGCTATTCGTTTGGCGGGATTTCTGTTTGTTCGTGTCAAACGGGTGGGCAAAGACATCCGTTTCGACAGCGTGAAGACGAAGCCAAGCACTTTTTTGGTGTGGTGGACCCTGCAAGCGTTGTGGGTGTTGACCACCATGGCAGCAGCGCTCGCGATTGTGACCGGGGGGGAGACGATCCCTATGTCGTGGTTGGGTTGGACAGGATTTGGCGTTTGGTGGTTTGGCTTTGCCGTAGAAGTGGTCGCAGATGCTCAGAAGTCATCTTTCAAAATGGATCCCACCAACCGAGGCCAGTTCATTCGGACAGGTCTTTGGGCTTGGTCACGCCACCCCAATTATTTCGGAGAGATCGTCCTTTGGATTGGTGTGGCCTTGATGGCAGTCCCCGTTCTCGCGGGTTGGCAGTATGTCACCCTGATCTCACCCGTGTTTGTGACATTTCTTTTGATGAAGATGAGTGGGGTTCCTCTTCTGGAACAGAAAGCAGACGAGCGATGGGGGGGACAAGAAGACTATGAGGCCTACAAGAAGGCAACCCCTGTGCTGATACCACGTCCTCCACGATCTGTACCTTCATCACAGGACTGAGCAGGTTCTCGTTAGGCTAGAGACGTGTCAACTTCTGCTTTTAAACGCACGCGTGATGATCACGCCTCGGAAACCGCTGAGGATTATGTCGAGGCCGTTGCAGAATTCTTACAGTCATCTGGCGAGTGTCGGATTTCCATGTTGGCCCAAAAGTTTGGTGTAAGCCACGTGACGGCGTCTCGTATTGTCCGAAGGCTTGACCGAGAAGGCCTCTTGAACGCTCCTCCTCGAAAGCCAATTCAACTCAGCCCGAAAGGGGTCGCCCTGGCCGAGCGATCTCGTGCTCGTCACGAGCTTGTTTTTTCTTTTTTGCGAGCCCTAGGAGTCTCGAAGAAGACGGCGGAAATTGATGCTGAAGGCATTGAACATCACGTCAGCAAAGAGACTCTGCTGAAAATGAAAGAATTTATAAGAGATTCTTAGCCACGGAATCACGCCAGGCTGTGGATAAGCAATCGTTTGTAGCCTATGCTACGAGTATGAGACTCTTGCTGCACGCCGTCATACTTTTTCTCGCTCCATTGGTATCGGTTCAGCCCGCGTCGGCCGGTGAGTTGCGTTGCTTGGCCACCACTGGAATGGTTGGCGATTTGGTGAAAGCCGTGGTTGGTGATCTTGGCAAGGTCGAGGTGCTGATGCCTTCCGGAGTCGATCCTCATCTGTACCAGCCAACCCGGTCCGATTTGATGAAGGTGTTGGCTTCGGATGTGATTTTTTACAACGGACTTCACCTCGAGGGGCGCATGGATGAGGCATTCATTCGTGCCCAAGAGTCGGGCCGTTCGGTGTGTGCAGTTGCAGAGGAATTGCCAGAGCAATCGCTTCTCCGTGATGCCGAAGATCTCGAAGCGCACGACCCTCACGTTTGGATGGATCCCAAACATTGGCGTGCGGTTCTCATGGCCATTCGGGATCGTTGTGTCCTTCTGGATCCTGACGGCCGTGAGGCGTATGAATCCAATACCAAAGCGTATGCCAAACAGTTGGAAGCACTTGATGCCTACGCCTCCCAAGTTCTTCAGTCGGTTCCTGAAAAGATGCGTGTACTCGTCACGGCTCACGATGCATTTGGTTACTTCGGGAAGCGATTCGGATTTGAGGTGATTGGCTTGCAGGGTATCTCGACTGAATCGGAAGCCTCGGTCCAAGACGTCAACCGACTCGTTGACGTCTTGGTGCAGCGGAAAATTCCTGCGATTTTTGTTGAATCCACCGTGCCAGAAAAAGGTATTCGTGCCCTTATTGAGGGCGCTGATGCTCGGGGTCACCCTGTGGCCATTGGTGGCTCTCTTTATTCGGATGCCATGGGTACTGCCGGAACATGGTCCGGGACCTACTTGGGGATGATCGATCACAACGTGACTGCCATTGCTCGCGCTCTTGGTGGGCAAGCCCCAGAGGCAGGATGGCGTTCAACAAACAGTTCTGTGTCGTCTGAGTCAAAACCATGAGCCCCATCCATCGACCAGAGCACTCCACAAACAGTCCTTTGTCAATTCATGCCATGACGGTCGCTTACGACCGAAAGCCAGTTCTGTGGGATGTTGATTACGACGCCCCTGAGGAGCCACGACTGATTGCGATTGTTGGTCCCAATGGCGCGGGCAAGAGCACTTTGATCAAAGCCTGCCTTGGACTGGTACCACGTGCTTCCGGCTTGGTGGCCTTTCGAGGCAAACCGCTCGATGACGTTCGTTCGACCATTGGGTATGTCCCCCAACGAGAAAGTGTGGATTGGGAATTTCCAGTGACTGCTCTTGATGTCGTATGTATGGGTCGATATCGAAAAATTGGGTGGTTCCGTCCCGTTCGACAGAAAGACCGAAATGCGGCTCTGGTATGTTTGGATCGGGTGGGGCTGGCCGATCTCGCCGATCGGCAAATTCGTCAACTCTCGGGGGGGCAGCAACAACGTGTCTTCTTGGCCCGAGCCCTCGCCCAAGAGGCGGATCTGTACTTCATGGATGAGCCGTTCGCCGGTGTCGATGCGGCAACGGAGCAGGCCATCCTTGGTGTGCTACGTGAGATGAAAAATGAGGGCCGAACCATCATTGTGGTTCATCACGATTTGCAGACCGTGCCCAGCTCGTTTGACGAAGTGATTTTTCTCAACATGCGGGTGGTGGATTCGGGTCCGGTTGCTGAAGTTTTTCATGAAGACAATTTGCGGAAGACTTACGGCGGCCGATTGACCATGCTGGCCGAAGCCGCGGAGGCGGTTGCTCGCTCGGAGCGAAGATAAGTCATGGATGGGCCCGTCACTTTTTGGTTGGACTTCTGGAATATCCTCACGCTGCGGTCTGGCTACAACGCCACACTGGTCATTTTGGGCACGTCCAGTCTTGGCATGGCGAGTGGCGTCGTGGGGACCTTCGCCGTACTTCGGCGGCGAGCACTTATGGCCGATGCCTTGGGGCACGCCACATTGCCTGGTGTGGTGGGGGGGTTCTTGTTGTCACTGATCTTTGGGGCCACTGGTCCCGAAATCTTGCCTCTGCTGATCGGTGGCGCTTGCAGTGGACTGCTTGGAATTTGGTTGGTGCAGTTCTTGGTTCGTCATCCGAGGATCCGGGAGGATGCGGCGATTGGGCTGGTTCTTAGCACTTTTTTTGGCCTAGGCATCGTTCTTCTGAGTGTGGTCCAAACCACTGTTTCAACCCAAACAGCGGGACTTGATTCTTACATCTACGGTCAGGCATCGACCATGACCAAGCTTGATGTCTTGACCCTTGCGAGCCTCTCTTTGCTGGTTGTTCTGACGTCAATCCTCCTGCGAAACCCTTTTGGCCAAGTGTGCTTTGACGCGGATTTTGCGGCAACCACTGGATGGCCTGTCGACCGAATTGATCTGCTCATGATGGGGTTGGTGGCGGGTGTATGCGTGATTGGTATTCCAGCCGTTGGTTTGATGTTGGTGGTGGCCCTTTTGATTGTGCCGTGTGCTGCCGCAAGGTTGTGGTCAACCCGACTTATTGATGTTCTGATGATCTCAGGACTGTTCGGTGGTATTTCAGGTTGGTTCGGCGCGGCTCTTTCTTCCAGCTTGCCCAACCTGCCGACCGGGCCCATCATTGTCCTGGTTGCGGGTTTTATATTTGGGTTCAGCCTTATTTTTGCGCCTCGGCGTGGCATTCTTTCAAGTCAATGGGATTCTTACTGCCGGAATCAGCGCATCGCTGAGGATCATGCTCTGGAACATTTCATTGACCACGATGACTCTGTCGCCAACGATGGTCTGAGTGCCCTGTTTTCAGTTCGTGGCTGGTCTGTCCGGAAAATCAACCGGTTGATGCGTCGACTCCGAGCCAAAGACTTTGTGCAATGCTCTTCCTCCGTCTGGTCGCTGACTCCATCGGGGAGATCACGGGGACTGACCATCCAGCGTAATCACCGTCTGTGGACCCAATATCTGACCAGCCATGCTGATATTGCAGCCAACCACGTTGATTGGTCGGTGGATCAAGTTGAACACGTGTTGTCCGACGATCTTGTGGCCCAATTGGAAGATCAGCTTCGGCTTGGGTCTGAGCCATGAATCTGATCCCCGCGCTCGATTTGTTTCCTTTGCTGGCATCTGTTTTGGTGCTGGTGGGTTGCACGATGTTGGGCAACTTTTTGGTTCTCCGTCGCCAGTCTCTGATGGGAGATGCTCTTTCCCACACAGTGCTTCCAGGGGTGGTCGGTGCGTACTTGGTGTTTGGCTCTCGTGATCCTTTCGGACTGTTCATAGGAGCTTTGGTCGCCGGTCTGCTGACGGTGACCTCTATCGAAGCTTTGAGGCGATACGGCCGCATTGAATCCAACGCCGCCATGGGTGTGGTCTTTTCCATTGCTTTTGCCGTAGGGGTGGTCCTGATTCGAGTCGGTCACACGGATCATGTTGATCTTGATCCAAATTGTGTTTTGTACGGTCAGTTGGAACTCTTGGTTTGGTTCGACGCGCCATCTTCGTTTCGAGACGTTGGCTTTACCGATGTGTATCACGCCATGCCTTCCTCGATTTGGTCGTTGCTGATCATGGTCCTGCTGTCAGCACTATTTGTGTTGTTCTGCTTCAAGGAACTTCGTCTTGCCTCATTCGATCCCGGATTGTCTCGAACTCTTGGTTTTTCCTCGCGAGCGATCAACATGGTGTTGATGCTGTTGGTCTCGGTCGCAACGGTGGCCTCTTTTGAGGCGGTCGGTTCGGTACTCGTGATTGCGGCGTTGCTCGTTCCCTCTTCGACGGCTCGACTCTTCACGGACCGTCTCAAGAGCCAGATCCTGGTAAGTATTCTGGTTGCCTTCTTTTGTGCGGTCTCTGGCTACCTCATGAGCACTTGGATCCCACTTCTCTGGCAGGGCGAATCTTTGAAAGCCTCGGGCACGATCACGGTGGTGAGCGGGATCGTTTTTGGTTGCTCCCTTTTGTTTTCACCCAGATACGGATACTGGATGCAAAGGTCTCGGACTCGGCAGCTTGCCGATCAAGTGGCGATCGAGGATGTTGTTGTTTTGTTGCACAAGTCCCATCGGACTGCGGTGAACTTTCCATGGTCCACGATTGATCCAAGGATTCTTGCTTTAGCCACCAAGCGGGGCTTTCTTCAATCACCTATTGCAGGTCAGTACTTTCTCACCAACGCGGGACAAAATTTGGCCCTTGAAGTGCAAGGCCGACGGAGCCGGTGGCTCAATTATTTGGTCACCGAGGTCGGTTTGGCCCCGGATCATGCGCCCGGAACAGCCGAGCATTTGGAACACCTCGGTGACGATCTTCTCCAGAAATCTGTCGACACCATGGATGATCCATCTCATCCATCGGGAGAATGTCCCTGATGGCCAGTTCCTCGATCTTGGTCCTTTGCTCTGCATTCTCTGCGGACGCCTCTGACCCAGTGATTGACCTGCCCGATGTGGTCGTGAAGCCAGCTGTCACACCAGATGTCATGGCGTTTGATTTGTCACCGTCTGTTGCTCAAGACCACATTCATCTTGATCCCACGGTGTTTCATATTGACCGATCCCTGCCCGAGGTTATGCAAGCGTTCCCCGGCGTTCAAGTTCAAAAGACCGGTCATGGGCAAGGCTCTCCGTTCCTGCGTGGGTTTACCGGCCAGCGTACGGTTCTCTTGGTGGATGGCATTCGGTTCGATGACACCGTGTTCCGGGAGGGTCCCGTTCAATACTGGAACACCCTTGACCCCGAATCGTTTGCAGAAATACTCTTTTCTCCTGGACTTCGTTCGGCTTCTGCTGGCTCTGGCGCGATCGGAGGGGTTGTGGAGTTGATTTCATCTCGCCCGGATCCTTCATCTGTTTGGGGAGGGGCTCTGCGAGGTCGGTTTTCAAGCGCCGAACGATCTTCTGGTGGCCGGCTTCAATTGTCGGGTGGTGATGGTGCGATTGGGTTGGAGTGCGCTGTCAATCTTCGATCTTTTGGTGACCTCCGAACGGGCCAAGGCGTGCAAACGCAGTCCGGCTACGGGACCTCAGGTCTGGATTTTCGCTTGGCCTGGAACTCAGGTGGTGTGGATTGGACAGTTGGCCACGACCGCTCTCGGGTCGACGACGCTTGGCGAACTCATAGCACCATTTACGGACAGTCATTCGAGGGCACCATGATTGGTTCTGATCTTCGCCGAGTCCTTGATCACCGCCGTGAAAGATCCATACTCACTGGATCCAGCCGGGATCCTGGTGCATTGGACCATTTGTCCTGGACCTTCTCGAGGCAGTTTCAATCCGAATCTCGTGACCGAGTGCGGGCCGATGGCAGGCGCGACGTGCAAGGGTTTGATCTTGTGGGCATCGGCTTTTCTGTCCGAGCCGAAAAGGACAACTGGTCTTTTGGACTTGATTCGCTGTCGTCACGAGCAGATTCTGAACGATTGAATTTTGCTCCAGACGGCTCTTTTTTGGGGGCATCCATCCAGGGGCCAGTTGGGGATGACAGCGGTCGGGACTTGGTTGAAGGATTTGTTGCCAAAAGTCAGTCGCTCTCATCGGGGTTCGAGAGTCACGTGGCCGCACGTTGGTCGTCGTCACGGGTTTTTGCTGACCGAGTGGCTGATCCGGCAAGTGATGCCGTTCTTTCCATGGACAGTTCTCTTGATGGCCTGAGCACATCGGCCGGGTTGCGATGGACATCATCCAAACGGCCAGCCACCACACTGGAAGGTCGTATCTCCACCGGAGTTCGCCTTCCCAATTTGGCGGATTTCACGAGATTTGATGTGGCCCGTTCCGATGAGGTCGAGGTCCCGGCCTTTGGTTTGGATCCCGAGGAATTCGTAGGAGTAGAGGCGTCGATTCGTGAGCAGCGCCACTCCTTGTCTTGGTTGTTTACCGCCTACTTCACGGCCATTGATGGCATGATCACTCGACGGCCAACCGGAGACGTGATTGATGGGGGGACCGCGGTCACCAAGCAGAATGCGGGAGACGGTCGCATGTTTGGTTTTGAAGGCTCCCTCACCTGGTCTCCCTCGCCGAATTTGAAATGGCGCACGCAATTCAGCGCGCAACGAGGGGACGTGGCCACATTTCCCACCTCGGAGGATGTCTCCGTCAATGAACCAATCAGTCGGCTGACCCCTGCCTTATTGACTTCCACCGTCCGTTGGCTCCCGCATGGTGCCCCATGGCACCTTGAAGGTCGTGTTCGTTGGTCTGATCTTCAAGATCGACTCTCGACTCGAGATCGTGCCGATACCCAGCGGATTCCCGAAGGGGGAACGCCAGGATGGACGGTTTTGGATTTGGGATGGGGCGTCCCTCTTGATCATGAATCCTCGATCGGAATCGCTCTCGAGAATGTTTTTAACGTCAACTACCGCCGCCACGGATCAGGTGTCAACGAGCCAGGGCGGAATCTTGTGTTTCGCTTTGAGCAGTCGTTCTAACCATGCTGGCTTGGTCAGGAAACGCGTACCAAGCCCGCTGCTTTCTTCGCCCGATTTCGAGCTTGCTTGAGTGAGTTGCCTTGCGAGAGGGCGACCCCCATGCGACGCCATTTTCTTGTCGAGGGCTTTCCAAAGATGCGGATCTCTGTTTTGGGCACCTGCAGGGCTGCGTCAAGCCCTCGGTAGTTTGGGGGACAGTTCTTGGTCTTCGTGGCCAAGATCACGGCACTCGCGCTGGGTCGATCAGCAACGACTTGATGAATGGGCAGCCCCAAGATGGCCCGGAGGTGCAGTTCAAACTCGGAGAGGTCCTGAGAGATCATGGTCACCATCCCGGTGTCATGGGGCCGTGGAGACAGCTCGGAGAAGATGACTTCTTTCCCTCGTATGAAGAATTCGACTCCGAACAATCCCGCCCCTTTGGGACCAGCCAGACGATCTGTGACTTTCTTCGCCATGCTTTGGGCCTGCCTGAGGACGGATGTTTTCATGGGATGTGGAACCCATGACTCTTGATAATCGCCTCGTTCCTGACGATGCCCGATGGGGGGGACGAAGATGGTTCTTCGCGCAGGAGATGCAACTTCGGGCCTCTGTTTGATGGTCAGCAGCGTGATCTCGGAATCAAATTGGATGAACTCTTCCGCGATGACCACCGGAGTGTCTCCTCGCATGCCTGCCAAAGCATGCTTCCAACATTTTTTGAGATCTCTCTTCGTCTTGGCGACAGACTGGCCCTTTCCACTGGAACTCATGACCGGTTTGATGACACAGGGGAGGCCCACGGTCGATGTCACCACCTCGATCAATTCCGCTTCCGAGGAGGCATAGGCGTAGCGAGCGGTGGGCAAACCAAGTTCTTCAGCGGCCAGCGATCGGATGGCGTCACGGTTCATGGTCAGATGTGCAGCATGGGCGCTGGGGATGACATCCACGCCGCTGGCTTCAAGTTCGAGCAGTGCTTCGGTTCGAATGGCTTCAACCTCTGGCACCACATGATTGGGCCGGTACTTCCGCACAGCTTTTTTTAGAGATCTTCCATCCAGCATGTCCAACACAACCGCCTCGTCGGCAACCTGCATCGCCGGTGCGTCAGGGTAGTTGTCGACGGCAATCACTGTGCATCCGTAGCGTTGCGCACAGATGGCGAATTCTTTTCCCAGCTCGCCAGAGCCGAGAAGCATGAGTTTGGGTGGGTGGGCTGGCTTGGTCACGACTTCGTCCTAGAGGAGGGCAATAATTTTTTGTCAAAGGGATTTGAAGGGGCCATTTTATGGGTTAATTTTGAATTGAGGACACGGGAGTCATGCATTCGATTTCCTCAGCGGAGGAGTCGTCTTGTGTGGCCTGCGGGCTGCAGTGAACTGGATGCTTGCATCCAAGAATGTGAGGTCTCCCTTGTTGGCTCGATACGCCGTATCGCCCCTGTTGTTGTCTTTCTTTGTCTACCACGCCCAGGCGGGCGTTGTTGTGTTTGACAACTGCGACGCCTTTGACATGTTTTCTGATGCTTTGGGTGTCCGAAATGAATCACTCGACTTCACGGCCTACGAAGGTGCATTTTCATCTCTCGATATTGCTTGCTCACTTGGAACAGTTGGTTTGAGGTCGTCTTCTGGACTCCAGGGTGTACTGGGTTCGTATATGAAAGCCGATTCCATCGGCGAGACGCTTGTCATTGACTTCGAAGAAGAGGTCCGATCGGTGGGTGGCTTCTTCTTTCTGGTCGACGAGTTTCAACTGCCAGAGATGGGCCTCTTGGAACTGACCCTAAGTGATGGCAACTCGTATGTGGCATCCTTGACCAAGGACGGTGGGTTTGCCGGGTTCATCAGCACCACCGCAAACATCGAAAGCTTGTCTCTTCGTGGCTTTGGACCCTCAATGTTTGCCGCTCCTGCGGTCTCTGCCTTGAAACTTGGGGCCGTCCCTTCACCAGCAGGTCTTGCTTTGCTTGGCACCGCAGGAGTGGCCCGAAGGCGGCAGAGGGCTGTTTGATCCACTGTGGTTATCTGGCCTCGCGAAACCGCCACGCACGATGAACTCTGCGGTTTCGAAAGTCTTCTGGCACGGTCCGATTCGAAATTTCTTTCCATTCCAGTTGACTGGGAATTCTTTCCTTGTCCAGTTCAAAGCCTCGGTCGTTCGTTGAGAAGAAGAGTTCTCCGTCCTTGGCCATAAAAGTGCTAGCGCACTCGATCAGGTACGCATGATCTCGTCCAACCGAAAATGTGTCCCTCATGCGCTTTGAGTTTGAGAACGTCGGTGGGTCCAGGACAATCGTGTCGTAGAGTTCTCCGGGTTGGGGCCCATCTTCCAGAAACTGCAAACAGTCGTCTTGGATCCAGATGTGACGATCATCTTCTGCCAATGCGTTGAGATCGCAGTTCCTTTGGTACCACTCCAAGTAGGTCTTGGAAAGATCAACCGTGGTGGTGCGGCTTGCTCCACCCGCTCGAGCATGGACAGAAAAAGCACCCGTATAGGCAAACAAGTTCAGCATGGATCGACCCGCGATTCGCTGACCTATTTCCCGGCGTAGGACACGGTGGTCAAGAAAAAGGCCAACATCGAGGTAATCGCTGAGGTTGATCTCGAACTGAACGCCGAACTCTTGAACCACTTTGCGTTGGTTCTTGTGTGCCATCCGAACGTATTGTTGGCGCTGGCCTGAGCCGTCTCTTTGCCGACCTCGTGAGCGAAGATGCACCCGATCCTCCGAAATGTTGAGTCCTTGCCCAACTTCGAGGCACACTCTCTCGAGGTATTCACGTTCTGCTCCGGGATCACCACGGTCTCGGGTGCGGGGAAATGCCCAGACGATGGCGTCCCCTTCGGAAGATGGATCTTTGGCATCCAAGTCGGCAAACCAGTCGACGATGAGGGGGAAATCAGGAATGTCCCGCTCGTACAGACGAAAGCAAGTGATTCCTTGCTTGGGGCCCCAGCGGCCAAGATGCCGCATCCGATTCGCGAGTCTTGCTGCAAGCAATTGTGGATCAACCTCTCGATTTCAGGGGTACGCGTCTGGTCCACGCTTTGGACCGCCCAACAGGATATGGGTTCTTTATTTCCCAGCAGCTCGGCGAGCCAGTCACTGAACCCGTGAGGTGGGCCTCACCCTTGAGAACGGCCGGTCAAGCCAGAGATGTCGCTCGTCGGATCCGGATGGGCCCACGTGCTCGTGAGGGATCAACAATTTGGCCCTTTTGAGTGATTTCGTGGGTGCCCGCCGTGACCAGTCTTCGTGCTGCTGAACGGGCAGGTTCAAGAAGTTGCCGCCAATTCACTGGGTCGACCAATTTTGCCGCTTCGCTGGGGCAAATACTTTTGAAGGCTTCCCGGCTGTTCAGAAGTTGCTCGATGGCTGTTTCCAATTGCTGGTCCACAGGGCGAACTTTTTGCCGTCGGCAGCGGTCCGAACACCATTTCACCCCGTCCCAATTCTTGGCCCATTTTTTGCGCCACTGGATGGTTCTCCCGCACGCTTGGCAGGATTTTTCTTCGTGGGGCATCCCCAACCATAGGCTTTGAAGATCAGCTGAGTCTACTGCGACGGGCGTGAAGCCCAATCAGCAAGACGCAGGCCACGCCAGGACTCGGCACAACACCGACTCGAATGGACGAGACAATGGCATTGTGATCGGATTCACCAAAAGGTTGGAACGTCAGGCTTTGAATGGTTTGGTTTAAGCTGATGAATCCGCCGAATCCCCCATCTTGCTGGATGGTGGTGAAAAAACTGGAGCCATCATCCAACGTCAGTTGCAGCGTCCCGCTGACCGCTTCCACGGATTCGTCGTTGAGTCCGAACATCGCTCCAACCGAGCAGACGTCCTCGCCAAGAAACGAGATCGTCAGAGCTTCGCCAGCTTCAAGTGAGGTTGCACCGATCCCATCAAGGCCCTGCACTCCGTTGTTTGCGGTCAGTGACCATCCGAAAAGTTCATCTTCGTTGGTGTAGACATCGATGGGATCGAAGCCATCCAACAAACTCCAGTCTGAAAACAAGATCCCGTTGTTCTGCGAGAGTTGTCCATGAACCTGAGCATCGTTGACGATCAGCAGGTCAGCGTCGGCCATCGAAAAGAAGCACAAAGTGGTGGCAAGAAGAAGTCGCATCGAAATGCCTTTCTTCTCTCTCCCGATCAAATATAGACTTAAGACGATTACCACAAGGGACTTATGTCAATGAACACGCAAACTTAATGCATGCCAAAAAGTCCTGCCGATGTGGCGGAGTTGATTTTGAGAAATGTCTCTTTTATAGGACGGAGGACCGAGGTGTCAGTGCGAGGACACGCCATCCGGTAGCAATCGACCGTCTCTTCGCAGATCTCGGCAAGACGAGATCGTTTGTCCCGCAGTGACCCACGCTCCGAACAGCAGGGTTGAGAACATCAAATCACCGAGCAGGGCATTTCGCCAGAACGGCACGCCAGCGCTCAGGGATGCCAGCAAACCACTGGCGTCTGGGCTGTAACCCGTGCCCAGCATCCAGACGGCGGTGTTGGTCGAGACAAAGAACAGGGCCGATCCGGCGAGGGCGCATCCACCGGCACGCCATACCGTGGGATTCTTGCGGAGGAATGATCTCAGCCCAATCGGTGCACAGGCCGCGATGTACACCGCGGCCATGAGGGCTGGGTTGTACAGGCCCAAGAAGAGATCTGTGATCAGGAGTGTGGCCCAAACCACAGCAACAGCTTGCCAACCACGTGGCAAAAGAAATCCCCCAAACAGTGCCACGGCGGCGACTGGCGTGAAATTTTCAGGCATCGGCGCGAGACGCCCAAGTGATGCAAAAGCAAGCAGGGCGAGGGCGTAGATCCAGTAAGAGGAAGGACTCTTCATGATTTTCTATGCTACGCCGCGGGTGAATTTTCTGCAGCGTGTTGCAATTGAATTTCCACCGGCCCACCACGATTCGGCCACCACCAATCCATGGCATCATGAACTTATGAGCGTTGACACTCAACCCACCATTTGGCTGGCCGATCCCATTCCCGCCGCGTGCCAAGCCTGGCTTTCAGCATGCTCCAAGTTGGCCGAAGAGCCCAGTTCTGAAGTTGATGCCGTGGTGGTTCGAACCGCAACGCCCGTTGATCGGAATTTGCTGGACCTCATGCCTCATCTCCGCTGCGTTGGTCGAGCTGGGGTGGGCATGGATCACATCGATCTCGAGACGTGCGTCGCACGAGGGATCACTGTGGTCAACACACCGGAAGCCAACACGGGTTCGGTGGTGGAGTACGCCATTGCGCTCCTGCTGGACGCCGTACGCCCGCGAGGTGACATCCCAAACGAGCCCAGCCATGAGGTTTGGGAGTCGTCCCGGAGACAACTCACTGGAGGGCGGAGGTTGGCCGAACATCGCATCGGCATTTTGGGCTTCGGTCGTATCGGCCAACGGCTGGGAGAAGTCTTGAAGGTTCTTGGTGCTGAGGTTGCCTTTCATGACCTCAAAGATGATTCGTACTTCCCACGTGGCTTTTCCTCTCGATCTCTGGAAGATCTTTTTGCCTGGTCAGATATTGTTTCGGTCCACGTTGATGGCCGTTCGGAAAACCGTGGTTTGGTCACGGGTGACCTCTTGGAAAGCCTTGGTCCATCAGGATTGTTGCTCAACACAAGTCGAGGGCTGGTCATCAACACCGCAGACTTGCGGCATTGGTTGGCACGTCATCACCAAGCCAGAGCCATCTTGGACGTGTACGAAGAGGAGCCGGTTTCGGCGGCGCATCCCCTACGAAACCTCAGCAATGCCCGACTCTTGCCTCATCTGGCCAGCCGGACTGAGAGTGCCGTGGAAGCCATGGGCTGGGTGGTCCGAGACGTAATGGCAGTCCTTACTGGTTCTGAACCAAACCATCGCGTTTGCTGAACCAGACTCATATGATCCCGTTCATGGAAATGAAGGCTATGAATCGATCCTGTTTGTGCCTTGTGGGCTTGTTCTGGTCTTGCGCCGCAAACGCCCAAGTCGAATCTGATCCTGATGAAGTGGCCTCATTGGTGGAGCTCTTGGAGGATGACGGTGTTCCTGATCCACGGCCATTCCGTCGGGAGCAATTGGCCCTGACTCGGGACGCTGGCACCATCGTTCCTGGCGCGTGGCAACTGGAAATTACCGCCGGACAATTCACCCTCCGCAACTACCAAGACGAATCGTTGTTCGACGACACCTCCATCACTTTCGGCGAGTTCATCAACTTGCGCCGTGGGGTGACCGCAGACATCGAACTGCAACTCTCGGTAAGTACCTATGTCTTTGAGCCGGTTGCCCCAGGCTCCAGCACTTTGGATGGTGAATTTGAATTCACCCCTCAGGTTGCCGCAAAAATCAATTTGATCGGCAACGACGGGGGGGACTGGGCGGTTGCACTTCGGCCTTGGATCGGAATTGGAGATCTGACATCTGGCTTTGATGTTGATGATCTGGCCCTTGGGCTCGATGTCCCAGCGACGTATCAACTTGATGAAGAGCGCGAACTGCGAATGATGCTGACCAGTCGTTTGTACGACAAGAATGTTGATCCCCCCTTGGTGAGTGGAGCGTTGGGACTCAGAACCCAATTTGGAGAGACGTTCCATGGCTCTTTGGGGGTGCGGTTTGATATGAACACAGACCCTGAGGTTCGCACCTCAGGTACTCGCCTTGCCTGGGTGTACGACTGGCTCACCGATGACAACACCATGATTGATGTTGGCGTCACAGTGGGGCTCGAGCAAGACGATGGCTCAGGCGATGACATCGCCTTCCACGTGGGCTACTCGGTTGGTTTTTGAGGTCCCAACACCTTCCCACCACCCTGAGTCGAAGCTGATCCGAGTTCATTGAGGTCTTCATCCGCGCGGACTTTTACCCTTTGGATGGCATCTTGGAGTGTTTCACGAAGTCGTTCGGTGGCCGCACTCTGTCCTTTTTGGATCTGCTGCTGATCGATCAGCCGCACCGCCCGCAAACGGTCGATGTGGGCGAGGGTCAATTGGCCCGCGGCCTCTCGAAGATCAGCCCGCCGGGCAAGCCAGAACTCCTTGCGGGAGGCATCGTCCAGCACGTGGGTGATTCGTTCGATGGCATCCGCATGTCGCCCAACTCGCGACTCAAGTTCTGCAAGCTGATCTTCGAGCGGATGCAAGGGGCCAAATTTTCCGCGGGCCCGCATGAGCACAGCTGTGGCTTGTTCGAGATCCTTGGCCGAGCGATGGGCCTCACTGAGCGCCATGTAGTGTTGTGGTCTTGGCGCTGGATGCTCTTGAATCACGGCACGGAGATGTTTGATGCAATTGGGCCATTGCTTCATTTGGCCGAACGCTCGCCCCAGGCGGTCGTGGGCGACCAGAGACATGTTGTCTTTGGTCAGCAATTGAAGCAGGAGGGGGACAGCTTCAGCCGCCCGACCTTGAGCAAGGTCAAGTTCTGCCTGCCCCAACATGACGACAGGATCGTCGGCCCCTGAGATCTTGATGGCGGCTTGAAGATCAAGGGCCGCCAGTTCCCATTCTTCATGCTGTCGATACAACGACGCACGGTGCAGCCGCGGGGACAGAGCTTCGGGATGTCTGGCAACAGCTGCGTGTGCTTGGGCCAGCAGTTCTTCGAGGCCATCGTGAGCCGAAGGCGCGGTGGCGATCGCATGAGCAGCCATCAACGCCAAGTTGGCAAGGAAGTCGGACATGTCTCTACTTTGCCAAAAAAACCCCCCGCGCTGGGGGGGTGAATCGGTGTTTTTGAGTGGTGTTTGAAGTGTGTACTGGTTCAATCAGCGTTGCCGAAGGCCTCGGAGACCTTGTTCCAGTCCACCACTTCCCACCACGCCGTGAGGTAGTCGGGACGGCGATTTTGGTATTTGAGGTAGTAGGCATGCTCCCAGACATCGCAGCCCAAAATTGGGGTTTTGCCGCAGCTCACTCCTGGCATCAGGGGGTTGTCTTGATTGGCGGTCGAGCAGACACAGACTTCACCACCCTGTGCACAAAGCCATGCCCAACCAGAGCCAAAGCGGCTCGCACCAGCGTTTTGAAATTCCGTCTTGAAGGCTTCAAACGATCCAAAAGCTTTGTCAATGGCTTCGGCCAGAGCTCCGCCGGGAGCGCCGCCGCCATTGGGACTCATCACCGACCAGAACAAAGTGTGGTTGTAGTGACCGCCCCCATTGTTGCGGACCGCACCTCGAATGGATTCTGGCAGAGTGTCCAGATTCCGGCAGAGGTCGGCCACCGAATGGGCGGCCAGATCATCATGCCCTTCGAGTGCTGCATTGAGCTTGGCGACATAGCCAGCATGGTGTTTGCCATGGTGAATTTCCATGGTTTGGGCATCGATGGTGGGTTCTAGGTCGTCAAAGTCGTATCCGAGCGAAGGAAGTTCGAAAGCCATAGTCATCTCCAGAATAGATGCGCAAAGCATAGGCCGCAGAATCACAGAAGAGGGTGGCGGTCTCCAAGATGGGCCAATTGAGGCTCAGCCACTTTGTTCTTGTCGACCATGGATTCTCTGTGTTCCCCGAAAGCGATTTCGGGGGGAAAGCAAAGATTCGATCAATTTTTGATCATGAAGACGGATTGCGAACGCAACACCAGTCCCGTGTCTGCTCGGAGGTGCCAGGTCTGCATATGGAGCTCGTCGTTGTAGCGTTGGAGTTCCAAGACCGAAAGGTTCTCCCCTTCTGCCTCACGCCAACGATGGTGGATGCAATCGGGTGACCCGGCATATTCGAGCATTTCCAGGAACGTAGAACGGTAAAGATGCGGCTCGAGGGTCTCTGTTTGCACAGATGTCATGTAATCGACTTTTTCGGCCGCTTTGCACTCGTGTTCCCGTTCACCAGCACACGGAAGGGAAGCGATCACGCCACGGACCGGAAGGGTGTCAACCTCCTCAGAGAGGACTTCGGTCGCACAGCTCGGGCCGTATTCAAAGCGAGCGGTGTGCCCGCCTGGGAACAGCCAGGCTTCGGCTTCGTATCCGTTGTGAAGCAGGGTCTTTCGAGTGGCCACTTGAAAAAATTCAGGGTGCAGCGGGCCTCGATAGAGGGCCAACTGGTAGGCCTGCAGGGATGGAATTTTGGGGGAGGTGCTCATGGTATTGACGCGATCCTTCGCGAGATTGGGACAACCGACCTGCGGGGTCGGACCCGGGCGTCGATCCTCGACGCCGTGAGAGATTTCGGCCAAAAAGGGCTTTACGGAACAGTTTCCGCTGGGTTCGCCATTTGTGGCCATGGACATAGCGTAGGAGTCTGCCGCGACTGGTCAACGGTTCGGGTACTGTTTCGCAGGCGTCCCAGAGGCCATTCCGGCCGAATTTCCCGTGTTTTGGGGCAATGTCCGGCGTTCTATCTGAATAGGTCGTTCTGACACCAAACAAAGCGTCCACAATTGGTGACGGTTGCCACCATGTTTTGCAGAATCTGATGGAGAGCCCCGAGATGACGAGCGAAGGACTGGCCGACCTTGAAGCCGATTACCGGAAGCTTATTTCATCGATTTGTGGCATTCCATCTCCGCCGCAAGTTTGCTTTGGCCAGGGAGGCACAGAACCCCAAGTTGTTTTTGTTCTGGGATTACCAAGCGGGCTTCACCCACTTGATGCAGAGGGTGAGGAGAAATTCACTCAACTCCGAAACGCGATGCAACTTGAATTGGACGATGTCTACATCACCACGGTGATCAAGACCCTGGCTCTGGCTTCTCGTTCTCCTCATCCCGCAGATGTTCGGAGGGATCGACCATGGTTGAACCGTCAGTTGCGTTGGCTCTCTCCCCGAGTCATCGTTGCGTTTGGTTCCAAAGTTGGTGCAATGCTTACTTCGGGTGAGATTCAAGATTGTGGGGCTGGTCAAATCTCGTCTGTCGATTTGGAGGGCGTTCGGAGCCCCACTCCCGTGCACATCACCCACGAATTTTCGGTGCTTACCCGTCAGGGAAGAGATGAAGCGAAAGCGAAAGAAATGTGGTTGCACATGCAGGCGGTTATGAAAGCCATCTCGCCATGAAAGCCGTGGTTCAGAGGGTACAGAGAGCCTCGGTCACCAATGGTGCTCAAACAAAATCAATCCAAGAGGGCCTGCTGGTGCTGCTTGGCGTTGCACGAGGTGACGGACTTGAAGAAGCCGATTGGATGGCGCATCGCATTGCCCACTTGCGGGTGTTCCCAGACGAATCTCAGAAGATGAGTCGTGCGGTCGTTGATCATGGTCTTGATGTCTTGGTGGTCAGCCAGTTCACTCTGTTGGCGGATACCTCAGCCGGTCATCGGCCTTCATTTTCACCGGCCGCCGCACCAGAAGTTGCCGCGCCGCTCTACCAACATGTTGTCCATAAATTGCACAAGACCGATGGGATCGGTTGCGTGAAGAACGGGATGTTTGGCGAGCACATGCAGGTGGAATTGGTCAACGACGGACCCGTGACCATCATGCTTGAGCGGGCACCGTTGCCACCACACCAGCAATGCTGATGATGCTTGCTTGCTGGCCAGTTGCGGTATCGGCTTGTTTGTAATCCACCAGTTCCCATGATGCTTCAGGATGCATCATTTTGGTGAGTTGCAAGGCCGCAGACATGGCGTGTACACCGGTCCACCGAAGGGCATTTTTGTCCCATTTGACGGCTTCTACAAAAGCGTCCGCATCTCCATCCAAAAATTTCCCCAAGAGTTCACGATCGCGTTGCTCGACGTCGACTCTTCGGTTGTCGTCAATGGCTCGTGGCTCGCCAAACTGTGGGCCGGCATGGGCCAAATCGGTGGAGACCACCAGCAATGTTCGGCCGCCGAGTTGCGAAAGAGCCTCTCCCATGGCCGAAATGAATACTGGAGAGCTCACACCATCTTCTGGTTCTTGATCGAGCAATCGGTCCGGCAAGATGGCAGCAGTCACGGGAATGTTGCCATGTTGTTCTTGGATCCAAGGAAGTTGGGATTCCAAGCCGTGCTCGGCAAAGTGGTCCAACTCGTCTTGACAGTACTGGTCGCCCATCCTTTGTCGAAGCAGTTGCAGGAGGTCCTTGTCCACTGGGCAAACGCCAAGTGCGGTTGCAATACCCAACTGGGTGCCGCAAACACCATTGCCAATCGAGGCGTGGGCCGGTCCCAGCACGACGACTCTGTCCGGAGCGGATTGGCTTCGGACCGGGTGCCAAGCGCCAGCGAAGACCTCCCATGCTTGGCTGTAAGACAAGCTGGGGGCCAAGACGGCAACCGGCACTCCTGAGAGTTCGGGATCCTCGGTCTCCGCAAACCAGCCGCGGATTGCTGCTTTCGCAATTTCAGAGTTGCCCAAACCTTGGGTTGCTCGCGGGGGGAAGTGGCCTGCATCATGCAGTTGCTGAAGTTTGGCATCTTCCAAAGCCTCGGCCGTGGGTCCCTCGAGCAGGCCAAGCCGATCAAGGGCCACCGCCAATTCCAGCACTTTCTCGATTGGGGCTTTGAGCGCCTCGGCAATCTCTGAGATTGGCTTTTCTCCTCGGAAGTGCTGAAGCATGCCCAGTGCTTGTGGGGGAATGGCCATCGTTTGCCCCGCCAGTTGGAGAGGATCGCGAAGGGCCAAGATGGTCTGGCCATTTTGCTGGGTGGGGAGGACCTGAACGGGCCGCAGGCGGGGTCGGCTCACATGTTCAGGTTGAGAGGCTTCTGGGTTGGAATCGTTCATCGAATTGAAGAAACTAACCCGTAACGGTCTTTTTTGCGCCTTTAGACGCAACCAAAAGAGTGTTTTGGCGTTCAACTCTTGTGTATCTCCTCGTCACGAGTGACGATAGAGGAACGCTATTGTTTGCTTCTTTCGCCCGGCTGGGCCCCAGTCACGTGCATGAGTTCTTGGAGAACACCAATGCTTGCTCAACGATTCGTAACGACCCTTTCTCTGCTGCTGTGCGGATATGCCATGGCTCAAGATGTCGCCCCTTCGCCAGCGCCTTCTTTCGGCTCGAAGGAAAAGCCAACGATCAATGCAGACAAATCATCATCAAATGAGCGGATCGTCACTGTGGAACCCCAGCGCCTTGATCTTGGAGAAATCGCCACCGGTGAGAAAGGGAAAGGAACCGTGACCTTGACCAATGGTGGTAAGGCTGCTGTGGTGTTGACAAAGTGCAAAACTTCATGCGGCTGCACGACCGCCAACTGTCCTGAGGGACAAACCATTGAGCCTGGTGGAACAGTAGAAGTTTCGATCAGTCTGGATGGGGGGCAGGTGGCTCGGACCCTCACCAAGACTGTGACATTCTTGATCGAGAATCATCCCCCGGTCCAGATGCAAGTTTCGGCAAAATCCATCGCGTTTGTGAACTGTGATCCACAGCGTCTGGATCCAGATCTTCACCCCGATGGCTTGGTCACCATCTCCTGTACCGATGGCACGCCTTTTAAAATCGAGAGCATGTACCCTCCAGTGGTCACGGAGTTTGCCGCCGAAGCCAAGACATCCCACGAAGTTCGAATCGATTGGGAAGCGTACCGTGAGGCGGGATACCGGCAACGTCGAATCGTGTTCCGTACCGATCACCCCAAGGGTGCATCGGTTTCCACCACATTGGCAATGTCCGCAGTGAAACCGATCACCAAAGGCGACGCGGCGTCCAAGCCTGCCCCTAGCCTTCCAGCCAGTGAGCGCTTGGATCAGCTGCTGAAAGATTCGGTGGTCTTGGCTGATGCTGCTTTGCGTCAAGCCCGCACCGACACGATTCTGAAAATGATCGCGGACGCTGAGATCAAGCCCAACGCTTTGGACAGTTCTTATCAAACCCCGCTTATGAAGGCGTGTCGGTGGGGCAACGAACAAGTGGTCTTTGCCCTCCTCGATGCGGGTGACCAACTGGACAAGACTGACCGAATGGGACGCAATCCATTGATGTTCGCTGTTCGGCGGGAGCCTGGCGTCAAGGTTGCCAAAATTGAGATCGTTCGAGCTCTTCTTGATGCCGGAGCCGATCCCAAGCAGAAAGATCAAATCGGAAATACTCCCCTTTGTTGGGCGGCTGGCTTTGGTGATTTGCCGACAGTCAAAGAGTTGATTCAAGCTGGCGCCGGCGTAGAAGTCGTTGGTGGCATGATCGGGTTTACCCCGTTGATTTGGGGCGCTGGATTCAATGAAGACCCGAAGGTGGTGGAGTATCTCCTTTCGTTGGATGCCGACATGGAAGCCAAGGATGTCTTGCAAGGGGCCACCCCACTTATGCACGCTGCTCGGACCAACATGCATGAGAATGTTGCCTTGTTGATCAAATCCGGGGCTGATCTCAAGGCCACCGACAATGAAGGCAACAACGCGTTGTTGATGGCGGCAAAAAATGCTGGAGCCGACGCAAAGATGATTGGCCTTTTGGTTGATGCTGGTTGCGAACTCAGTGCGAAGGACAAAAATGGCATGGATGCTTTGGGATCCGCTCGAAAACGATCCGATCTCCGGGCCGAAGACGTCGTCGCTGCCCTTGAGCAAGCCTACGAGGCGGCTGGTCTTTCTCCCACCGCACCGTGACTCACCCCGGGAGAGGTTTTTTCTCTCCTGCCTCATTTCTTAAGATTGAATGGGCCTGCCTTTGGTGGGCCCATTTTCTGTTTCTTGCGTATGCTTTTTTTATGACCACCATGAATCCGCATGAGCATCTTGCCGCCCTCTCTCGTGAAGCTTCCCTTATTGGCTCGAGCGCTTCTTTGCTTGGATGGGACCAAGAGGTCCTGCTGCCGGAAGGAGGGCGGGCTTATCGTGGTGAGCAACTCGCGTTGCTTGCTCGACTGGCCCACGAACGAATGGCTGGCTCAGCCATGTCCGACGCCCTTGCCCAAGCTGAGGAGGCTTCGACTGGCTTGGACCCGCTGGGCGATGACGCGGTCAATCTCCGTGAACTGCGTCGAGCCCACGAACGAAAGCGACTCCTTCCTGTCGAACTGGTTGAAGAAGAAGCACGTTTGCAAAGTGAAGGTCAAGCGGTTTGGGCCAAAGCAAGGAAAGCATCTGATTTTGATCAATTTGCTCCAGTCCTTGAACGGATTGTTGATTTGCTTCGCCGCAAAGCGGAGTGCTACGGCATCCCTGATGGTGGAGAACCGTGGGACGCTCTGGCCGAAGACTATGAACCAGGATGTACCGCCAAGGAGGTTGATGCTGTATTTGGGCCACTCGAAGTCCGGCTTCGCGAATTGGTGGCCAACCTTACATCCGCGGAACAGTCCCCATGTGATGCGTTCAATCGAGTTGTCTTCGAGCGTTCTGCTCAGGAAGCTTTTGTTCGTCGGATGGCGGAAGGGATTGGATTTGATTTCAATCGAGGCCGGCTTGACACTTCCACTCACCCTTTCTGCTCGGGAACCCACTGTGGTGATGTTCGGTTGACCACGCGGTTCCATGACGACAACATTCTTGATGCCTTGGGATCCACCCTTCACGAGTGTGGGCACGGAATTTACGAACAGGGATTGCGTTCGGATGCGATCGGTTTGCCCGTTGGAGACTCTATTTCGCTCGGAATCCATGAATCGCAGAGCCGCATGTGGGAAAACCAAGTTGGCCGCAGTGCGGCTTTCTGGGAATGGGCGACCCCTTTGGCCCATGACATTTTGGGGGACAACGCTCGATCGTTTGACGCCAAGGCTCTCTTCGGCGCAGCCAATGTGGTTGCCCCGGGATACATACGAGTGGAGGCTGACGAGGCGACCTACAACCTGCACATCATTATTCGCTTTGGTTTAGAAAGGCAAATGTTGAAAGGCGAACTCGCGGTGCAAGATCTTCCCGAGGCGTGGAACGCTCGGTACCGAGAGTTGCTGGGCATTGAGGTCACGGATGATGCCCACGGATGCCTTCAGGATATTCATTGGTCCATGACGGCCATGGGCTACTTTCCGACGTACACGCTCGGTAATTTGCACGCGGCCCAGTTGTTCGAAGCTGCGTGCTTAGACCATCCAAGCCTGGTTGATGGGTTTTCTCGGGGTGAATTTGCCCCTCTGCGAGAATGGCTTAACACCAAAGTGCATGCAGAAGGCAAACGGTACGGAGCATTGGAATTGACCGAGAAACTGACAGGGAAGCCATTGTCTGCGGAGCCATTGATGCGACACCTCGAGGGCAAATTGCTGCCGCTTTACGGACTGGACTGAGTCAATTTCTGTTCAGTCTCGAACTGCTTCAGAGATTCGGGCACAGCTGTTCAAAATGTCACCCATCCGTTCCAGAGGTTGGACTGTCGCGCCGTCGCTTGCAGCCTGGTCCGGGTTGGGGTGGCATTCAATAAACAGAGCATCGACTCCGGCGGCAACCGCGGACCGAGCCAACAGAGGTGCCATCTCGGGTCGCCCAGCCGTGACGCCATCTCCAGCCCCGGGTCGCTGGGTGGAATGGGTGACATCAAAGCAAACCGGCACCCCAAAGTCACGCATTTCTGCCAGTCCGGTGAAATCGTTGACCAAGCGGTTGTAGCCAAAGAATGTCCCACGTTCGGTAAGCATGGTGGCTTGGGCGTCTTTCAACTTGCCCAGGACGCCAGACATCTCACCGGGTGACATGAATTGACCTTTCTTGACATTCACGGCTCGCCCAGTGGCGGCAGCAGCTTGGAGCAGGTCCGTTTGGCGGCATAGAAATGCGGGAATTTGCAGAAGTTCCACGGCTTCACCTGCAGCCTGGCATTGTTCTGGAAGATGCACATCCGTGGTGACAGGGCAGTCCAGCGTCTTACCAATTCGTTGCAGTTCAGCCAAACCGGCATCGACACCAGGTCCGCGGTTTGAACCCAGACTGGATCGGTTGGCTTTGTCAAACGATGCTTTGGCGATGAACTGCAGACCAAGTTGATGGCAAATCGTCTGAACAGCTTCGCATGTACGGAGAGCCAGATCATTTGGCTCCAGTACGCACGGGCCCGAGATGATGGTCAAAGGGGCGCTGGGGCCGATGGAAACGTGATTCAGCTCGATGGGTTGCATGCTCCAAGGGTACCGCGGTCCTCAATTCAAAGTCGGTTTGGTGGGGCTCTGAGGGTTGTTCGGGCCGGATCGCTTTGCGCCGAAGCTTGCCACTTGGTTGCCGGGTCGCTTGGTTCATCTTTTGTGGACTGAGTGTCCATATGAATCGACTTCCTCGAGAACCTGAAGCTTTTGGCGAAGCAATTGTCCGTGAAATGATCCGCTTGCAGCCCACGCGAACCATTGAATTTTCTGGCCCTTTGGATGTGGTGGCCGATGGACATCACCTGGATTTGTCTCACTTGTATCGAATGGTTTGGCAACAGCCCAAACAGGGGCAACATATCGTGACCCAATATCTGGAGCGGTTGGAAGCCATGCGATCGGCCGAGTCCACTGAAGTGCCCTTTGCCGTGGCCCGGACCAGAATCATGCCAAGAATTCAGCCCCTGTCTATTTTTCAGAAATTGGACCGTGAGCAAGTGGCCCATCTTCCCTTTGTCAACGACACCGTCATCGTGTACGTCTTGGACCTGCCGACAGCCACCGTCAGCTTGACCGTGGATCAGTTGCTGGGTTGGGGGATCGATGCCAATCAGGCCGACGTGCTGGCCCGGCGAAATCTCATGCGCCACCGAGATGCACCACGTATTGTGGACTCACGTGAGGGGGGGAAGGCTGCACTGTTCTGCCGCCGCGATGGTTACGACGCCTCTCGACTGCTGGCGGACGACCTCCACGAACGCCTCTCTCCGATTTTGGGCGGAGATTTCTTGGTCTCTTTGCCTTCCCGAGACTCCTTTTTGGCGATTTCCACCAAGGTTTCTGATTTTGTCATTCGAATGCGTCAACGGACCCAGAGCGAACACCGACGATTGCCCTACCCAATCTCACCTGATTTTTTCCATGTCTCACGCGACGGTGTCAGTGGAACGGTCCGAGAAGCTGCCTAAGGCTGGCAATACCGGCCTGCAGGTGTCACAATCCGATGCCATGCAAGTTTTGGTCATTGACAATTACGACTCCTTTACATGGAACTTGGTCCATCTTGTACACCAGGTCTGTCCTGGTGCCGAAGTCCGTGTTGAACGCAATGATGCCATTCTTGTGTCTGAGGCTGAAGCCTGGGGGCCAACCCACTTGTTGATTTCACCCGGACCATGCACTCCTACTGAAAGTGGGTGCAGTCGAGAAATGTTGACCCATTTCGGGGGCCAAATACCAGCACTAGGTGTCTGTCTTGGTCACCAGTCCTTGGCCGATGTTCACGGGGGGACCGTGGATCGAGCGCCGCGTTTGATGCATGGAAAAACCAGTTTGATCCACCACAGCAACGAAGGCGTGCACGCCAACCTGCCAAACCCCTTCACCGCGATGCGATACCACTCCTTGATTGTCGAAGGTGATGATCTTCCTTCTGACCTTTCCGTCACCGCCTGGACGGAGGAGGGAGAGATCATGGGGCTCATGCGTCCGGGAACCTCAGGGCGATTTGCCATCCATGGTGTTCAGTACCATCCCGAATCGTTTTTGACCCAAGGTGGAGACGTGCTCATGCACAATTTCTTGACCGAGGAACCTCAATCATGATTGATCGAATTCTCTCACTCTTCGTCTGGTGGGGTTTGTCTCTGGGGGCAACTGCCTCTGCTCAAGACATGGCGACCATGTTCGCCCAATACGCTCAACTTGATGCAGAGCTGAAATCGCGGTCCGCCCCAGTTATGTCGACTCTGAGATGGCAGCGTGACGTGACTTTTTCCAAAGCTTTACCGGTGAAAGATGGGAAATCCACCACCAGTTTGGCCTTGGATTTGTTGCATCCTGCTGATTCAATCAGCAAGCCAAGGCCTTTGGTTCTTTTTGTCCACGGTGGCGGATGGTCCCGCGGCAACCGATCGATGGGTGAAGATTTCTTGCCTTTGTTCGCCGGTGGTGGTGCTGTGGCGGGGACTCTGTCGTATCGACTTGCTGGCGAAGCTCCTTATCCGGCGGCTCTGCAAGATGTGGCCGCCGCGGTGGCTTGGATTCGAGCCAACGCCGATCCGCTTGGCGTGGATCCCAATCGGATCGCGATTTGGGGACATTCTGCCGGGGCTCACTTGGCCATCCACACGGCTGTTTTCGATCCTGATCGAGCGCAAGGTATTCGCTGTGCTGTTGGCGTTGCTGGCCCTTACGACCTGCTTCTCGAAGAGGACGCGTCTCCGTTTGGTGAGATGATGGTTCGAAACTTCCTTCGTGATCCGGCGGATCCTTTGGGTATGGCGGAGGGTGCTGAAGACGCCATACGTGCCCGGGCCCGGGAAGCGTCCCCAGTGAACCATCTTGACCGTGCAGACCCTCCGCTTCTTTTGATTCAGGGGGGAAAGGATTCACTCTGTGCTTCCGCCCAAGCCAGAGACATGGCGGCCGCCGCCATGAAAGCCGGGACGGAAGTGCACCTCGCGTTCTATCCTGAGATTGGTCATGTGCCCACCGACCCTGATGTCTTCCGAACCATTTCTCGATTTATGGACCGGCACCTCGGCACCAGTTGTTCGGCTTTTTTTGATTCAATTTGGCCCATTGAGCAAGTGGTCGCCACGGCGACCGAACAAGAGACGAAAGAATAATCACCATGTACGCCAGTCTTCCTGAACCCATACTTGCTTCCGCTTCGGCTCTCTTTCGACTGAAATCCCAAGATTCAGACGGTATCAGGGTTGGATGGCCGGGATCTTCATACGACCTTCAACTCACCTGCCAAGACCCGGTCTCTCCCACATCGAATCGGAGAATCAGCGGGGTTGTGTTCGCTCGAGGCCTGCGCTTTCACGCTGCTTCGGCGGGTGGTCTTTTTGTGGAGCCTTCCGATGGCGAACCTCGTTTGCTGGCTGGTCGGGTGGTTGCGGTGGATGAAAACAATGCCTTGGTTGTTTTGAAAGCGCCGATGCCCATTTTGGTCAGCATGCCTGCTGGCCAAGACTGGTCCATCTTGACCGAGGGTTCCATGGTGAATGGCCACGTGGAATCTGGCGCAGGATTTCTCCCCGTCGCTGCCGGCTGAGTTCACCCCCTTGCCACTGGCTGAATTGCCTCAAGATGGATCAGAAGTCCGTTTGGGCTCAGGTGATGTTTCTTGGGGGATTTCTTTCAGCAGACGTTTGACCACATCTTCGACTCGGCTGGGCTGAAGACCGCAAGCCCGGACGATACCTTTGTGATCCACGACCAAGTAGGTTGGCCAATATTTCAGACGACAAGCTTGGGCACTGCTGCCACTCTTGCTCTTGGGGTCCAAGACATCGACCGCCATTGGATACTTGGCGTTCAAAGGGCCAACCACTTCTTCGATGCGATCTTTGCCGCGTCGAGCATCATGAATGCCGACCAAGACAAATGGCTGGTCGCTGTATTTCTTTGCCATCTCAACGTTTTTGGGCAAGGCGCGGCGACACGGTCCACACCAAGTTGCCCAAAAGTCAATGACCATGACTTTCCCTGGGTTGTTGTTGACATCAACAGGCTTGCCACGCCAGCTTTCCAACAACAGCTTGGGGAGCGGCTTTCCTTCAACCATGAGATTTTCGGAGTACCGCTGACCACCCCGGGTGTAAAACCAGCTGTTGGGAAATTCTGATACGTGTTGGTTGGTTTCCGGAGAAGCAGCGGGGGCCTTCATGGGCACCAATGGCGTGGCTGGGACACTCTGTGGTGGTTCAATGATGCAGCAAATCAACAGTGTGATCATGCTCATTGCTGGCCTCCTTCAACAATACTGAGCCCACCCACAAAGGCGAGCCAGTCTTCGCGGGCCGCATCCACCGTCGCTTCAGGTCCGGTGAGTCTGATGTGGAGAATTTCTCTTCCAGGAGCCCGCACGATGGCCGCCAGGAAGGCCATGCCACCTCGTGGGCTCGGCATCCCCATGCCCTGATACTTGCCTCTCAATTCAACCAGAACCGTTGGGAACGGAGCGTTTGGCAGAGGGTCCACAACCGCTTGCCCCGGGCCCCCAGTTGGTTCTTGGAACTGGCCTTCCCACCGATCGATGTTGGCTTCGTCGCTTCCACGAATGCCCGCAAAAATGGCCAACTCACCTTGATCACCGTCCCCTGGGGCGGGAACAACAAAAGTCGCGGCACGAAACTGCCTTGGCTCGGGCCGGAGGGTCCAACTGGCGGGGATTGGTGCTTGGAATCCCGCGAACCTGGCTTGGGTGGCGCCATCGGTGCTGGGAGTAGGCAGCCTTTCATTGCCGGGCGGGGACGCGTTTGATTCTGAACTCACCACAGCAGGTGATGCGGCGGGCTTGGTGGGGGGTTCAGGAATCTCCCCGACGCGGGTTGGCTCGTCTGCGCAACTGGCAATGAACAGTATCGACAATGCAAATTGGATCCTCATGCGTTTATCGTACGTCGCATCATGGATCAAAGTTTCGAACTTCACACCAATGTCCTGCTGAAGCCCTCGGGAGGCGGGGCTGGAGGGGTATGTTGGCGAGACGGTGTGGTCACTGGCCTCGAGGCCGCCTCAGGGAAATCCGTGCCCTGCATCGTGCCCGCGTTTGTGGATCCGCATGTTCATTTGATTCTTGGTGCACGGCATGTCCAGCGGGCCGATTTTTCACACTGCAGATCTCAAGAAGATTTTTCTCGCTGCTTGGACATGGCTCACCGTGACCAACCTGATGGTTGGCTGATTGGTGGGGGATGGGACGCCGGTCGACTGGAATCGACTCCAGACCGGTCATGGCTGGAAGGCGTCGGGGACCGTCCATGTGTTCTTTGGAGTCGAGACATTCACGTCGCGGTGGTGAATGATGCGGTCTTGTCGAAACTGGATACATCGCCCATTGAGGGGGGGTGCTTTCATCGCAACGAAAGTGGAGAGTTGACAGGACGTTTGGAAGAGGCCGCTGCCTGGCACCGCCTGAACCCCATCGTCCCTGAGCCCAAGCCTTCCGCAGATCGCGCTTTCGTGCAGCAGACGGTTCCCTTTCTGCACGCCCAAGGCATTCTCGGGGTCGGCAGCATGGAATATTTTCGCCACGTCGAGTCGGTGCTCGCCCCAGATATCCCCGGCTTGGATCTTTCGATCACTTTGTTGGACCGCTCTGATGATCTGGATCTTGCTTCTCTCCGAAGAGCGTTTGCCAAACACGTAAATCTTGTGCTGGCGGGTATGAAATCGTTTGCAGACGGCACGTTGGGGGCTCGTACGGCTTGGATGCATAGCCCTTGGGCCGACGGCGCTCCCAAGGGCTGGCCGCTTGACCATACCGCCCAAGGCACTTTGGACTCCTGGGCCAGCCAAGTGCGTGCCGAGGAACTGGATCCTGCCGTCCACGCCATCGGCAGCGCGGCCGTTGCGGCGGTTTTGAGCGCTTTTGAATCGGTTGGCATCGTGTCAGGCCGAGTGGAACACGCCCAGTTTGTGCGTGATGCTGATCTGTCGCGCTTTGAAGGCCATTGGTGTTCCATGCAGCCGACCCACCACATTGATGATGCTCGAGAAATCGAAAAATGTGCGGACCCAAAGCTCGCGTTCCGTTACCGATCTTTGCATGAAGCCGGCGGTCAATTGGCCTTTTCCAGCGATTGGCCCGTGGTCGCAGCCAATCCGCTCAACGCCATGCTTGAAGCCGTTCGGCCAGACCGATCGGAATCCATTGATGTCATGACCGCCCTTGAAGCTGTGACAACAGCTGCCGCCCGCATGGTTCGACTTCCGGATCCAACAATTTGCGTTGGAGGACCAGCCTCCTTCGTGGCGTTGGATGAGGATCCCCGAAAGGCTTTGCTTGAAGGCCGAGTGCCAAATATTTTGGCCACCGTCCGTCATGGACAAGTGGTCTATGGTGATTTGCCATGAGTTCTAGCGTTGAAATGTTGCGTGATGCTCTGTTGACCCGCGGGTGGACCATCTCGACTGCAGAATCTTGTACCGGAGGGCTGTGCGCGGCGGCATTGGTGGATCTTCCTGGATCCAGCACTTGGTATTCCGGAGGTGTTGTGGCTTACTCCAACGACGTAAAACACAAACTCTTGCACGTTCCAGAAGATGATTTGCGGCAGCATGGTGCTGTGAGTGAGCCAGTGGCCTTGGCAATGGCTGAGGGCGTCAGATCACATTGTGAAAGTTCGGTTTCGTGTTCGACCACTGGCATCGCGGGGCCTGGTGGCGGTACGGCGGAGAAGCCAGTGGGCCTGGTCTGGATTGGTATCGCCACTCCCAACGGTACTCTTGCCCGCCGATATCATTTTTCTGGAGACCGGCTGTCTGTTCGACGACAAACGGTCGACGCCTGCTTTGAATTTCTTTTGGAACAGCTTGGGTCGTGAACCAAGTTCTTGTTGCTTTTGGTGCCAATCTTGGTCAGCCCGTACACACCTTCCATTCGGCCTTGGACCTCTTGGTCGCCCAAGAAGTTCTTCGGGCCGTTCTATGCAGCCCAATTTTTTCCACACCTCCGGTGGGCGGTCCAACGGATCAACCGGAGTATGCCAATGCCGTAGTTGCGGCTCGGACAAGTTGTGGACCCCGGGAATTGATGGTTCGACTGTTGGAGGTGGAGAAAACTTTTGGCCGTGATCGTGATCGTGAGATTCGTTGGGGCCCAAGAAGGTTGGATCTCGATCTGATTGCGTTCGGGAACGTTCGATGTTCGGTTCCTGGGTTGGAGCTGCCCCATCCCCGCGCTCAAGAACGTCCTTTTGTGCTTGGGCCATCCCAAACCCTGCCCTTGGATGAGATTCCACTGTCAATTCGAGAAATCGTTCGATCCTTTTCCTCGCATTGGCCGAAAGAACAAAAAGATCAGGAGGTCTTTGAATGTTCTTAACTGTCTGTTCTTTGAGTATCTGCTCGTCGATGCCATTGGATTCAAGTGAGGAAGATGTTCGAGGCCCAGAATCCACAGCTCTAGAAATTGGTGGTATCCCGGGCCAATTCGAAAAAACCCGAGATCACCTCCGCCAACTCAAAACCTACACCCTCGACTTGCAAGAGGCCGTTCAATTTCTCAACCTCGATCCCACCCAAAGTCGTCAATCTCTTCGACACGATCGAGGAAATTACGATTTGATCACCCAGAATACGCGTTCGGTGTTGCTCAACGATACTTTTGGATTCGTCAACTCAACCAAACCTGAAAGGTGCGTTTGGCGATCCGCAGAGGGTTCCTTTTTTGACGAGATTGGACGCTTGAAGAACGTGGTTTCGACTTTTGTTGCTCTAGGCTCAGAAAAGTCAACTCAAGAAATACTCCAGAAGCTTGGACTGGGATTGGACGAAACTTTGAAGTTTGGCCCCAACTCAGAAGTGGTTCATGAGATCCATGGGACTCTTGAGCGAATCACACTTGAAACACCACGAGGTCAGACCCATTGGGACATCCATCCTGATTCACAATTGGTGATGCGTCTCTCAACGGACTATTCGCCACCAACAGCTCCCGAATCGGTCCGCATTCGCAGAACCATTGAATGCACTTGGAAATTCCCCAATGAGCTGGACCCTCAAATTATTTTTGATCCTGGAGATCGAATCAAGTACCCAACCATTGAAGCCCTTTTCACTTGGGAAAATCCGAAGTCGGGTTCGTCTCCAAATGGAGGGATGCCCGGTGATTTGTTCCCCACAGTGGAGCTCAACTCATTCTCCGGTCAGCCGTGGTCCTCCAAAACAATCGTGGGACAGGATCATCTGTATCTTTTTTGGAATTCTTCCAATTCGCCATCTCGATTGTTCATCCGGTCTCTTCAAGGTCTCTCCAACAACCCAAAGGGTTGCGACATGACTTGCATCAATGTCGCTGAACCTGGTGCCATTGACGCTGAGCGGTGGCAAAAGGCTTCTGAGACTTTCGCCTCGCTCCGTGTTTCCACTGTCCGCTCGCTCTTCGATCCATCGTCGAACTTATACAGCGGGTTGCAGGTCACAGAGTTGCCCTTGCTTTTGCACATTGGAGGCGATGGCATGATCAAGGCTCGCTGGAGTGGAAAACTCCAGGCACAAGTTCCGGCCATCATGAATTCGGTTCTGTCGGACTGATCCACTTTCGGACGAAAACGGACGTTCCACAGTGCCTACGACAGGTGTCGACCCAAGATCTGGGCCCAAGGTCCGCATCAGTCCAAGAGAACTGATGCGGAGAGAAGAGAGAGAGTTGTCGACCCAGGATCTGGGCCCAAGGTCCGCATCAGTCCAAGAGAACTGATGCGGAGAGAAGAGAGAGAGTTGTCGACCCAGGATCTGGGCCCAAGGTCTGAAGGCAGTGTTTCCACTGGTTCAGACAAGGAAAGAGAATGTGCAGCCGGGGTCCCTGCATCTCCTCATTCTCAGTCTTCACACGTCCGGTCTCGATCTCTTCACCTCTTTCCAGACCGCTCTCCCAAGCTCGCTCTTCGGTGGTCTGATCTTTCGCAATTGCTCTCTTGAAAGCATTGGTTGCAAATCAATGATGTTGATCTCTTGACTCTCCTGATGACTCCGGGGATGTGTTCTCCTCTTTTCGCCCCCTTCTCGGGACTTCTCGCTCTTCAGTCGTGGTCGAAGTTGAAACGTTCAACTCCGGGTGTTCCTTCTATGGCCTTTGCTTGTGGGGTTCCCAAACGCACGGGCCAGTTGTTGTCTTCAAGTTCGATTTCACAAAGGGCGTCGAATCGAGAAGCGCCAGTTTTCGAGGTTTCCAAACGGATAGACTCGATGGCCGATGCCGCCTGGTGTGGATCACTGAGGTAGAGATCAAATCCAAGCGAAGCCAACTGGCCGGTCAGTCCCGGAGCCGAATTTGGTGTCACGCCAATGCTTCGGACGGTTCCAGGAAGAGACCGCATGTCGTCAAGGAAGATTTTCAGGTCATGGTCGTGACGCTTCGTACTCTTCTCTGACAGAGCGACGCAGATGACCACGAAGCTCGGTGGCTGAAGGATGAGTCCCTGTCTCAATGCAGTGAGATGGGTGGCCGTTGCCTTGGGGGCAATGCCGGACTGGCGAAGTTCACCGCCGATTTGGCGAATGGCTTCCGCGGCACCAGCGAGGACCACGAATTGGGAATCACAATCAGACACACAAGACAACTGCAACAACCATGCCAAGTGTTCTCATCGAGACACGTGGAAAAAGCCGATCAGACGCTCAACGCGGCTCTGTTGGGTTCCTCTTCTGGTGGGATGTCGCATGGCGAATTCTCGATTCGCACAAACGCGACATGGTTCTGAACGCCAAATCGAGTTGTGCGACAACCTTTCGCAAAGCTGCGACAACACGCACAGATTGTTCGATAAGAAAGAGGAAAAAAAGAAAAAACCCGATCATTACTGATCAGGTCAATGGGTCATTTTTGTGAACTCTTTGATCAGCTGTTACGTCGGCTTGAGCCAGCGGTAAACCGTGCTGCGATGAACCCCAATACCTTTGGCAAAGGATTCGACCGTGCCACCTTGCTCCAAGTGAACCTCAATCATTTGCTTCCGTTGTGCAGACAAGTCGAATCGGGCGGTGCTTGGGACACCCCTAGATTCGATGAGATCTAACTTTGAAACATCCTGCAGTGTTTTTGGTGTCACGTGCGGAGATTCACAGAGCACATGAAGTCGTTCAATGACGGTCCTTAACTGTCGAATGTTTCCTGGCCACGGATGCCTGATCAAGCATTCGACGGCTTCGGGATGAAAATCAAGGGTAGGGGTGCGGTGAATCCGGCAGAATTCTTCATTGAACTGAAGGATGAGATCAGCGATCTCGTTTCTCCGTTGCCGCAGAGGTGGCACTTCCACCCGGATGACATCGAGTCGATACAACAGGTCTTCGCGGAATGAACGCGAAGCGACCGCGTCTTCAAGACTCCGATTGGTCGCGCTCAAGACCCTCACGTCAACTTCTACGGGCTCTGAGTAGCCCACAGGTTGCACCTCGAATTCTTGCAACAGACGCAGCATGCGAATTTGTGCCGAAGGAGTCAGTTCACCAATTTCATCAAGGAAAATTGTTCCGCCTGCGGCGGCTCGAATCATGCCGGGATGTTCACGACGTGCATCGCTGAAGGCCCCCTTGGCGTGACCAAAGAGCTGGGAATCCATGAGTGTTTCTGGAATGGCTCCACAGTTGATAGGAACAAAAGGTTGATTTGCTCGTGGGCTGTTCTGGTGGATGAAATTGGCCAAATGCCCCTTGCCCACCCCAGTTTCACCAGTGATCAAAATGGTGCAATGGCGCTTCGCAGCACGTTCTGCCTCCTGCAACCACAAAGGGGCCAGGATTGAATCTCTGGATTCGTCGGTGGGTGATCTTGATTTACCAAAGCCAGGGGCGGGGGGGCTGTTGGCCATTTCTTTCTCTCTCTTCCCTCCGCTCGGTGCGGACGGAACCACAGCCGGGATCTCGATCCCGATTGGACAAGCAACGAATCATGAAAGAGTGCTCCCGTCTCTCTTGCCCACTCCCGAGTGCTTTTGGGGTGTCTCTCATGGCAAGAAGGCATACCGCATCGCATGCCAAGTTGATTGTGGGGGCTCTCTCTCCTTCCGCGCCGCGGATGTCGGGCCAACTTGGCCCAGGTCTCTTCTCGATGTCGAATGTAGCCCCTAGTTTTCCGGATGCAAGTGTCGCCTTATTAATACTGCGTGAACCTGACAGAAAGTCACCAAAGTTTGGCTTTTTGGCCCCCCATCAAGGATTTCGAGGGGAGAAATCGACTAAGGTTCTCCAGATACGAACGTGTCGCCTGTGGATAAAGCCGGTCACAGTTCTTTCATGAAATTCATGCCCGATAATGCAGCCAATTTTGTCTGTTTGGCGGCCAAACCGTGTCTTTAGAGACCTTTATGCCACACAACTATGCCTTTGGCGATCAAATCCGCAACACCGCTCGACCCGAATGGGGCGTGGGAACCATCGTTCGGCTTGAACCAGGTGGAAAACTGGCCGTTCGATTCGAATTCGCCGGATTGAAACACATGGACCCCAAAGTCGCCCCCCTGGCTTCAGCCTCGGCCGATGATCGCCCTGATTCAGAGAGTTGGGAACCCCCAGCCGCGGCGTTCTTTCGTTCCGAAGAAGTCGCTCTGAGTGCAGGTGCACGTCAGAAGCTTCTTATTGACGTCATGACTCGACTTCCAGAGGACGTGACCGATCCTTTTCATCCCGTTGAAGGGCGCATTCGGGCCTGTGCCAGCTTGTATCGATTTGGGAATGATTCAACTGGCCTTATGGCCTGGGCCGTGGCCCAAACCGGCTTGCAAGATCCGATGGATCAACTTCCACGCCATGAATTGGAATCTCTCTTTGGCAGATGGCGTGAAGTGCGCGACCGAACGCTGCGAGAATTGAAATCTTTGTCTCCGACTGACTGGAAAAAACTGCCCGCGGACCACCGGAAAGAAATTGAACGCCAACTCAGCGGTTCTCGAGGCCCAGTTCGTTCCTAACCAAACGGAACGAATGTCACAGACTGTACGGTCCTGAGTTTCTTGCTTGTGTTGGGCTGAAGTTGCCGCAATCTCCCTTTGTCCTCTTCTGAGGTCGACAACGGGAGAATCCACATGGCTGATGAACATACTTTTGATCGGCGTATGAGCGCCTTGCTGCAACAACTCGCCGCCCTTCCCGAGGGACTCGAGTCATCCTTCCCTGAAGGGGAAGGGGCTGCCCGCAAGGAAAAGGTTCGTACCGCACTCGACAATCTTCAATCCTCTATGGATTGGTTGCGGGTAAGCGTGAAATATTTGGTGTTCGATTTGGAGGCAACCAAGCGTGACAATGAGCGCTTGCGGGGACTTCTCCGCGGGGACTCCGAAAGCGATTCCAACTGACTTGATGTCCGGTCACTGCCACGAAGTCTGATCGTGGATGGTGACATTCCTTTTACACCGGATGAGCAATTGAGGTTGGCAAGGTCTCGATTAAGGCGACGTCGCCTTGCTTGGTCTCTTGAACATCATCGACTCGCACTCCAACCAACTTGGAGACCCCACGTTCCTGCATGGTGACTCCGTACAGCCGCTGGCACGAACGCATGGTGAGTTTTCGGTGGGTGATAACAACAAACTGGCTGCGGTCGGTGAAGCTCTGAATGGTTTTGCAGAATCGGGCGACGTTGGCTTCATCAAGTGCGGCATCGACTTCGTCAAGCACACAAACTGGGCTTGGATTGGAACGAAAAATGGCCATCACCAAAGCGACCGCAGTCATGGTCTTTTCACCACCTGAAAGTTGCGAAAGCACACGAGGCCGCTTCCCGGGAGGGGTGGCCCTGATTTCGATGCCAGACTCCAGGAGGTCAATATCACCAGATTCCGTGGGTACCAGTTCCAATTGGGCGGAACCACCTCCAAACAGTTGTCGGAACATGCCGTCTTCACCAGCAAAATGGTCACGAATTCGCTCAAATGCCTCGCCAAACATGGCTCGACTTTCGGTGTCAAGGCGTTCGATCAGTTCGGTCAGACGAACAATGGTGGATTCAAGGTCGGCGACTTGTTCGATGAGTTTTTCGTTGTTCTCGTCAAGCTCTTGCTCTTCTTGGATGGCATCCAAGTTGATGTGCCCCAGAGATCGAATTTCTGCTCGTACTTCCTCAAGCCTTTCTTCACGGCTGGCCCGATCGGAGTCATTGCTGGGATTGGGATCGAAGTTTACGGCTGAGGCCGCAATATCTTCCATTTGGAAGGCTTCCTCAGACCGAATGCTTTCTCCAAGGTGATCTCGCTCAAGGGCAATTCGGGCCAACAGACCTTCAACGCTCTGAATTTCTTTTTCAGCTTGAATGGAGCCAGATCTTGGGATCTCTCGTGCACTTTCAGCGTCCTGACGGGCGATCACCGCTGCTTCGGCATGTTGATTTGCCTTGGTTGATTCGGAACGTCGCCTCGCCAACATGGTTTCGGCGAGGTTCAAGCGGTCCTGGTTGGTGTTTCTGGATTCCTCTGCATACTTTTGCTCTGTTTGTCTTTTCTTGTGTCGTTCGAGCCAGACCTGACGCCTTTTGATGGACTCGTCCAATTCACGATTGGTGGCCGCCAAGGTCCGATGGGCTGCCTCGGCTTGAGTGGCGGCTTCACGGTGGTCTTCGTGGGCATCGTCGACGGCCTTTTCAGCCGCCGCGTCGTCTTTTCTTTGGAGATCAAGCAACGCGCGAGCTTCATCTCGGGCCGAGCGCAGGGTGCCCAAGCGGTCTTCGGCCACTTGGGCACGTTCGCGTGCTTCTTCGGCAAGCATGGTGAACTGCTTTGAACGTGCAGCCATGGAGGAACAGGTTTGTTCGGCCGATTCGGTTTCAGTTCGGAGTCGTTTTTGGTCGGCTTCTTCGCGGTCAATCTGAGCTTGCACAGTGTTGAGCGCTTCTCGAGCTTCACGCTCTTTGAGGTTGGCTTCCTCGAGATTTTGCCGTGCCTCTTTTTCTCCCGCCTGAACTCCGGCAAGATTTTCGTTGAGCCGAAGCTGTCGGACGAGGAGTTCATCGAGTTCCTCTTGCAGCCGGCGTTCCTCTGCTCGGCGAACAATAGTTCCTGCAGCGCTGGTCTCGCGTCCTACCACGATTCGGCCGTCGGATTCCAAGACCGTTCCATCGTCCAAGAGGAATCTGGACCCCGGATATAAAAGGGACTGCTGTTTGGCGTCCTGAATGTTTGTGGCGGGGTAGGTTTTTTGCAGGATTCGACGGGTCAACCAGGCCCCAGGGCCGCCAAGATGCACGTTGTGCAAGACATTTGGGCGTGAGCCGTTGTGTCTCGGAAGGGGATTGCTTCCTTGTGGCTCCAGACTGGCAATCCTGATGCGGCCGGGTGCTTCAGCCAATCGGGCACTCGCTTGCTGGGCCGACTGCCGCGTGTCAAAGACCAGCGTCTGGGCGTGTTCACCCAACGCAAGCTCAAGTCGATCGGCGGCGTCAGTGTCAGTTTCAATAAGTTCGGCCAGAACGCCAATCAAGCCAGGGTGAGACTCGGGTCGCTCCAGTACTTTTCGAATGCCTTCAGCCAGACCTTCACGGCTTTGGCGGAGCTCAACGAGCGCGTCCAGACGACTTTGGATGCGAGCTTCGGCCGCGCGGATTTCGGAGAGATTTGACGCCAAAACCGATTGTTGATCCCCCAAAGACGCCAGCCTTGCCGCCTGAACTGAGGTGTTTTCTTCGGCAATGACTTTGGCGCGTTCAGCAGCAGTGAAAGATCCTCGAGCCGATTCAAGCTTTTGCGCGATGGAACTGGTCTGTTCACGAAGGTTCTGAAGGCGGACGTTGGCGGCTTCTTCTTGCTCACGAGTGCCTTCTCTTCTCGCTTCGCTCTCGGCCGCTTCTGAGCGTCGACGCTCCGCCTCTTGTTGGGTGTCGGTGACCGCCTCTTCTGCACGTATGGCTTGTCGCTCTGCATCAACTGCCATTTGCCGCGTTCGAGTGCGGGTTGCAACTGCTTCGTCAAGTGCTTTCCGTGTCTGGTCCAGTTGGGTGGACGCTTCTGCATTCAGACATTCGTGGGTGTTCCGCTCTGCCTTGAGGTGGGACTCCCGCGTGTCAAGTTCTTCGAGTTCGCGTTTATCCTCGGCGTTGGCCTGAGTCGCAGCTTCGTATCGTTCCTTGGCGGCCCGAAGCGCTTCAGCTGCGGCCGCATGTTCCGCCTCTGCTTTGCTTTGTGTTTGTTCGGCTTTGCGACGCAGCTGCCATGCCTCGGTTTCGCTTTGCTTCTTGGAGGTCAGATCTGCTTCGGCCTCCTCCAACGCCGCCAACCAGACTGCACCTTCCGCCGCTGATTCACGTCGCCGTTGGATGGCATCGTTCAGTTCCGTTTCGAGTCGAAGGAACGTCTCGGTTAGCAAGTAACGCTGCAGGTCGACACGCTCGGATTCTAAAACCTGATACTGACGCGCTCGCTCGGCTTGGTTGCGGATGGTTCTGAGACGTCGCTCTGTTGAGGCCAAGGAGGCCCGGAAAACTTCCAGCTTCGATTCAGAACGCTCCAAACTTCGAGAAGATTCTTGCCGCCGGTCCCGGAATCCTGAGATTCCTGCCGCTTCTTCTAAAATTCTACGGCGTTCTTCGGGCTTGGCTTGGAGCATGGCCGCCACCTGGCCTTGTTCGATCATGGCGTATCCGCCCTTGCCCATGCCTGTCCCGTACAGCAGCTCCCGTATTTCTTTTGCTTTGGCTTTGGAGCCATTGATGAAATAACGAGAGGTGTTGTCTCGGTCCAGAGCACGGCAGATGGATACTTCCTCAGTATTGATGGGCAATTCTCGTTGTGGCTGGCCATCTTGATCACGATCCACGATGGGATTGGAGAAGACCAATTCCACTTTGGCGAGATCAGATGGAGACCGGGCATGTGCTCCGGCAAAAATCACGTCCAGCATGGAACCGCCTCGAAGGCTCTTCGCTGAACGTTCCCCGAGTACCCATTTTAATGCGTCGACGACATTCGACTTGCCGCAGCCATTGGGACCAACAATGCCATTGATGGGCGCATCAAACCTAACTTCGGTGGCATCTGCGAAGCTTTTGAATCCAGAAAGTGTGAGTCGCTCAAGACGCATGGTGGGGGAAGACCTCCTTGTCTTCACATGTGGTGGTCAGTGACGTCTCCACGTCTGGATTGATCGTACCTAGATCAGGCGGAAGGCGGATCAAAATCAGGACGATCCGTGGATGGTGATTCAGGTTTGAAATCCCTGCGGGGCTCGTCTGGCGGGGCAGCGGACGGGTTCAAGTCTGAGATCTCGTTGGATTCAGCGGTGGGTGGTAGGGGTGGTGCCAACTCTTCGGGAAGCGGCTCAAAATCGGCACGCCCTTCACCAGGATCTTCGATTGCGAAGGTGATGTCCTCATCAAAATCTTGCCGGATGCTTCGAGTTTGGTCTGGACGCACTTCAAATCGTCGGGCCAAAGTTGCCAGCATCCGGTCTTGTTGCGCGCGGAAAGGAATACCTCGATCGACGTTGCGGCAGATGCCATACAGCGCTCCAACCGTCGCGGCATAGTCCAGCCCAAATCCTTTGCGTCCCAAAGCGCTATTTTCAGGTGTCGCCAAAGATTGCACCAGTGCCAAGAGTGTTGGGGCGGAACCGATGACTTTTCCGTCATAACGCAAGCGAACCAAATCGTCGCCGTCTTCAGCCACCGCCATCATGTTTTGAGTGGTCAAGTCTGCAAAGAGTGGGCGGGCCAACTCGTGCTGTGGGGCGAACACCACTACTCTGGGGATCAACGTTTGGGTGACATAGATCAAGGGGTCGTTGCTGTCGACCAGATCCACCTCAAACTCAGGATGAAATCGAACACGTCGCACGGTCGAAGATCCCAAATCAACCAGAGCTTCATACGCCGCCAGACGAATGTCCAGCTCGGAATCATCAACCAATTTGGTGAGCGCGAACTCCAAACGAGGATCCCACGGGAGTTCGGCCATCAAGACTGCCGAAAGTCGACGCGATTCTGGATCTTCGCTTTGGGCAAACACCTCAAGATGGGGCAGGACCAAGGGGTCATCCAGCCAAGCTCCTGCCTTCAAAGCGGCTTCTCGAACTCTCCGTTCGGGGGCGTCATACAGGCCTCGCGTGGTGGCCAAGGCTTTGGGGCCCATGGCCCGCCACCGCCACGCTGCGTCGAGGGCCATGCGTGGATTGCGTTGCACTTCTCGTGCGACCAGAGCGGCCGAAGCTTCTTGACGGGCTTGTTGAATGGTGGTGTGTCGCAACAGTTGGGCGAAGGTTGTTGTGTCTTGCGACCAACGTGGCGGTACCGCGATCGAAATCATCTCGTCGCTTTCTCCACGGGCCACGTCGTCACGCATGCCGGGGTCTTGGGGGAACCTGGCATTCACAGCACTCGCGATCATGCGGGCGCGGGCGTGGCTTGGGCTTGCAAGACGAAGTCTCAGCGGCACCCGCTTGGTGGCTTCCCCACCTCCAATGATTCTGGCTCGGGTGAGGTCAATCAGCTCACGACCATCGCTCCCTCGGAGAGCGAAGGGGTTCACAAAGAGTGGCCCTTTGCCTTCACCCAAGGCATCGGCTTGGCGGGATCCGGTGGGAGGCAACCCGCTGCCGGAGGCTGGACGCAGGTCACAGGTGTAGAGGCGTCCGCCGAGCAAGCTGGTGGCATCGGTTCGCGGGTCGATGATGACTTCAAGATCGAATTGGGTCCCCGGAGTTCTCTTTTGTCGAGCATTTGAACCGGGCGGAAGGGTGCCACGCACGATGACCACGGCGGTCCGGGGATCATTGAGCATGCGCTCTGGAGGGGGGGCGCTGCCTTGACTGCCGGAAGGACCGATGCCCCTTCGCGTCATATCCGCAGACATGTGCGCTCTGAGATCGGGTGGCATTGTGGTGCAGCCGGTGCCATCCAGTCCCACGACCAGGCCATACCCTTCGACAGCCACCGGCTCGAATCCCACCAAAATGGATTCTTGGGCGACCGTGCCACGCATCACTTGAGGGACATCCAATCGGAAGTCGGCCCGAACCCGAGTGGAGGCGGGGGCACTGTCTTCCAGTCTTTCCACGGTCGGTTGGCAGGCCACCAAAGACAACCAAGCCAAACTTAGGGCGAAGGAGAGGTTCGGCAATGTCTTGCGTGCATTGACCATGAGTCCGCGCTGCTGGACTCGAACCAGCGACCTACTCGGTGTAAACGAGCCGCTCTGGCCAACTGAGCTAAGCGCGGTGAAAACATAATTCTATATGGAACCGGTCTCGGTTTGGTGGACATCTTGCTCGAAGGCCAAGATTGCCCGCTTTCTTGCAAGTTGGGGCCCATTTTGATTTTCACCAGCGTATCCACCCAAACCAGAGGCGCCCACGACACGGTGGCAGGGGATGAGCAAAGGCAGCGGGTTCCGACGCATGGCTTGACCAACCGCGCGACTGGCTTTGGGGGAACCGGCCAATTGTGCCAGCTGGCCGTACGTTCTGGTTTCAGCCCAAGGAATCTGAGCACAAGCCCGGCGTACCCGGCTGTTGAAATCTTCACCTCTTGGCAGCCATGGTTCCAGGTTGACCGGCAATCCAGTGCACCACCGCTCAACGGCCAACACCAGATCTGGGTGGAGGCTGTCGTCCTCGAGTCCTTGAATTGGGGGGGTGGTCTCCCAACTCACATCAAAGTGTTGTTGTCCCCTGAGCACCATGGTCCCGAATGGGGTGGCGATTTTCCGAATTCGGATTTCTGGAGGTTCGGCGTTCACCGATTCACTTTGAAATCCACCACCAGCGGGAGGTGGTCGCTGGCTTCCCGACGCAAAGAGTGCGGGAGCCAGGATGGATCCACGTCTTTGGTGTCAAACACCACTGCCATGGTTGGACTCAATTGACGACTGTGCAGGACATAATCCAATCGGCCAGGCAAGAAACTGCTGGATTCGTTGTCCCAGGTCGCCGTGGTCGCGTTGTCAGGTTGTCGCATGTCGATGGTGGTCAGGCCAGATTCCTCGAGTCGTTGCAGTGGAATTTGGCTTCCCACGAGATTCAGGTCCCCGGCCAGAACCACTCGGTGCGACTGTCCAAGTTTTTTGGCAATGGCATCACGCAGTTCCTCTGCTTCACTGATTCGTTTGGTGTCTTCTTTGGAACCATCTCGGCCGCAGCACTTCAAGTGGGTTGCGATCAGAGTGACTGGACCCGAATCGGTCCGAATGGCCGCGGCCGCGGACCGATTGGTGGCCACCGTGGACAGTCCTGGAACCGAGGCCACACGATCGCCTCGAATGGCGACGGCGCATCGGATCCTTCCGCCTGCTTTTCCAACCTGAACGTTCCACCCTCCGTTGACCGGCATGGCTTCTTCCAACATGGCGACGATCTCATCCTCATCTTGCTCGGTCATCATCTCTTGGAGCAATATGGCATCGGGGGCAAGGGCGGCGAGCAACCGCCCCGCGGGCTCTCGCTCATCCAGAAGGTTGCCCCATTCCACATTCCAGTTCACCAGACGGAAGTCGACATCAGCAGTTCGATCAAAGTCGGAAGATGACGCCATGGTTGGTTTGGCCGGGGTAAATTTGGGCAAGGCGATCGTCGAGGCTGGCGTTTCGTCAATCACCCCACCGGCAGCATCCAAAACCACCCATTTCAGCGTGGCAGAATTCGCGCTTAAAAAGTTTGCTCTTCGTCCCACCGAGAATTCAAAGGCACGGCCAGAAGTTGCTGGTGCGGTGGCAATCCCGGCAGACCATGCAGGTTGTGTCCCACTTTTGACCCACCCGGCTTGATATCTCTTGCCATCTGGGGCGAGCAGGGCAGCACCCATCCCAGGCTTGTTGGGGTCTTTTCGATCTGGACCAGGCATGGACAGCATCGCTTCAGTTCCGGGAAGCCCGTGGCAGTTTGACCCACTCTGGGGCCGGCCATCCGTGTCCATCACCAGCAGCAGCCGGTAGTCCATCGCCTGCAGATTCAACATGGGGCCATCTTTGGTGCAGAGCTCAAGCCACAAATGAAGGGTGTCCCCGTTGGCGGTCCACTTGGTCGTGCCCAAGTCTGGGCCGCCCGCTGCGGCATCGAACGCGTCCACACACATGGTGTTGGTCACATTGTCCCAGTCATTGAAGTCACCATCCATCACGATGGCATCAGCGGCAGCGAGAACTAGAAGTGGGATCATGGGTATTTCCAGAATGGATTGAAGAATCAATCAATGGGGGAGGGGGAATTGAACGCAGAGTGAACGAACTTCCTCTCGAACAGATGCGGCTGCTTCTCCTCGTGACGCAACCACGCGTTCGATCCAGTCGGCAACTTGTTGCATTTCGGCTTCACCAAGACCACGGGTGGTGGTTGCAGGTGTTCCGAATCTCAGGCCACTGGTCACCATGGGAGAACGAGGATCGTTGGGAATGCCATTTTTGTTGACCACGATTCCTGCTTCACCCAGCCATGCTTCAACTTCGGCACCGGTGAGGTCCGCGTCTCGGTCTCTCAGGTCAACCAGCAGCAAGTGGTTGTCCGTGCCGCCCGAGCAGAGACGGAACCCGTGACCGGTCAGACCCTTGGCGAGCGCTTTGGCGTTGGCAACCACATGGGTTTGGTATTCCTGAAATGAAGGTTCCAGTGCCTCGCCGAATGCTTGGGCTTTGGCGGCAATGACGTGCATCAGAGGTCCACCTTGGGAGCCTGGGAATACTTTGCGGTCGATCTTTTTGGCAATGTCTTCATCGTTGCTCAAGATCAACCCACCACGTGGACCACGGAGGGTCTTGTGGGTGGTGGTTGTGACCACATCAGCATGTGGGAATGGTGAGGGGTGAACCCCGCCGGCCACCAGTCCCGCGATGTGCGCGATATCGGCCATCAGGTAAGCGCCAACCTCATCAGCGATTTCACGAAATTTTGCAAAGTCAATCACGCGTGGATACGCGCTGAAACCGCAGATGATCAGCTTGGGCTTGCATTCCAACGCTCGGTCACGAACGTGCTCCATGTCAAGCAATTCGGTGTCGGCATCCAAAATGTAGTCGTGAATCTCAAAGAATGTTCCCGAGAAATTGGGCTTCAGCCCATGGGAAAGGTGCCCGCCATGCGCAATGGGCAAACTTAGAACTCGGTCGCCTGGTTGAAGCAATGCCATAAAAGCGGCAATGTTTGCATTTGCTCCGCAGTGCGGTTGAACATTCGCAAATTGGCAGCCAAACAACTTCTTGGCACGATCGCGAGCAAGGTCTTCGATTTGATCGTGGAATTCACACCCCCCGTAATACCGTTTCCCGGGGTACCCCTCTGCGTATTTGTTCGTCAGCCAAGATCCTGTGGCTTCCATCACTGCCTTCGAGGTGTGATTTTCACTGGCAATAAACTCAAGGGTTGAGTCTTGCCTTTCCGCTTCTCGGTCGAGCATGGCGGCCAGATGAGGATCGGTGGAACGAAGTGCAGACAGTGGGTCGGTTGTGGTGGCCATATGATTTCATTCTAGGGTCATGCCAAACTGGTCGAAGTTCTGGCGGACGCCTTCGTACAAAGCCGCGCAGACGGTTGATCCCAAATTCAAACTGGGACGGCGTGGTCCAGCAAGCATCGGTAGCTTCAGCAGGGCCGTTGGACCAAAGCGTGTTTTGACCGTTTCAAGCACGCTGTCGGGGACACCCTGCGATTCTCCTCCGAAGAGAAGATGATCTCCAACTTGCATCTTGGTTTGCCAGGGCGTCGCGCCTGCCTTCGCGGTGAACAAAAAGAGGCGCTGTGGATCGGCTTTGTGCAGGTATGTCTCAAAATCAGCATATTCCCGAACATCAAGGCGTTCCCAGTAATCAAGGCCCGCTCGCCGGACCGCTTTTTCGTCAATCTCAAACCCAAGAGGGTGGATCAGATGAAGCACCCCACCGGTCACAGCCACGGTACGACCGATGTTTCCCGTGTTGTTGGGGATCTCGGGGGCATGAAGGACGACGTGAAACATCGTGCCGTACTCTATGACCCATGATGATTCCGCTGTTGATTTTGGCCGCAATTGATTTGGCAGAAGTTCGCTCTACGGCAGTGGATTTCTTGCTGGACCGTCAGGAGAACAAGGTCGAATGGCCATACCGAGGGGTGTACCGGGTGCGTGGCTCTCAAGGGCTTCAAAATCCTATTGGGTACCGAGTGGGAGGTACGGCCATCGTGATGCAGGCTCTGCTCACTTTGCCAGCTGACGATGTCCGGGCCAAAGATCGAAATGCGGCGATGGAGCGAGCCCGCTCCTTTTTGGTCGAGGCCATGGACCATCCCGGCATGGCCCATGTTTTTTCGGAGACCTATGACGTCCGAGGTTGGGGGTGGTGTTACGCCCTCGAAACCTTGATCATGCTTCGTCGAGACAATCTTGTCCCGGAACCTGCACTGGCTTCCCATCGACAGGCTGAACGACACGCGCTCGGAGGCATCTTGGCCACAGAAATTCAATCTGGAGGCTGGAACTATTCCCGTCGTTCTGGCTTCGCGACGGGAACCCCGGGTGAGGCTTCTCCATTCATGACCGTTCCGACCCTGCGAGCTCTCCGATTGGCGATGCAGCATGGACACGTCTTCCCCAAAGAGGTCCTCGAACGAGGTGATGCAGCCTTGCTTCGATCGCGGACCAAGTCCGGAGGCCAAGCCTACGCAGGAAGCCGTCCGGACCCCGTCCCTGGCAGCACCGGTCGCATGTTGGCGGTTGAGTCGTACTTGGTGGAGGTTGGTTCTGAGGATCTTTCCAAGTTGCGTGGTGCTTTGGACTCTTTCTTTGCCCATTGGGAGCGGTTGGAAGAACGGCGCCAGCAACGTGGTACCCATGTGGCTCCATTTGGCGTCGCGCCGTACTACTTCATGTACGCCCACGATCAGGCTTCTCGAGCCATCATGCTTCTTCCTCGGAGAGAGCGAGGGGAGTACGCCAGGCTGCTGCGGGCAAGGTTAGAACAGGTGCGAGACCCTGGAGGAACCTGGAATGATCGCGACCCCACAGATCCAAGATTGGTCCGAACAGCAAACTACGGCACCGCCATGGCTTTGATGAGTTTGGATCGAATTGCAACGGTGGCTGATCCTCGTGAAGCACGCAACCGCTGAGAAGTTGCGCTTCAGGAGGTTGCGACGAGTGCCCTCAGGAAGGGGTTGGTCTGCCGTTCCTGACCGATGGTGGTGCTGGGGCCATGCCCGGGATACACGCGTGTCTCATCAGGCAGCGTGAGCAAGCGACGAAGGGAAGCTTCCATGGCCTCTGGCTCGCTGGTGGGGAAATCTGTTCTTCCGATCGAGCCTTGGAACAGGGTGTCTCCACCGATCAAAATGTTTTTGGTTTGGAAATACAAGCCGATCGACCCTGGAGAATGGCCTGGAAGATGCCATACCTTTGCCTCTTCGACCCCAACAGAAACGGACTGGCCGTCGACGATGGTGCCGGTTGCAGGTCGACTGGTGACGTCGAAGCCTGAGAGGGATGAGAGGTTCAATTCAGGTTGGTTGAGCCATTGTTGTTCCTCGGGGTGCACCAGAATCGGCGGGTCGCCAAAGCAATGGCTCACAGCATCGATGCCGGCAATGTGATCCACATGGGCGTGGGTCAGGATGATCTGCTTCACCAGCAGGTCATGTTGCTGCAGGTGGTCAAGCAGGGGAGCGGGGTCCATCCCCGGATCGCAGATGGTCACCTCGTTGTTGGTGCTTTGCAGAACAAGAGCGTTGGTTTGCCAAGGCCCCAAAGGTATCGAATAGACGTCAAAAGCCATGATCGGTGGATAGTATCCCCCTGTGCCCAGAGTCCCATGCATGTTGATTTCAACCACGTTGGTGGTATTGACCGGGTGCTCGGCATTGGACACCATTCAGGAAGACTTCGGTGCACTTCAAGAAGACACCACTTTGCTGGTGGAGAATTTCATCAATCCGGTAGCGGCGGAGTCAAGACGGTTGAAGTCCGATCGTCCTGATGATCGTCGGGAGGCCCTTTTTCGAGTGACCCATCAGTCATGGGGAGACAATGATGCCTTCGGCCCGGTGTATCGCCTCATGGCCGGCGCTGATTCTGATCCTGCGGTTCGGGCCGCCGCATTGTTGGCCTTGGCCCGACATGGCGGTCCAGAAGATGCTCCGTTGTTTCAAACCGCATTGACTTCCACGCATCGGGTCGAACGCAGGGCTGCGGCAATTTTCGCCCAGCGTGTGCACATGCCAGAATTGATCCCATTTCTTGCAGAAAGCGCCAACGACCCACAAGAAGATATCCAAGTGCGGCGCGACCTCACGGTGGCGTTGTCTCAATACGAAAATGATCTTGCCGTCGATGCCTTGGTCTCTTCCTTGGATGCGTCTCGATACGCCATTGTCGAAGCCGGGAAAGCGGGACTCCGACGGTTGACCGGTATGGACCACGGCACGGACTCTGCGTTGTGGCAATCTGCCATCAATGCCTCCCGTCGAGAAGGTCAACTGTTTGCCCGGTCCAAGCCGTACGTTTTTCCGGTGTACGACCAAGATCCAGGTTTTTTTGATCAACTGGCCTATTGGCGGCCACGGCCCCGTGAAGTCTCGGGTCCACCGATTGGGTTGGTCTTGGAACCCAGCCCATGACCCGGCTGGTCCGTCGTCACGGTGGGCTCGAAGTCGAGCCATCGATCCCAAGTGCAAACATCCAGCCCATTCGATGCCTTCTTCCGATGCCAGATGCCTCTACAGAAGGTCGGACCCCGGGTGGTGTTTTTGTCGCCCAGCACGAATCTCGAGGGCTTGTGATCAGTGATCCCTACGCGCCTTGTCGAGGCTGTTCGAGCTGCGTCGATGGCTTGCCGGAGGCGTGTCTTCAACGTCGGTGCCCGGGCCGTGGTGAGGATGAGGGAGGGTTGGCCGAGCGTCAGTCGTGTGCTGAAGAGCTGTTGGTTGATTTGCCAAGCGATATCGACCCTGACGTGGCCATTTGGTCCTCAGAAGCCGCGACGGCTCTCGGGGCGATGCGGTCTGTGGTTCCAGGCGATCGTCCCTACGTCAGTGTGGTGGGAGACAGTGCCGCCGCGATTTTGGCCGGAGAACTCGGATCGCAGCGAGACAGCAGGTTTCGTTTGTTGTGCCAGCGTCAATCGACCTTAAAAGAGGCAGAGCGGCGGGGCATCCGTGCGCGTTTGCTGTCGGAGGCCGGTCAGCACGGTGATCAAGATGTTTTGGTGCTGCTTGATGGCGCATTGGATGTCCCCAACCTTTTGCAGTTGCTGCGTCCGCGTGGCCGATTGGTTTTGGCGCGTCCCCCGCGAATTTCCGCTGACTTCTTCAGCCTGTTTCGGCAGCAATTGACCGTGCTGCCGTCCGCGGCCGCGTCGGTTCGCTCTGGATTGGAAGCTCTCGTTCAAGGGACTCTTCGCGCTGACGGACTTGCTGAACGGGTCTTGGCCCTCAATGAAGTGGCTCACTGGTGGAATCAACCCCGCGCTCGGACCTTGGTGCGGATTGGAGCCACCCAGTGAAGTCCGGGATTCGCAGTGGCAAGCTCGCGGGTTTGTCGACCTTCGGTGCGATCAGGGTGGTGGCCTTGCCCGTGCTCTTGCAGCAGTTTTTGCAAGCCATGGTTGGCATGGTGGACAAAATGCTCGCGGGGCGCTTGCCTGAAAATCAGGTCCTTGCGGCCTTGGATGCCATTGGCATCGGTTCATTCGTGGGGTGGTTTATTGGCATCGCCATGGCTGCTTTGGGTGTCGGAGGATCGGCCATTATCGCGAGGTCAATGGGAGCTGGCCGGGCCGATGAGGCCGGCGTGGCATTGCGCCGATCCATGGAATTCAGCTTGATCTGGGGGGCTGTGGTTGGGTCTATTCTTTGGTTGGGGGCAGACCCAATCAGCCGTTTGATGGAACTGTCGCCGAGCGCGCACACTTTTTACCGCCAGTACATCGGTATTGTCGCGTTGTCCATGCCGGCGGCGGGGCTCTTCATGGTCACTTCGATGAGCTTGCAAGGGGCAGGAGAGACCCTGCGTCCGGCCATGGCGGCGATTGTGCTCAACATCGTGAATGCGGTGGTTTCAGCCGGATTGGCCCACCCTGAATGGGGCGATCTTGGCGTGGCTGGTATCGCTTGGGGGACCGCGGCGGCTCATTACTGCGGTGCCATATTGATGATCATCATTGCCTTGCGTGGTACAACCGACCTTCGGTTGCCCCGCCGTATTGGCGACGAACATCGAGGGATGCTGCGACGCTTTGTGAAGATTGGCTTGCCGTCGTTCGCCGAGGGTATCTCGATGTGGTCGGTGAATATTTTTATTCTTCAATTCATTGCCACCATTGGACATCGCCGAGGATTGGAGGAGGGCTTGCAGGGGGTGCACATCGTGGCGGTGCAATGGGAAGCATTCTCCTTCCTGCCAGGATTTGCGATTGGTACTGCGGCGGGCACCTTGGCTGGACAATATCTCGGTGCCAATGATCCGCGTCAGGCACGCCGGGCCGTTTGGCTGTGTGTGTTGATCACCGCAGCAGCCATGGGCGCGTTCGGCATCCTCTTTATGACGATTGGGCTGCCTCTCACAAAATTGGTTTCCGACAACCCTCTTCACTTGGAAGAAGTGCCACGTCTGCTCTTCATCGCTGGGGTCTTCCAGATTCCATTCGCCATCACCATGGTTCTGCGCCAAGCCCTGCGAGGGGTGGGCGATACGCGATGGTGTCTGTTTATTACGACTGGAAGCAGTTATTTGGTCCGACTGCCATTGGCTTGGTGGCTTGGGGTCAAGCTGGAAATGGGTATTGCGGGTGTGTGGTGGGCCTTGATGGGGGAGCTGACGCTTCGCGCGGTGCTTTTCGCGTTGCGCTTCCGAAGCCGGGCTTGGGAATCAACCAAAGTTTGAACCGCGGGCATCGTTCGGCTCTGCCTGAGTTTGGTTTCGGAAAGAAAACAACATGATCGTTCGAGAAATCAGGCCTCGAAAAATTCCGCCCCCGAGTGAGCGATTCACTCGGAGTCGGTGCCCTCATCCTCTTCGACGTCGTTTTGGTCTTCTTCGATCTCGGGAGCTTCTTCCGCAGCTTTGGCCAACTCAGCATTTTCTGCTTTCCATTTTTCAATCTTGACCTTGTCGGGGGCCAAGACCATGGCGAGTTCTCTGCCGTTGCGTCGAGGTGGTGCTTCGATCTTGGACAACGGGGCGAGACGATCTGCAATATCGGCCAAACGCTCCATTCCCTTGCCGGTCAGTGTGACCTCACGTCCACGGAACCGTTGCACAATTTGCACTTTATGACCCAAGAGCAAGAACTTCTGGGTTTGACGAATTCGAATCTCGATGTCGTTTTGACCAATTTTGAGAGATCGACCCAAGCGAATGCTTTTGAGCTCGGCGGTCTTTGAATTTTTCTTGTTGGCCCGCTCTTTTTTGGACTGTTCGTATCGGAATTTGCCGTAATCCAAAATTCGACACACCGGTGGATCGGCGTCGGGCGCAACTTCAACCAAATCGAGTCCCAGTTCGCGTGCTCTGTCCAATGCCTCAGCGGTGTCAATCACACCAACCATTTGTTCCTGCTCATCGATCAACCGAATCGGATTCCTCCGAATTTGATCATTCATGCGGGGGCCACGGTTTGCAGGTTGATGGGGGCCACGAACTAGTCGACGTGCGATGGTAAATACCTCAAAGGGGAACAGAAGGATCCAGACGCGACAGCACGTCTTGGCGGGGAAACTTTACCCTCGGAACTGAGGGGCGGCAAGATTCAAGGTGATTCTTCAGACGCTTCTGGAAAGAATTGGGCGGCGACCGAATGCTGGCCCCTGGTTGTGGATTCCTCGTGCAAGGCCCGGACGAACTGCTCGCGTGGGACACATCCAAGGTCCTTCGGGATGCCCCGCATCCGCACGCTGACCGTGTCGTTTTCCTCATCTCGGGGCCCGACCACCAATGTCCAAGGAATGCGGTCTTCGGCGGCCAAACGAATTCTGTTTTGCACCCGATCGGCTGAATCATCCAGCCGAGATCTCAGCCGGAATGCTCGCAGATCTGCCTGAACGCGTGCGGCGTACTCGGCACTCTTGTCGCTGATTGGGAGGACCCGGACTTGTTCGGGAGCGAGCCATGTTGGAAATGCTCCGGCAAAGTGTTCGATCAACAGGCCACAAAATCTTTCCATTGAGCCAAATGGTGCCCGGTGGATCATGACCGGCCGGTGGGGTTTGTTGTCAGCACCGATGTATGACAAGTCGAATCGCTCGGGCAAGCTGTAATCCACTTGCACCGTACCAAGCTGCCATTCTCGGCCAATGACATCTCGAACCACAAAGTCAATCTTGGGACCGTAAAACGCTGCCTCGCCAGCTTCTTCGGTGAAAGGGACTCCGAGGGTTGCTGCAGCATCGCGGCAAGCTTGTTCAGCGCGGTCCCATCGATCAGCTTCCCCAACGTATTTCGAGGAGTCGGGGTCACGGAGTCCCACCCGCACTCGGAAATCCGTCATGCCCAACGTTTCGAAGATTGTCCGGACCAGCGACAAACAGCCCTGCAACTCCTGAGGGATCTGTTCTTCGGTGCAGAAGCAGTGCCCATCGTCTTGGGTGAATCCCCGGACTCTGGTCAAGCCACCGATCTCACCGGATTGTTCCCAGCGGTACACCGTCCCGAATTCCGCGAGCCGCACCGGAAGGTCGCGGTAGGAACGCGGTTCACAGGCATAAATTTGTATGTGGTGGGGGCAGTTCATTGGCTTCAGGAGGAAGCCATCGATCTCTCCAGATTCCAAACGTTCGGAGAAATCAGCAGCATTGCCGCTGCTTTGAGCCAAATCGCCCATCAATTCATTGTCCAAAATTGGCGGGAATTGACTCTCGCGGTAGTACGGGAAATGCCCAGATGTCCGGTACAAGTCGAGCTTGCCAATATGCGGGGTAAAGACCTGCCGATACCCTTGCTGGTCCAGTTCTTCGGTAATGAAATCTTGCAAACACTGGCGCAGGGTGGCTCCATTGGGAGTCCACAAAACCAGCCCGCTGCCCACCGTTTCATCGAGGTGGAACAGGCCCAACTTTTTCCCCAAGACACGGTGGTCGCGTGCCTTGGCTTCTTCTCTTGTCTTCAAATGCGCCTGAAGTTGTTCTTTTCGGAAAAAAGCTGTGCCATAAACACGAGTGAGCCGGTCCGAGTCAGCATCTCCATGCCAGTAACTGCTGGCCAAGGACATGATTTTGAAGGCTCCAATGCGTCCTGTCGAAGGCAAGTGGGGCCCGCGACAAAGATCTTCCCAGTGTTCTCCCGGGGTTCCAGTGGCGTACCAGGAGAGGCTGGATGATCCGGCATCAAGCGCACGCTGGGCGTTGTCGATTTTAAATTTGCTCCCCTCAGATTGAAGCTTTTCCAATCCGTCGTCATGGCTTAGTTCGTAGCGGGTAAACGGACGGTCTTCCGCAACGATCTTGGCCATCTCTTCTTCAATGGCTTCAAAGTCTCCTTCACGAAGGGGGCGTTCTTCAGGAAATGCGATGTCGTAGTAGAACCCTTCGGCCAAAGGGGGGCCGTACACCAACATCGCTTCGGGAATCACACGTTGGATCGCTTCGGCCATCACGTGCGCGGTGGAGTGTCGCAGCAGTTCGAGGGACGCGGGGTCAGGTTCGGTGTTTTTGCGTGGTTCGGTCAGAATGCTCACCAAGGCGTCGGTTTCGATGAGGTACTCCAGATCGCGGGTTTCACCATCAACGGTGATGGCCAAAGCTGCTTTGGCCAGCCCGGCCCCAATGTCGGCGGCCAAGTTGGCCCCAGTCACGGGACCGTCGAAAGAGCGGGTGGAACCATCTGGAAGCGTCAAAACAGGCATAGATCCATATCCTAAGGGGGAACACTTGACGTTGGGCCATTCTCCGCGTCGAATAGTGTTGTGGACTGTCCTCGATGTGGTGCCAAGAGCGAAGTGTTTGACTCCCGAAAAGCGGACAAGGGGTCGGCCATCAAGCGTCGTCGGAAATGTTTGAGTTGCGGTCACAAATGGTCAACCATGGAACGGACCGAACGGGCCCGTGCCTTGCGTGTGGTGAAGCGATCCGGTTCTCGAGAAGCTTTTGACTCAAGCAAAATTTTGCAGGGCATCGACATAGCCTGTGGGAAGAGACCAGTCCCTGAAATCGATCGTCAGGAATTGGTCGAGCGGGTGGTCCGTGCCGTCGAAGAGGAGTTCCAAAGTGAAGTTGAATCTTCTGAGATTGGACGCCGTGTCGCGGAGGGCCTCAGGGAGCTTGATCAGGTGGTGTACGTTCGTTTTGTCAGCGTCTATGAAGATCACGCCACCATCAGTGACTTGATGGATGCTGCTCAGGCGGAGGCAAATCGGTCGCCGCCGGCTGGCGAATCAGATTTGTTCTAGCGAACGATCCTCTTTGGAGGTCATCAGCCTTCGCGCGCTGCTTTTTCGCGCCGCTTGACGTTCTTTTTGGAATCTTTGTCCAATTCGTTTCGAACTTCTTCTCCCAAAAGCATGATGCACCGGCAGTTGGTGCACTGTTGCACTCGACCCAGTCCTGAGTAAAGGTTGGAGACGATGGCAAAAGGAATCTGCATGCTGCAAGCACTGCACGAAAATTCTTTGTGCCGAAAGCTTTCAATTTCGACTTGGGCGGTCGCCTCCCCGTCGAGTTGTTTGGTCAGGGTGTCGTACAGATCAAGTACATCGGGGGGGATGTCGGCTGCGGCTTGATGGCGTTCGGTTTGGAGTTCAGAGACCCGCTCGGCGATCTCTGCTTCGCGCTCTGTGACCTCTTGGGCCGCTGTGGCCACCACGGACTCCCTTTCTTCAGCAGACGCTTCGGACTCGGTCAAAAGGGCTTCCAGTCGCTCGACTTCGTTGAGTTGCTGGACCATCGTCTCGTCCAGTTTGGATCGTTCGTTTTTGACAGTATTGAGCTCAACCAGCAGGGCGTTGTATTCCTTCGCGGTGGCCGAGGTGTCCATGCGTTCGCGAGCGGTCTCGATTTGCTCGTCAAGAGCCTTCGCTTCCGTCTCCACAACGCCATAGGCTGCTTTCACTTGCAAAAGGTTGGCCTTGGCTTCTTCGGCTCGCTTTTTTTCGAGATCAAGTTGCTTGGTTTGAGCTCGGTGGAAAGACGTGGCTTTCTCTACCCGAACCGAGAGTCCTCGGAGTTGTCCGTCGACCAGGTTCAAGCGTTCTAGGCGTTCCATCAAGCTCATTGCAGCTCAGATCTCCGATAGTGGTGATTCAAAAGTCGTTGGACGGATGTCTGAGTCTAGCCGATCCCGTCCGCGATGCCGAATCCTCTCATCATCCACCATGCAAATGGACCAGCAAACATTGGAGAATCCAAAACATCAAGCACGCCTCCAATCCCAGGGAGTCCACTGCCAGAATCCTTGGCACCTGCGGCACGCTTCCAAACACTTTCCGCCAGATCACCAATTTGCCCTAATACGCCCAAGAGCATGCCCACCAGCAAGAGTTGTGGTCGGGAAGCCATGATCAGATCGGCCTCGCCTGCGAGAATCAGCACCACCGCCGAAAAAAGCATGCCCCCAAGGAGCCCTTCCACGGTTTTGGCTGGGCTGACCGATGGTGCAAGCGGAGTTCGGCCAAACCAATGGCCCGAGAAATATGCTCCGATATCACAACTCTTGATGGCCAAAACCGCCATCAATGCAACCAGTGCCCCGGCATCCTGTTGGAGGGCAAAAATGCTGCCCAAGCCAGCGCCCAAATACACGGCGATGCCCGTGGAGGCGGCTGCCGTGGCGGTTGCTTTCCCCAAATCTCCTTCAAGGACCGGTCGGATCATGGCCACTGCTGGAAAACCTACGCCAAAGATGCTCAGAACCATCAAGCTTGTGTACCGGGCATGCACGGCGAGCATGGCCGTCATAAAAAGTGCCGCGCCGATGGGAATCAAGAATCGATCGGCGGCCAGCCCACTCGATCGAAGAAGTTGTGCTGCCTCGTACCCTCCGATGCTGATCAAGACCCACCCCAGAACCAGTAGGGGCAGTCCCCCAAGACCATATTTGGCGGCGACGGAATCAAGCAGAAAGAGACCGATCAATGCCACGAACATTGGGGTCCCCACCAGCATGCGTTTTTTGATGTTGGGGGCCATTAGGATTTTGGATGGACCTCTCGGCCCTCACTGATCCACGCCTGAATTCCACCGGCCAAACTGCATACGTTTTCAACCCCGGCCTCGCGGAGGGCCACCGTCAGGTTCAACGACCGCCGTCCTGAGCGGCAATAGATCACCACGGTGCCTTGGTCTTCCCATGATTTGAAATCTTCAATCCGTGCGCTGGCTTCATCCATGGGAACGAACGCCTGATCGGGGATCGCGGCCTCAAGCCGTTCTTCGGGGGTTCGACAGTCCACCAACATGGCATTTTCGATGGTGTCGAAGGCGGCAAGATTTATTTCAAGAGGCAAGGTCATGGGCATGGCTCCGAGTGAGAATTTGTGCACTTTCGATCAGTCTGGCAAACACAAGCGAAAGAAGAATTCTGAGATTCATGAATCTGGATCAGAATCCAGACCATCGTGTAAGGGCGAGGTGAGCCAGCCGTCGGCGTGGAGATGTTGGATGGCATCGGTGACCACCTCGGTGGAGTGATCTTGAGCTTTGAGTTCTTGGCTGAGATTTTGTTCAGCGGTCCCGTCAGCGAGCAAAATCAAGGCATCCCGGCGGGCACGGTCGACCAACAAGCTGTGCTCTACCCTGGATTGGGTGGCGTGATCCCACGGCTGTCCAACGGCAAGGCCCAGCGTGCCGATGTCGTGGGTAGGGACCACGCTGACGATTCGACCCTCAACCACAACTCCGGTCAATCCCGGATCATCGGGTTCCGTTCGAAGAGCTTCGATGTGCATCAGAGGCCTCCTTCCAGTTGCTCCAAGAGCCCTCCAAGTTCACCACTCGCTTGGGGATCTCCCATGGAGTTCGCACGCTGGAGGCCTTCTCGGGCCGCGGCAACCGCTTCAGATTGTTGACCCTCTTCAGCAAGAATCTGTGCGATCTGAAACCAAGCGTAGGGTTGATTTTCGTCACGCTGCAAACTGGCATGGAAAGCTTCACGGGCTTCAGAAAATTGCGAGAGTCGACGCAGTTCAATTCCCAGGGCGTACCAGCCAAAGGGGTCGCTGGGATCGGCATCAATCAAAGCACGGATCGCAGATTCACTGGGCACGACATCATTCTACGGACGCGGCTTGCGAGCAGTATCGGCGACAGATTGAATCCTCATGGCAGAGCCCGTGCCGAGCTTTGCAGACCCGGCGACCATGAAAAATCATGCGGTGGCTCAGCATGCACCATCGTTCTCGCGGAAACAGGGCCATGAGGTCTTTTTCGATGCCCAAGGGGGTGGTGGCCTTGGTCAAACCAAAACGTGTTGAAAGCCGCGACACGTGGGTATCAACCACCACCCCAACATTGATGCCAAAAGCGTTCCCGAGGACCACGTTCGCGGTTTTGCGAGCAACGCCAGGCAACGCGACCAACGCCTCAAGTTCTTGAGGAACGTCACCTTGATGGTCCTGCATCAGCAGTTGCGCTGCCCGATGTAAAAATTTGGCTTTGTTTCGATGCAATCCAATGGTTTTGATGTGTTCCCCAATGGCCTCGGGTGAGGCTTGGGCGTAGTCCTTCACCTTTGGAAACGCAGCAAAAAGGCCGGTGGTTGCCCGATTGACCGCGACATCTGTGCATTGAGCAGACAAAATGGTGGCAAACAAGAGCTGGTGTGGCTCATGCCATTGGAGTTCACAATGGGCATCAGGATGGGCTTTGGCCAGCGCATCGTCAATCCGACGAGCCCGGGCCCGGGCCGTGGAGGTGGTTGCGGGCAACGCAAATGGAAGATCGGCGCCTCGTTTGGTCATCCTGAGGCGGATATTCTAGGGGTCATGCACCAAGCGTTCTCAGCAGGGTTTGTGATTGAGGAATCCGCCGTGGGTGGCGTGCTGTCTCGTTTGGGTGTGGTGGCTGAGACGGGATTCAGAAGCCTGGCGATTGATGCCACGGTGGCCGGTCGCCGGCCCCGCGAACTTGATGTCGGGGCGAGATCCGATTTGCGACGCAAGGTGCTGCAGCAAGGACTTCAAACGGTGGCAGTCACCTTGCGTATCCCGTCGGAGCACTTTGTTCACGACGCCACCGCGGACCGAGCTTGTGCGGCCGCAGTTCAAGCCATCGGCTTGGCCGAGTCCATGGGTGCCCCTTGGGTGGCTTTACCCACAATGGATGGGGAAGCTGCGTCGGTCGTTGAGCAAGAGGCCGAGCGTAGAGGCCGTCAGGTCTTGACCATTGGGGGGACAGGCCATGCTGCTTTGGTTGAAGTGACCGGTTCCGATGTCCCAGAACGGGCGATGGCTTTTCGTTTGGTGGCCGAAAGTTCGAATGCAGTGCAGTTGCCTTTTGCGGTTTTTGCGGGACTGCGAGCTGAGCATGGTTTTCCAATTTTTGTCTCAGGTGAACATGGTCTTGAAGAGGCGACTTGTCTTGCCCGAGACTTTGCATCCCTGCTTCCGGAGTGTGTGGGTTGAGCGCGGGGTTGGGTATGGACTTGGTTCGGATTGAACGGATCCGTCGGGTTTTGGATGATCATCCGGAACGGTTCCGAGCTCGGGTGTTTACACCCTCCGAGTGTCGAGAGGCTGCAGATCGTGGTGCGGGGGAGGTGGCTTCTTTGGCGGCACGCTTTGCCGCGAAAGAGGCGGCTTTAAAAGCATTGGGCACTGGCCGGAGCTCTGGAATTGGTTGGAAGGACGTGGAAATTCAGCGGACAGATTCTGGAGCACCAATTCTGTTGCTCCACGGCGCTGCGGCCGATCGGGCTCGTATGTTGGGTTTGTCAAACTGGAGGGTCAGCCTGACCCATGATCGTGAGACTGCGGGCGCGGTCGTCGTGGCGGATGTCTCCGGGGGAGTGGCATGACCAACCCTCGGCCTGGTTTGTATGAGGCCCTCCTCAAGCGACGCGCTGAACAGGCTGCGGAGTTGCCCAGCAAATCCGGCGCGGGTTCTGTGGTTCGATTTCCTCGTGGCTTTGTGTATGTCATTGCCTTGTTCTGGGGAGGAACGTTGATTTTCGCTTGGGGTCTTGGAAGAGGGGCGGGGCGAACCCAAGGGTTTGAGGAGGCGGTTCTGGCCATCCAGACCGAGTCCATTCCGAAGTTGCCGCCTCCACCTTCGCTTGAGGCCGATGGTTTGAGCTTCCTCCCCGAGGCTTCCCGCGGTCCCGCGGGGGCGGCTCCGGACCCGCGTCAGGCTGGCCTGAACTACTTGGTGGTGCAAAGCGGGAGCAACCAAAAAGCACTTTCCGAGCTCCTAGAGCATCTTCGCAGCGAAGGACTTGCCGCGTTCATGACATCGGCTACAATCTCTTCTTCCCGTGTTCTTTTGTCTGAGGGCTTTTCGGCCCCCAAATCAGACCCGAGAGCCGTGGCCTTGCTTGACCGTCTCCACCGTGCTGGGATGGCTTGGAAGACCTCAGGAGGCGGTTCAGATTTGACCGATGCCTACTGGGAAAAGTTCAACGGTCCCTGAAATGATCTGGGCCCAGTTTTTGCTTGGATTCTCTTGTATTGGAGCCTGTCATGAGCTTGCACCGCAGCCTGAAGACCAAACCCGCCGCATTGAACCGGCACCGCAACGTCTTGACCCGCGAGGAGCGGATCGCTCGATTGCGTGAAGAAGGTCAATTCATCATTGGTGAATCTTCTCCAACCGGATTGGTCAAAGTGGGCAACCGCAAGCCATCGGCCGGCAAGAAGAAGGTGAAGAAGGAAGACGACGAAGAGTGATCCTTCTCGAGGCCTTGCATCGTGCTTGGCGTCTTTTGAAGCGAATCAATACCCCAAGACCGACCGCAGGCCTCTCTGGCCCACGCAGACTTTTGTTGCCCCATCTGATGGGGCATCTTTCTTTTGTGCCCCATGTGCTTGTCGGCTCGCGAGAGATTGGTCAGGATGCCAAACATGGATCCAACTCCTCGTTCCTTTCACCTTTCGGCCCGCACCCAAGAGCTCGATTTTTCTGGCATTCGGAAAGCCTTCGAACGCGGGGCCCAATTGAAGGACCCCATCAATCTCAGTATCGGTCAGCCTGATTTTCCAGTTCCTGTGTCTCTGAAAGAGGCGGCGGTTTCTGGCATTGAATCTGATCGAAACGGGTACAGCTTGACGCAAGGCGATGGGGCCGCGCTGTTGGCGGTTCAGGAGCATGTGGCCAGTGATCTTGGGGCAGCGTTCATCAAAGACGCGGGCATCATGCTGACCAGTGGAACCAGCGGGGGACTCGTGTTGGCCATGATGGCCTTGCTGGACCCCGGTGACGAAATCATCATTCCTGATCCTTGGTTTGTGGCGTACCCAGCCATGGCTCGGGTTTGCGAGGCCAAGGCTGTCCCCTGTCCAATGGCCCCCGATTATCGAATGACAGCCGACAAAGTTGCACCACTCATAACGTCTCGGACACGGGCGGTGCTTTTAAACGCGCCTGCCAATCCAACTGGTGTTCTTCCGACCCAGGAAGAAATGGATGCGTTGGCCAAGCTTTGTCGGGAAAGGGGCGTGGTGCTGATTTCGGATGAAATTTATGATGCGTTCGTTTTTCCGGCCGGTTTGGACGCGCAGGGGCGGATGCCATCTCCAGCCCGGCATGACCCCTCGGTTCTTGTGATCCGGGGGTTCGGGAAGTCATACGGCTGCACCGGGTGGCGGCTTGGGTATGCGGCGGGACCGGCCCCAATCATTGATCAAATGAGAAAGCTGCAGCAGTTCGTTTACGTCTGTCCACCGACACCGCTGCAAATGGCAATTCCGGCAGCATTTGATGTCGACCTGTCCCCGGTCGTGGCAAGCTATGTCCGTCGGCGTGACATGGTCATGGAGGCATTTGACGGGGTGGCTGAGGTCCCTCGGCCTGAAGGTGCTTTCTATGCGTGGGTGAAGGTCCCCAGCGAGCTTGAACTCACCGGCACCGAATTCACCGAGCTGGCCATGCGGGCCAATGTGATCGTGATCCCCGGCGGGGTTTTTTCCACTGCCGATACCCACATAAGGCTCTCCTACGCCACCAGCGAAGCCAAACTGGCCCAAGGATTGGGCCGACTTCGGGCCATTTTTCGGGGAATCGAGCCTGAAAAGGTCCGAGAATGATCCAATTAGACCCTCTTTTTACGACCTAGACCCGAAAAAATCCATAAATAACTGTCAACAAAGGGTTTGTAATATTGATTTGGCGGCGGTGTATGTAAACTCATGTTCGTTCCTATGGGACATCCCCCATACCGAACACAATGAGCCATCCACCCGCCGCCGACACGGACTTGTGCCTGTCGGCGGTTTTTTCTTGCCATTCGTCAGCCCTTGGCCATCCAAAAACCCTGATTACGCCAGATGGTCAGAAATCACCTTGAGCAATGATTCCGGCTCAGGCAGGCGTCCTGGACCATTGGTTCGGCATGCTTGCATCCCCTCTTCAGGGGGAACCACCAGCCATCCGTCATCCTGCAACAGCTTGAGATTCCGTTGGGTCGAAGGTTGAATCCACATGGCCGCATTCATGCTTGGAGCAAGAATGCGAGGAATGGTCCCAGGAGGTATGCCCGCTGCAGTGAGGGTGACCACATCTTCAGTGATCCCATGTGCCAGACGACCAATGGTGTTCATGCTTGCAGGGGCAATCAAGAGCAACTCGAGCCGACGCGCAACCCGAATGTGTTGGGGGTCAGAGGGATCTGGGCCTGCCCAAGGGTCGCACAGCACCGGACGTGCTGAAAGAGCCTGAAAAGTCGCTTCACCCACGAATCTTCGTGCATTGGATGTCATCAACACGTCTACTGCAGCGCCAAACTGGGTCAGTTGACTAACCAAATGGCACACCTTGTATGCGGCAATGCCTCCGGTGATGCCAATACCGATGTGCCTCCCCTGGAAGGAGCCGGCGTGGGTGTCTGCATTCGGGCCTGGTTGTGTCATGTGCAGGTGGTCGTTTGAGCCTGCGACGAGCTTGGTGTTCGTGGTGGGCCCATCAAATCAACGACGGCCGTCCTCGATCAGGAGGCGGGCGGTTCGTACTCGGTCGCGCTGAAATCCGGTTCAATGAGACCCTGACGGATTTCTTCAACCACCAGTTCGAGGTCGGTTCGACCTTCACGCTCAATCAGGGGACGAGCGCCATCCACGACAATTTCCTTCAGTCGCCGTTGAATCAGAGCTGTCAACTTGAAACGGCCACCAACCTTGTCGACGATATCATCACTTTTCAGAGCTTCGATCACGGGGTTCAATCTCCAAACTCGCTTCGCGAGAATCAAACCATGATAGCACGGCCCCCAGCACTCGCCTACCGGCACCTCCGAACGAATATCTTGGATCTTGCGTCGCATCGCGAGATCTCTGCCTTGGAGTCCCTGTGATCCCCCCGGAGCAATCTAAGCCGATTTTGCCACGTCTCCGTGGCCGAGTTGGTCGCCGAACCCGGCAGTTGGTTTTGGCGGCGATCTTGGGGTCCCTGATGAGCGGGGTGGCTTTGGCGTTCATTCGCCCCATTGAATACGGCTTTGCTGTTTTTGGCCAGGCCGCCAGTCGAGCCTCTTGGTTGCTGATTGTCGTTCCCGCCTTGGGAGGCTTGGTTTCTGGTTGGCTGTATGAACTGCTTCGCACCCCCGGTGAAGGCAAAGGTGTTTCTCGCATCATGTGGAGCATCTATCGCAAACGGGGGCGGCTGCCAGCCCTTGAAGGCTTGCGCACATGGTTGGCTTCTTCGGCCACAATTGCCACTGGAGGGTCTGCGGGCCCAGAAGGTCCGATTGCGGCGATTGGAAGCGTCATCGGCTCGCAACTGGCAAAATTGTTTCATCTTCCTCCCCGACAAATGACCACTCTTCTCGGCTGTGGTGCGGCAGCAGGAATCTCCAGTGTGTTCAATACACCGATCGCCGGTGTGTTCTTTGTGACAGAGGTCATGCTCCGTGACTTGTCGAGCCGAACCTTTGCACCCATTGTGGTGGCGGCCGTGGTCAGCACTGCCATTACACAGTCGGTGGCCGGCGGTCATCCCTTGTTTCCCACCCCCCAAGACTTTGGCGATGGTGCCTTCGCGTGGTGGGAAATTCCCAACTACCTCCTTTTGGGCTTGTTGTGCGGTGCAGGAGCTGCGGGCTTTGGGACCATGGTCGCGGGGGTTGGATCAAAGTTCCGAAAAATCCAACTCGGAACACCTTTCCGAGCATCTTTGGGGGGGTTGCTTCTGGGGGTGGTTGCCTTTGTATGGCATCTCGTCGCGAGCGACGCCACAGACTTGCCCCCCTTCTTGGGCAAAAGTTACGACCAAATCAGGGTCCTGCTGGAGCCGCTGCATTACGAAGGGCGGACGTGGCGATTTGTGGGACTCTTGGTCTTGGTTGGGGTCGCCAAGGGTGCGGCCACGGCCGTAACTTTCGGCTCTGGCGGCTCTGGTGGTCTGTTTGCACCCTCACTTTTCATGGGGGCTGCACTTGGCGGAGCCTTTGGATTTTTGGTGGAACAAGTGGGCTGGCTCCCTTCAGCCTCTCCCGCCCATTACGCTTTGGTTGGCATGGGCGCGATGGTCGCAGGGACCACCCATGCACCATTAACGGCAATATTCCTCGCCTACGAAATCACCCGTTCGTACTCTGTCATGCTCCCGTTGATGTTGGCAGCAGTCTTGGCCGTGGCCATTGCCCGGGCTTTGCGAAGGGACAGTGTGTACACCGCTTCATTGAGTCGGGCTGGCATCAGACTTGGGCCCATCAGCGATTTGGGTGCCTTGCGCTCATCGACCCCAGCAGATTTGAAACTGGTGGCTCCCGTGTTTGTCCATCCCGATGAGACCGCCGAGCGACTGCTTGCGTTGTCGTCCAAGTTGCATGTTGATGACTTTGTGGTGGTCGACCGAAAAGATCGATACGTGGGCTTGGTGACCAGTGAAGATCTTCGGGAAGCGTTGGTGTACCGGGAAGCTTTACCCCTGCTTCAAGTCGAGGAAATGATGCGTCCGAATCTGCCCACGATCGCCCCCGAGGAGCCCCTTGATGAAGTGCTGGACCGGTTCGTCCAACATGATGTTCACACCCTGGCCGTCGTGGACCCGATTTCGAAGTCGGTGATGGGTTTGGCCAGTCGGCTGGCGGTGATGGGGCACTACCACCGTGCTTCCCACGAGGAAGAAGAGGGGGCTGACGAATGACCCTGCGTTTTGGACCTCACCAGCGTCTCCGAAATCGGGCGGGATTTGATTCGGTGTATGCCAACAGACGCTCACGTCGGGTGGGCCCCCTGTTGGTGTTTGCTCGCCAAACTTCCCTTGAAACCAGCCCCAGACTTGGCCTAAGCCTTCCCAAAAGAGTTGGCAATGCTGTCATTCGCAACCGAATTCGCCGGTGTCTTCGCGAAGCTTTCCGCTTGCAGCAGCAAGAGTGGCCAGATGGGGTTGATGTGGTGGTGAATGTCCGTTCGCACCAGCCCATGTTGATGACGGAATATGCCAAACTCTTGCACGAGGCCCGGCAGGCTTTGCTGGGGCGGCGGTCATGAGTCGTGGGGTTGGCGTTTGGTGTTTGCGGCTTGGGGTGCTTGCCTACCAAGCCACCCTGCGACCTTTTTTCGGAGGCCAGTGCCGGTTCCATCCCACCTGTTCCGAGTATGCACTGGAAGCCCTCGACCGACATGGGGCCTGGCGAGGCGGTTGGATGACCATTCGGCGTTTGTGCCGTTGTCGGCCTGGAGGAGGGCATGGTTATGACCCCGTACCGCCTCCGAAATCTGAAGAATCGGATTGAACGACCAGGCGTATTTGGTTTGGCTCCTCCTTAGGAGGCCGCCATGGTGCGTTGAGGCTTGAGCGGAGTAGCGTCCTCGATTCGACGGCGAGCTTCTTCGGCTTCTCCGTACTCTTCTCCAAATCGAACCAACCGCAACGAGTTGAAGATGACCAGCCCGTACCCCGCGGCGTAGACGATGGGGGCGAGCCAGATTTGAATGTTGCCACCGGCAGCCAAGGCCAAACCAATCAACGCGAGCAGTATGGAGAATCCGATGTTCTGCCCGATCACCCCTCGGGTTTTTCTGGCCAACTCAAGCAAAAATGGGACATGCCGAAGGTCGTCGTTCATCAAAGCAACCCCGGCCGAGTTGGTCGCGATGTCAGAGCCCGACAGCCCCATCGCCACCCCAACATCTGCGGTGGCCAAGATTGGTCCATCGTTGATGCCATCGCCCACCACCAAGGTTCGGTGCCCCTTGTCTTGAAGGTACAGCAGCTCGGCGTGCTTTTCTTCGGGCAAGCATTCTGCTTCGATGGTGTCGACGCCAACGGCTCGGCCGACCCGTTCCGCGACCGAGAGGCGGTCTCCAGTGAACATGGCAATTCTGCGAACGCCGAGACCACGCATTCGTTCGAGGGAGTCACCGGCGTGGCGTCGAAGGCGGTCTTCGAGACCAACCGCGCCAAGATATTGATCGCCCAAAGCCACGTGTACCCCAGACATCCCATCAATTTTTTCCTCAGCTTGTGCAATTGCACCGGCTTGCTGGGGAAACAATTCACGAAGCCAGCCGCCACGGCCTGCGACCAGTGCAGCACCATCGCGTTGGGCCCGGACGCCACGGCCGTGGACTTCTTCGTACTCAGAGACAGTTGACACGACAAGATTGGCCCGTTCGGCGGTTTCAAGGATGGATCGGGCCAAAGGGTGGTTTGATGATTGTTCGGCGTCGGCGGCAGCGCGAAGCAAATCTGCACCATCAACTCCTTCGGCCGGAGCGAGCCTGGACACGGCAAATCGCCCGGTGGTGATGGTTCCAGTCTTGTCAAGAACCACGGTGTCGACCGAAGCGGCGGCTTCCAAGGTGCTGGTTCGTTTGATCATGATGCCGAGGCGGGCCGCAGAGGCAAAGGCAGCGACCATTGCGGTGGGGTGTGCGATCAAAAGGGCGCCCGGACATGTCACCACCAAGACGGTGATGGCACGTATGGCCGCTTCATCGCGAATGGACTGCAATTCACTGCGAGCTGTAAAGAACCACACCACACCAGCCACCATCAACACCACTGGGACGTAGTAGGCCGCCAGTTGTTCGATCAATTCCTGGCGCTCGGTTTTGCTTCTTTCGGCTTCTCGAATGAGATTCTCGACCTTTCCAATGGTCGTGTCTCCAGCCACGGCCGTCACTTCAACATCGATTTGACCAGTGAGGTTGGTGGTACCTGCATACACCTCGATTCCTGCCGAAGCTTCGATGGGTACCGCTTCACCCGTGAGTGAAGCTTGGTTGATGTCAGAGGTTCCGGAGACAATCCGCCCATCCACGGGCAAATTTTCACCTGGTCGAACCCGTACGATGCTGCCTACCGACAGCTCCGCCAGTCGCATTTCAACCTCTTGCCCACCTGCCTCAACCACCCTCGCCAAATCCGGGGTCAGTCGTACCAATTCACGGATCGCCCTTTGAGCGCCCCATGCGGTGCGTGACAAGATCAGATTTGCCGCTTTCAAAAAGAAGGCCAAGAAGCCTGCCGCGAGATAGTTGCCCGTAGCAATGGCAGCCAAAACCGCCAATGAAGCCAACGATTCGCTGGAAGCTTGGCCTGAACGCAGTTCGTTCAATGCGCCTTGCAGCAAAGGTGCGGCCAACACCAGAGCGCCAAGGAAGGCCGGAATTTGCACGACCTGTGGATGAAGCCCGAAGATTCCGGCCACCCACGAGACCAGCAGAAGGGTGCCACCGGCCAAGGCAATGAACAGTCGATGTTCAAGGGACTCGGCGGCAAGTTCAGCGTTGGAATTGGGGGCTTCCATGTTCATGGCAGAATTCTATCCGCAGCGGATGGGTTGAGCCGGAGGGCCGCCGGTTCGCCTGGGGGGTTCTGGTTGGGATCAGGATCGCTCAGTCCTCTTCAAAGCGTGTACGGACAAGTTCGGCCAATGCATGGGCCGCCTCGGCCTCATCTGCCCCTTCGGCCGTAATTTCAAGCGTGGTTCCTTGGGTTGCGGCCAGCATCAGCAGATGCATGATGGATTTGGCGTCAACCGTGTCTTCTCGGTCTTTTCGGCCGATGGTGATTTCAGAGGAATATGCCGCGGCTTTTTGCGCAAGCAGCATCGCTGGCCGCGCGTGCAGGCCGAGGGGATTGTCCACAGTTGCTTCAACCCGGGTGGGCATGTCTCAGCCTGAACTCGCTGCATCACTTTCGCTGATCAGCGTCATGATGTCTTCCACGCTGTCAGCTTGTCGTAGGAATCGACGGAAGCCGTCGTCGCTGAGTCGTCCGAAAACAGTTTCCATGGCATCAAGGTGAAGCTCTGGCTCTCCTTCGGGACTTAACAAAAGAAAGAAGACGAACACCGGTTGACGATCAAGAGCATTGAACTCGACACCATCCGGGCTGAGACCGACGGCGATTCTGATGTTGTCCACCATGGTGGACTTGGCATGAGGGACTGCAACCCCGTGACCAAATCCCGTGGACCCTTTTCGTTCACGCTTCATCACCGCGTTGTGCAAAGGATCAACGGAACTGTCATCAATGCGGCCAGCAGCGGCCAAGCTTTCAAGAAGTTCGCGGACCACCGGTCCACGTTCTGAGGCGTTGAGTGAGGCGACTACGGCTCCGTCTTCAACAAGTTTTGTCAATTCCATGGTGTATGGCGTACGAATGATGACGCCTCTCCTTTGGTGCTACGAGGCAGGGGTGCTCTCTGCACTGTCGGCTCCAAGGGGGCCAGAACTTTCGGTTTCGGGAACAATCACACCACCGGAAATCGTAAATCGAATGGCTTCATCCACGCTCATATTGACTTCGTGGACCTCTGCTTTGGGCAAATTGACCGTAAACCCTGTGAACGGCGTTGGGCTGTTGGGAATGAAGACGGTCACCATTTCGGTTTGAGTGAGGTTGCGGACCGTTCGCAGTGATGATCCTGTGGCAAATCCCAGGCTCCAAATACCCGGCCTCGGGTATTCAATCACCACTGGGCGCTCAAACTGCATGGCCCGCTCGCCGCCGCCCATCACGAAGTCCACCAGCTGTTTGGCGGAAGGATAGATCGCGCGCACAATTGGCAACCGGGTCAAGAAAACTTCGAATCGCCGCCAGACCCATCGGCCAAGCATGCCTTGGAGGAAAGTCCCCAGCAGGGCAATGCCCAACAGAGCCACCAGCAAACCAATGAGATCCAAGCCAAACTGCTGGGACCACCACTGGTCGATGTTTTGGGTCAGCAATTCGGTCGCCGTCGGTGGCTCGTCACCACGCGTGGCGGCCCGGGCCCTTGCCAATTCCAGCTGTTCTTCGGAAGGCTGAAAGGCGTCTTTCAGAGGAGGGAGGACGTCGGCGGTCCTGATCACCGCTTCACGAATCGAAGCGTTGATCGGAGCGGCAATGGTGTCAAAGGTAAATCTCCAAACGGTGGAGACAACCCAAATGGTAAGGAGGGTAGGAAGCAGCGCGGCGACCCCACGCACGAACCGACTTTTCATCCCTGCTGGTTTTGCCATGTCTTTATCGTATCCCTCGAAGGGCATCAGTGAGACTGATCTGACCACTGGCCAAGGCGACCAAGGTGTTGGGAAGAAGCTGACACTCGGCTTCGAACACTCGTCCCGCCAGGACCTCGGCGGTGTCATTTGCGCCTACGGGTACCTTTGCTTGGGCCAATATGGGGCCTTCGTCGTAATTTTCAGTCACCAGATGGATGGTGCAGCCACTGACGGTTTCATTTGCTGCAACAACCGCTTCGTGCACACGTCGCCCATACATGCCAAGACCGCCGTATTTGGGAAGGAGAGAGGGGTGGATGTTGACGGCGGGAACCGGGGTGGGCAAGGGGAACGGCCGTATCCATCCGGCCAGCACCACGAGATCTGGGTTGAGTGCTTTGAGAAGGTGATGGCATGATTCCCGATCTTCCGCATCAATGTGATGGACGGGGAGATCGTGCGATGCAGCGATCTGTTCCGCGTTGCAAGGCCGATGAAGCACCAGTGCTTTGACTTTCAGAGGCAGTGATTCTTCTTCGATGCGTTGCAGAAGGTTCTCCAGGGTGCGCCCACGCCCCGAAGCAAAGACCACGATGGAAAAGTGATTCATGCCTCATTCCAGGGGAAGGGCCGACCATCTTCATCGACAGCCACCATGGTCAGACGAGCGGTCGTGACCTCTGCGGTTTCCCCATTGTCCCATCGTTCTGCCTCGACTTTCACTTCGACTTCGAGTGACGATGTCCCAGTTCGGCGGGGGCGGGTGAGGAGTCGAACCAGATCGCCCACGTTGACCGGTGATCGGAAGTCAACCCGCTCGATGGAGGCGGTAACCCAGCGACACTTGGCATGTCGTCGTGCTTCTACGAATCCGGCTTGGTCAATCCAAGAAAGAATGACACCACCAAAGATGGTGCCGTAGACGTTGGTGTCCCTGGGCATTGGCATAAACCGCAGGGCTGGCTTGAATTCTTCTGAGTCGGGGCTGTTCATGTTTCGTTGTCGGTCAGAGGCTGCAGAATTGCACATTCCACGGAGATCTGCTGGTCATCTGGAGCAAACAAGAGCCATTCTCCGTTGGGAATGGGGCAGGGCAGACGGAGCCCACCAGAAATTGGGACGCCACTGGAAGGGGTCAGTAAGGAAACCCGGCGTACGACCGTGCTCTGCACACTCATGCCGAACCTTGGATCGTTGGGATCGGAAACAAAGGCGAGCACTCCTGCTGGAAAATCAAAAATGGGGTAGGGCGGTTCCCAAAGCCGAACCCGCTGACGCGCCGGATCCCAGAAGACGCACCGGGGTGGTCCTGGTTCGGTGGCATCAAATTGTCGAAAGGTGCTGGTGGTGGCAATGGTGGTAGGCGAACCACCAGATTCAGCAACGCGGAGGGGGAGTGCGGTGCGGCGTAGAGCTGCCGAGTCTTCCACATCAGTCCGAAAGCGGACAAGGTCCAGAGCGCCATCACGAACACGCCAACAAAAAAGAATGCCGCTCGGCCCTTGCCATCGGGGGCCATGCCAAGTTGCGGTGTCATCTTCCAAGCGCAATGTGGCGGTCGGGGTGCGTACCACCAAATCACCGTTTTGGATGAAAGCGATTCTGTTGTCTGGGCCCAAATCCAAATCGCTGGCGTTTTGTTCCGCAACCCACTCAACCGCTCCGCCCACCCATGAAGCACGCCCTACCCGTTCACCATCCATGACGGCAAATCCAGACTCGTCGACGCTGCGACCAAATCGAATTGGGCCGGGAACGCGGCCGAGGACCATCGGATCATCCAGTCGATTGTTGGGGATGGAACGAATCAGGATGTCTGACGGACGTTTGGGATCGGTGATCGCCATTCGATCGCCTTCAGGTGAGACCAGAGGAAGGTCCCCGGTCCATCCGGTTTTTCCGCGTTGTTCGACAGCAATGCGAAAAGCCTGGGACGCCGTTGGCGTGGACTCGAGATTGAATTCAGGGGATGCGGACGCCTTGACCTCGGTTGAGGATGCTGAGGCGCATCCCCACAGAGAGATTCCGGCAATCAGCAAAAGACACAACGTACCGGCCCGGCGAGTCGTATTTGCGACCATGCTCACTCGGTCCGAACCCCGGTGGGCTCTCCAACACCTCGGCCGGTGTCGTCTCTCGTCTCGGCGGCTTCACGCTGTTCGGCGAGGGGGGCTCGCATTTCTTCCAACCGATTTCGGTAGTCCTGCTGGAAGTTCCCATCGTTTTCGTCGGGATTGTCCACGACACGTGGGGTGACAAAGGCGATGATTTCTTTGCGATTGATGGAGTTGTCACGACTGGTGAACAGCTCTCCAAAGACCGGGATGTCACCCAAAAGGGGAACCTTTCGGGTCAAAGTTGTTTCTTCTTCTTTCAGCAAGCCCGACAGAATGATGGTCTGGCCATTTTTTACCACGATGTTTGTGGTGGTCTGACGGCGGTCCACAGTGGGTCCACCGTCATTGATGGCGGGACCAATCTTGGAGAGTTCCAAACGGATGTCCATGTCAACGTCTTTTTGTGCGGTGATACGCGGACGGGCATTGAGGACCAAGCCAACAGAGCGGTATTCGAAGCTCTGGGTTCCACCGGCGGTTCCCGCGTTGGCAATAACTTGATTTGCAAACGGGAATTCAGACCCGTCAAAGAAGAATGCCTCTTGGTTGTCCGCAGTAAAGACCACGGGGTTCTGCATCACTCGAACATTGGTCACTTGGGCCAAGGCTTGCAACACCGTGTCGGCGCTGAATTCGGCGGAGAGTGTTCCGGAGTCAAACAGCCCAAAGACATCAAACTCCTTGGTGGCGGGATTGGTGGTGTTGACGCCAAGGGCGAGGGCGTTGTCGCCATTTTCAATCGCAAGGCCAGTTGCACTCATCCGCAAACCAAGGTTCAGTTCATCGTTCAGTTCAATCTCAGCGATCACGACCGAAAGTTCAACCTGACGACCAGGTCGATCAAAGAAGGTGACGAGATCCCTGAGGGCCTCTTCTTGAGGTCGAGGGGCCAAGACGGCGAGTGCGTTTTGGCGGGAGATCGGCACGATTCGCGCTTTACCGATGAGTGGAGACTCTGGGGTGTATTCCTCGTTGCCGCGGCCACCACGTTGCCATGGGAAGGTTACGGTTTCGGCGTTCTGCCCAGTTTGGTCTGTCCCGGTGCCACCGCTGGCCAACTGGTCGATCGATTGACCCGACAGGCCTTGTTCCGGTCTGGTGATGGCGGCCTGAACACCAGGCTCTGAGAGCAACGCGTTGAGTTGCTCGGCCAGTTCAAATGCATCGGCATGCTTCAGTTCCACCACGAAGGGGAGACCAATTGAAGTTGGTTGGTCCAAGCTTTCCAGCACGTGCTCGAGGAAATTCAAGGAATCACGAGTTTTCGAGAAGACCAGCAGTTGGTAGGTCTCAGGGTAGGACTCGATGCGGTAGATGCCGCTGAGTGCATCCTCAACCGAGGAGCCACCTTGTTGGCCAGAGCGACCCCGAGCGGTTCCACCACCCCCGCCACCGGTCCCTTGGCCAAGCAAACTGTTGAGCTTTTCCGCCACCTTGACGGGATCGGTGTAGCGAAGGGTGAACAACTTGGTGGTTCCCAGATCCCGGGGAAGATCCCACTCGCTGCTGATCAATCGATCCACTTCACGCAGAACCGCGGGTTCTCCGGAAATGGTCAGCGAGTTCTGCGGCACATTTACGGTGATGCGAAGTTCAATTTCGGCCCCGAGTGAACCGCCGTCCACCCGCGGCGTGGTGACGTTGTTTCGGCCGGCGGATCGGGCTTGGGTGCGTCCTCGAGAGGCGGTACCAGATGTTGACCCATCCGATTCAAAAAGATCGGTCACGTTGGCGGCCACCGCCTCGGCGTCAGCGTGACGGAGTCGCCAGGTGCGGGTTTCGGGACGAACAAATCGGTTGTCCAGTTCTGCGACGATTTGCTGTACGTGTTGGCAATAGGCGATGTCCGCGTACACCACGAGTTGGTTGCTGGAACCATCGATTTCAATGCTGACATTGTCTGGAAGGCCCGCCGTCAGAATGGGTTCCACGGCGTCAACTTTGACGTTTTCGAGTCGGAAAATCTTTGCCACATACGAGCCGAGGTCTTGTCGCATCATGACGTCGTCGTCCGCCGTGAGCACGGGCTGCTGACGAAGTTTGGCAATGTCATCAAGATCTCCGATGAGGATGACGTCTTCACGCTCGATGGTGCCAATGTCGTTCAGGACCAACGCTCGGAAGATCAAATCCAATGCCTTGCTTCGTGGCATGGGGCGATGGGTGATGACCGTGAACTTTTTGGATCCGATGTTTCCCACGGGAAGGATGGTTTTTCCGGTGAGTTCCCCAATTCGATAGAGAATGTCTTCGACAGGCTGGTCGACAATCTCCATGGGTGGCACTTCGTCGTTGGGAAGTTCCACCCGGCCGGGAGGAGTGATCAGCATGGTTGTCGAGGATTCGTCAACGCTTTCAGACTCGGCCTCTTGGGCATGCACGGAAACGGTGCACGCCAGGGCGGTCAGAGTGGTGGCAAAAGCAAAAGCTGGCAGGGTGAAATGGACATTCATGGCTGGTATTGATCTCAAAGAGTGAGTCGAAAATGGTTCAGGCTCAGGTGATGTTGTTCGGAAAATTATTCGTCGGGGACCTCTGGTTCAGGTGGCGTTGAGGGCTTGGGAGCGTCCTCTTCGTTGGAATCTTCGACGGTGGGGTCAGGTTTGTCGGGAATGGACAGTGCTTCCAGATCTCCTCTTCCCAGGTTGCGAGAAGGCTTGAACAAGTCGCTGTCTTCTCCCCGGGGCCGAAGCGGCACATCCCATTCTTGGCCTCGATATTCAACCCGAAAGGTGTAAGGGGCATCTTCAACTCCCAAGAGGGTGACTCCGCGTGAGGCTTCGCCTCCAATCCGAATACGGTCCTCGCTGGAGAACCAAAGGTTGTCGCCATCAAAAGCGATTGGCTTTGGTCCGGTGTACGAAGTGGGTTCAGGTGGCGTTACCGGTTCGGGGGGGCGGACGGGTTCCGGCCGCGTGGTGGGAGGTGTGACAGGTCGCGGTGGTGTCACAGGTCTTGGGCGACGGGGCTGCGGAGGGGTGTGGAAAGCAGAGCGTCCGGCGAATCGATCTTCCCAAGTGGTTCTCGCATCGTCGTGAGCGTCACGAAGCGCTTCGAGCTTGGCCAAAGCATTTTCGTCTCCAACCGCAGGAGCGCTGAGGAGCGCGTTGATCGGGGATCGAGCCAAGACCAAGAAGGTGAGTAGGCCAACCACCAGGCCACCGACGGACATGTTGAGGTCACGGGGGTTCATGCGCCTCTCCTTACCGAAGCCAAGGCCCAACGTTCCATCGAGCAGGAAACGGCGATTCTTCCTCCGTCTTCTTTGGTCATTCGTACTTCGGTGACCAGATCCACTGAAGGAGAGCCTTCAAGTCGCCCCAAAATCCGAATTGCGTCTTCGGTGGTGGCTACAAATTGGTACTCGGCGGTGACGCGTTGAACCGCGCCGTCTCGGCCCAGGATGCGTCGAGCCTCGGTTTTGGGAATCATGGCACCGACGCCTTGTCGAAAGGTGTCCTCACGAATGGCGTTGCCGAATTCTTCACGTATGTCATTGATCAAAGCCAGCAGGCTGGAGCCGGCTTCATTTTCGTTGGGTGGTGAGGCCACCTCACCAAACGCAACGATCAGATCACCGGTTGCGTTTCGATCTTTGCGCTCAGCACGACCGAGTCGGACGGCCAAGTCGGCCCCGTCTGAAAGTCGCTTCGCATCCGATTCGATGCGGTCAGCTTTCATATGCATCTCGCTGGCCACAGGTCCCAGCAGCGACGACCAGAGGCCATACGCAACAATGACAGCAATGGCTGGAAGGCCGAGGCGAAGCACAGGTGATTGTTGTTCGCTCATCGGTTGTTGCCCTCCCGACTCCGGTTGAGGAGTTCGCTGCGAAGATCTTTCCAACTCGCTTGGATTTGCAAAAACAGTGCGTGCTGGGGGTTGTCTTCTTGACTGGCCCCGTTTTGACGAAGCAAGTTGTACGCGGTGGAGAAAGTTTTGATCTCAGCGGTGATTTCGTCTCGGGACAGGGCCTGCACCTGGGCCAAGGAGAGTGGTTGTGGAATGAGATTTGGATCAACCATCGATCCGCCTCGATCACTGGCATCCGCCATGGATGCAGTATCGGTGTCGCCTCCAGCAAGGCCTGGACGATTCAAGCGGGCTTCGATCTCCCCTCGACTGTCATCGTTGTTGGATTCTTCCGAAGCAGCAAGGTCGCTTTGCGCGGACGCTTCCGTTGTTTCAGTGGCGTTTACAGAGGCAGTGGATCCTTCGGGATCGGCTGGACTTTCACCCGTTTGATCGTCAGGGAACGCGTCGGGGTACATCCGTGCGGCCAGAGAGTAAGCCGCGAAGTCGCGTTCGCGTTGATACATCACATCCTTGTGTGGCTTGTCAATTCGACCGGCCAGCGTGAATTCCAGATGGCCAAATGCATCAGGTTCTTCCCAATTCAAACTGATGCGGCTGAACATTCGATCCTGTCCAAGTTGTTGACGCATCGACTCGATCACATCGGTGGCTGAAACCCCAGCCGATCGGTCGGGTATGGATTTCCCGGTCAGAGAGAAGCTGGCGTCCCGAGTATTCAATCTGACGCCCTCTACCCGAATACCACGGGGCAGGTTTGTGAACAAATCCGAAAGGACCTTGACCGAACTAAAACCAGTGTTGCCCAAGGTGTCGTAATGGGCCAGGGATCGCTCGAGAGCATCAGCATCTTGAACCATGCTGGCCAGTTCAGCATTGCGCGCTTCCACCACGTTCAGCCGGGTCCATGCCGACACGATGGGGCCAAAAACCAACATCAACGCGGCGGCGGCCACGATCAGCCGGGCTGTTCGGGGGACCGAAAGCGCGGCCGTCATTCGTGCTTGGAAGTCAGGGTTCTCGGTGGGCATGGCATCGCGGAGACCAGCCAACCCGACGCCTTGCGGATCAATGAGCAGGGCTCCAATCAGGATGCCGTGCGTGCCCAACTCTGTGCTGGAAAGGCCAGTTTGTTCTTGGAGTTCCGAGGCAACTTCATGGGGCAAAATGGTGATTGACCCGTTGAGGGAAGCCAACCCTGTGTGCAAAGCTTCTCCCGCCGCAGCCGCCCAAGAGTCTGGAGCGCCAGAACCGAGGGCCGATTCTTGGAACGCGCGACCAACGGATGGAGGCCAATGCTCCCCAGACGGAAGAAGCACATTCCGGAAGCCAACCCCTCCAGCATGAGACCACGCAAAGGTCGCGCTGCCGGTTTGGCTGTCCGCATGCACCAACGGGCCGGTGGGTCGATGAGCGCCCATCAAGCCTGCAAGTCCCGCTGCGGGCGTGGTCCAGCGAATTGGAATTTCTGTTTGGTCTGCGAGGTCAGCCAGTGCGTTGGTTTGCATCTGGACAGGCCAACTGGTCAGGACGCCGATGCGGTTGCTTTCGCCCGGGGCCGCTGGGAGCAACCCTCGCCCCATGCGGTGCTCGGGGTGTTCGGAGCCCAGCAAAGCTTCCGATTGGATTGCCAACGCCGGCAAGAGCTCTTGGTCGGACCCGCCGGGGAGCAGAGCTGTTCGTACCACCATCGCGGATCCTGGCAACATGATCAGAACGCCAACGGCGTCAGATTCGGCCACCATGGCCACGACAGAAGAAGTGTCAGGCTCCAATTCGTGGATGGTTGCCGACCGAATTTGGCCATTTTGCCGCTCAACTGTCACCGCTCTCAGGCGGGTGCCGTCGGGTTGCAGGGCCAGAATGGTGCCTTCAGTGGGAAAAGTCATGGTTCTCGGTACTCGATGATGCGTACGGGAATAGTGGAACGATCCACCAAGCAAATGATTTCCTGTTCGAGGCCAGAGACCTCAGAAGTGCCAATCGACGAGATCCGGAACACATTGCTGCGGGTGTCCAAGGACCGGAGAAGCCATTGTCGGGTCTGGTTTGCCAATTGACCAGTGGGACCAGAGTTCCCCATGCTTTCATCCACCGTTTGAGCCAAATCAGTGACCCCTTCGGCCATGGCATTTCTCATGAAAATAAGTTGTTGGGCGTCGGTTTCTTCCAACTGTCGAGAGCGAAAGAGGGCGATCAAGAGAGATTCGGAGACCGTGTTGATGTTGATGGGACCAGGGCGTTTTTCATACGAAGGAAAAAGTGTGCACTCAGAAATGACGGCCAAAATTTGTTCTTCTTCGAGATCCAGTTGATTCACATTCGCCGCGTTCTGATTTTGCTCTTGTCCCTGGGATTGGGTGGAGCCCCCAGCCAAACTCGAGAGCGACTGAATTTGCAGGTCTGTGAGGTGGAGATCGTCTGACCCACGCGACCAGTTCTGGAGGGCTTGGGCTTGCTCCGGTGTGATACCAATGCGATCTTGAAGATCTCCCAGATCGCAATATTGCAGTCGCAAGCGTGGCAGCCCCGAATCGGTCACGCCATCCGCCACCGACGTCACGGTAAGCCAACCAGCCCAGGCTCCATCAAGCCAGCCATCGGCGTCGTCTTCAGGGGGAGATTTGTTCCCGTCGTTTTCGTTTGGATCCAAGCGACCGTCGAGATCCCAATCTTCGCCACGAACGTAGTCTGGCCACATGCCAGCGACCAACTCCATTTCAGTGATGGAACGCAGCGGTTCATTGCGGGGGCTGTAACTGAAGTTCGCGTCGTAGTAGTCTGACTCGGCACCGAACATGGTGGGTTCATCGTCTTCGTCAATCCAGTCGCGCAGAGCGGCGTATTGGTCTTCACTCATGTCCCGGTTCATGCCCGGCATGGGTTCCTCGAACAGCGGGAACAGGAGGCCAAGGTTCTCCTCATCATTGATGTTCAGTCTCGCGTGCTCATCGAGAGGTTCGCCAAAGTCCATCCCTTCACGGTGGTGACGGATGTCCCACGATGCATTTTCGGTTTGGCCAATGCTGGCCAGCCTCAACTCACGGAACACACTGAATGCGTCGGTGGGCTCAGGCGTGGTGGCATCCCAAGAGAGGGCCGCCACGACGGATTCGACTCCAGCGCGGGCAGCCCATCGGGCTTGGGTTCGCTGGAGGACCTCGTGTCCCAGATGGGCCTGACGAAACGAAACCAACTGGATGCTTGTGGCGGTGAGTGCAGCAATAACCACACTCCACATGGCAAGCAACACGCTGACCCCACGGCGGCGTTGGCGCGATTGTGAAATCCGATGAGCGACTGCTGGGGGGTTCTGATCTGGCAAGGGATTGGAGATCATCTTGGACCACCTCCAAAACCTCCACCAGTGTTGTTGGGGGTGGGTCGACCTCCGCCACCACCATTCGTGGGCCGGCCTCCGCCACCACCATTCGTGGGCCGTCCACCGCCGCCGCCGGTTGGTCGGCCTCCGCCACCGCCGCCAATACCCGGTCGGCCTCCACCACCGGGTCGGATGCCACCAGGTTGAAGCCCGTTGCCACCCGATTCACCTGTTGCCCCATCGCCTGCACCAGCACCGCCTTGTTCCTCAGCAAGTTCTTCAGCAAGCAAGAGCTCGATTTCTTCAAAGTGGTCTCTGGGGGGAGGAACCCGGTCGATTGGAACAACAGTTCGGAGATCGACCAGCGGGGCATCCCAAGGGTCTTCGCCGGGTTTGGCGCCTGTGGCCGTAATCACAATTTCCACGCCCAGGGGAAGTCCTTGGCGGTCCGAATCCCAGCCGCTGAGCCATTCGTCACCATCCCAGGCACGAATGGAAAGGCTCACGATGCCCTCTGCGACTGGCCGAGCTTGACCTCCGCCGCGCCAGAATTCATCAGGCATGGTGTCTCGACGACGCCACAAGGTGGGGAGATCGCTTCCCATTTGTTCAATTCGGAACGCGGTTTCGTACTCTTGACCATCGCCGGCGTAGTTGGCCGTATTTCGCACTGAACGCAATCGAGTGTTGAACAAGAGCAACTCGTCGAAATCGGCATCCTCTCCACCTTCATCTTCGATGAAGAAGTAGGTGTAAAAGAGGTCATCGGTCCGGACCACCGACACGATTTCTCGTCGCATGGCTTCCAGCGCCGCATCGGCACGAACCGCGGCATCAAGTCGGCGTCGTGCAGATTCACGTGCCGTTCCAAGGTTGGAGAAGCTGGCGGCGAGGGTGCCGGCGATCATGGCGGCAATGGTGCCGGCAATGATCAATTCGATCAGGGTGAAGGCCCGTCTCATCCTCCACCTCCCGCGGTGGCTCCGGCTTCGCCTGAGTCGGAGGCTTCTTCTTCATCAGATCCGTACCAGCGGTCCTCCCGGTCAACTTCGAGAAAAGGCTCGCGTGGTTCTTCAAGTTCATCCCAGTAGTCAATGTACGTCTCAAGCCAAAGTGGATCACGCCTGGTTGCCACCAAGGTTTGGACACGAACCAAGTCGGTTGGCCCAGGGCCCCAACGCACGGTGGCAGTCACTTGAAAAGGGTCCCTCTCGCCTTGGTCCAGAATTCTGATTTCGTACTCATAAGCACTGAATGGCGCGTCAAACACCCCTTCATCGGCATTCCTCCGCGCGTATCGAGCTGGCCCTTCTGTAATCACCATGCCCAGCAGACTGTCGGCCAGCCAGGCCGCGACGATTCGGTTTGCCCCTTCGGTTTGGGTCCCCATGGAAGCGCCAGTAAGACTGAAAATGGAACCAAGGCCTGCGGCCAAGATCAGTCCCGCAACAATCACTTCCACCAAGGCAACACCAGAACGCTTCACCAGTCCACCTCGCTTCTTCCGAGGCCATCCAGATCAATTTCGTCCATGGCTTCGGCTCGGCCGTCGCGGCTTGGGGCGATAGACCACGGGCTCAGTCGGATCATTGCGGTCAGTTGCAGGTCCTCCTGACGCAGTAAAACCAAGATGTCTGGTCGGTCTTCGCCGGGCCGGTGCGCAACCGGTTCACCTTCGGCGTCTATCAATTCACCATCAAGTCGAACGTCAATCCCGTCTCGAGAGATCGCTTCAATCAATTCGACAGGTCGGACGTGCGGGTCGATGCGCCATTCCGTAACCCCGTCGGTTTCATCTTGCACCAACAGGGCCAAGCGATCTGAAATTACTTCCATGCCTTCAAAATCAAGTTGACGTTGCAGAGCCACCGGAGCGTTCCCGGTGCGATCGCGCAGGGCGTACACCGACAGCAAATCCATGACTTGATCGGTGGCCAATTGGAACTTGGCGGAAGGGTTGGCCCGCAGTGATGGGACCACAGCCAAAGCTGCAAAAGACAACAGGATCGCCACCACAATGACTTCCACCAATGTGAAGCCACGCGAGGACCGGGTTGTTGTCGTACAACGATTCATGGCTCACGAAAGAGACGGATCCTTAGTCAATCACATCTGCATTTTCGTCTTCGCCTCCGGGCTCACCGTCGGCCCCGTAGGAGACGACTTGCCAACCGTTGGCTCCGCTCCCACTGACATCGACAATGAATTCACGACCCCACGGATCGACCACATCTTTTGGTCGCAAGGGTGCGCTGGTGCCAGTGGTCAGCTCAGACACTTCGAAGTCGTCGGGCACCATGCTGAGGTTGTTGTTCATGAGGTAGATCGAGATTTGCTGGCGAATGGTCGCGGCTTTCTGTGCGGCCACCTTTTGCCGGGAGCTGCCCAGGTTGCCAAAGACGTTGGGGACCACGATGGTGGCCAGCAAAGCGATGATGGTCACAACCACAATCACTTCGACCAAGGTAAACGCACGTCGGTGCGTACGGCGGCGTTGGGTACAGGTTTGGTTTACAGGTTTCATACCGGGTTCCTTTTGGTCACTGGATGGACTGCCCAAGAGAAAGCATGGGCAGCAGCACGGCGGCGAGCACGAAGCCGCCAATGGCGGACATAAACACAAGAAGTATGGGTGGGAGGGCTTTGGTCACGACTTTGATGGTGATGCCGACTTGTCGGTCGAAAGCATCCGCAGCATGCAGCAGCATGCCGTCCAGACGTCCGGTTCTCTCTCCCAACCCAATCACTTGAATCAACAGGGCGGGGAAGAAGCCTGAAGATTCCAAAGGAGCGGCGATGGGTCGGCCGGCGGTAACTTCGGTTTCGGTGGCTTCGATGGCTTGGCTGAGGGCCGCATTCCCCATGGTTCCACGGGTGATTTTGAGTGCATCCAAAATGGGCAGGCCCGAGGCCGCCAAGGTTCCCAGAGTTCGGGCAAATCGCGCGGCAGCCACATCTCGTTGCAATTTCCCGAGCAGTGGTACCTGCAGAAGCAATCGATCCATCACCAATCGGTTGGCGGGAACGGAGGCCCATGTGCGGAACCCAAAAACTGCAGCGATGGTGCCAATGATCAAAACCAGCCACCAGTTGCTGACGAAGTCTGCAATTGCGAGCAGAAGTTTGGTGGGTCCGGGTATTTCAAAACCATCCATACCGACCAGAGGGTCGATCAGGCCAGGAACCACAAATGTGACAAAGACCGCGACCGAAGCGACCAACAATGCAAAGACCATGCTGGGATAGATGGTCGCGCCGGCGACCTCACGTCGGAGTTCGACCGAGCGATCAAGCAAATCGGCAAGTTGCATCAAGACCTCATTCATGCGGCCGGATGCGTCGGCGGCACGCATCATGCCAACCACCATGTCGTCGAAGGGCGCGCCCCAAGATTGAGCCGCGGCCCACAACGACTCACCGGCTTCTACTTTCTCCACCAAGTGGGCGAGGATGGCTGCTTGTCGCTTGTCGCTTGCCTGCTTTCGCATCACTGAGAGAGCTTGCATCAATGGCAAACCCGCATCAATGGCGGTGGCCAAGTCACGAACAAATGCTGCCAGCTCAGCCTTGTTCAATGAGGGACCCGAACGAGCTTTTGCCTTTTTCTTGCTTTTTGATTCGCCCTCAGCCCTCGCCAATTCCGTAACGATCTCCCCACGTGCGGCCAGCAAACGCAGCGCGTCAGAACGATCGTTCGCTTCGATCGTTCCGTTGCTCGGAGCGCCATCGGAAAGCGCGGTGTAGCGGAAGGTGGCCATGGCTTAGGCCTCGTCTTCCACGTCCTGGGTCGCGCGAAGGACTTCGTCGATGGTGGTCACTCCATCGGCAACCTTTTGGATGCCATCCTGACGCATGGATCGGTACCGCTCGGCACTCAACTTTTTCAATTCGCTGGTGGACGTCCCCGAAGCGATAGCTTCTCGAAGCGTGTTGTGAATTCCGATCAATTCAAAGAACCCGACTCGACCACGGGTGCCAGTTTGATTGCAAGCGGGGCATCCTGCCCCACGGAAAGCACGCCCGCCAAGGAGTTCCCACTCCGCATCGGAGAGTCGAGGATCACGGTCGATGGCAATTTCTTCTCGGCATTCTTGACAGATGCGCCGTCCCAGACGTTGGGCCAGAACCCCTTCCAAGACGGATGCAACCAAAAAGGGTTCCACGCCCATGTCCACCAGTCGGCCGATGGAACTGATGGCGTCGTTGGTGTGCAGCGTTGACAGCAACAGGTGACCGGTGAGGGCGGAGCGTATGGAAATGTCTGCGGTTTCACCGTCCCGGATTTCCCCGACCAAGATGACGTCGGGGTCTTGGCGAAGGATGGCTCGAAGACCGGTGGCGAATGTCAGGCCACGTTTGGGGTTCACCGGCATCTGGTTGATCCCGGCGAGTTCGTATTCGACCGGATCTTCGATGGTGATGATTTTTTTGCGTGGGTCGTACAACTTCGATAAACACGCGTAGAGCGTGGTGGTCTTGCCAGAACCAGTCGGTCCCGTGACCAAAACCATGCCGTGGGGTTTGGCGATCATTCGATCCATGGTGTCGCGGTTGTCTTGGGCCATGCCGAGACTTTTGAGGTCAAGCGGCAGCGAACTCTTGTCCAAAATCCGCATCACCACCGATTCGCCGTACAGCGTGGGAACGGTTGAGACCCGGATGTCAACCTTGCGCCCCTCAACCCTCAGCGTGATGTGGCCATCTTGGGGAACGTAGCGTTCCGCGATGTTCATGCCGCTCATGATTTTGATGCGGCCGATCAGTGCGGGTTGCAAGTGCTTGGGGGGGGGAGATTGTTCGACCAGCTCCCCATCAATTCGATACTTGATCTTGAGCTCGCTTTCGAACGGTTCTACATGAACGTCCGAGGTGCGGGATTGGATGGCCTCGATGAGCAGCAGGTTCACCAGGTTGATGAGGGTTGGCTGTTCCGCCATGCGGTGGATGTCATCCGCTTCGATGGCATCCAAATTGTGTTCGTAGTCGTTCTCTTCTGCTTCTCCAGCCAGATCTTCGGCCATCCGGGCAGCGGTGGTGCCGTAGGCTTTCCGAACCAAATCGTTGAATCGTTCGGTATCGATGCCTTCACGTTGAACCGGAAGTCCCAGACTGGCCGATGCTTCGTCCGCGGCGGAAAGATCCATGGGGTCAGCCATAATCGCTCGCGCCCATCCGTCTTTGACGGCATAAGGCACGATTCGAAGTCGGACCGCCGTGTCAGGTGAAATTCGTGATGCGAGTTCCAAGTCAAGTTCGGGTGCTTCGTCAAGCCAAGGGATCCCAAATCTCTCGCATCGTTCTTTCAGTGATCCGGTTGGGAGCTCGATTGATGTGGGATCACTCATCGTTGCTTCCCTCCTTTTTTCCCTTTTCCACCACCCGCATTGGGCTTCAAACTGTTCTTGCCACTTTCGAGCAATTTGCGTCGTTGGGCGGACTTGGGATCATCTTTTGACCCAACGGATTCTCGTGCGGGCCTTGGGAGGTATCGGCTCGCGCCGGGCAGTTGCGAGAACTTCGTTCGTCCCAAGATCTCCAGGAGTCTTCCGGCGAAATCCCGTGAGGTGTACTCCACTTCGGAGGAAGCCATCCGGATTGGATTCTGGTTCAACTCTGTTGCGGTCGCACGTTCTCGATCTCGGGAACGCATGGCCCGTGCAACTTTGTCTTCTTGTTCGTATGTGACCAAAGCCTCGCGCCACGCGGCACGCTTTGCTGCGATCTCAGCACGGAATTCGCTGTCCAACTCCGTGACCCGAAGGGTGGTGTCTTCATCCAAGTCGGTGCGTTCAAGGGCGGCGTCAAAGATCCGTTCGACGGCATTCTTGCGACCATAGATTTGTGGGTAGGCCGCGGCCAGAGCGGCTTGTTCAAAGGCAGGTCCCCATGCTCCAAAGGCGGTGGCAATCAGTCCGCGGTGGACTTCCTGAAGATCGCGGATTTTGGCATCCAATGACAACAACTCGATCACTGGGTTGTAGGCATCCTTCAGCTCTGACTCGGTCATGGCGTTCATGATGGCCTGCTGGGCCTTCCGGGCTGGTTGCTCGCGGGCAAGCAAGGCTTCATCAATGGCCAGCTCCCACGCGACGAGGGCAGGCTCTGCCATCAACTGTGCATTTTGTGGGATCTCGGTGGTGCGGAGGACTCGCCGCAGATTTACGGATTCACCGCTTAAGACATTGCAGCGTCCCAATTCTTTTTCAAGGCGTAGGGAGCGCATCATCTCGTCCCAGCGGGCCAACTGGTCGCCATTGAGTACCGAACGCAAACTGGCCAGAAGCAGATCCCGGTTGTCGTGCCATCGGTCTGCTTGTTCGCGAAACGGGCGGAAGACCTCACGAAGGAGCTCTTCTTCACCCATTCCTTCTTTGACGCGAGCCTGCAAGTTTTCAAAGCTGTCGGTGGTGGTGTTTCGTCCTTGTTCGTGTGAATCCTCGTACTCGAAGTAAAAGGCTTCGAAGACGGCTTGTTGCCCTTCATCCAACTCGAAGATCTCGGTGATGAGTTTGAGATCTCTCCGCAGGAAATACGGGTTCATGTATTCGGCAATGCCTGCAGCTGCTCCAATTTGAGCGTGTGCCGTTGGGGCCACAAAAATCAAGGCAAGCAGGGATACGATCAATTTGCGTGGAAACATTCGGGACCTCGTGTCGTCCTGTGGAACGAACAAAATCGGCTCTGAATGCCAATCTGCGCGATTTTTTCCGTCTTAGGGTCGAATCACCGTCTTAGGGTCGAATCAGCCACCGCAGCAACGTGGTCAATTTGGGTGGGGTGCCACTGGACAGGATTCCCACCCGAAAAACGCGTCCAGCGCCCACCAGAAGCGTTCTGGTGATGGCGGCGTGCCACACCAGACCGGCACCAAGTTGCCAAAACGGGACAGGAATTTCTCCGGCACTTCGCATGGCCATGATGTATGGACCAATGACCGGGGCAAATGAGGCAATGCTGGCGGGTATTCCATGAGGGGCTTGAGCGATCGGCATGATGAAAAAGACGGGAACCCCAAGCAGAGCCACAATTGGGCCCATGAGGTTGCCAGCCTCCCTTTGATCGTGCACCACCGCGCCCACTGCCGCCAGAATTGCGGCAGCGCCAAGGAAGGCCAAGGCAAACCATGCCAGCGGCCAAAGCAGCTGTGGATCCAAAATAAGGCTCACCTTTCCTGCGGCGACCAGGGCGGCGATACCAAGTGCTCCGTAAATACCAACCGTGGTGAGAGCCACTCCACTTTGGCCAAGAATTTTGCCCATCATGAGCCGTTCTGGAGAAGTGGTGCTCAGCAAAACCTCAACCACTTTATTGGCTTTTTCGTCCAAAGTGGTCTGCATCAATTGCGCGCTTGTCCCAAAGCTCGCACCCCAGAGCAGGAACATCAGTCCCATCGGGATCACCAGGGCCCTGAGCTTTCTGGATTGAGAATCCTCGACTGTGATTCCTTGATCGTCAAGGCGGGTGGAAAGGATGGTTGGGGGGGTTCTCAGTCGGTCGACACGGGTTGGATCCACTTCGGCTCGACGCTGCCGGAGGGTCACCACCGTGTCGGTCAATGCGGTTTCGATGGCATCCACCTGAGGACGACCGAGCCCATCGTGCAGCGTCAAAAGAATCTCACCTTTGAGGTCTTCGGGGTTCAGAAGGCTGTCGGGAATCATCGCCAACACCGGGTTTGCCGCGTCCGGAGGCTCGGATCGCGAACCCGCTGCGACTGCTCCCTCGAAATTCACGGTGACCAAGGGCAGGTCGCCAACGCTTTCGGCATCCACGCCCCGCTTCAATCGTTCGGCGAAAGCAGTTCGAAATTCTTCGCTGCTTTGAATCCAAACGGTGCCAGATATCGGAGGTTCGGTATGGGTCAGGGCCATCCCAGACGAAAGCACTGCAACAACCACCAAGACCAATGGCATGGCAATCAAGCTGATCAAAAAGGCTGGAGTCAATGCGGTCTCGCGGAACTCGCGCCAGGCAATGGTTCGGAGGTCACGCATCAGCATCTTCCAAGAAGAAGTCCCGAAGCTGACGACCGGTTCTTCGAATCTCTCGGACTCCTGGCCATTGCGCAGTTTCACGGAAGACCTCATCGATGGTGCTGTCTTGAGCTTCAATGATCCAGCGGTCATCACCGATGCCCACTGCGTTGGGCGGCGCGGTCTCTGCTCGAATTTCAATTTTTGGATGACCTTGGGCCAAGACCTGAAGCAGCGGTCCTGAAGCCAAGGTATGTCCTCGCCTGAGCAACAGAACGTGATCGCAGAGTGATTCTGCCTGAGGCAGCAAGTGGGTCGAGAGCAAGATGGTGGCGCCCCGATTCGAAGCCTCCCGAATCAAATCCTCAAGGACTTGAACTGCAACGGGGTCGAGACCACTGAATGGTTCATCCAAGATGAGCAAATCTGGTGCATGCTGCAGTGCCGCCGCAAGTTGGACCTTCTGCTGCATTCCTTTGGACAGTTCACGGCACCGCGATCTTTCCACACCGGGAAGGTCCACTTTTTCGAGCCAGTACAGGGCTCGCTTTCGAGCTTCTTGCGTCGTTAATCCTCGAAGTCTCCCTAGAAAGGTCAACCACTCGCCCACTTTTGCCCGGCGGGGGACGCCACGCTCCTCGGGCAGATATCCCACTCGTCTTCGGGCCGCTTCGGGACTTTCGCCCAAGACACTGACTTGGCCTTCATCCAATCGAAGGATCCCTGTGAGGGTTCGGATCAAGGTGCTTTTGCCAGCGCCGTTGGGTCCCAGCAAACCGCACCGCATCCCTCGTTCCAATTTGAGATTGACCCGGTCAAGGGCCAACTTGGTGCCGTACCGTTTGATCCCATCTTGAACCAGAACGACCGATTCTTTCATGGCGCCTTCGATGGTTTGGCGGGATCAATTGGTTTGGCGGTTGGTTCGGGCTCGATGCCCTCCGGATTTGTTGAACTTGGCGTGCCTCGAGTCTCGGTGGCAAAAGAAGGTTCGTCAGAGACCACCACGGGGTTTGGGTTTGTGGCTTCCTTGACATTTTGTGGAACATCCAAAACAAGTGGGACTTCCAAAGTCGACACCGCGGTTCTTTGGGCCAAGCGAACTTTCCCATTGATTTCGGTCAAGGTCAGTTGTTTGGGAAGTTTGATGGTGCCGATGGATTCCCAATCTTGAAACTTGGTGATTCGGCGAGCGCCGCTGCGTGAGTTGGCCGCCGACTCATGGGTCACAGGAAGGCCAGTTATGACAGAGAGGTACACAAATTCAGCCCCCTCTTCGAGAAAGGTGGGGTCGCTGGACCCAGCCAAGCGGACTCGATAACACGCCTCATTGCCTTGCATCACCAAGCCCATGGTGCGCCGCTCAGGACGACGCTCCCAAGCGTCAAGAAATTCGAGATGGGGTTGGGCAATTGGGTCCCACTGGTACAGCCGGTCTTTGGAGATTCGGATGGGCGGAATATTCGTGTGCTCAGGCAACTGCATCCAGTTGAATTCACTGGTGTGGAAGAGCGTGAGGTGCCCCTTGCCCCGTTTCACCTTTAATTCGTACGAGGTGCGGGTAACCTTGACGGTGATTTCCTCTTGCGGGGGCGATTGGTTGCTGCCGTCGGCATCTTCGACGCTTTTGGTGACCTTCCAAGATGCCTGAAAATGGGCTGTGAGTGCGTCTTCGCCACCAAGAGCAGCTGTGGCTTTCGCCAAGAGTTCGGCCGGGGTTGGAAGTTCACCAGCACATCCCATGATCAACAGCGGTATGGCACAAGGAATCATGTCCCAATCATGCCATAAATGGTCAATATGGGCCAAAAGTTGAGAAGCATCCATTCATCCGGATAAATGGACATCGCCATTGGGTTCCCCTAACATCGTTCCAGATGTCTCCATTCGCTCATCGTCTGCAACATGGTGCTGTGCTCTTGGACGGTGGGTTTGGCTCAGCGATTCAAGACATGGACTTGGACGTTGAACTGGACTACCTCGGCCAGGAGAACTGCACCGAGATTCTGGTGCGAAGTCGTCCCGAATTGGTCCAGTCCATTCATTCTTCTTTTTTGGAGAACGGTGCCGACGCAGTCGAAACCAACACGTTCGGAGCCAACAGTTTGGTCCTTGCTGAGTTTGGACTCGAAGGTGACACCAGAAAGCTCAACCAAGAGGCCGCCGAGATTGCCCGGGCCGCATGTGTTGCGGCAGGTGGGCAGAGGTATGTCTTGGGGTCTATCGGCCCCGGCACTCGCCTGTTGACTTTGGGCCAAACGGACTGGTCAGCGATGCATGCTTCCTACCGAAGGCAGATTGAAGGTCTGCTTGATGGTGGAGTCGATGCACTTTTGGTCGAGACTTGCCAAGATCCTTTGCAAATTCGTTGCGCGGTGCATGCCGCTTTGCATGCCCTCGAAGCACGTGGCATGGGACCAGAACAATTGCCCATCATGGTCTCGGTGACGGTCGAGACGACCGGAACGCTGCTGGTTGGCTCTGAAATTTCGGCTGTGGCCTCCACTCTGCGACGTCTGCCTGTGGCCAGTTTGGGCCTGAACTGCGCGACTGGTCCAGCCGAGATGACACCACACGTCGAGTGGTTGGCCAAGCATTGGGATCGACCGATCTCGGTTGTTCCGAACGCGGGGTTGCCGATCTTGGTTGATGGACGCACGGAATACCCATTGCAAGCAGCGCCCATGGCAGAACGAATGTCAGGCTTCGTTGGTGATTTGGGGGTCAACATGGTTGGCGGGTGTTGTGGCACCACAACCGAGCACATCGGGGCCCTGCGTGGCATGTTGGAGCACTCGGCGCCTGCGTCTCGAAGCAAGGTTTCTTTCGCACCATCGACCAGTTCGGTTTTCGGCACCGTAGAACATCGCCAAGAGAATTCAGTCCAGATCGTTGGTGAACGCACCAATGCTTCGGGTTCACGGGCTTTCAAACGACTGTTGGAGTCTGAAGACTGGGATGCGATCGTCGAGTTGGCCTCCGAGCAAGCCACCGATGGCAGCCACGTTCTCGATGTCAATGTCGATTATGCAGGGCGGGACAACGAGCAGGACATGCGGGAGGTTATTACTCGTATTGCCAAAGGGGTTGACATTCCTCTGATGATCGACTCGACACAAATTAAGACCATCCGCGCAGGTTTGGAATCCTGTGGAGGGCGAGCCATTGTCAACAGTGCCAACCTCGAAGAGGGGGAGCCCAAATTCGATGAGTTGTGCCAATTGGCCCGCGAACATGGCGCGGCCATAGTTTTAGGCTGCATCGATGATGATCCCGAAGAGGCCATGGCTCGAACTGCGGACCGAAAACTAGAAGTCGCAACGCGGATGTATGACCGTGCCATCAATGTTCATGGATTTCATGCTGAGGATTTGTTCTTCGATCCTCTGGTTCTTCCTATCTCTACAGGAATGGCCCAAGATCGCCGGTCAGGGTTAGAGACGATCGAAGGGGTCAGGCGAATTGCTGAAGCATTCCCCGAGGCACAGATCACATGCGGATTGTCGAACGTCTCCTTCGGGCTGAAGCCCGCCGCACGCATGGTGCTCAACAGTGTCTTCTTGCACGAATTGCAACTGGCTGGTTTGACCAGTGCCATCATGCACGCATCCAAGATTTTGCCGCGCACCCGCATCGAAGATCAGCACTGGGATATGGCCCTTGACCTCATTTATGACCGGTCGCCGTCCAGTCCTGTGGGCTTGTCGGACGGCACCGAGACCGACGATCCTTTGGCCATTTTTTCCGACGCCTTTGCCGGTCAAACGGTTGCGGTTGAAGTCGAAGTTGAAGCCGATCTTCCGTTGGAGGACCGGCTTCGCAAGCAACTTATCGACGGAAGAAAAGGAGGATTGGAGTGCTTGATTGACGAAGCTCTCGAATCGATCCCTCCCCTTGACATCATCAATTTGCACTTGCTTGATGCCATGCGAGAGGTCGGAGAATTGTTCGGGGCAGGAAAAATGCAATTGCCGTTTGTTCTCAAGAGTGCTGAAGTGATGAAGGCTGCGGTTTCTCGAATTGAGCCTTATCTCGATCGAGTCGAAGGCACTTCAAAGGGAAGCATTGTTCTGGCTACGGTGAAGGGTGACGTTCACGACATCGGAAAAAACCTGGTTGACATCATTTTGACCAACAACGGCTACACGGTGCACAACATTGGCATCAAGCAAACCGCAGAATCGATTATGGCCGCCGTTTCCACGCACCAACCTGATGCCATTGGCCTTTCGGGACTTTTGGTCAAGAGTGTGATGGTCATGGAGTCTGATCTTGAGACCTTCAATGCCAACCAAGTTGCGGTCCCCGTCTTGTTGGGTGGGGCCGCTCTTTCTCGCCGTCATTGCGAAGGTCATCTGCGTCCGCTTTATCGGGGAGAGTGCCTGTACGCACAAGATGCGTTCGACGGACTCCGTTTGATGGATTTGATTGTTCAAGGAGAAGTGCAACTGGAACGTGACGCCATTTCGAATCGAACCGAAAAACGCGAGAAAGCGGTGGCCAAAGCGCGAGCCGCTCAAGTCAAGCGTGCCGAGGGTCCTGCGGTGGTCGCGACGAAGATCAAACCGGTCACCGCACCGGCAGCACCATTTTGGGGAACCCGAGTGGTTGAAGACCTTGATTGCCGTGCAATTTGGCCGTACCTGAACCGAAAGGCTCTGACCCGAGGCCAGTGGCAGATGAAGCGGGGGAGTCGCAGCGAGGCCGAACACGACGCATGGCTTGCTGAACACGCCGATCCTGTTATGGATCGACTCTCACTGCAATGTTTGCAAGAAAAGATTCTGCAGCCCAAAGTGGTTTACGGCTGGTTCCGCTGTCGTGGCGAAGGCGATGACCTGGTTGTTCTCGATGAAGATGGCCGCACGGAACTGGAGCGTTTTTCGTTCCCAAGGCAGGCCGAAAGACGTCGTCTTTGCATCAGTGATTTCTTTGGCGCGGACGATGTCATTGGCATGTCATGCGTGACCGTTGGTGAAGAGGCCACCGTCCGATGTAAATCGTTGTTTGAATCGGGAGATTTCTCGGAGTACCTGTACTTGCATGGCTTCGCGGTTGAAACTGCGGAAGCCCTGGCGGAGTTGTGGCACAAGCGGATGCGAGCGGAGCTTGGGATTGATGCCGATGACGCGGTGACGCCTGAAGAACTCTTCCGGCAACAGTACCGTGGCAGTCGATATTCCTTTGGCTACCCAGCATGTCCAGATATGGCTGATCAGACAAAATTATTCCGTCTTCTCCATCCAGAACGCATTGGTTGCCGCTTGACCGAGAACCATCAGATCGACCCGGAGCAATCCACCAGTGCGATAGTGGTTCACCATCCTGAAGCGAAATACTTCGCTCTTTGAGTCATCTTCTGGCGGTTCAGCCTGCCGCGAATCAACAGTTGTCATCTGCTCCCATCGCGCTGGCCAGGCCAGCCTTCCGCAGCAGATCGGCGACCCGATCTCGATCCGGAAGATCACTTTCCTCGATGGCTCGAGCGAGTTTTCTCGTCTCGTCGTCAATCGCAAGAAATTCGATGGCAAACGCGGGCAGATGCTCGGCGGGCAGGCTTTCCACGGCATCGGTGCCTTCTCGGTACACGATTCGGGCGGCGAGGGCTTTGGCCTTCAACCACCGCAAATACGCCCCAGGCAGGTCGTCCCAGAGTTTGTCGCCCGCCAGTTCCTGAATCACCTCAGGAATGTGATCGGTCACCAGGCGTCGGACCGCTTGTGGTGCTGACTGTTCAATCCGATCGAGGCCAATTTCGATGGCATCAGCCACCCTCATCATGACCCGACTCATGTGGATCGAAATGTCAGGGAGTGTCCAATCGGGGTGATGCTTGTGCAGCCGGTGCAGCAGTTGAACTTCCGCCCGAGCAAACTGGTGAAGACGTGGGATCACTTCCCCCACAAAGCGGTCTTTGATGGGCATGAAGTCCTGCTCGGAGACGAGCATGTTGGAACAAATCTCATAGGAACTTGTGATCACCCCGCATTTGTTGGCGCTGGAATCCTTGAGGATCAACACGCCTTTTTTGCTTAACTTTTCTCGGGCTTCAGGGGTCAAGAAGAGATTCGCACCTTCAACAATCAGTCGGCTGCTGGGCGCTCCGTTTGCGGTGAGGAAGTCATCCCAGTTGCTTTCGTTCATGGCCGCAGGTCGACCTCCGCAGGGGACAAATGCATCAGACACCAAGCGGTTGTGAAGGGTGTTTCGAAGAATTGGCCCGTCGGGATCATCAAGGGTCACGATCCGACCTTCGTTGGACAACTTGCTTCGGTCGTATTCAGCGATCGGCAGTTCGGCTTCAAAAAGTCGCAGGAGTTCTTTTAGATTCAGTCCTTGAGGATCCTCACCAGAACCCGATCCGTCGGCAATGCCGATGATCTTGATGCGGTCGCCGTACGTTTCGTGTGCGATCCGAATGAAATTGCCACCAACATCGCCATCGGGGCCTCCGGTCATCTTCACCGTGAAGCTGTCAACATCGGGGTCAATGCCGATGGCAGGCAAGGAGCCATGCAGAAAGACGTTCACGCCTTCCGAAGTCACCCCGTAATCCTTGTGATTGATGCCGGCCCCAGGCTTCGATGAGATGAAGGCAGATGCCAGTGGATAGCCCCGGCGAACCGCACGCTTGGCCATCCAAACAATGTGTTCTGGAAGAATGTTCTCATCCGGCCCGAGGTACAGAAGTTCGTCGTGTCCGAGGTGGTCGACGATGCGTCTTTTGGTGTGTGGTTCGGGGGTGATGAGGTCGAGCAGCGAGTCGGCAAATGCTTTGACCACCCGATTGTGGCGAGCGTACGGGTCCGCCAACACTGCGGCCTTTGCGCCACCTTCCGGGATGTCTTTGTTTTTAAGTTGTTGCGCGAATGCCAAGTTGAACGCTTCGTCGTACAGCCGTTCGCTCTCCCGGGCATGGACTTCTTCGGTTCGTGTACGAATGATCCGCAAACCTCCCCGCGCAATGTCACGGAAGCGGACATGGAACCCAGCAAAATTGCGTCCTCGCACGAAGAACACGCCGTAAGGCAACGCAGGTCGGTCCTCGTGGTGCAAGTAGCCGGGATCAATTCTGAAGGCCAGGCCGTATCGTTCGTCAATAAAAACGTTCGTGCGCCGAACCGCCAACACCGCGTCAAGCATGGCCTGGATGGCAATCCGAGTGTCATGGAAATCGACCCGATCCACTTCCTCGCGAACATCAGCCAGCCGCAGTGTGAAATCAGGTTCGGGCAGCGGATTGTCTGGATCGAATCGGGCAAGCAAAAGATCGGCGATCTTTTGACAGAGTGCAATGTTCTCGCTGGTCCATCTTCGCAATCGAACCCGGCTGTACGCCCAACGGTTCACTTTGACCAGCTTTTGGTGGGCCAATTCGATAACAGCATCCAACACTTCAGCGTGCCGTTGGCCAAGCCCGGCGTGGGTGTACGACAACTTGAGGGCGGCAGTGTCGACCCATTTGTTGCGTTGAAGGTCTCGGCGGATGACCCGCCAGAGCGCGCTGTCTTCAACCAGAACCCCTTGTTCACGTTGAACGACAAAACCAAGGAGGGTGATTTGTCCATTCTCCCCGTCATCGATGCTGTCGAGGTACGCCCGGAAAATATCAATGCCGTCCATGGCCAGCCGTTCGGCCACCCGCTCCAACATCCTCCGGGTGGACGCGTTCATCACCGCCACCACAATGCGGCTGTAGCGCTCGTCTTTTTCTTGCTCAAGCCGGACAATTGTGCCCTCAGTTCCCGACAGCTCCCGATAGATTTTCAGATGCTGGCAGAACCGAAGAGGACTGACTGAAAAAACATAATCCACGGTGCAGCGTTGGATGAAATCTCGAACTTCATCTTCGGTGATCTCGGGATGATTTTCCGCGGCAAAGGCAACCGCGCGTTCCATGCATGCTGTTTGCTCGAGGTCGCTGAGATCGAATCGTGGCTTCTGTCCAAATTCAAAGGTATCGATGGCCAGCGAAGCATCCGTGGCGGAATGGATTTTGGCGGAGATCAGTGGCCGGTCGTGAGGAAGTTGCCCCACCACTTCGGCCAAAAGGCCAGGATGATCGTTGGGGCGAATAAATGTGATTCGGTTTTCACCGTCACGCAGGTCCAACGAAGGCAACCGACCAGAAGCCCGGGCCGCGAGGATGGCCCGCAAGTGCGTCAAGCGTTCTTCGTGCGGTGTGTCCTGAAAGTAGGACAAAGGCATGATGTCTAGAAACCGTGGTCCAATGTCCTCCGCCGCGGTGGCGAGGGATTCACGGAGGTCAATGAGCAACCGCTGGGCTTCGTCAGCAGCGAGCGATTGGTTGGGGTCGGTTTGCGACATCTTTGGGGCACCTCGCGACTCTGGAGACATCCTATTGTGCCGGAAATGAATCCGCAGCGTGCAATGGTGATTGGGGTACTGGATGGGGTCCATTTGGGACACCAAGCCCTTCTGGCGCGAGCGGCTCAGGACGGCTGCCGGGTCTTGGCAGCAGCCTTTCACCCGCACCCCCAATCTGTTTTGGGCCAAACCACGCCTCTTCCCCTGACCACGTGGCGAACCCGTTCACGTGAACTTCGGAAACACGGGGCTCGGGTGATCCGCTTGGACCCGCGTTCTGGTCTTTTGGAGACTCCAGCTTTCGATTTTATTCGTGATCTCCACGAAAACCATCAATTCAGCCGTTTGGTGGTGGGGCAGGATTTTCGTTTTGGTCACCGTCGCTCAGGGACCACAACGTTGTTGGAGGATCTCGGGGCCCAGTTTGGCTTTGAGGTGTTCGTACTTGAAGACGTGCAATTCAATGGAGAGCGTGTTTCCAGTTCCCGAATCAGGGTTGCGCTGGCCGAGGCTGATCTTGAACTTGCCAACTCACTTCTTGGCCGCCCTTATGAGATTCTGGGACGCGTTCGAGCCGGGCAACGTCGCGGTCGCACCTTGGGAACACCAACCGCAAACCTCCATCCGAAGACCATGCTTCCCGCCGATGGTGTGTACGTCACATCCTCTCGTCTCCCAGGTGGACAATCGGTCCCTTCGGTGAGCTTCGTTGGCACCAACCCAACCTTCGGTAACGAAGCAAGAAAGTGTGAAACCCACGTGCTCTCGGATCCCGAAGAGGGTGTTCCGGATGGTGCCGGGTGGCCACTGCAGGTGGCTTTTCAGTCTCGTGTCCGCGGGGCGGTACGATTTGAATCTCCAGAAGCCCTCCAACACCAAATCCATCATGATCTGGAAGTCGCACGGCAGCATCATGCCGATCGTCGGTAGTTCGCGAAGAGATCACGCATGAACCAGCACCAACAATCCATGAACCTGTCCCAAACCATCGCTTGGTTGCGCGAGCACAAAGACGTGCTGGTGCTGACCCATGCCCGACCCGACGGAGATGCATGGGGATCGGCGGTCGCGGTACGTCGCTTGCTAGAAAGGCTGGGTGGCTCGGCCCGAATTCGCTTGACAGGCTGGCTTGACCCCATGATGCGCGAGTTGTTTCCGGACGAGCCCGTGACTTTTGACGACCCAAATCCACCCGAAGCTCAGGCGGTGGTGGTCGTGGATACTTCTGCCGAATCACAGCTTGATCGGGACGCGGTGTTTTGCCGGTCGATGGAGGATCGTCTCCTCGTGGTTGATCATCATGCCAATGGCGACCGGTGGGCGAATGCCTGTGTCGATGCCACCCTCCCATCCACCACCGCGTTGTTGACGAAATTGATCCTTGAGGCGGGACTCTCGCTGGACCAAGATCTCGCGGAACCCCTGCTGCTTGGTTTGGCCACCGATACGGGATGGTTCCGGCATGCCAATGCGGATGCCGGGGCCTTCGCGTTGGCGGGCAGATTGATTGAAGCGGGCGCCCATAGAGACCGGTTGTACCAGGCCACCGAAGGGGCTCAACATCCAGCCCGGTTGTCTTTGATGGGCACCGCCCTTGGGCGATTGGAGTGGCTGGCCGAAGGACAAGTCGCGATGACCGGATTGGCCCATGATGATTTTGTCTTGGCTGGCGCAGGTGCAGAAGTTTTGGCAGGCGTGGTCAATGAACCACTGTCGGTCCGGGGTTGCGGGGTTTCCCTTCTGTGCACTGAAGTGACCCCGGGTCTGGTCAAGGTTTCCCTTCGTTCCATTCCTGATGAACACGGCTGTCCGATTCTCGATGTCGCCGAGTTCGCGGCACAGTTTGGAGGCGGAGGACACCGCATGGCTGCAGGTTGCCGAATCCCGGGTGATTTGAGCACGGCGATGGGCACAATTCGGGATGCATTGATGTCCACGATTTCGTGACACCACCCGTTCCTGGCGTACCATGGTGGCGTGATGATGACGCTGGACAAAGCGGTGTCTTTGATACGCCGGGCCATATTGTGGCGCTCGCTCCGAAATCGGTTGCTGGTCGATCTCGGCTGGCTGGGGATGCTGTTTGCAGTGGTCGCGTTGGTCGATCGTTTGGTTCCATTGGCAGGTACGTCGTGGTCTGGTTTGCTCCTGATCGGCACTGTCCTGGTTCTGGCTCGGTTGTTCTGGTGCGCTCGCAACATCCAGTTGGAGCGGACTTCGATGTTGTTGCTCGCCGATGATGCGCTTGGGTCTCCAGAGACCTTGGTGACTGCGGATGAACTCAGCCAACAGGAGTCTTTGGAAGATGTGAAAGCGATGCAAACCGTGGTGGGTGCCGCGGAGGCGTTGTTGGCCCAGGCGAGCACCCACGCACGACTGCGGCGATTGGGCCCAGTCTGGCCATCGTCCAGTTGGATGCGTTTGGCCATGCCTCTGCTTGCCTTGGGGGTGATGCAATTTCCCGCCCGAATTCCAGCGGAACCCACGGCTTTGGTGAAAGACCAGGTGGCCATCACGCCGGTCAAGGCGGTGGCCGAAGTGGTGGAAGAAGCCATTGAATCTGCATCTGCTTTTGGAGAAGAGGATGGAGACTTGGCCGCTGAACTTGCCGAGTCCTTGACCGAAGCCGCCACCGCGGATGATCCGTTGCGTCAGGCGGAAGCGATGGCCGAGGCGCGTCGCCAACTCGATGAACGCCTTGAATCCTTGCAAGCCGAATCGGATGCACTGAAAGATCGACTGGCCGAGTTGAATCCCAAACTCGATCCCGCTACAAGTCTTCGGGAGGCTTTACAAGAGGGCAACGAAGCCTTGGCCGAACAAGCGGCGGCCGAGTTGGACGCGCAGTTGGCGCAAGCCATGGCCGACGGAGATGAGGTTCAAGCCGAAGCCATTCGCAAGGCGTTGTCTGATCTTGCATCGGACCTCTCCGATGTGGCCATGACCACCAACAAGAACCCATCCACAGTTCCTGAGGCATCGCAAGAAATGCTGGACATGATGGCGCAAGCCGCGGCTGGCGATCAAAAAGCTCAAGAACGTCTCAAGCAGATGGCAGAACAGCTGAAGCAAGCCTCAGAGAACAAAGATGGGCAACGCTCTGGGGATGCCACTGCCATGATGAAGCAACTGATGCAGGCCATGAAGGAAGGCCAAGCCATGCAATCGGCCTGCGGTTCAATGTCGCCCGAAGAAGCGATGGCGGCGTTAAGCGGGATGGCCCAGTGCGAGGAGGGCACGCCAGGCCTTGGGAACAAGAGCAAAGGAAAGAGCAACGGCGGGCTTCCCGGATCGGCTCAAGAGACCGAGAGCGACACCACCTTTGAGCGGCTGGCCGGAGATCCTTCGGAGGGTGAAGTGCTGCTTCGGATGAAAGAGCGTCGAGCCGCCCCAGTGGGTGAAAGCACCTTGGATCCCGTCGAGGCACGGCGGGTTGCTTTGGCAGGCTGGGAGGCGGCCCTCGAGCAAGAAGTGACCGATCCCCGGCACCGAGAAGCGTTGCGTCGCTACCACGAACGCCTGACTGGGAAAAAGTCCGAGTGAAGCGTCTGGCGTGGTTGCTCCTTTTGGGCTGCACGGATTCAGATCCCACGGTGGTGGTGTACGACGGTCTTGATGATGAACCCGGGCGGATGGTTGTCGCTCAGGCACAACGAGAGCTTCCATTCACGGTGAAGAGACTTGGTGACACCGAAGCGACCAAAACCGCTGGCTTGGTTCATCGGTTGCGACTCGAAGCATCTTTTCCTCAAGCCGATGTTTTTGTGTGTGGTGAACCTTTGAGTGTTGCGGCGTTGGCCGCAGAAGGGGTGTTGCTTTCGGAAGGAGAAGTTCTGGCCGGACGAGTCCGTGGTTTGGTGGTGCATTCGGATCGTGAAGATGTCCAGTGTCCTTCCTCTTGGTTGGATCTGGCCAGCGACCGTTGGCATGACCAAGGCCTTGCGGTGGCTGACCCTCGCTACGGGTCCACCGGAGCCCATCTTGGTGTTCTGCGTTCGGTGCTTGGTGAGACCGAGTATCGATTTCTTCTGCGCGGACTGAATGAAGTGGGGGTGCGGTTGGTGGCCGGAGGCAACCGAGCCGTGGTCGACGAAGTTGCACAAGGGGAGGTCGCGTTTGGAGCAACCGACGCGGACGATGTTGCCGCAGCGCAAGCGCTTGGCCAACCAGTGCGCTTTCTTCCCCTGCCTCTTGACCAAGTGCGTGGACCTTGGATCATGACTGCAGAGGCCCGTCTGGTGGTTCCGTCAACCCCTGAAGGTGTGATGTATTTGGAGTGGATGCGGAAGAATGGAGCCAAGGTGTTCCGATCAGCTGCTCCAGGCTGGCTTCATCCCGACCAGCTTCCAGAAGGTTTGCGCTACCAACCTGATCGCGCTTCTGAAGAGCAATCGGTCGCCGTGGAAGAGGCCCTGCAGATCTTCGGGGCATCCTGATGCGTTGGTTGGTTCTTGCTCCCTTGGTCATGTGCATGTGGCCGCTTGGTTCTGGATTGCCTTCGTGGGATCTCTTTCCGGTTCCTCTTGACCCATGGCCTATTGTTTGCTGGCGAACACTGGGTGTGGCCGCAGCTTCGGGGGCGATTGCCGTGGTCTTGGCAGCGGTTCTGGCCCGTTCGCCGCTCTGGACGGTTCTCTTGGTCGCGGCGTTGCCGCCCTGGCTTCTGACTTGGTCATTTGCATCGCTTGATGGACCTGCGAGTGTGCTGGAAGGTTTTTTTCCGAGTGGTTTGCCAGTGTTGCTCGCCCACGCCATCTCGGGGATGGCCTTGTGCGTGATGTTTCTCTGCGGTTCGGGAAGCCACGCCAGTGCCTTTGAGGCCGCCCAACTTTCCGGGGCCGGTCCCCTACGCCGATGGTGGTTGCGGATGCAGCTTTCCAAGCTGCCCCTTTCCCTTGGCGGAACAATTGTCGCGGTGCGATCGGCTTTGGATACCACGTCTTGGGATCTTGCCCGTTGGCCAGGCTTGGCCAACGAGTTCCGGGCGGCATTGGATGCTGGTATCCCGCGTGAAGCACTTGGTGCCTTTGTGCCGTGGTTTGCCTTGGCTCTTTTTCCACTGATCTGGTGTTCCACCAACAAACAACATTGGCAGGTTGAGCGTGAAGAGCGACCGGGCGGGGCTTGGTTGTTGCTGGCGACTCTTCCCGTTCTGGGGGCAGCACTTTCTTTTGCCGGAGATCTTCGCCTGCATGACTTCTTCCTGCTGCACGGCCGACAATTCGGTCCAGATGCCTGGCGCTTGGCGGTGGTTGGTTTGGGGGGCGGCGTGGTGGCATTGCATGCACGTGTGCTGGTTGATGTCTCACTTCGTTGGAGCCAATGTGGTCTTGCCGCTTGGGGCGTTCTGTACTTTTTGCCACCACCGTTGTTTGCCGCCGTGGTCGGCGACGTGGGCTTGATGCTGGGGGTGTTGTTGCGTGTTGCGTTTGGCGGATGGGCGGTGGGGTATCTTTTGGGTGTGATGGAAGAATCGACCCAGCGTGAGGCCCGTCATCTCGAAGCCGCCGCGGTCCAGCGCTCCTTTGGGTTGGGTTTGCCAAGGTTGCGGGTCATTGGATTTGGTGGGCTGGCCGCCATGATGCTTGCGTTGGGCGAGTTGACCGTAAGCGCTCGTTTGGCACAGCCGGGAGATGATCCTCTGGCAGTATCGCTGCTTTCGGCCTTGCACTACCAACGTCCCGGGGTGGTCCTGCTGGCGATGGTCCCATTGTTGTTGGCAATCGGAGGTGTTGCTTGGCTGCTTCCTCGACGATGCTTGGGAATGCTCTTGGCGGTGCTGCTGGTCTCGTGTAATGAGGTCGGCACTGAAGTTGAATCACCCGTCATCGGGGGAAATGGTCTGACGCCAGGTCGATTTGCATATCCCCGCGCTATGGATGTTGATCCTCAAACCAACACCATCTTGGTGGTCGACAAACGGGCTCGCATCCAACGCTTGGCTTCTGACGGCACGCCTTTGCAGGAATGGTCCACACCCACTCGAAAAAACGGAAATCCGACCGGCATCTTTGTTGATGATGACGGAACCATTTTCGTCGCCGATACCCACGAGCACCGGGTCTTGGTTTACGAGTCTGATGGCACGTTGAGAACCACCTTTGGTGAGTATGGAGAGGATTTGGGTGAATTCATTTACCCCACCGATATTGCCCGGGATGGACAAGGTCGGTTGTGGGTGAGTGAATATGGTGGCAATGATCGGATTCAGGTCTTTGCTGATGATTACTCCCCTCTCTTCGTGGCCGCTGAAAGTCAACATTTCCGACGCCCGCAGTCGCTCTTGTGGAGCCCAAAGCATCAGGTGATGCTGATCACCGAAGCAAACGGTCATCAATTGCATGTTCTTTCTTCAGAGGGTGAGTTGGTGCGGACCGTCGGCGGACCTGGGCATGAGCTTGGTCAATTTTCGTATCCTTATGGTTTGGCCTTGACCCCGAGAGGGCAAGTTCTGGTTGCGGAATTTGGCGGGTGCCGGGTCCATGAAATTTCGCTTGATACAGAGACCTTTCGCACTTGGTCTGCAGAAGAGGCAAATGGTCTGCGGTACCCTTGGGCGGTGGGTTGTATCGATCAGCGCATCTTGGTCTTGGACAGTGGCAACCACCGTATCCTTGAGGTGGACTCCAGCGAGTTCAAGGCGATGCCATGATCAGCGTTGATCATCCTGAATGGCTGTGGGGACTGCTTTTGCTTCCGGTGCTGATGCTTTGGTCACGTGGCCGGTTGATGAGTGAGCCGCGGCGCACTTTGATGGCCTTGGGCCTGCGTTCTTTGGCCTGGACTTTGGTGCTGTTGGCGGCGGCTGATGTGCACCGCGTGCAACGATCTGAGGATGTGGCCACCATTGTGATTCTGGATCGGACCCAGTCCATTCCGGAAACCGAACTCCAAGCCGCCCTTGATGCATTGATTCTGGCCGCGAGCAAAGATCCTGAACGCCGGCCAGAAGATCGCTTGGGGGTGATCGCGGTTGGGGCCGACCCCGCCATCTTGGAAATGCCCGTGGTTGGCGGTCAGGTTCGGGTTCCGTTGGAGCCGGCCCGACGTGATGCCACCGATCTAGGTGCTGCCGTGGCCACGGCCCTTTCTATTCTTCCAGACGACGCACGGGCCCGCCTTGTTTTGGCCTCGGATGGCGTGGATACCGAAGGAAACTTTGGCGAGGCGGTGGCTCGTTCGAGCGCGGCGGGGATTCCGATTGATATTTATCCGATTCGGCACCAACGAGATGCCGAAGTTCGGATCGAGTCTGTGGCCGCGCCAACCCGGGTGCGTCCCGGTCAGCGCAGCCCAGTAAGAATTGCGGTGCTTGCGCAGAAGCCGATGGCGGGGGTGCTTCGTCTGTTTCGCTCAGGAATCGAAATTGATTTGGATCCTTCAGCCCCAGGACTCGGTTTGTCGGTGCAACTACCCGAGGGGCGAAGTGTTTGGGAGACCCCGCAGAATTTTGAAGGCGGGGGCACGGTTTCATGGCGTGCTGTGTTCGAGCCCGCCTCTTCTCAGTCCCTTGATCGACCTGAAAACAATGTCGGTACGGCGTTGACGTTCGTCGAAGGGGAAGGCCGGGTGCTCTTGCTTGAAACCAGCCCGGATGGTGCTGGCCCGCTGGCTGAAGCACTGCGTGCTTCTGGATTGGAAGTTTTCCAACAATCTCCCGAAGCCGCCGGTTCTGATTTGGCTTCATTTGCAGGTTTCGATTTGGTGGTCCTGTCCAATGTCCCGCGATGGGCGTTCACCGATGCCCAAGACGCCGCGCTGTCTCGCGCGGTCACCGAGCTTGGGGTGGGATTGCTCACCGTTGGTGGCAACCGGGCTTTCGGGGCAGGGGGGTGGCTCGGCAGTGAACTGGCCGATGTCTTCCCGCTGGATTGCCAGCCGCCCCAGACCAAAGAGCTGCCCGGCGGTGCCATTGCCATGGTGATGCATTCGTGCGAAATGCCCGAAGGCAACTATTGGGGGAGGCGGGTGGCGGAAGCGGCGATTGAGACCCTTCATCCCAATGACTTTGTTGGCATGGTTGAGTTTGACTGGGATGCCTTCCGTGGTGTTGATGAAAATGCTGGATGCGTTTGGGTTCTGCCCATGCAGCGGGTTGGTGACCGGAAAGCCGCCTACGCCGCGACGGCTGCCTTGACCTACGGCGACATGCCAGATTTTGATCCCTCGATGGAATTGGCGATTGCGGGGCTCGCGGACACCCCAGCGGCCATGCGTCAGATCATCGTCATTTCTGATGGGGACCCGTCTCCGCCAACCCAAGCGACGATTGCAGAAGCCAACGCCAATCGGGTGCAAATCACGACCGTGATGGTGGGGGGGCATGGTTCGCGTCAGGATCAAATGGCGATGGAAGCCACCGCGATTGCCACCGGTGGTCGCTTCTTCAAAGTGGATGATCCCAACAAACTGCCGGCCATTTTTATCCGCGAAGCAAGGCGTATCTCTCGGAATTTGATCCAAGAAGGGGTTTCGATCACACCCTCCATGCAGCGAGGTTTGGTGGGTGGCCCATTGGACGGTCTGTCTTCGCTTCCTCCAGTCCGAGGTTGGGTTCTCACCGGCACTCGGGGGGGCACGGCGAGTTTGGGGTCTGGGTTGGATACAGGCGAAGACGAACCCGATCCTTTGGTGGCTTGGTGGGCTGCAGGCGCCGGGCGTTCGGTTGCCGTGACCACCGATGCGGGTCGGATGTGGGCAAACGACTGGGTCAATTGGCCTGAGTACGACCGCTTCTGGGAGCAATTGGCAAGATGGGCCATGCGTCCGGGACAATCTCGAGAGATCGCCTTACGAACCGATCGGAAAGGAGAGCGGGCGGTGGTGGAGATTGAGGCCGTCGATGACAACCCTACCGCCTTGTTGCGTCGGTTTGAGGCGGTTGCGGTGGGGCCCCAAGGGCAGCGGATCTCCCTCAAACTTCGTCAGGTTGGTCCTCGTCGTTGGCGTGGTGAATTTCCTTTGCGTGACGAAGGTTCGTGGTTTATTTCCGCCGCAGGTCGCCGGCCTGGTGAGTCCTCGTTCGATCGGGTGCTTGGGGCCATTGACATGCCGTACCCCGAAGAGTTCCGTGCGCTCCAAGACAACACGCCCGCATTGGAACGCGCGGCTCGCCAAACCTCAGGTCGAGTGCTTGCTGGATCTGAATCCCTGTTTACTCGCGAAGGGTTGTCCCGCCGAGAGGCTCGTTTGCCCGTTTGGGATGTGGCTTTGATTTTGGCCGCCATTGTTTTTCTGTTTGATGTGGCGGTTCGACGCCTGGCTGTGGAGTGGTCTTCTCTGCTTCGCCGCGATGTTGTTGAGGCACCAGAGACCACATTGGCGGGTCGGGTGGCCACCCGTGAGCAGAACGAGCAAGTGGCCAAGGCTCGCGGCGTCGCGGGACAGGTTGAACACCCAGATGCCCCGGCACCTGTGGAGGACCCGGATGCGTCTTCCTCCCCTTCCGAAGAGAACCAGCCATCGGATCGATCTGCGGCCATGCAGCGGTTGCTTGACGCCAAGCGAATGAAACAGCAAGGGGACGATGCATGAATGGTCCCGAGCACAAGTTGATGGCCACTTGGCGATCCGAAGTGGAACGGCACCTTGTTGGTGAGCCCACACCGGTCACCGAACTCATGCTCACCTTGCTGGCTGGTGGCCACGCCCTGTTGGAGTCGCCCCCTGGGCTGGGGAAAACAACATTGGTTCGGACCGTGGCCATCTCGGCCGGTTTGGATTTGGGGCGGGTGCAATGCACGCCAGACTTGATGCCGATGGACATCACCGGAGGCGATGTCGTTTTACCTGAGCAGTCCAACGCTCCCGGGGCGGTTGTTTTTCGACCCGGCCCCATCTTCCATCAAGTGGTCTTGGCCGACGAACTCAACCGAGCCACGCCACGCACGCAATCGGCCATGCTTGAAGCGATGCAAGAAGGCACGGTCACTTCGTCGGGGGTGACCCGACCATTGCCCCAACCATTCCATGTGTTGGCCACGCAGAATCCCATTGAACAAGAAGGCACGTGGCCGTTGCCTGAAGCCCAGTTGGACCGGTTTTTGACGATGATTCGCATCCCCACGCCGGATGCCAAAGCGCTCGCTGCCATTACCCGTGGCACTACCGGTAAACCGCCAACCCCCGTTGAGTCGGTGCTGGATCCCGAAGATCTTTTGAACCTCCAACAGGTGGTCCGCCAAGTTGTGGTTGCCACTCCCGTCCGAGATTGGGCCGCGCGTTTGGTCCTGGCCTCCCATCCAGAATCTGAACTCGCGCCGAACGAACTGGGCAAGGTCATTGAATGTGGTGCGAGCCCCCGGGCCGGTCAAGCTCTTTTGGGAATGGCCAAAGCGTTGGCCTTTTTGGAGGGCCGTTCCCACATCGGCATGGTGGATCTTCGCCGCGTGGCTCGTCCAGTTTTGCGCCATCGTTTGCTGCCAACTTTTGAGTTTTTGGCCGGTGGTGGTGATGTTGACCCTGTGATTGACCATCTGGTGCGTTGTGTCCCTCGGGAGCACGCGGCGTGAGGTTTGGTGAGACCCGCGATCCCGCCCCCACCACCATGGAGGAATTGGCGCCGGGAGGTTTGCTTGCCAAGCTGTCTCGGATGGATGTGGTGGCCCGTCGTGCGGTCCGTGGAGCTCGGAGCGGTGAGCGGCGAAGTCGGAAGCGGGGCGGTGGTTTGGAGTTTGCGGAGCACCGAGATTACGAGCCTGGAGATGACCTTCGGTTCGTGGATTGGAACGTGTTCGCGCGGTTGGATCGTCTGGTCACCAAAGTCTTCATCGAAGAAGAGGATCTGACGGTGGCATTGTTGATCGATGCTTCAGCGTCGATGGACTGGGGCAACCCCAACAAGTTCCTGTTTGCACGTCGGATGGCCCTTTGCTTGGGTGTGGTCGCGCTTCGGGCGGGTCACCGACTGCGTGTCCATGGCCTGGGTGGGGCATGTCCTTCGGATCTGGCCGGGCTTCGCGGTGGCTCCCGCGCGTTGCCGCTCTCGCGTTGGCTTTTGGACGCGCGGGCCGGTGGTGAATCAGACCTCGCCGAGAGGGTGGGGCGGGTGTCGGGAGGCCGCCAAGGTCGAGGGGTCTTGATCATGCTTTCCGATTGCTTGGAGGACGGGCCGGCTGACGCGGTCCGGCGGGCGGTGTCCAGTGGCTGGGAGACTTGGGTGTTGCGGACGTTGTGTCCCGAAGAGTTGGATCCAGGAGCCAACGGTCTCGCGGGGGACCTTCGTCTGGAAGATGTGGAAAAAGAGGGTGCGGTGGAAATCACCGTCAACCGAAGTTTGCTGCAGTCGTATCACGCAAGATTGGACGCGGACCGCCTCCAACTTGAATCAGATGTCCGACGGGCGGGGGGTCGGCTGGTGGAACTCGATACATCCCTTGATCCCGAACTCGTTCTGTTTGAGTTGCTGCGCCGGGGAGGGTTGCTCCGATGAACTTCCTTTCACCGATTGCCGGATTGCTTCTCGCCGCCGCGGTCCTGCCGCCCTTGTTGCTGCTGTGGTTTTTGAAGCTTCGCCGCTCACGAACGCCGGTCTCCAGCCAGCGTTTGTGGCGGGAGGCCATTGAAGACATGCGGGCCAACGCTCCGTTCCAGCGTCTGCGTTGGCGGTGGTTGTTGGTGTTGCAGATCGTGATTCTTCTGTTGATCGCCTTGGCCATTGCTCGGCCCCGGGTTCAGGGTGCGGGGGAATCCGGCCAACGCACGATTCTGCTGATCGACACCTCCGGCTCGATGCGGGCGGTCGATACCACTGATGGTCGGAGCCGTTTGGAGCATGCCAAAGACATCGCGCTGGCTCGAATCGACGCCCTGCATGGAGGTGGTGCTCTTTTTTCTGAATCCGGCGAGACGATGGTGTTGTCCTTTTCCGGCGATGCCGTGGTGGAGTGTCGATTCACCAGCAGTGCGGCCGAGTTGCGTCGTTCTGTTGAGGAGATCACGCCCAGCGATCAATCGACCCATGCGGTTCCCGCGCTGCGATTGGCCCGGGCCTATGCCACCAATACCGATCCTGAGTCGCCTTGGCCGGTTGGTGGTCCGGCGGTGATCGAGTGCATCAGCGATGGCCGGATTCCCGATTTGGCGGATCGCTTTCTCGAAGCTGGAGAATCCTTGGTGTATCACCGTGTTGGTTCGGCTGATCCAGCGAACTGGTCTTTTTCGGTGGTCGCCGCAGACCGCGATGTGCGGGATCCCCGCCAAGTTCGCGTGCTGATCGGTTTGGTTGCAGAGGGCGACGTGCCAGACGGTGAATTGGTCCTGCGGGTGGATGGTGGGGTGGTGGCCACCCGATCCACTTCGGCTCCGGATGGGGCCGATGACGAGCCCTTCGCCCGCTTGGACATGGTGCTTGGTCCATACACTCTGGATGCCGGGGCGAACGTTGAGGTTGAACTTCTGGTCTCCGATGCCAACCCTGCGGACAATGTGGTCTGGCTTGAGCTTCCTCCCCCGAACCCGCTGCGTGTCCAAGCCATTGCCCCGATTCCGGATTTGATTCGGTTTGGATTGGAGTCCTTGGATCCAGCATCGTTGGATGTGGTGGATTCCCCCGAAGCATTTCAACCGGGGTACGACTTCACCGTGTGGCCCGCGGAGTCCTTCGGAGACACCGTCTTGCCCGAAGGCCGACATTTGGTGCTGGGGGGTGTCCCCAATGGTTTGGGCGTCACGCAAGACAACGATCAAACCACACCAGCCGTGGTGATGGCCACGGAAGCGTTGCATCCCGTGATGCGAGGCGTTGGGGTGGGGCGGCTGGAAATCTTGAACGCGCCAGCGTGGAAAGGTTCTCGGGGGGTGACCGAGTTGATGAGTGGTCCCAGCGGAGGACTGGTGTTTGCCGCCGAACCCGTGGGCCGACGGGTGGTCGCGGTTGGTTTTGACCCGATGGAGAGCAACTGGCCCGCACTTCCTGGGTTTGTGGCCTTCTTGGCCAACACCGCGTCTTGGCTCGCGGAAGTCCCAGAGGCCAATGCGTTTGAGCCCGGTGATGTGCTTCGATTGCAAGGGGTTCCCGGTACGAACGCAATGTTGTCAGGGCCTAACTTGGAGGTTGAGGTTCCTTTTGATCTTGATGGGCGCGGACAATTTGGCCCCCTTCGGACCGCAGGTCGGTATGTCTTGCAAAGCACTGGTCAGCGGCCAGCGGGGTACGCGGTCAATCGCACCGATGTCGAAGAGAACCTTCTTGGGTCATCAGAAGTGTTGCAACTCCGTGGGAGTGCGATCGGTGAGGAAGCTTCGGGATCGGCAAGGCAGAGCGTACGGGGTTGGATTCTTCTGATTGTGCTGGCGGTATTGGTTGGAGAATGGTGGTTGTGGCGAAGGTGATAACTGTTTGTTATTGCGGGCAAGCGATTGGTCGATTGCCACAAACCTGGAATATTTAGCCTTCACAATTCTTCCAGGTGTTTTGGGTTATTTGATTAAGAATTATCTGGGTGAACAGCCCGTATGAGCAGAGCAATACTTTCGTTGCGTTATTGCGCTCAGTTCATGGTTGACGTCTCAAACAGTTCCAAATCTGATAATGATGAGATGTCAACTTCTTGGAAAAAACTTCTAGAGGAAAGTGAGCTCAGGACATCTGCGATGAAGGTCCTCTCTGCTCCGTACCTGATCCCAACGGCGTTGTTCATCCAACATGAATTGTTGGGGTTGAAAAAAGAAAAAACAATTGGTTCAGGGCAAATCAAAGACTTCGCAAAATACGTTGTCCGCGCAGGAAGGCTACATGTCGATGATCATCGTGAGCCCAACAAGGCATTGGAGCGTCGTTGCAAGGTGATCAGTTTTTACGGAGGCGACAAAGTTTTGCCTTCGCCACAAGATTGTCATGCGAAACAAATGAAGTCTGTCGCTTAATTCAGCCTCGCGTTAGCCTTCGATATTTCAGCCGCGTTGGATTGACCGCAGCATCGCCCAGACGCCGTCGACGGTCGGCTTCATACAGCGTCCAGCCGCCCTCAAACCATCGCACCTCTGAGTCGCCTTCAAAGGCCAAGATGTGTGTGGCCACGCGGTCGAGGAACCAGCGGTCGTGGCTGATGACCAAGACGCATCCCGCGTATTCGCCAATGGCTTCTTCGAGCGCACGCATGGTGTTCACGTCGAGGTCGTTGTTGGGTTCGTCGAGCAGCATGACGTTTGAGGGATCACGCAGCAGTCGAGCCAGGTGCACCCGATTGCGTTCACCACCCGAGAGCACGCCCACTTCTTTGGACTGGTCGTTGCCCGTGAAGCCAAAGCGGTTGACATACGCGCGGCTGTTGAGGGTTCTGCCCCCAAAATCAAGTTCGTCGCTGCCCCCAGAAATGGCTTCCCAGACCGTTTCCTTGTCCGGAAGCTCGTCGCGGAACTGGCCGACGTGGGCCAACTTGACGGTCTCCCCCAATTCCACGGCCCCTTGATCGGGAGATTCGTGCCCGGTGATCATCCGGAACAGCGTGGTCTTGCCGGCGCCGTTCGCGCCCACGATGCCCACGATGGCCCCAGGGGGAACGCTGAACGAAAGATCTTGGAACAAAAGGTTCTCGTTGTAGGCCTTGGCGACGTCTTTGACTTCAATCACTTTGGTGCCAAGTCGGGGGCCTTGGGCCACCAAAATTTCAACCTCGGTCTCGTCGCCCTTCCCGCGTTGGTCGGCCAGTTGTTCGTAGCGTTCGATCCGGGCTTTGTTTTTGGCTTGCCGGCCGGAAGGGCTCTTTTGCACCCATTCCAATTCGCGTTTGAGTGCCTTCTGTCGTTTGGATTCACCGCGCTCTTCAAGTTCCAAGCGCTTGCGCTTTTGTTCGAGCCACGTGGAATAGTTGCCTTCCCAGGGGATGCCTTCTCCGCGGTCCAGTTCCAAAATCCAACCCGCCACGTTGTCGAGGAAGTATCGGTCGTGGGTGACGGCGATGATGGTGCCTTCGTACTGGGCCAAATGCTGTTCCAGCCAGTGCACGCTTTCGGCGTCGAGGTGGTTGGTGGGTTCATCGAGCAGCAGGACTGCGGGCTTCTGAAGCAGCAGGCGGCAGAGGGCCACGCGTCTTCGTTCACCACCCGAAAGCTCGTTCACCGGTCGATCGGAAGGTGGGCAACGCAGGGCTTCCATGGCCATGTCCAACCGGGCATCAAGATCCCACGCGCCGGCGAGCTCGAGCTTCTCCTGCAAGTCGCCTTGCTTTTCGAGAAGTTTCTCCATCTCTTCGGGCGTCATCTCTTCGGCAAACTTCTCGTTGATGGCGTCGTAATCCGCGAGCATTTGCTTCACTTCGCCTACGCCTTCTTCCACGACTTCGAGCACGGTTCGGGTTTCACCGGCCAAAGGCTCTTGTTCGAGATACCCGATGGGGTAGCCGCCGGCGGCCGTGATCTTGCCTTCGTATTCGGTGTCGAGGCCGGCCATGATTTTGAGCAAGGTGGATTTGCCGGACCCGTTGAGGCCCAAGACACCAATTTTCGCGCCGTAGTAGAACGAAAGCGAGATGTCTTTGATGATCTCTTTGCGGTTGATGGTCTTGGAGACGCCCATCATGGAGTAGATGATTTGCGTGTCGCTCACGATGCGGCCTCGCGAATTTCAGCGAGTTTCTCGTCATCGAGGCCGAGGAACTCGTACATGTAGCGGTCGTAGGTTTCTTGGTCTTCGTCTCGGGAGAAATCGAGTCGCAATTCATTGATGACCTTCGTTCCTTGTTGGATCCAGTCCTCCCATGTTTCTTTGGCCACGTGCTCACCCAGCCACGCTCCGACCGGTCCTTTGAACGGCGGGGAGTCCATCTTGGTTCCTGGCTTTCCGGTTCGCTTGCACACGAAAGTGCCTGAAGCACGAAGGGCTTCCGCGGCCGCATTGGCGTCGGGGCTGCTCTTGGGGGGCTCGCGTCCAATCGACGACAAGAGGTCTTCCATGGCGCGGACCGGCATCAAGTCGCCGCGCGACGAAGCTTCGTTGTGGCCTTTTTCCAGCACCTCAGCGGCAGCATCGGCGTCGCCGGCTTCGATCAGGCTCGCGCCAAGCAGTTCCCAGCCCCGGCTCATCCCCGGGTTGAGTTCTACGCACTTCCGCAAGGCTTCTGCGGCTTCGCCCCACGCCCCCGTGGCGTGCAGGTTGGTGCCAAGGCTGAACCAAGCCATGTCGTTGGTGGGGTCTGACTCCGCCATGAAGCGGAAGCGTTCGATACGTTCGGCATGTTCGCTCATATATGACGAATCATAGGTCGGGGTGCTGACCGATATAGGATGACCATGATGGACGACCCCCTCGGCATCGAGTTGGCCGGCGTCCGGCTCCGCAACCCGGTGATTGCCGCCGCTGGGACCTGTGGGTACGGCACGGAGTTTGACCGGGTGCTTCCCGCCTCGGCCCTTGGGGCCATCACCCTCAAATCCATCACTCCCGAAGTCCGTGACGGCAACCAACCGTGGCGCATCCTGGATGCCAAAGCAGGTATGTTGAACGCCATCGGTTTGGCCAACTGTGGTCTTGAAGTCTTTTTGCACGAGAAGTTGCCGGCAGCGGCTGCCCTCGACACGGTGTTGATTGGCTCCATTGCGGGGCATTCTGTTGAGGAATATTGCACGGTGGCCAAAGCCTTTGGCGCCGCGGAAGCCCTCTCCATGGTTGAGGTCAATGCCAGCTGTCCCAACACCAGCGATGGCCGGCAGTTCAGTTCTGATCCATCCGCTTTGGGAGAGTTGATTGCGCAAATCAGGCGGGTGCTCGGGTCCAAACCCATGTTGGTGAAATTGCCGCCGGACATGGCCGACCCTGTGGGCATGTGCTCGGCCGCGGTTGATGCAGGTGCCCATGGATTGACGCTCTCCAACACTTGGCCGGCGTTGGCCATCGATGTTGAAACCCGAAAGCCCAGGCTGTCTCGGGGCAGCGGAGGATTTTCTGGTCCAGGCATCCACCCCATGGTGGTGAAGTTGGTTCGCGAAGTCTTTGTCAATTTCGCCCGCGATCGAGGGGTGCCCATTGTTGGCTTGGGCGGAGTGTTGGATTGGGAAGACGCCGCCGAGTTTGTGTTGGCCGGTGCGACGGGAATTGGCTTGGGGACGGCGTTGTTCGTGGATCCTGCGTTGGCTCGAAAGTGTGCCAAAGGGCTCCAAAAATGGGTGAACCGGCAAGGTCAACCGCTGCACGCGTTGATCGGAGCCATGGATGAACCCGGAGATCTGGCATGATTGACGGTGAATTTTCATTGCGGGTGCCATGCGGCCGAGGCTTGGTCAACTGGCTGGAAGACGAGCTTGATGAACTTGGCTTCACAGAACGTCTGCCCGCACGAACTTGGGTTGATTTGCACGGGACGCTTCCAGAAGCGGCGTCAATTGTGATTTGGAGTCGGCTGGCCACCACCGTCTTGGTGGAAATTGGTCGGTTCCCTTGCACCGGCCCCCGTGAACTCTACGAAGGGGTGTCTTGCATTCCGTGGGAGCAATGGTTGGATCCGGATGGCTATGTCAGTGTCCATGGCCATGTCAGGCATCCCATGATTCGCAATTCCATGTACGCCAATCAACTGGTGAAGGATGCCCTTTGCGATCGCATGGTGGATCGCACAGGCCGCCGACCGGATTCGGGTCCCGATCGATCGGGGGTGGTGGTTGATTTGTACTGGGCCGGGGACGAAGCACGCGTGTATTTGGACGCAGCGGGGCGGAAGCTGACCGACCGTGGGTACCGCCGCGACGGGGCGTACGCTCCTTTGCGGGAGTCTTTGGCGGCAGCCATGGTTCGTGCGTCGGGGTTGCAAGCTGGTGAGCCGGTGGTCGCTCCCATGTGCGGTGCGGGAACCCTTGGCATTGAGGCTGCTTTGGCAGCATCCGGCAGACCTCCTGGTTTGCTGCGTCCTGGACATGCCATGGAGCAATGGCTGGGCTTTGACCACGAAGCCTGGAAAAGGATGCGGGCCGCGGCCCGAAAGCAGGGGGGCCAGACCACAGCCCCAATCATTCTGTCCGATACAGATGCCTATGCCCTCGAATCGGCCCGCGCCAATGCCCAAACAGCAGGTGTCCTCGAACGCATCGATTTGCGATTGGAGGAGTTCGACGCCACCCCTTTGTGCCAAGATGCCGTGATCTTTGTCAACCCTCCTTGGGGCCTTCGATTGGGGGAAGAAGAGGCTCTGGTGCCTCTCTACCGGGCGTTGGGTGATTGGATGAAGCAAGGAGCCACTGGCGGAAGGGGCTATGTTTTGACGGGCAGCCCGCGTTTGGCCAAGGAGGTTGGGCTCCGCCCCAGTCGGCGTATTCCATTCGTGGTTGGCGAAATTGAGTGCAGGCTGCTGGAATTCCCTCTTCACTGAGTCTGCCTGTGCTGATTTTGCGGATTCTTCCAATCTTTTCCGTCAGAAATTGGTCTGAATCTCTTGAGTCTGCTCAAGAGTTGGGTATATTCAGCGTGTCCGCAAGTTTGCGAACACCTGGTCCGCGTGACCGGGCGAGAGAAGAGAGAGAACCTCGCCCAGCCAAATCGGACGACATCCGCCACGCGGCGGTCTGACTTTGTGTCCTGAGTGTTTTCTTAGGTTTCAGACCTTCATCGTGGTTCGGCCCAGAAGCCATGGCCCCTCGAGGTGAGAGACGAGGGATTCTTGCTTCTTCCGTAAGGGATGTCGTCTTCGGCTGGGCGTAGGGGACGCGAAGAGAAGAGAGACCCAGATGTCCCCCAAAATGCTGGTCCCTTTGTCCGCCATGGTCGCGGCAAATCCTGTCTATGCAGGTGTGGCCTACTTCAACAATTCGGTGTTGTTCGACGGCATCATTGAAGATGATCTGGTGATTCGGGAGACCTTTGAGACGGGTGACTCTGCTTCCGATGATGGACAAACCGTTTTTTGCGATACACCTCTCACTGTTCGCTTGAACTACTCCGATTCCATGTCCCCTTTCGCCCTTGCGGTCCAAGACGAAGGCGATCCACTTCCTCCCATCGGCCTTCCTCAGGGCTTCGGCTACGACACCACACTTCCCGACGGCGAGGGCACCTTCTTGCAGGTTTCCGGTGGCGCTGAGACCGGATTTTGGAGCGTTGAATTTGAAACCCCAGGTGAGATGGCCGCGTTTGGCTTCACCATGACCGGTTTCGATGGCGGGCGAAGAGATGCAGATTCTGGGTCTGGCTTCTTGGTGGAATTCATCCAAGGCGATGATGTGGTCGAAGATGAGTACGTCGAATTGGATGCTTCTTTTGCAGATCGATTCCACGGCTTTGTGACCGGTGCCACTTTCGATGCGGTACGAGTGAGCGTCTATGGGGGCGACTACGTGGGATTTGACGACGTTCGTATGGGCTTTGTTGAAGTGCCCGCTCCAGGTGTGCTGGCCGTCCTTGGTTTGGCAGCAATGGGCCGTCGTCGCCGAGGTTGAGCAACCCATTCACAAGGAAATTTCAAACCAGTTGGGCCCGTCCAATTGGTCGGTCCGGCTTTGCATGACGCAATGGGCCAAACCATCAGCGATACCGCCGACACCCTCAACCTGAGTCCACGCGGTGCCCTGGACAGCCTGAAGGGTCAGGCTCAGGACATCAATTGCCGGGAGAATGATGTCGGCCCGATCGCCAGGTATTCCGAACTGTTGCGTTCTGTCCCGTGGTGACAAAGGGGCAAGATCGGAACGCCACTGTTGCAAAAGCGTGGTGTTCAAATCACGCTGGGCTGCCACTTGATGCATGGTCCTGAATGCACCGCCAAGGCCAATGCAAATCTGAGCTTGATGGTTGGCCGTGAAGGCACGTAGGCGATCTATTTCTTGGTGAATACTGTCCAATGTGTCTGCGTTTCCAGCATCCACAGCTTTCTGCCAACGGACGGCCCCAAGCTGAAACGAGGAGCATCGCAACATTTGGCTGTCCTGCCCAAGAATCAATTCCAAACTGCCGCCTCCCAGATCAGCAACCAAAAAAAGGCCCGGAAGTGGGCGAACGGCAGTGACCGATCTCAACGCCAGCTTCGCTTCTTGTTGACCAGACAGGACTTTGATGTCGATCTGGGTGGCTGATTGAATTCTCTGGATGACCTCGCTGCGGTCGTTGGCCTCACGCAACGCGCTGGTTGCGACCACCAGCCAATGGGGCTCGGAATTGGTGAATTCGCTGATGAGCTCCCTGCCAACTCTTTGGAAGTGTTGGATGGCGTCGAGGATTCGTTGGGTCTCGTTTCCCACTTTTCCGGTGGAGAACACCGAATCGCCGATTCTGACCGGCCGCCGGTCACGATGGAGCACCTCCAATTGGCCATCTTGGTTCGAAGAAGCCACCAAAAATCGAATCGCATTGGAACCCAAATCGACGATGCAGGCGATAGGGGGTGGCATGACGGCCAGCGTATCGACTGCGAGATTTTTGCGCGCCTGTGGCCAAAGCAGGCCCAATTGGCAGTGGATTCGTGAGGCCGGTGCTGCGGATCGCCGGCCATCCTGGGCTGACAGGTGTCTCTCGGAAGCACGGCATGCAATCTCCGCCGGGTGAATCAACGGTGGGCCAAAGTCTTTTCACGACAGGTTCTGCTTTTGCTTTGCCGGTTGGTTTACGAAGTCTTCAAGCGCTCAACTCAGCCCTGTGGTGGACAGCACAAGACGCCCCAAGACTTGTCGTGAAATGATTCGGTGACAATGGTGCTCACAACGGGGAGAAGATGGCCCATGAATGTCGCGCAGCGTCGAATTTGTGCTCGATTCAGCCGGCTTCCGCAGGTGGCGGCACCATGAACCAGTTGGCAACGTCCGAGGTACACCCGGGAAAGGGTGAGGTCAAGCGCGGCCCGGTGGCGGCCTTCTCGCATGGCTTCAAGGAAGTTCTTTTTTGCTCTTTCCGCATTCTTTTGGGCGGCGAGCTTCCCCTCGGACCAAAACTGTCGGCTCAGCCAGAGGTCGCCGCAGAGGGCACTTGCCAGCTTTTTGTGTTCAATTAAAAATGTCTCAAGGTGGCGATGGCGTTGCTCATCGGCCTCGTACAGCATCTTCAAGCATCTCTCTTGACTTGGAAGATCTTCGTCCGGCTTTCCGCCAGCCTGATCCCAAGAGCCGTAGATCGCATTCCATGCCGCCCACAACCAGACCAATTTGGCGTCGTCCTCCGAGGAATCAATTGGCAATTCTTGGGACCGTGACAGCCAAGAAAACATCCGGTGGACCCGAACCGCGGTTTCCTCGGGAGCAGCCTCCTTGAAGGGCTTCCAAGACCGGCGAAGGTCTCGAACCGTGGGGGGTGTCTGAGACATACTGAGCTTCCTCAGGGCAACTCTTGTCGTGAGATTCCGAATCGGGGCGACAGGATTCGAACCTGCGACCTCTTGGTCCCAAACCAAGCGCTCTGCCAAGCTGAGCTACGCCCCGTGGCGAAGCGAAATTGTACCCCAAGACGACGATTGGGCAGGAATTTGCCTGAAGAACCGGAGCGGATTTCTGTCTTGGCTGGCAAAGATGCCCCGGTTCTGGGGTGCCCTGGTTAGAATTTGGAACGGTATGGATCATATTGCTTCGACTTTGGCTCCGGTTTCATCCACGCTCGACTCGTATCTTCCTGTCGTGTTGATTGTGGTGATGGCCGTTGGATTTGGTGCATTCAACCTCGTCGCCACTGAGTTGATCGGTCCCAAAGTTGCCGGAAAAGTGAAAATGAGCACCTACGAGTCTGGAATGGACCCTATCGGAACAGCTCGTCAGCGGTTCCATGTGCGGTTCTATGTCCTGGCCATGACCTTCTTGTTGTTCGATGTTGAGGTGGTCTTTTTGTACCCGTGGGCGGTTGCTTACACCAAAGTTGAGCCTGGCTCGCCAGAAGCAGGGCTGTATCTGGGGCGGGTGCTGTTTTTTGTTCTGACCTCCATCGTGGCTTACGTTTATGCCTGGCGTAAAGGTGTGTTCCGCTTTGACTGATTTCAGCCATCAGGGGGCATCAGAGAACAACTTTCACGACAAGTTCTGGTTTCAAGCGGACGCTTTTTCGTCCCTGACTGTTCTTTCTGGAACTCAACTTGACAATCTCGACCATCGCGAGATGATGTCGTTCCAAATTTCAAGCGTGTGAATTTTCGGCGGGACCGAGCTGGTCCACGAAAAAACCCCCGCCGCGGCGGCAACCGCAGGCGGGGGCAAATCCGTTCGAACCTCCTGGTGGAACTTCCGTCTCGCGACGGGAGTGTGGAGGGCTCGTTCGGTTGACGGCGGCCGTCCCGTGGCCATCCGTCAGCAACGACGCGGTGTGGCGTGAGGTGCATTGACCGTTGAACCGGTCGGAGTGGATCGCCCGCTCCCTGGGCGCCGCTCTGCTGCTTTGGGCTCCTTCCCAAAGCCAATGCTTTCCTCGCTCCTTGCCTTTCTCCTCGTCGTGTTCTGGGGGCGAAACATGTGCCCGTTTTTTGTCGCGGGTGCCGGAGGCGGCGGCATCGTCCTGACGCAGCGCCACCCCCGGATTGCCCGTTTGGTTCGATTCAGGAACACCCCTCTGAATTCCCGCAGTCGTTGCACTTGTAGCACGTACCGCTTCGCACGGTGATGGCACCGCACACGCTGCACGGTGGAGAATCCTGTTGCATGGACCTCATCGCGCGGTTCATATTTTCTCGAGCTGCCTTTTCATCTGGTTCAGCGATGGCAACTGCCGTGGCAGGCTCGGGTTCAGGATCGGGGGAATCAAAGCTGCCTTGGATCCCTGGGGCTGGTTCGTTTGACACGGGGGTGGATCCGGTGGAAGCCGAGTTGGTGCTGGTTCGGTTTGATCCCACTTTGGGTTCAACGGCGGCCTTTGGGGTCGTTGTGATGGTCGCCGAAGGCGTTTCCTTTTTGTTCCGAGAGGGTGGGGACGACTTGGCAGCGGTGCTGCCCCCCGATTTGGTGTTCGTCCGGTTCGGGGCATTCTTTTCCCGGAAGCCATCGATAAATTCCATGCCCATCCAGCGGAAGATGTAATCAACCAGACTCTTGGCAAAGGGAATTTCGGGGTTTGAGGACATCCCCATTGGTTCAAAGCGTTGGTGGGCAAATTTCTTGACCAAGCTTTCCACGGGGACGCCGTACTGCAGGGCCACACTGATGGCCGTGCCTAAGGAATCCATGAGCCCTCCAATGGTGGAGCCCTCTTTGCTCATTGTGATGAAAAGCTCACCGGGTTGGCCTTCTTCGTACAGACCAACCGTCAGGTATCCCTCGTGTCCTGCCACATTGAACCGGTGGGTCAGGCTGCGACGGGTGTCGGGAAGGCGGCGACGCATCGGGCGTTCCACAACCCGTTCTGTCACTTGCGATTTGATCGCTTCGGTGGTGGTGGTGGTGGGCGTACCAACATTGCCTTCAATGGTTTGGGCAATGTTTGAAACCTCGGTGGAGACTTCATCGATGGCTTCGATGAGGCCTTCGTCTTCACCATCCTCTTCTTCAGCGGCATCGCTGGAAGAATTCAATGGTTGGCTGAGTTTGGAACCGTCGCGGTACAACGCGTTGGCTTTCAACCCATATTCCCAAGACATGGTGTAAGAATTTGAGACCTCTTCGATGGTGGCGTCGTTGGGAAGGTTGATGGTCTTGGAGATGGCGCCGGACAAGAAGGGCTGGGAGGCGGCCATCATGCGAATGTGACCCTCGGCCGCGATGCAGCGGGTACCGGTGCGGCCACAGGTGTTGGCACAGTCAAACACCGGAAGATGTTCTTCATTGAGGTGTGGGGCGCCTTCAATGGTTTGCGTGCCGCAGATGATGTCCGACAACTGTCGAATTTCACTGGGCTTGAGTCCCAGAGCCTTCAGCCCATCGAAGCTGAAGTCAGCTTGGGCGGCTTCAGCATCGATACCAGCCCGCTTCAGGACCGATGCGGGCATGCTGTAGGCGTTGAACGCAAATTGCAGTTCGAATTGGGAAGGCAGTGAATCCGTCAGTGACTGGAGGTCTGCATCGGTGTATCCCGCTTCGGTGAGGAAGTCTCGGAAGGTGCAATTGCGACCGGTGATCTCAACGTCCAGATGCTGGGTGCCCAGGACATAGGTAAGGATGTCGGTGATTTGCTCGGGGTTGTAGCCCAGCGACTGCAGTGCAGGCTCGAGGGAGGCATTGGCAATTTTGAAATAACCACCTCCGGCGAGTTTCTTAAATTTGACCAAAGCAAAATCTGGTTCAACACCGGTGGTGTCGCATTCCATAAGGAGGCCAATGGTGCCAGTCGGTGCAATAACGCTAACTTGGGCGTTGCGATAGCCGAACTTTTCCCCCAATGCGTAGGCGTCGTCCCACGCGGCCACAGCTCGATCTTGCAAGCGAGAGGCGTCAGCGATGGGGACACCACCGACTTCAAAGAGTCCATGGTCGACCGGGACGGGTCGGATGGTGAGCCCTTCGTATTCATCTGAAGAACGATCCACACCGTGGGCCGCACGACGGTGGTTGCGGATGACCCGCAACATGTTTTCCTTGTTTTCGGCGTAGCCTGCAAAAGCTCCGAGCTCACGAGCCATTTCGGCACTGGTGGCGTAGGAACGACCGGTGAGAATCGCCGTGATGGTCGCACAAATGGCGCGGCCGGCTTCGGAGTCGTATGGAATCCCCATTTGCATGAGCATTGCGCCAAGATTGGCAAAACCCAGTCCGAGGGTTCGGAACTTCCATGATCGCTCGGCGATGGCTTGGCTTGGGAAAGCGGCCATGAGCACACTGATTTCAAGGACAATCGTCCAGAGGCGGGTTGCGTGCTCGAGTCCGTCTACATCAAAGCGTCCACTTTCATGATCGTAGAACTTCATGAGGTTGATGGATGCCAAGTTGCAGGCAGTGTCATCCAAGAACATGTACTCCGAGCAGGGATTCGAAGCGTTAATTCGACCTTCTGCGGGACAGGTGTGCCATTCATTGATGGTTCCGTCGTATTGGAGGCCAGGATCAGCGCACCGCCATGCGGCATAGCAAATTTGATCCCACAGTTCTTTGGCAGGGATGGTCTTGGCCACCGAACCATCGGTTCGGTTGGTGAGTTGCCAATCGCCGTCGGCCTCCACCGCGTGGAAGAACTCATTGGACAGCCGGATGGAGTTGTTCGAGTTTTGACCACTCACCGTGTAGTACGCTTCGCCATTGAAGTCGTAATCGAGTTTGAGGCCAAGCTTATCGGCCAACTCTTTGTGTTCATCGCTTAGAGCTTTTAATCCCTCAACGAGAGCTGCGACTTTGATCTCTTCCCGAACCTTCCAGTTCACAAAGGCCTCGATGTCTGGGTGGTCGGCGTCGAGGCAGACCATTTTTGCGGCCCGTCGTGTGGTGCCACCGGATTTGATGGCCCCCGCGGCTCGGTCGCCGATCTTGAGGAAGCTCATCAGTCCAGAACTGCGTCCGCCGCCCGACAGGGGTTCGTCTGATCCACGTACATTTGAGAAGTTGGTGCCAGTGCCCGATCCGTATTTGAAGAGCCGTGCTTCACGGGTCCAAAGATCCATGATGCCACCCTCACCGACCAAATCATCGTCAACCGATTGGATGAAGCAGGCATGCGGTTGGGGGTGCGAATATGCGTCGGGGGCCAAACGGCACTCTCCGCTGGTGGGGTCGGCAATCCAGTGGCCCTGGGCGGGACCAGTAATGCCGTAGGCATCGTGGAGACCTGTGTTGAACCACTGCGGCGAGTTGGGGGCGGTGGCTTGATTCACCATCATCCAAGTGATTTCATCTTGGAATGCATCAGCGTCGGCACCACTGTCAAAATAGCCGTGCCTTTCTCCCCAATTGCGCCAGCATGAGGCGAGGCGGCCGATGACTTGTTTTGCTGACCGTTCGGGTCCGGTGGGGGCGTTGGTGTCAACCGTTCCGTCGGCTTTGTAAGTCGGGACACCAGCCTTCCGGAAGTATTTGCTGACCATAATGTCAGTTGCCAGTTGGCTCCAGGCTTCCGGAACTTCGGCGTCGTTCATCTCAAACACCACCGAGCCATCGGCGTTGTTGATTCGACTGGATCTCTTGGTCCACTTGATGGTGGAGAAGACGTCGGTCCCGGCTTGGGTGAATCGTCTGGTGATCCGCATGGTCTTGCATTCCTTCTGTGGCCGGCCGGCCATCTCATCCAACACGTTCTCGGTCACACACCCACGTTGGTGCGTGTCCCCTGATGACGCGATGAATCACGAAGGAATCCACCGCGGTGCCCACTCCATGTTGAACAGAAACCTGCACAAAATGCCGCCTCGTCCAACTGGCCTGTGAGTGCCAAATGCTAGACGCGACGAAGAGGGAGCGGGGCGAAAGATAACCCAATATCTTGTGGTTGCAAGCCGAGGAACCACCAAATCTTCCACACTTTGTCGAGTGTTCCCCAAGTCTCTGTGTTTCAAGGCATTGCGAAAGCGATCGCTGTCGCATGGCTGTGGACGAGTTGCCGCGTCCCGTCGGGGCTGGCTTAAACTTCACCCGTGGATCTGCCCAAACCCAATGCCGCGGCCGCCGCCCTTCAGCCCTATTTGGCCGGCCTAACACCCTCGCAAAGGTCGGTTGTGGATCATCGAGGCGGACCCTTGCTGGTCAATGCAGGACCCGGGAGTGGCAAGACAACCGTCGTCACCCACCGGATTGCGTCTCTCATCGCTGAAGGGGTAGCGCCGTGGCGCATCTTGGGACTGACCTTCACCAACAAAGCAGCACAAGAAATGCGGGGTCGGGTCGAAGCGTTGTTGGAACATGCCGGACTCACCGTAGACGGCGTCCTGCTCTGCACTTTTCACAGCTTCGGCGCCAGGTTGATGCGAACATTGCCTGATGATTTTGGGGTGCCTGCCCGGTTTGTGATTCTTGATGCGGCCGATCAAAAGTCGGCAATCAAGCAAGCCATACGCGCGGCAAACTTGGATCCCAAATCATTCACTCCTGCGTCCATTGGTTCCGCAATCAGCGCCGCCAAGAATCAACTGAAAGATGCCGAAGCTTATGAAAGCGAAGCGGTTGATTTTTTAACGCGGGCGGTTGCAAAGACGTACCACGAATACGAAGCTCGTTTGAAGACGCAAGAGGCGGTTGACTTCGACGATCTGTTGATGCGTCCCGCAATGGCGATGCGTGACCAGCCCGCACTCCGCGCACGTTTGACTCAGCGTTGGACGCATCTGCTCATCGACGAATACCAGGACACCAATTTCGCTCAGTTTTTGGTGGCCGATTTGCTCGTCTCGGAGGCCCGAAATGTCACGGTGGTCGGTGATCCCGACCAATCGATTTACGGCTGGCGAGGCGCGAATATCGGAAACATTCTTGAATTCGAAACCCGTTACCCAGATGCCAAAGTGATCCCTTTGGGTGAAAACTTCAGGTCCACCAAAACCATTGTCTCCGCGGCTGATGCCCTCATTCGACACAACGAGCAGCGCAAGCCCAAGGATCTTGTGGCGGCCAACGATGTTGGCAACCGTGTGCGCATTCGTCGTTTGGAAGATGAGCGGGCCGAGGCCCAAGATGTTGTCGATCGTTTGAAAGAGATGGAACGGTCGGGGACCGCTTGGTCAGAAATGGCGGTGCTGTACCGAATGAACGCTCTCTCGCGGGTCTTTGAGGAAGTGCTTCGTCGCGAGGGGGTGCCTTACATCGTGGCCAAGGGCACTTCGTTCTTTGAACGGAAAGAGGTTCGAGATGCGGTTGGCTACCTGAGATTGCTCGCCAATCCCCGAGATGAAGTTGCTCTTGAACGTGTGGTCAATATGCCACCCCGAGGTATTGGATCCACGAGTTGGTCTCGGGTGGTGGGTGAAGCTCGAGCCTGCAATGAACCGGTGTGGGAAGTCATGCAGTCTCCATCGAGAATTGAAGGCGTCTCCGCCCGGGCTGCCAAAGCGATTGAAGCCTTCGTAGAAATGATTCAGAACTGGCGTTCAGCGCTGGGCCAGACGGGGGGGCTCGACGATCTTTCTCACGAGCTTTCCGACGTGGTACAGCGGGTGATTGATGAATCTGGTCTGGCCGCCCATTACGCACGTGGTGGGACAGAAGAAGACCACGATCGAGTCGAAAACCTTGACGAGTTGGTCTCTGCGGCAGCGGATTTTCCAGGTGTGATCTCTGAATTCCCAGGTTTGATTGAGGATGGAGAGGAAGACTTCGAAGGAGATGTGCAGTCCCTCGAAGCACATCTTTTTGGCTGGTTGGAGTCCATCAGTTTGGTGGCCGACTCCGACCAAGTGGACCCCACTCGTGGTGTTCTGACTTTGATGTCGTTGCATGCATCGAAAGGTCTCGAGTTTGAAGAAGTGGTGGTCGCTGGATGTGAAGAAAGTGTTCTGCCCCACCTGCGATCTATCGGTGATGATGATGCCATCGAAGAAGAACGCAGGCTTCTGTTCGTTGGCATGACCCGAGCCAAAAAGAACCTCACACTCACCAGTGCAAAATCCAGACCGGTTCGAGGATTCCGTGAACGGACCATGGAAAGTCAGTTCTTGTCTGAAATTCCAAACGAACTGGTTGAACGTTGGGAAGCCAACGAAACCGAATCGGCCGACCCCTTTTTGCAAAGTGGTTCGCCTTCTTCGCTTAGGAGTTCCCGCGGTCCCAGCGGTCGCCGCCTCGCCAGTCTCTTCCCGGTTGGCTGCCTCGTGGAACACGAGCAATTCGGCGTGGGGCGAGTGGAAGCCATCATGCCACGCCCTACCGGAACGACCGCGCGTATTGATTTTCGGTACGACGGGGTCAAGACCATCATCTTGGAGTACGCCAAATTGGAGCGTCTGGAGTGAACAGCGAGCAAGTGCGAGCAATTGCTCTTGAACTGGGCTTCGGTTCGGTGGGCATTGGGCCCTCGATCCCCAAGCGGCCGGAGGCACACCATGCTTGGATCGAAGCAGGATGTCACGGCGAGATGGCGTGGATGGAATCCCACCGAGACGTGGCCGCGGATCCCGACCTCGTGCTGCCTGGTGCAATTCGGGCGATTTGTGTGTTGGACCGGTATCCCGGCTCAGCATCCGAAGACGTTCCTCCGCGGTTTGGGCGCGTGGCTCGATACGCACGAGGCCAGGACTATCACGTCCATACGCTGAAACGTTTGCAGCAATTCGCGGAGCGGTTGTCTTCCGCCTTTCCTGATGGCGCTTTCCGTGCTTGCGTGGATACGGTGCCGTTGTTGGAACGTGACCTTGCCAGCGGTGCAGGCGTGGGTCGGGTCGGCAAGCACACTTTGTTGATTGAACCCAAGAGGGGATCTTGGGCGGTTCTTGGCGTGTTGTTGACCACCGTGCCTTTCGAAATGGATGCGACGCTCAATGAGGACCCGTGTGGCACCTGCACGCGTTGTATTGAAGCTTGTCCAACCGATGCGATTGAACCGTGGAAAGTCGATGCTCGTCGGTGCATCTCTTATCTGACACTGGAACACCGCTCAGCCATTCCAGCGGGGCTTCATGAAGGGCTCGGAGACTGGCTGGCCGGCTGTGACATTTGCCAAGAGGTGTGTCCACACAATCAGCCGACGACCGCTCGTGCCAACACGCCACATGCTGAATCCTTGAAACCAGGTCGTCAAGGATTTGATCTGCTTGAGGTTCTGGGTTGGACTGAGGAGGATCGTCGAGTCGCTTTCCAGGGATCCGCGCTCAAACGAGTGAAATACGACGCCCTCAAGCGGAACGCGTTGATTCTTTTGACCAACAAAGTCTGCCAAGGGGATTTGGAAGTCAAACCTACTCTGCTTGAGCACCTGCAAGACATTGAGCAAAGTGCAAACGCCTCCGAGGTCTTACGAGAAACCGTTCGGGTGTGCCGATTGCGTTTGGAATAACTGCTGCTGGACAAGGCCAGTGCTGAAGCAGAAGCCTCAGCCTGGGAAGCCACCGGGTCCGCCCATGCCGCCCATCATCTTCATCATCATCTGCTGGGCGGCGGCTTGCAGTTCTGCTTCTGAAGTGATTTCACCTGCTTCGATGCGGTCGGCAAGTTCATCAAGAGAGGGACCAACGGCCGAGAGAATGCCCGTCATCATGCCCATCATGGCTCGGCCCATTTCGGCTTCCATGGCGGCTTCAGGGTCCTCCTCAGCGCTTGGCGTCCGCTCGTCCATAAACCAACCGTTTTCGGTGTTGACCATCTTGGTTGCTTCATCGGTGGTGTCGTTGATGGCCAAAGCTTTCGTGTCATCAGATTGCACCAGCTCCAACTTGCCCTCCATGGACATTTTGAATCCGTCCATGCCGCCACCCATTCCGCCTCCCATGCCGCCCATCATGGCTTCGAGGTCGGCTTCGGGAATGTTGTCAGCGACAACTCGCTCCAGCCGTTTCATGGCCGGGGCCAGCTTCACCATGGCTTCCATAAACGGCTTCGCTTCTTCGTCGAACAAAGTCATGGCCAACAACGCGGCATAATCTTCGCTTTTCGTGGCAGCATTGGCTGCTTCAATCAGAGACTCGGCTGAACCGAATCCTCCGGTGGGGATCAGGTCAGAGCCTTGCCCTCGCATGGCTGTACGCTGCACGGTGCTCTGGCCGCCAAGTGCAACAACCGCATCGTTGTAGATTGCCGCAGCGTTGTTGTCCTGCATGGCCAAGGCATCTCGGGCGGATTTGAACGCTGCCCGAGAGCTGTTCCGGGCTTGGTTGGCGTCTTCGACGTTTCCAACAGGGTCAAAGCCAAGCGGGGCCAACTCCAAATCAAGAGCGAGGTCTCGTTCCACCATGGCGCCAGCCAAGGCGTCCAAGCGACCTTGGGTGGCGGAAAGGCGAATTTGATCCGCTCCGCTTGCTCCAGCGGCGTTGGCAAGATCCCGGGCAGCATCGAGATCCTGCTGGGCGGATTCCAACTTTTGCCCAATGGATTCTCGGAGTTGGGCCAGTTGGCTCAGGAGTTCGCGAATGTCGCGTTCTACGTTGGTCGCTTCTTGTGCTGCTTCACCGAGTTCCTCTTGCCGCTCGCTTTGGAAATCAGAGATTCCTCGAGCCAGCAACTCTGCATTGGCCGCTTGTTGTTCGGCCCCATCTCTCCGGGCGTCACCAATTCGGACTTTGGACTGAAGCAAAAAATCGCGTTCGGCAGTCAGTCGATTGGCTTCCATTTCCAAGATGTCGGCTTCGGCATCAATTTTTCGAGCCTCTTCGACTCGTGCGAGAGCGGCTCGAGCTTCCATTCGGCGAGCTTCACCACGCAGTCGTGCCGATTCGACCCTCATGCCACTGATTTGTTCCAGTCGCTCGGTGATCTTGACATCTGAGGCTTCAACCGGTTCTTGCAAAGACTCCATCTGCCGTCGAGCCGATTCGTAGGCTTCGGCCTTGTCGTTCCGTTGGTTGCTCGCAGCCTCAGAGGCGTTGCGCAACATACCTTTGGTGGGTGAAGCGGCTACTCCGCGATACGCCGAGGCGAGTCGAGCTTGGTCGCGAATTTGACTTCTAAGCCCTTCGACCTCAAAGGCCATCGCTTCGAGAGCCCCGTATTCGGTGTCGGCGGCAGCCAAGCGAGCTTCCATGGCAATGGCACGAGCCGCTTTGTTCTGGCCATTGGTGGCTCGAAGGCTGCCAAGTTGGTTGGCCAAGGAGCGGTAGGCGTCTGCATCTCCGCGCCAAGACAGTGCGGCCAACTCCCGAGCGCCAGATTCAATTTTTTCTTGGGCTTCTGCTCGGCGAACCGAGGCTTCGTCCTCGCAGCCGACGAGCACCAACATCGAGGCGCATGCGGTCAGGGCAAAAGCAAATGGGCGTCGTGAGGAATTCAAGGCCATGGCATCCTTCTCCTCCGGCGTTGGGCCGGTCTCGGGGGAAAGGGCCAGTGTACCGGCTCAGGAGGGAGAGGCAGCGCTCTTGTCCCCCTCAGATTGCTCTGATTTGGGAGGATTTCTGGGCCACTGGATGTTTAATTCAGAACCAAGATCGGGTCTTGGGCGGTACATCATTTTCAGCCATTCGATCACATTGGTGACCCAAGCCTCGCGTCCCCGGTGAAAAATGGGGGTGTATCCCTCCACCTCCGGGTGCGGGTGTTTGGCGGCTCGTGGGTCTTTGCCAAGATCCAGCAACCTCGATTCACTTGGGATTCGCCAGTTCAAAAGAGGAGTCCCATCGCTGGTGGTGGCTTGTTCCAAAAGCAAAAGGTTGAGCATTCTGACCTCAGGTTTGTTGGCCTCTTTTGTCTCCAGACCGAATCCTCCCGGGGACGATTCTCGACTGTGGCATGATCCACACTGAGGAAGCAACCAGCGGTCGTGGATGGTCCGACGAAAACGGTCCAGGGCCGGAGGATCCACAGTGATTTGCACTTCGTCGTACAAGTCTCGGTCTTTCATCTCGCACAAAAGGCGAAGGAACTCGTGATCTTGGAGACGCCGGAGGGTTTTGAGGTCGGGGAATCCCTCCTTGCCGAGGTGTCTGGCGTGGAAGGTCCGCCGGAGTTCTCCGGGAATGCGAACCGGTGATGGGTTCTCGAAGTCGTATTCCCAGATGCGAATTCGATTGACTTCGATGGGCGTCAACGCGCCGTTGGGCAAGGCGGTACGCCGCTGTTTCGAAGAGCGTTTGGGGGCCTGCGGTTCGAGTTGAGGCCGCGCGGCCAGCAGTTCTCGCAACTGACTCGCGGTCGCGCCCGCTTCGGGAAAGTCCTTGGTGTATTTCGCGAGTTCAGCTTCGGCCGCTTCCAAATGCCCTTCCATGATCAGCCAACGAATGAACCGAGCCATCTCGGCCGGATCACTCGAGCGGATGGCCGCCCTTCGGGCTTCAATTTCTTGCGCTACGGTTGGACGCCATCTGACACCGGCCACATCATTCAGCCCAATGCGCTCGGTTCGAGGCCCAACCTGAAGTCTGACACCTTCAAATCCGTCTTCCAAAAGCAAGCCTCGACGCTGGGATCCATCTTTCAGAAGCACCACGCAGGGCTTTGGCTCGGGCATTGCCCCTTGGAGCACCCGAAGGGTGTCGACCATTCGTTTGGGAACCGTTGTGGTGGTGCTGTCGAGCAGCAGTACCGAAAGTGGATCTTCTTCCAGATCGGAAAGAAACCCAGCAAAACGACGCCCATCCAAGTGCACCAAGATGACAGGTGTCCCTCCCTCAGCGATCGTAGATGAAGGTTCGGATTCATCGCCGTTGGAACAAAGAAACAGGTTGAGCAAAAAGGCGGTGATCATTCCAGTTCCATGCAAGGGGCGTGGTCACCTTCGTTGATGCAGGTGATGGTCCCGTTCTCCATCCCGACCACCAAAGGGGCGGTGATGATCCAATTTGTTCCATTGGGGAGACGGGAAAAGGTGCAGGCGGTCTCCGGAAGAGGCCATTCGCTCCCGTCTCGTACCAGCGAACCGTCGGCGGCAATTTTGGCATCGGCGTCGGGGATCTCCACGGCCAAGACTCCCGCCGTCAAGTCATCTCGGCCAGCAAAATCAAGGTGAAACATCTCCTCACAGTGGTCACAGTTTCTGGAGTAGAACACGATGTGCGTGGTTGATTCATCGGGACGGATCGAGCACCACCGGAACAATGCGAGGTCTTGCCATTTTTGCCCGACATAAGCATCAAAGTCGGTGCAGTACCAATTTGCCGGAGGCCGGGGTTCTGGGGCTCGCGTTGGGACGAGCTCGGTGGTCTCGTTGTTGCCGCTGTCGCCATCATTTTCAGTAGCGACAGCTGTCCTGTTTGATGCGCCAGCATCCGTGGAAATTCGGGAGGTTTGCACAACCACCACTCCCGTGGCCATTGCAGCCGCAGCCACTCCGATCCCCCAAGCGCGGGCTTCGTTGGTGGTTCGCCCCGCACGACCCCAAGTCAGGAGAAGTCCCAGCAAAAGACCGCCGTCAATCCCAAGCATGACTGCGGGGTGTGGGCTCCATGCCCCCAGGCAGCCACACGAATCGGCACCACCAGCCAATTCAACGCCCAAAATCAGACAGAACAAGCCAAGAATTGCTGCGGCAGCAGGGCGTGCGAACGCAGAGCGGGCAAACATCAATCCCGCCATCAGAAATTCAATGCCCACCATTCCCGCCAAGGAGTACGAGAGCAAGTTGCCTTCGGTCAGTCCGAGGCTTCCCAGAGTTTGCAACACACTTTTGGGGAGCAAGCGTGCGTCGGATTCGAGCATCTTGAACGTCGCACCCAGGGCCAGCCAAGCTGGAATGATCACGTGCGGAAAAAGTGCCCGTGCTGTTTTTGGGTTTGAAGATGTCATGCATGATCTCCTGGAATAGGCGTGTGATGTTCAATGGCGGCACACAAACAATGCACCATGGCGAGGTGTGCTTCCTGGATGGCGGCGGTTTGGTCGACCGGAACCAGCAAGGACGTATCGCACAGTTCGGCGGCCGATCCGCCACGGCCCAGCAAGCCAATGGTTTGGGCTCCAGTATGACGGGCAACTTGCAAGGCGTTGATGATGTTTCGGCTTTCTCCGCTGGTGCTCAACACGATCAGAATGTCTTCTTGTCGCAACAATGCTTCAAGTTGACGTGAAAAGATGTTTTCGTAGCCGAATTCGTTGGCAATGCACGTCATGGTGGTGGGGTCGGCGTTCAAGCACACCGCCGCGCGGGCGGGACGAGCTCGGTTGCTGTAGCACCCAATCACTTCTTCGACCAAGTGGAGGGCCTCGGCGGCCGAGCCTCCATTGCCACAGGTGTAGATCATCCCGCCCCGGTCCAAGGCGTGAACCAAGGCCATGCCGGCCTGATCAATGGCTTGGGGATCCAAGGCCTCTAACGCGGCACGGGTTCGGGCCAAGTGGTCTTGGGCATTCATCAGACGCCCAGCTCCTGCTTGCTGATGGCTTGGAGGGCGTCGGCGAGGCGATCAACAGCATCGAGCGGCGTGGTGGCGCCCAAACTCAGACGGACCGCACCGCCAGTGGTGTCGGATTGCAGTTGATGGTGGATCCGAGGTGCACAGTGCAGACCGGCCCGAAGGTGCAAGTGGAATTGGCTGTCCAAAATGGCGGCGAAGGTCGCCGGGTCATATTGCTCATGTTGCAACGCAAACGTTCCCAAAGCCGGATTTTTGGGGCCCAATCGATGCAGTCCAGGGGTGGTTGCAACGCACGCAGCGATTTTGAGATGCATGTCTCGTTCGCGTGCCGCAAGAGTCTCTACGGATTGCGATTCAATCCACTCAAGCGCAGCGTCCAAACCAAACAGCCCCGTGGTGTTGTGCGATCCAGCCTCAAATCGGTCTGGCCAACATTCGGGTTGAGATTCCATTTCGCTCATGCTGCCAGTGCCGCCATCGCGCAATGGCATGAGGCTGAGGTGCTCACGAACCCAGAGCCCTCCCGTGCCAAGAGGGCCAAGCAGATACTTGTGTCCCGAAAAGGCCAGCATGTCGATGTGCATTGATTGGACGTCAACAGGAATGCGTCCAAACGTTTGTGATGCATCAACCAAAAATGGCACATTGTGGGCTTTTGCCGCGGCACCGAATTCCGCGATTGGTTGTGTGGCCCCGGTGACATTGGAGCCATGGATCGCCGCACACAGGGTGGTTTCGGGACCAAGCGCTTCGGAAAATTGATGGGGATCGGCCGCCCCCGTGCGAGGATCCAATGGCACGAAAATCACTTCTGCACCCAGCGATTCGAGGGTTCGAAACGGACGAATCACACTGTTGTGTTCCAAATCCGTGGCCACCACCCGGACCGGTTCTCCGCGGAGGAGCTTGGGCATGGCCAAGCCTCGGATGGCCAAGTTCAGCGCGTCGGTGCCATTTAAGGTGAACAGCATTCGTTCGTCGCTTCCGGGCGCGTTGCACAGCCTCCGAAGACGGGATCGAAGACGATCCAGTACCGCTTGGCTTTGTACGGATCCGACATAACCACCTCGACCAGGTGAGGCTCCAATTTCGTTCAAATGCCGCGCGACGGCTTCGGCAACCCCTGGAGGCTTGGGGTGGCTGGTGGCCGCGTTGTCCAAATGAATTGGTGGACGTTCCACTCAGGCTCCTTGCGATTGGAAGTGGGCGGCGATGGCGGCGATGCCGTCGCAGGCCCGGGACAGAATGTCCTCGTTGGGCAAAAAGACGACGCGGAAGTGTTCGGTTCCTTGCTTTTGCCCAAAACCAGATCCGGGCACGATGATGGCACCCGTCTCTTGGATGACTTTGGCGCAGAAGGTGCAATCATCCACCCCCAAGTTGATGGAGGGGAAGGCGTAGAACGCGCCTTTGGGGGCCACGCTGGTGATTCCGGGAATGGCGTTGAGCCGATCTGAAATCAATCGGCCGCGGATTCGCAAAGCATCTCGCATGGCTTCAATTTCAGGGTGTTTTTGTTGGAGTGCCACAGGGATCGCGTGCTGCAGGGGGTGATTGGCCGAGAGGCGGGCCCGTTCCATCTTGGCCATGGCTTCGCACCATTCGCCCACCACTTCTTTGGGGCCAGAGACAATGCCCCAGCCGATCCGCCAACCTGGTGCCACGTACGCTTTGGACAACCCATTGAACGTGACCACGGGGACCTCAGCATCAATGGATCCGATGGGCGGTGGGGCTTCTCCACTCAGGACCAGTTGGTCGTAGATTTCATCAGCAAACAGCACGGTGCCAGTGGCTTTGCAAGCGGCGACGATCTGCTCAAGCACCTCTCGAGGGGTGACCGAGCCCGTTGGATTGTTGGGATTGATAAGCACCAGGGCCTTGGCTGGTGCAGCCAGAAGACCGGTGATTTCTTCCACGTCGGGTTGCCAGTCGTTGGCTTCGTCCAAGTGGTAGGGGACGGCCACCGCGTCGAGTTTGGCCAAGATGGCGGTGTAGAGCGGATATCCCGGTGCTGGCACCAGGACCCGATCTCCAGCATTCACCAACGCGGAAAGCGCGATTTCGATCGCCTCGGAACAGCCACTGGTGATGGCAATGTGCTGGATGGCTTTCACGCCTCGCGCCTCTGCATCCTCCCGAATGGCTGAAAGTGCGGCCGTGGTGCCATCAGATGGGGCGTACCCGTTCAAATTGTCGTGGATGGCTCGGATGGCCGCCTCCGCCACGGCGGCCGGTGGAGAAAATCCATAAATATTGGGGTCTCCAATATTGAGGTGCAGAAGGTCAAGCCCACGGGCTTTTGCTTCGTCGGCAAGGGCCAAGACATCCCGGACCGCGTATTTGATGTTCTTGGTCCGTTCGGCGGGGGCAATGGGGGCGGGAGGCATGCACCATTATTGTCGCCACGCGGTCCGGTAGACACAACCCCAGTTCCACGGAGGTCGTGCTAGCATGGTTCTTCCGCCGTGAAGGCCCTTTTTGACCGCGCCACAGGAGCTCTGGGATGTCGAAATTGTTTGGAATCGTCTTGACCACCATCACCGCCGTCAGTCACACGATGGCGGATGATGTTGACGACCTGATCCGTGAACTGAACGCCACCAGTGCCGCACAAGGCACAGATGACATCAAAAGTTGGCGTGAGGTGTTCGGCACCATTCTCGATGCCCCTCAGTCTCCAATGGACATTGGGGCCACGTTCAACATGAGCACGGTGTGGCCCGGGATGGAAGACTGGTCCAAGGTTCGCGACTGGGCTGAATCCAACCCAGATCTGTTTGAAGCCATTTTGGCTGCACGCGGTCGCGCAACCCTCGGCTTGCCTTACGGGGACATGTCGGAAGCCGACGAGGCCTTTGTTGAGGCTGGCATTCTTGCCCAGCCAGCGCCAGATGGCGATCCCATGAAAACCGAGTTCCCTTGGATCGACAAGCTCAATTGGGTCACCACTTGTGTCAGCGCGGAGGCATGGCGACGGGCCGAAGCCGGTGACGTCATGTCTGGCATTGATTTGCAAACCGCCTTGGTGCAATGGTTGCGACAGTGTTGCACACGAGAATTTATTGATGAGCAGTACAACGCCATCAACTCCATGTCGGTGGCCCTGCAGGTCACGCGAGAAATTGCGTGGTGGAAGCGAAATGAAGTGGATCCAGATGGACTGAAAAACATTGCCCGCACCATTTTGCCCCAGCTCAAGGTTGATCGAAACAATCTCTTAATGGCTGAAGGAGACAAAGAACTCGCAAAAGTTCGTCTTGATCGGCTGTTCTCCCGTCGGGGCCAGCCTGATGCAAAAGCGTTCTTGGAGTTCTTTACCGATCGCGATGCTGATGCGAAGAGCTTTGGTCGGGTTCGCAATGCTGGATACTGGCGTTGGGTTGCCCGCCAGCACAAGCCTGAGGAATTGACGGCCCAGAAGCTCGACGATGTGTATGACGATTGGTGGCGTCGCTGGCGAATTCAAGCCTACGACCCGATCTTGAGCGCCCAGCCACCAGAATCGGAGCGAATGAACTCCACTCGATACGCCGCGGTGTTGAAGATTGTGCCCGAGATTCGTCCATTGTTTGAAGCCCGCAATCGGTTGTTGGTTGAGGTCAATGGCACCTGTGCCGCACTGGCCGTGTGTGCTCAGTACAAGAAAGATGGTCGATGGCCGGCTGATATTCGCAGCGCTCGATCCAACACCCGCCGTTTAAGTGTTGTGGATCCCTTCTCAATCGAATCCAAAGTCATCAAATACTGGAAGCCCAATCGATTGCGGATCAAAGGTCACCGTGGCGAAGTGGTCATCGACAGTGGCTTGCCGGTCATCTACTCACTTGGAGTTGACACTTTGGATGGAGACGCCAAGACCCATACCGACAATGGCATTGAGGGCGACATTGTGTTGTGGCCTCCGCTGCGTATGTTGGAACGAGAACAAGATCTTCGAGACTGAACCCACACCATGAGTACTTCAGAAAAAGTTGTCATCATTGGCTCGGGTCCCGCCGGATGGACGGCGGCGATCTACGCCGCCCGGGCCAGCTTGAATCCCCTCTGCATCATTGGGGTTCCCAAGACTCAACCCAGCATCGTGCTCCCCGGGGGGCAACTGATGTTGACCACCGATGTGGAGAATTACCCCGGTTTTCCTGAAGGGGTGACCGGGCCCGACATGATGCAAAAGTTCCGGGAGCAGGCCGAGCGATTTGGCACGCGAGTTTTGGATGCCGATGTCGAATCCTGTGATTTCTCGGGTCCGCCCCACCGTCTGACCCTCTCCAACGGGGACGTGGTGGATGCAGAGTCGGTGATCATTTCCACTGGAGCGACTGCGAATTGGCTGGGGCTCGACAACGAAATGCGTCTGGCCACCAGCGGAGGTGGGGTCTCCGCTTGTGCGGTCTGCGATGGAGCCTTGCCCATGTTCCGCGATCAGCCTGTGGCGGTCGTCGGCGGGGGAGACACCGCGATGGAGGAGGCGCACTATCTCGCCAAGTTTGCCAGCACCGTGCATGTGATTCACCGGCGAGACAGCCTTCGTGCTTCAAAGGCCATGCAGGAACGCACCCTCGGATTGCCCAACGTCGAAATGCACTGGAACCGTCAAGTCGTCGACGTGTTGGGTGAGGACAAAATCTCGGGTCTGGTCCTCGAAGACACCGTCGCTGGCGGCACCGAAGAACTTCCGGTGAGCGGATTATTTGTGGCCATTGGTCACACGCCGGCCACCAAGTTCCTCGTAGGTTCCGGTTTGACCTTCGATGACTCTGGCTACATCCATCTCAACAATCGAAGCAGTGAAACCAACCTTGAAGGGGTCTTCGCGGCTGGCGATGTCGCCGACAGCGAGTACCGCCAAGCCATCACCGCCGCGGGTATGGGGTGCCAGGCCGCAATGGATGCCGAGCGGTGGTTGGCCAGTCGCGAGTCGTCTGTCTGACGGGTGGCCATTAGCTCGCCACTTCGTCTGGTGCAATCCGGGTCATGATCTTCGCACCCACCGCATCACCCCAAACGTTGACGGTGGTTCGGCACATGTCCACGATTCGGTCGATGCCCAGAATGATTCCAATCGCATAAAGCGGCAGCGGTTCCACGCCTCGCCCGGCCAGGGATGTGTTGACCGCGCCGATCACAATCACCATGGTGACCAGGCCCGCTCCCGGGATTCCCGCGGCGCCTACTGCCGCCAAGGTGGCGGTGATGACGACAATCACCAAGTCACCCATGGACAAGTCGATGCCAAAAACTTGGAACAAGAAGACCGTGGCCACCGCTTCGTAGAGCGCGGTTCCATCCATGTTGACGGTGGCGCCGAGGGGAATGACAAAGTTGCTGGCCTTTTTGGAGCAGCCACCAGATTCCACCGTTTCGGTCAAGGTAACGGGCATGGTGGCGCTGGAAGAGTCGGTGGCAAATGCCGTCATCAGGGCCCGCCGAACTTGCACCAGGTACTGGAAGGGATTGGTGCGGCCAAAGATGAACAAAATCACAGGGAGCACGATCAACGCGTGGGTGAGCAGTCCGGTCAGGACGGTCCCCACGTAGAGGGCCAGCGGTCCCGTCAGGTTCACCAAGCCGATGGAGCCCACCGTCCACGCCATCAAAAAGAAGACGCCAATCGGGGTCAGCATGATGACCCAGCCAACGATTCGCATGAGCGTGTCGAACATCGACGTGAAAAAATCTCGTGCGGGCTTGGCCTTGTCCCCGCCCATCGCCAAGGCAATGCCCAACAACAAGCTGACCACGATGACGCTGAGCGGGTTGCCTTTGCTCATTTCGCCAAAAGCACTGGTGGGGATCAATTGATCCAGAATATTTTTCCACGCGCCACCCAGCGAATCCTTATCGCCTTCGTTGGCCGCTTCAATCCGGGTGGCCGCACTTGAGCCTTGGTATTGGGCCTCGGCTTGTCCAGTCAAGTTGGAGGCAGTCTCGGTATCAAGATCACCCGGCTGGATCAAGGTGACCAAGGTGGCACCAATCGTGACGGCGATGGCCATCGTGGCCAAGTAGTAGAAGACCGTGGCTCCGCCCACCAGTCCAAGGCGCGAAGGATCTCCGATCGAGCACACGCCGCTGACCACGCTGAACAAGATCAACGGGATGATGAGCATTTTGAGTGGTCGAATGAGAACGTATTCGCCGGCCACTCGAGTCCAGTGATCGGGACCAATGGCTTCTGCACCGGCGTACAGCACCAGCTCACCAAAGAGGGTTCCCAGGACCAATGCCGCGATGATCGTCCAATTCAGCCAGCCATGTTTCATAGGTGAAGGGTACGGGTTTCGGCCCATGTGCGGGTGGTGGTAGGCTTCAACCCTCAGGAGGAACCATGGACAAGCCCAGCAATCCCGATCGTATTTATGAGCCTGAATCTGGCGAAGCTCAACTGAGCGTACGGGCGGTTCTCACTGGGTGCGTGCTTGGTGCGGTGGTGGCGGCCATGAACATCTCACTGGGACTCAAAATTGGCTGGTCTCTGGGAGGATCTTTGATTGCCGCGATCCTGGGGTACACCTTTTGGATGCCATTCAGAAGGCTTTCGGTGCTTGAGACCAACATCGCTCAAACCGCGGGCAGTGCGTGTGGCTCGATGGCCTCCACGGCCGGCTTGTTGTCGGCGATTCCTGCCTTGGCCATGTTGGGAACCACGCTGAGCTGGGGAGAGTTGGTGCTTTGGGGAACCGCGGTTGGCTTTTTGGGCGTGTTTTATGCCGTTCCATTGCGGAACCAAATGGTGGTGCTGGAAAAATTACGATTCCCCACCGGTACTGCAACTGCAAACACGATCCAGTCGATGCATGCCGATGGCGCCGAAGCCGTGCGCCAAGCCAAGGTGCTGTTGAAGTTTGGGGTGGCTTCGGGTCTCTTTGCTTTGGGGGCGTACTTCATTCCGCAGATGGAATCTCCGCCGCTGAAGTTTGGCGTTCTGGGTCTTTTGGCCACGTGGACTTTTAAGTTGTATCTCTCCCCAGTCTTCTTCGGTGTTGGCGGATTGGTTGGGATGCGCGTCGGCGCGTCTATGTTGGTGGGCGCGGTGGTGGCTTGGGGCTTGGTTGGCCCTTGGGCAAAATCATCCGGCCTCGCCGCAGGCGAGGTCATGAGTTATGCCGATGGTCCTCGAGGCTGGTTGCTGTGGCCTGGGGTTGCGTTGATGGTGATGGATGCCTTCGGCAACCTCGCGTTATCGTGGAAATCCATTCTGAGAACCTTCACTGGCGGCTCCTCAGCTCATGAAATCTCCGACATGGAAGACACCAAGGACCAAATACCCGCCATGTGGTGGATGGGAGGCTTGGTCGCCGGTGCTGCTTTGGCGGCGTTCGTCTCGAAGTCGGTCTTTGACATCCCGGTTTGGATGACCCTTGTGGCGGTAGGCATGTCTTGGATTCTCGCCATGATTGCTGTGCGCTCAACTGGAGAAACGGACATCAATCCCATCGGAGGCATGGGCAAAGTGACCCAACTCACGTTTGGTGCGCTGGCTCCTGGAAGCACCACCACCAACCTGATGGCCGCGGGGATCACGTCTGCCGGAGCTTCACAAGCTGGTGACATGATGCAAGACCTGAAAACAGGACGCATGCTCGGAGCCGCGCCACGAAAGCAATTTATCGCCCAGTGCTTGGGCATTCTTTCGGGAATCCCCATTGCCACTGGGGTCTATACCCTTTATTCCAACGTGTACGACATTGGCTTCGATGAAGTGAATGCCCCCGCGCCCGCCGCCCACGCGTGGAAGGCGATGAGCGAGTTGTTGGCCAAGGGATTTGAAGCATTGCCTCAAGGGGCGGGCATGGCGGTGGCCCTCGCTGGCATTTTGGGCTTGATTCTTCCCGCGGTGCGAAAGATCCTGCCTGAAGCCCAGCGTGGACTTGTTCCGAGTGGCTTGGCCATGGGGATTGCGTTCATTGTTCCCGCCTATTACAGCGTTGCCATCTTCTTGGGCTGTGTGGTGTTCGGAATCTGGAAACGACAGTCGCCGGAGCAGCATGCCGGGCTGGCTTTTGCGGTGGCTTCGGGCGTGGTCGCAGGCGATGCTCTGATGAACATTCCAAAAGCCGTGCTTTCTTACCTCAACGTCCCCACTTTGACAGGTTGATTTTCGATGCGATACGACCATCTTGGCGATACCGGACTGGTGCTTTCCCGCGTGGGTCTGGGATCTTGGCTGATCTTCACCACCAAGGAGCAAGATCAGTGCAACGATCTTCACCGCAAGGCTTGGGAACTGGGCATCAACTTTTACGACACCGCCAACCAGTACCACGGCGGTGACGCGGAGTTGGCGGTAGGCGAGGCCTTGTCTCCCTTCCCGCGAGAGACCTACGTGTTGGCCACCAAGTTGTTCTGGCCGCTCTCGGGCCATCCGTTTCCGACGGCCAACGACCGTGGGTTGTCCCGAAAGCAAATCTTCAACGAGTGCCACAAGAGTTTGAAGCGCTTGCAGACCGATCACATCGACCTGTACCAGTGTCACCGTTACGACGAACTCACGCCGCTCGATGAAACCTGCTGGGCCATGCACGATCTCATCACCCAAGGCAAAGTCCTGTACTGGGGCGTTTCGGAATGGACGGCGGCGCAGATCGAGGATGCCCACGGCATCTGTCGCGCAAATGGTTGGCACCGACCGGTATCCAACCAGCCGGTGTTGAACCTCTTGCAGCGGCACTGGGAAGATGAATGCTTCCCGGTCTGTGAGAAAAACGGCATGGGGGTGGTGAATTTTTCGCCGCTTTGCCAGGGCCTGCTCACCGGGAAATATGACGATGGGATGCCCGAAGATTCGCGTGCTGCGGATGAAGCATTCGGAAAATGGCTTCGTCCACTGATGACCGACGGCACCATGGACAAGGTTCGTTCCTTCACCACCCTGTGCCGAGATCATGGACTCCAGCCCGCCCAAGTGGCGTTGGCGTGGTGCCACAGCGTCGCTCCGGTGACCAGCACGATTGTGGGCGCAACCAAGTTGTCGCAACTGGAACAGAACGCCGCCGCCGCCGACTTGGATCTTGATCCAGACGTTCTCGGTTCAGTGGAATCCATCTTCACCACGTGACGACGCTTGCCTCTTTTTTGGAGGCCTACCAGGCAGGCCTTTTTCCCATGGCCGAACCGAACGGTCCGGTGCTGTGGTACCGCCCGGTGCGACGTGCCGTCTTGCCGTTGGAAGAGCTTCGCGTTTCAGACAGCCTTCGCCGCGTGGTTCGCAGCCGGAGGTTCGAGATTCGTGTCAACACCGCGTTTGTCGAGACCATCAGGTCGTGTTCAGCGCCCCGTTCCGGTGAAACGGTCGACAGTGTTTGGCTGGACGCTCGCCTCCAAACGTTGCTGGTGGAGGCCCATCATGCGGGCCGGGCCCATTCGGTCGAAGCTTGGCGGGAGGGCGCGCTGGTCGGCGGGTTGTACGGCTTGTCGTTCGGTTCGGCCTTCTTGGGTGAATCCATGTTTCATCGACCTCCCGTAGGGCGAGATGCGTCAAAAGCAGCACTGGTTCATCTTTGTCATGGCCTTCGCGAGGCTGGATATACGTTGCTGGATGCCCAGATCAAAAACGAGCACACCGAACGCTTGGGCGTGGTGGAATGGGATCGTCATCGATTCGAGGAGGCTTTTGAGACGGCATCGCTCATGCCCGATCGGATGGGCGAAGCGATCCCAGCCATTCGCCGGGGGCCGTTCGGCTGAGTACCCTCTCTATTCGTGTCCACCGTCTCTCCGCCTCAGCCCTCCACCAACCCCCGGCCTTTCCTTCGTCGGTTGCTGTTCATCGGATTTGGTGGTGGCTTGGTGGTTCTGGTTTTGCTGCTTCGCGTGTTTGTGGTTGCGGCCGAACGGACGGAGAGCGCTCGAGACACTTTGGACCAAGCCGACAAGAGGGTCGAACTCTTGCCGACCCGCCGGGGGCGGGTCTTGGATGCTCGTGGCCGAGTTCTGGCCCAATCGCGCACGGTGTGGGAGGTCCGGGTGCCGTACGCCATGTTGAGTGACGCGTGGGCCCGAACTGTTGCAGAAAGGTCGGCTCGTTTGGCTTCGGGCAGATCTTTGTGGCGGGCTCTTCCCCAGACGTTGCGTGACCAACGTGTGGCGAAGGTCCTTCCAAGCGTCGAAGAGTGGCGTCACGATCTGTATACCAGACTGGCCAAGGTGGACGGTCGACCAGTCGAAGAGTTGTACGAGCGTGCCGAAGAGATTGTGACCCAAGTGGAGCGTTCGCAAGCTTCTTTCGAGCGTCGACAGCGCGGTAAATACGAGGCACAGTTTGGACCGCCACCGGCCGGCTGGTCTCCCGGGATGATTCGCGAACGCACGCTGTCCTACCCACTCCTGCAAACGGACCAAACGGTGGGATTTGAGTTTGAGCAGTGGGCGGAAATGGCCCGCAGCGCATTTCGAGAAGTAGATATCGATTTGGATGATCTTGAAGTGCGTTCGCGTGATGAGCGTCAGTATCCCTTGGCATCGATCGAAGTTGAATTGGCCGACAGCAGCTTTCCCACATCTCTTCGGCGTTTTGGTGGCCGGTACTTGGTTGAGGGATGCGCTTCTGATCTTCTGGGTTCACTGGGGCCCGTCGGTGCTGAACACATCGAACAACATCCATTTGGTCTCCAAAATGAAGATGCTCTTGGGGGATACCGAGTGGGAGACGAGGTGGGCATTCGTGGGATTGAGGCGGCTCAAGAATCCACACTGCGTGGCTTACTCGGGTTCGTTCAACGCTCTGCCGTTGGAAGTTTGGAAACCAAGACCATTGAACCCCAACCGGGTCAGGATATTCAACTTCATTTGGACTTCCGGTGGCAGGCGGTGGCTGAAGCGTTGCTTGATCCCGCTCTTGGTCTTTGCCAAGCCCAAGCCAACCAAAAGGGAACCTTGCCCGCAGGGACACCGCTGGCGGGTTCGTTGGTGTTGGTTGAATTGGCTACAGGGAACATTCAAGTGGCCGCGGGGCGTCCACTGGCCACCGAAGCCGACGGCCCGACGTGGCGTCGCGGGGGGGTGGTCCGGGCCACCGAAGCCATTCTCGCTCCGGGTTCCATTGTGAAGCCATTTTTGCTGGTGGCGGGTTTGTCGGAGGGCAAGGTTCGAGCCAACGAACAGATCAACTGCCAAGGGTATTTCTTTCCCGACAAACGCGATCGGTTTCGCTGTTGGATCGCGAACCGCAACGCGCGTGAGCATGGCCCACTGGATGCTGCCGATGCCCTTGCGCACAGTTGCAATGTCTATTTTTATGAAGTGGGGCGTCGGCTTGGTCTTGAAACCGAAGCCAGATGGCTTCGTCGGTTTGGTTTTGGTGAGCGTCCCGAAGTTGGGATCTTGTACCAACGTGAACTTGATCGAGGTCCCGTGCTTTTGGGTGAGACATCCGGCCGAGTTCCGGATCCGGCCACCGTCCCTCGTGGGCAGCGTGTCTCCGAAGCGATGTCCAGCGCCATTGGACAATCGGCTTTGGTGTGTTCACCGCTTCAAGCCGCCATTGCGTACGCCCGCCTGGGGGCCCGGGGGGCTTTGCCTCATCCTGAGTTGGTGGCCAGTGGAAACGCCCGCCCAGTCGGGGAAACTTTTCCAGACGCTGTCATCGATCCGGTCTTGGTCGGCTTGCGTCGCGTTTTGTCGGAGCGTTACGGCACAGGACGGGACATCGAAGAAGTTCCCGGATGCACCATTTGGGGGAAGACGGGCACGGCGGAGGCTCCTCCGATCACCCTTGGAGGAGGACCCAAAACCGATGGCACCCACGCTTGGTTTGCGGGTTTGATCGGTCCCACTGGACAGGCACCCACCCATTCATTCGTTTCCGTGGTTGAATACGGCGGTTCTGGAGGTCGAACGGCCGGTCCACTGGCCACAGCGTTTTTGCGTGAACTCGCCCGCCGCGGTGCATTTGGAGGGCCAACATCATGAGATGGCTTGCCGTGGCGTTGGTCTTGGTTCCGGCTTTCCTTCTTTCGTTGTTGGGGCTCTCGGCGATCGCGACCGTTGGTGATGCTGGTCGTGGTTTGGCCAACTGGAAACAGCAAGCTTTCTTTCTGCCTCTGGGCTTGATCGGAGCCACGATTGCAGCCTGTGTGCCACTTCATCTTCTCAGGAAGCATGCGGCACTGCTGGGCTTCTTGGTGGCTGGACTTTTGGTCCTGCTGCTGCTGCCAGGTGTTCCCGAATCCTTGGTTCGTCCCCGAAATGGGGCCCGAAGGTGGATCAGTTTGGTGGTTTTTGATTTGCAGCCATCAGAGTTGGCCCGGGTCGCATGGTGCTTGTTGATGGCCCGCTTGCTGTACGCCGGTGAAGCCCACCGCCGTTTGTCGGGATTGCTTCGTCCCGTGGGTCTGACGGCGTTGGCGGGTGGACTGATTGTGGTGGAGCCAGATCTCGGAACCACCCTGCTTTTTGTTCCAGCCTTTGTGACCATATTGATTGCTGCGGGGGGGCGGATCCGGCATCTGCTGCTGTGTTTCCTGCCAGCAGCATTGATCCCAGTCTTGGTCATCGGTGGGATGTTGCTCGCCCCAGACGCCGGAGAGGCTCGATTGTCGCAAGTTCTGAAACCTCACCAAGTGGATCGGATCGTGGCATACACCGCACAGCTTCGGGGTGACCCGAGATACGACGATGACATTGGGTACCAAGCGGCCAAAGCTCTGCTTGCCACCGCATCTGGAGGCGTGACTGGATTGGGTCGCGAAGGGGCAGCTCGAGCCGTCCGGCTGTCTGGTCTGCCCGAAGCCCACAACGACATGGTGTTTGCCGTTTTGGTGGCTCAGCATGGGGCCGTGGGGGCGGTCTTGGTTTTGGGTTTGTACGGAGCCTTGGGGATTGGGGGCTTGCTGATCGCCCATTTGTGCGCGCATCCCTTTGGGCGTCTGGTGGCGGTGGGGATCACCACCATGTTGGTCTCGCAGGCCTTGGTGCACGCCTCGATGACGATGGGTCTGCTGCCCATCACTGGAATCACCTTGCCACTCGTGAGTTATGGGGGATCGAGCTTGGTCACCACCTGGGGGATGATCGGGGTTCTGGTCAGTTTGGCGATGACTCCTTCGGGACGAAAGCAGGAAGAACGGTGGGACTTCGCGTTCGGTACGAACCCGTCGTAGCATCATCAAAGATGCGCTTGTCGAGGTTGCTTTCAAAGGTTCCAGGAATCCAGCCGCCCAAAGGAGTTGATCCGGTGATCCAAGGGGTGACCGATGACTCCAGAAAAGTTGGTGAGGGCTGGTTGTTCGTGGCCCGTCGGGGCCAGAACGTCGATGGACACCAGTACATCCCAAGTGTCTTGGCGGCGGGCGCTGCGGCCTTGGTGGTGGAGGACGCCGTGGAAACCCGGAAAGGCGTGGTCACGATCCTGGCCGAAGATGCTTCGGCAGCGTTGGCCCACTTGTGTGAGGCGTGGTGCGAGCACCCCACCCATGAATTGGATTTGGTGGGCGTGACCGGCACAAACGGAAAAACCACGGTCACTTGGTTGATTCATCAATTGGTCCGACACGGTGGAATTGAATCGGGACTGGTTGGGACCGTTGGCATTCAGACGGGACGATTGCCCGCCATTCAGCCTGCGACAATGACCACTCCACCCGCCCCAGAGTTAAGTGCTCTGTTGGCCGACATGGTGGATGCCAAGTGCAAGGCATGCTTGATGGAAGTTTCTTCTCATGCCTTGGATCAACGTCGGGTTGATGCGTTGCAATTTTCAGTCGCGGTTTTCACCAATCTGACAGGTGACCATTTGGACTATCACCAAGACATGGCGAATTATGCTGCGGCCAAAGCCCGGCTGTTCGAGCTGTTGACCGAGGATGGCACTGCAATTGTCAATATCGATGACCAAGCCGCCAAGATCATGATTGCCGCCGCAAGAACCAATCATTTGATTCGGATCACCACTCAATCTGCACCCGGTGCTGATCTGTCGGCCGAGGTGCGCTCTGAAAGTTCAGATGGGACCGAAATCGCGATCACCGGTCTTGGATTCGCTGGTGCAGTCGTGACCCTTCCCCTTCCGGGGCGACACAACGTTCAAAACGTTTTGTGCAGTGTGGCGGCGGCAAGAGCACTTGGGCTCACCGCCGATCAAATTTTGCCGGCATTGCCCGTTCTTCGAGCACCACCTGGGCGTCTGGAGCCAGTGGAAGACCCGGCCCATGAAGTGAAAGTTTTTGTGGACTACGCCCACACGGATGATGCGTTGTACCAAGTGCTCTCCGCCATGCGTCCCGCCGTCCCCGACAACGCGGCATTGCATGTTTTGTTCGGATGCGGGGGCGACCGTGACCGCTCGAAGCGTCAACGCATGGCCCGAGTGGCCGCCACTTTGGCGGATCGGGTGATGGTGACCAGCGACAATCCTCGAACGGAGGATCCGGAAGCCATCATTCAAGATATTTTGACCGGAATCCCAGAATCCTCTCTGGCCCAAGTTGATCATGAGGTTGAGCGGGGTCGGGCCATACGCCGTGCGGTGGCGATCATGCAGAAGGGTGACGTCTTGATTGTCGCAGGCAAAGGCCACGAGGATTACCAAATTTTGGGCACCCACCGCATCGCGTTTGACGATCGAAGTCATGTCGCCGAAGCATTGCGTTACCGGTCTGAGGAAGGGGGTTGATGTGCTGAATGGTGCATTGGCCGCTGAGGCAACAGGTGGCTCTTGGATTGGAGACGCTCCACATTTCTCTTCCTTGTCAACCGACACCCGTGAGATCAAATCTGGCCAGTGGTTTTTGGCTTTGAAAGGCGAACGATTTGATGCCCATGATCACGTCGAACAAGCCATTGCTTTGGGTTCGAGCGCGGTGGTCGTGTCCCAAGCTGCCCAAGTTGCATGTCCCCAACTGGTGGTTCCTGACACCAGAGTCGCATTGGGTCAACTGGCCGCCGCCCACCGGGCCGGATGGTCTGGTTTTTCCACGGCCGTCACGGGATCTTGTGGAAAGACCACCTCCAAACGTCTGTTGGCCGCCGGATTGCGGCGGGGGGGATTGGGTGTAGAGAGTGCCAAAAGCTTCAACAATGACATTGGGGTGCCTCGGACTTTGTTGGAACTGACCCAAGAACATTGCTGGCTTGCCGCGGAAGTTGGGATGAGCGCTCCCGGCGAAATTGCGCCTCTGGCGCGGATGGTGTCCCCCGATGCCGCCATCCTGACAATGGTGGGGCAAGCCCATGCGGGTGCTTTTGATTCACTCGATGCAGTGCGGGAAGAAAAGCTTGAACTCCTCCGTGCGTTGGAACCGGGAGGCTTTGCGGTGCTGCCTGAGGGGTTGCCAGCCGATCTCCCTACAGGTGTTCGGATGGTTCGCTTCGGTTCTGCTGGCGAGGTGGTTTGGGAGGCTGGTCCGTGGAATGACCATCGGCGCACCGGAAGAATCGATGGGCACCGTTGTCGGTTGCGTTTGGCGGGCAGGCACGATGTTGGCAATGCCGCTGCCGCCTATGCGGTGCTTCGTGAATTTGGGATCAGTGCAAAAGACGCCATAGAAGCGATGGAGTCCGTGGTCCCTGAGGCCATGCGTTTGACGCCAAGACAGTGCGGTCGGGCGGTGGTGTGGAACGATGCGTACAACGCCAACCCTGAGTCCATACGGGCCGCCATGGTGGCGTTTGCTGACCTTGTTGAGCCTGCCAAACCCAAAGTGTTGGTGCTGGGGGAAGTGTTGGAACTGGGGCACTGGTCAGAACATGCCCATCAAGAGTTGGGTGAGAGCATCGCGCGCTCCCATGCGGTTGATCCTTTCCATGAAATCTTTCTGGTAGGGGATGCTTTTTCGCTTGCCGCCGAACGTTTGCAGGCCGATGGTTTTCCGGTGACCCATGCGAAAGATGCGGTATCCATCCAGGAGCGGTTCCAATCGCTCTTGACGCAGCCAGTGGTGGTCCTGATGAAGGGGTCGCGGGGCACAGGACTCGAACGACTTCTTCCTTCGGCTGGAGAGGAACCCCTTCTGGGGTCGATGGGATAGACAGCCTATGTTGTTCCTCCTGTCGCTCAAATGCATTGACGCTACCGATTGGTGGTTCTACGGCTTGATACGCTTGATGCAACGCACCGAATTCCGCGTGGCGTTGGCAGTTCTGGTTGGATTTGCCTCGGTGCTCTTGGCCGCCCCCTCGGTGATTGCTTGGTTACGGGCCAAGAAGATTGGGGACTTGGCTCAATCCAACCACCGTGATCTTGATGAGTTGACTCAGGAAAAATCGGGCACCCCCACGATGGGTGGAATCTTGATTGTCGGTGCATTGATGTTTTCTGTGTTGCTCTTCGCTGATTTACGTGAAGGCCTGGTTCATTTCGCATTGGCCACGACCCTCTTTCTGGCCTTGCTTGGCGGCTTTGATGATTGGTTGAAGTTGACCGCAGGCAAGCGGGAGGGCTCCAGGGACGGTTTGCGTATGTGGGAAAAGCTGCTGTTCCAAGTGGGCCTTTCGGTCTTGATGGGTATTTTTCTTCACCGACATTTTGAAAGTGGCGCGACTGCATTGGTAGGCATGCAGGAAGGCCTTCCTCAACCGACCGCATTGGTGCTGAATGTCCCTTTCTTCAGAACATGGATTCCTGGATCCAGCATTTTGTCAGAGTCGGTGATCTTGCTTCCGCAGATCGCCTTTGTTTTCTTGGGCGTGATGATGATTGCCGGAACAAGCAACGCGGTGAATCTCACTGACGGTATGGATGGTCTCGCGCCAGGTCTGACCGTGGTGGTCAGTATTGCCATGATGCTGCCCTGCTGGATAGCCGGCCAAGTTGATTTGTCTCAGGAATTGCTGTTGCCATACGTTCAAGGCGCCGAAGAGCTCTTGGTTCCGTTGGGCGGATTGTTGGGCGCGACGTTGGGATTTTTGTGGTTTAACGTCAACCCAGCCCGCGTCTTCATGGGGGATACGGGGGCTTTGGCAATCGGGGGGATGTTGGGCTTTGTTGCTCTGGCCATTCGTCAGGAACTGTTGTTCGTGCTCATCGCGGGGGTGTTCTTCTTGAATATGGCCAGTGTGATCCTTCAAGTTGGGTCATTTCGACTTCGAAACGGGCGACGCATCTTCCGTTGTGCTCCCGTTCATCACCATTTCCGTTTGGGCGGATGGAGTGAGGTTCAAGTGGTGACGCGATTCTGGATTGTGGGTGTTGTTCTGGCCACGGTGGCTTTGGTCACGCTGCGTATTCGCTAGTCGAACAGACTGCCCGACAATTCTGCTCCCGCCGGCGACAACGTGACGCAGCCACCCCGTCGGAGTCGCAGAACGGCTCTGCACAGATCCTCGGGAGGGGAGGCGGAAAAAGCCATTTGCTCCCCGCTGATGGGGTGTTGGATTCGCAGATGGGTCGCGTGCAAGGCTTGACGATCGACCACTGGCTTGGCGAGATCCAATTCGTCGGGTCCAGGACCAAGTGCGGATGGGAGACTTCTTTTCCCCCCGTAGAGATCATCACCCAGCAGGGGGTGCCCTCTATGAGAGAGATGAACCCGAATTTGATGGGTGCGGCCCGTCTTCAGTTCCACTTCCACCAAGGCATGCTCCTTGTACTGCTCGAGGGTGCGATAGATCGAAATTGCCGGTTTGCCCAGTTCGTCGTGCCGAACCGCTTGCAGCAGACGTTGTCGTGGGTGAGGTCCCAGCGGGGTGTCGATCAATTCTGCTGCGGGCTCTGGAATCCCATGGACGATGGCGAGGTAGCGTTTGCCAACAATTCGTTCTTCAAATTGCTTGACCAGCCGCCAGTGGGCGGTTTCGTTTTTGGCCGCCACCATCACTCCACTCGTGTGGCGGTCCAATCGATGGACAATGCCAGGTCGAGCGTGTTCTTGACCCACCGCCGAAAGTTCACCGCCGCTTTGGTGTTGGAAGTGCCACGCCAAGGCGTTGACCAGGGTGCCAGATTGGTGACCTTTGGCAGGATGCACCAGAAGCCCGGCCGGCTTGTTGAGCACGATGAGGTACTCGTCCTCGTGCAGCACTTCAAAATCATGTTGCTCGGCAGGGATATCAGAACTTGGTGGGGCAGGTAGGAATACCGCCAAGCGGTCACCTTGTCGCAATTTTGTAGAAGGCTTTGGAGTGCGTTCGTTGACGAGGACCGCACCGTCCCGAATCAGCTGCTGCAAACCAGTGCGTGATAAGAATGGGATCCGGTCGGTCAGGTAGCGGTCGAGTCGTTTCTCAAGGTCACGGCGTAACTTGAAATGCACCACCACCGGTTCGCCATCTTGGGCAGCCGCGTGCAAGGCTTGAAGTTGTTCCAGATCAATGGTCCCGCCGCCGCCGAGGATCTCGGCAGTTTGCTCAAGGAGTTCTGGTTCTTCTGTGTTCACTCGTCCCCGAGGATTTCAGTCAACACCGGATCGAGTTCGGTCGGGTTGGATTGCGAAGTTGCTCGGGTCCGAAGGTCTGACACCTCGGCCGCCGTGGGGAGCGTGCGAGGTGCATCGAGTCCGGCCAAGGTTTCTCGGGCGGTACGGAACCTCGCAGCAAATGGTGGGATGGATTCGGCGGTCGACTCCGCCTGCTCGTAAAAACCGGCCGCGGCCTCGAGGTCACCTCGGCATTCGGCGACGGCCGCCAGGCCGGCCAAGGCGGTAGCGCGCTGAATCATGGGATCTGGAAGAAGGCCGGCGGAGGCTTCCGCCGATTTGAAGGCGGCTTCCGCACGCAAGAGTGTGGCTTCACGATCTTCGTCACTGAGGGTTTCGGTCGAGTCGGCTTCGGCATTGACGGGCCGGTTGCGACGAACCGCTTGCAAGTGCAGGTTGCCTGCTTGCAGGCGGGCTTGCACCGAGAGGTGGGGCAGGGTGACTTCCTTTTCACTGGCAAGTTCAAGCAATGAATCGGGGTTGGAGGCGGCACGGAATTCACGCCAAGCATCGATCGTGTTGGCCTGTTGGCTGGCTTGATCTTGGAAGTACCAAATGTAACCGCCGGCCGCGGCGGCAAAGGCCAAGACGTAGACTGGAAAGCTGGTCTTCAGCCAATGAACGAAATCTTCGTTGACGTTGGAATCCTCCTCGGTGGCGGTCTCGATTTGATTGAGACGGGCGTCCAGCTCGGGTGACTCTTCAGCAGGATTTGACGGATCGTTTCGTTCTTCGGTCATGGGTTGCTCCGAACGGAACATCTTAGCGGAAGACGATTCGAATCGGATGTGAGAATCAATGGATCTCTCGGAGTCCTTGCTCCAGCACCTTCAGTGTTGATCGCAGGCCCGAAAAGCCCCCTTCGGTCCGTGACCATGCGGGTGCAGTTGCGGCCAAGAGGGTTCTTCGAATCGCGGCCAAACGGCCGTCTTCAGCCCTCACTGGCAATCCCAGTTGGCGTCGGTATCCGGCCATCATGTCTACCGGATCCATGTTCGAAAGGAGCTCTGGCCGTTGCCAAAGTGGTCGTTCCAATGCAATCGCGTCCTCAACCCAGTGTCCGGCCCGCACTTCGGCAAAATCGATCAAATGAACCTCATCTTGTTCAGTCCTCAGAATGTTTCCCAAGTGGGCATCACCGTGTACCCAGCCTTTGATGGGCCGGTATCGCCATGCTGCAATCGCCTCATCGTGGTACTTGGCCAGAGCATCAAGAGCGTCTCGCCACGACACCGCCAGATCCTGGGGAAGGGCTTGCAGGGACTTTCGAGTTTGCTCAATCTGCTTCAGCCATCCGGCCGGTGCGGGTCGTCGTTGAACCGCGAATGGCCGGCTGGCTTTTTGAAAACGAGCGAAGGCTTCGCAGGCCTGTTCGACCGAGTGAGCGTCTGGAACTTGATGCAAAGGGTTGCCTTGGATCCGTTCCATCACAATCCAAGCAAAATCGACGTTGCCGATGGTGTCGCCAATCGCAAACAAATCTGGGGCAAGATCGGGGTCACGTGACTCTCGAATTCTTCGGTGCCACCGTCGCTCCCACGCTTTTACGGGCACCTTCACCATGCCATCGCGTTGAGTTTCCACGCACTTCACCCAAGCGGTTGCGGCCCCGCCGTGTTGCCAAACGGTTCGAAAGGGCACCAAGTCTGTGAACTTCTCTTGGTGCTCCTTGGCCCAAAGATCCAAAAGGTTTCGTGACAGTGCGGAGACACCCACATTGACAGTCTGCGATGGATTGGGGTGACCTGCAAGGCGGAATACCAGATGATTCTTCTCTGGGATACGATGGGCGACGTGCTGGCTCCCGTTACCACTTTTGTTACGGACCTCGATGGGACGCTGTTGGTTGGGAACGAACCCTGTCCGGATGCGGTGAAAGCTTTGGAGCAGCTGGTCGATTGTGGTGTTGAAGTCATTGTTGCCACGGGGCGGGCTTTTTCAGAGTGTTCTTTTGTGCTCGAGGCGTTGCCATTTGTTGAACGGGTTATCAGCGCGGGCGGAGCATACGCCACCGACCGACACGGCCATGCTCTGTACAAATCACTGATGCTCCCCGAAGTGTCTGAGCAAGTCAGCCGCACTTTGGTTGCGGACGGTCAGGCATCGATTTTGCTGAAAGATCCTGCCTGTGGGCTCGATTATGTCGTGCAAGGTGATGCACCTCTTGATCCTGCAACGTCATGGTGGTTTCGTATCCATGACATTCGCATGCACCATGGGCCCGACCCCCACCCTGAATCGACCCTGCGGGCCGGAGCAGTTGGTCCAGCTTCGGACATGGCCCGAAGTGCCGATGTGATACGGAGCGTGATGGGATCCCAAGTGCATGTCCAACATTGGGGGGCCCTGATCGAAGCGAACGCGGTGGTGGATCGACCCCATCTTTTGGAAATTTTTGCTCCCGACACGGACAAGTGGACCGCCGTGCTGGCGCTCGGGGTGGATCCAGATCAAATTGCAACCGTGGGGGATGGTCACAACGACTTGCGAATGCTTTCTTGTGCTCCTTGGTCCTTTGCCCCAGAAGACGGAGATTCGGAAGCCAAAGCACGGGCAAAGTGTGTGGTCTCAGGTCACCGATCTGGAGCTGTAGCGGAAGCGGTTGCTCGTTTGCTTGACGGAGCGCCATCATGAGTGGTGAACCACTGGCCCAGTGGAAAGGTCGTCACGTGTTGGGGTTTCAAGATTGCATCCTCAAAGGCATTCTTGAAGCAGATGCCAAGGTGCAAAAGGTATACGTCACCGAAGACCGACCTTTTGGTCAGTTGGTTCGAGTGCTGGCTCGACCCGGAGTCCAAATCGAACTCAATCGTCATGGGGTGATGCCCATTCGAGGGGGAACCCTTGGATCACACCTCGATCGAGCGGCCGCAGACGCCAAATTTGGAAGGGGGGCGGTGGTGCCCCTTTCCCAAGCTGGTTTTGCGGCCCAATTGCCCATACTTTCGGAAATCGCGTCACTGAGGGTGCCGGCTCCGTTGGTGTTGCTGGTGGAAGATCGACCTGGTCCAGGTCGTGTCCCCGTTCCCGGCCGCTCCTTTCGTGAACTGAACCTGTGCACCTTGATTCCGGGTGCCATGCAAGAATTGATTACCACCATCACTTCGGCCATTGATGCCTCAGAACAACTCCAACAGCCCGTGGGTGTGTTGATGCCGCCTTCAATTTGTCATGGTGGTGGTTTGATTCCAGTGGGACCAAATCGTGAGCCCCACGATGCCCAGGGCATGTTGGCACGGGCCCGCCGAGAACCGTTGTCTGGGGCGACCGCCGGTACGGCATCGGAGGTCTTTGCGGCCATGGAGTTGGATCGTCTGGAACACATCCCCACCGTGGGGGAAATGGCAGATGTGGGTCTTGTCGCGGCCGGCGAGTCGGTTTCTTCTCTCAGAATGGTGCTTGATCAAGAAGGTCGCCGCCATCGGGTGCCATTGCTTGCGTTGCGTTCATTGCTGCCAATCAATGAACCAGCTGTAGAACGAATTTTGGAGCGTTGCCGGCGTGTTTTGGTCTTTGAACCCGGTGGTTCAGGATTGGAGTGGCGGGTGCTTCAAGTGGCGGAGCGGATGCGACGAGCGGCCCGTCGCCCTGCGGAGGTTCTTCCGGGGTTCCCTCTTGGTCCGACAGCACCGGACACCTCTCAGCCGTCTGCATTTGCGCAAGCCTTGCGTCGTCTTGATGGCGTTGTTGTCAATACCCCAAAAGTAATCAGTCCGGAGCCTCCGCCCCGCGGTTCGACGGTGGGTATGGCGGGAGCAAAAATGGTCGTGCTGCGTGCCCTTCGAACCTTGCCTGTTGGCGCCAAACTTGACGATGAATCAGCAGAAATCTTAGTCACCGTAGGCGATGATCCAGCCCGATTCCTAGAGCGGCTTCGTGCCCACGGTGATCAGCCGGCTTGCTTTATTGGCATCGATTTTGACGGTACTTTGGAAAGAATGATTCGGGCGGGACATGGGCATCTCTCCATGACGCGTCGCACCATGCAGGATCTCGATCGGCTGTCGTCTGACATTGCCTTGGCCGGCCGGGAGAGAACGCTCTCGGTGGTGCTGCTCAGCGACGAAGATCCCCCACGATGGGATGTAGAGGCTGCCCGACGTCGGTACCGAGATCTCGACCGACTCGGATACGCCACACAACGCCGAATTTTTCTGCCCCTTCGCAGCATCTCTGCCCTTGGTCAAGGGGCAGAGGCCCTTTCGGAGCGGCTCATCTCTTCTCGAGTCGAAACGGCCAGCCAATTTGAACAAGAGCCGCGGAGCTCTGGAGCAAAAGTGGAGTTCCGGCCTTTGGTTCAGTTGGTTCGAGTCCGCCGAAAAAACTCCCCTTCGTTTTCGCCGGGTGATCTTCCCGAACCCTCCCGACCGCGGCTCAGCGACGCATCGGTTTTCCGAGTGCATGTCGCTGGAACTCGAGGGCCACGTGGCGGCTTGGTGTGTGAGGTGATGGCTCGCGCGGCAGCGGCCGATGATCTGGCGTTGCGCTGGATTCACGAATCCACAGCCTGTGGTCCGGGCTGGAGAGCTTCCACCCAGATTGTCATCTCGACCGCCACCACCGAGGAGGGTTTGAGTCCAAGAATCCCTGATGGGGAGGCTGATCTCCTGTTGGGCGTCGAAGGCGCAGAGGCGGCCCGGGGTGTCTTTGACCACATCGCTTCATCAGATCGCACTCGGGCCATTGTCAATGGCGGGGCTTTGCGCGGTGATGGTACGGATCGACCCTGGGGAGAGTTGGTCCCTGCGGTGCAAGAACTTCTTGCCCAGCTAACGCAATTGACCTTGGTGGATTTGGCCACCCCAGCTCGAAAAATCTTTGGGACCGATCGTGCCATGGACATGATGGTGCTTGGCTTTGCATACCAGCGTGGCGAAGTGCCCTTGCGAGGCATGGCGCTGCAGAATGCACTTCGAGAGGTTGAACGCGAGGGCTTTGGTCGTCTGGAAGAAGCATTTTTGTTCGGAAGATCCATGGCATGCGGTGGTGGTGAAATGGAAACACCCGAAGCCTCTGCCCGCCGGAACCGAATCAGACTTGAACGCGCTCTTGCCAAGGGCGGGGGTTGGGGGCAGCGGGTCCGAGCTGACATCCAGCGTGTGAACCTGGCTTTTCGGTGCACGGACACCTCGGACACGCCTCTCGCCGATTCGGCCCGTCTTCTCCTTTTGATCTCGATCATTCGTTCTCACGAATGGGGTCGGCGTTCGGTCGCGCGATCTTTTTCAGATGTTCTCGTGTCTTTGGCCCCGATCTTGATCGAGCGTCCAGAACGAATTCCGGAAGTCATCAACGTGCTGGTTCGGTTCTTGCTCCCCGACGATTCGATTGCTTTGGCCACACTGGGAGAATCATTGGAGCACCGGCTTCGTTTGCGTCAATTGCTCGATGTCCATTCAGCTCGCGGTGACTCGGTCGAGCGTCGATATCTCACAGAAGTGGTGGTGCGGTCTGGCGACCGCCAATGGCGCGGGCGATTGCGAACGGGTCCGGGTGCCGCGCGCACGCTTCGCGCCATGCGATTCTTGGCACCAGAGTGGCTTCGAGGCACAGTGAGTGATCGGGAAAGAAAGGTGCTGGTTCGAGAGTTGGCGTTGCGCCTTTGTCGCCGGGAACAATTGGATGCTGATCTTTCCGCCTTCCGCATGCTTGCTGAAGTTGACGATCCCCGAACACTTTCTCCGGGCTTGATTCGAGATTGGATCAGGCCGAATGCTTCGATTCGTGCTTAAGCTGCCCACAAGCCGCCGCAATATCTCGTCCTCGGCTTTTGCGAATGATCGCGTTGATGTTGTTCTGCTTCAAAACCCTTTGGAATCGAATCACGGCTTCATCGGTTGGCCGCTGATAGGGCAGCCCTTCAACTTCATTCCACCGCAACAAGTTCACCGAACCTCGGAGGCGACGAACCACGTCGACCAGAGCGTGGGCATGCTCGGGTTGGTCATTGACACCAGCCAGCAGCACGTACTCCAGAGTGATTTCTCGACCGGTTCGATCAAACCAGGCCGAGCAGGCATCGAGAAGCTCATCGATGGTGCTGTACGCTGCCCAGGGGATGAGCTCTCGCCGCAAGTCATCGGTCGGAGCGTGCAAACTCAGGGCAAGTTTGACCGGTATTTCAAAGTTCAAGAGCTTTCGAATCGCGGGTGGAAGTCCGACGGTCGAGATGGTCATACGCCGCGCGCCAAGTCCGGCAGCATCCGGTTCATGCAGAAGGCGGATCGCCTCGGTCACGGCTTGATAATTGGCCAGAGGTTCCCCCATTCCCATGAATACCAGGTTGGTGATGCGTCCACCACCCAAGTGGGACAAACGATGCACCTGCTCGACAATTTGCCCGGCAGTGAGGTTGCCATCGTGGCCTCCCAAGCCCGTGGCGCAGAACTTGCACCCAACAGGACAGCCAATCTGACTGGAGACGCAAGCGGTTCGGCGCGCTTCCGTGGGAATCATGACACACTCTGTCGCCCGTGAAGCGTCCAAGATGGGTAAGGACTTGCCTTGATCAGGCTTGGGCCATGCCGTGAGCAACTTTTGGGTGCCGTCACTTGCATGTTGTTCGGTGACAACAGCAGACTCATGAAGGGTCAAATCTTCCCGCACGGCCACTCTGGCTCTCGCGGACACATTGGTCATGTCTTCGGGATCGAGGACTCCATGTTTCCAGATCCAATTTCGAAGTTGTTTGGCGGTGAACTTTGGCAGATCATGATTCAAGCACCACGATTCAAGTCCCGCCAAATTCAGATCGAAAAAGTTCACAAACAATTGCCTTTGGCGGTAATGGGCGTAAACAAAATGGCTTCACGACCCATCCATTCACGCGTCACCCGATCGGCATCAATGGAAATACCTTCTCGTGGCACCTCGTGGCCCTCGGCGGACAGAACTTTCCGCATGGTGGGCGGCAGGGCAAACTCCATGGCCTCACCGGGAGCGTTGATCACCTCAATACTCGCGTTGTAGTTGGCCCGAAGATGGGCGATCACTTGTTGGACCAAATCTTCAGGGGCACTTGCTCCTGCGGTCACCAAGACCCGACCGGCGCCATCCAAAAATTGTGGGTCAATTTCCCGAACATCATCGATACGCATGGCTTTGGTGCCGCGGTTTTCGGCAATCTCAGCCAGACGGACTGAGTTTGAAGAGTTCGACGAGCCAATAACCAGCACCCGATCCACTTGATCGGCAAATTCAGCCACCACCCCTTGACGGTTGGTGGTGGCGTAGCAGATGTCCTCCCCCGGAGGCGCTTTGATTGCGGGGAACCGGCGTTTCAGAATCGTGATGATCCTTCCTGCATCATCGGTGCTCAACGTGGTTTGGGTCAGATACACCACTTTGCTTGGATCGAAAACTTCAATCGCTTCCGCGTCCGCTTCTGATTCGATCACCCGTATCTCCCCGGGAGCTTCACCACGGGTGCCAATGACTTCTTGGTGATCGGCATGACCGATCAGCAAAATATCCAAACCTGCTTTGGCGTAGCGGATGGCCTCCCCGTGGACTTTTGTCACCAGTGGGCAAGTGGCGTCCACTGCTCGAAGTTTTCGTGCTTTGGCTTTCTGCCGCACTTCAGGACTGACACCGTGAGCGCTGAACACCAACACCGATCCTTCGGGAATGGTTTCAATAGCTTCCGTAAACACCACGCCTTTTGCTTCGAAGCGATTGACCACATGGCGGTTGTGCACGATGTCGTGGTAGACGTAGATTGGCTCTTCCAGCACATTGGTGAGCCGATCGACCACTTCGACCGCCATGGCGACGCCCGCGCAGAATCCTCGTGGATTGGCCAGTAAGACTCTCATCTTGGAGAACTTTAGCCTCCGAAATCGGTGCACTGCATGGCAAACACAATCCGATCTGCGGCATCACGAATGCGGAGGTCCATGGGTTTGCCCCGGCCATGGCCGGCTTCCCGGTCGACCCAAAGCAAGATTGGTGCGGCCCCTTCATCTTTGGTGTCGCGTTGAAGCAGGGCGGCCAGTTTTCGAGCGTGCATGGGGTGCACACGGTTGTCGTTTTCTCCCGCGGTGATGAGCACGCTGGGGTACTGGCGTCCTGGCACGACGTTGTGGTAGGGGGAGTAGGGCAGGATCCAGCCCAAGTCTTCTTTCACTTCGGGATCTCCGTATTCAGGAATCCAGAATTTGGCCATCAGGAACTTGGGATAGCGCACCATGTCCAACAAAGGGACCATCGAAATGCTTCCCGCCCAGAGGTCGTATTGCTGAACCGCAGCGACGCCGGCCAACAATCCACCATTGGAACCACCCATGGCGACCAAAGCATTTGCTTTGGCGGTGCCCGTCGAAACAAGATGCTCACCCGCGGCACGGAGGTCGTCGAAGACATTCTGTTTGCATTGAAGCATGCCATCTTGGTGCCATGCTTCACCAAATTCACCGCCACCGCGCAGGTTCACCGAAGCGTAGACTCCGCCGGCTTCAATCCAAGGCACCATGCTGCCAATGAACCGGGGCGGGATGGTGATGTTGAACCCCCCGTAGCCATACACGATGGTTGGAGCGGGGCCTTTGCTTCCCGATTTTCGTACCACAAACATGGGAACCCGCGTGCCATCTTTGCTGATGCACCACTCACGTTGGACATCAACAGATTCTGGGTCAAAAGGGAGATCGGGAGCGGCCCACACGCTGGTTTGATTGTCGGCGAGGCTGATTTGAAGGATTTGGTTTGGCGTGTTGAACGATGCATAACTGACAAAGGCAGAAGTGCTGCTTCGTTCGACGGCAATGGAAGCAGTTCCAATTCCAGGCAGAGGAATGGGGCGAACGGATTCGCCTTGGAGGTTGCTAATGAAGAACTGGGTGGCCGCTTCCCGTTCGACCGTCAAGATCAATTCGCCTCGGCAGTACGAAGCCGACTGCAACACCGAGCCTTCGGATGGAGTGTAGATCTGCTTCCAGTATTCTCGTTCCGGGCGCCACAGATCGACTTTCCACAACGCACCGCTCGAATTTCCCAAGGTGGAAATCATGTACAACGCATCGCCATGAACAAACTGTGGTTCGAAGCGTGCTTCGTATCCGATGGCAACCGGTTGCAGTGCCGATTCACCTTCTTTCAAAAGTCGGGATGTTGGTGCGGCCAAGATGTCTTGTTTGCTCCAGCCTTCGAAGTGCACTGCTACGGCCCAGCGGCCTCCATCGTGCAAGCGGAGATCGGGGATTCGACTTGGTGATTCTTGTGCGAGCAGCGTTTCATCGTGCCGAGGATGCCGGCCGATGGTGTGGTGACGGAAAACCCGAGAGTAGGCATCATTGGGGTCGGTAAGGATGCCGTAGACAAAGCCGGTGCTGCCGCGCCATCCGCAAAATTCAGCTTTCCCGGGAATTTCTTCGGTCAGCCAGTTCCCCGATTCGGCATCCAAGATGTGCAGAATGCTCATCTCGTCACCTGCTCGGGACAGCCCGAAGGCAATATGTTTTCCAGTGGCGTCTGGCGTAAACCAGTCGATGGCCGTCAGCCCGTCGTTGTCCAGAGAAGCCGGGTCAAGAAGAACTTCGGCTTCGCCTTCCGCGCCCTGACGACGCATCAAGGATGCTTGCTTGGCTTCCCCTCGGCGTTCGAGGTTGAAGTGAAGCTCGCCACGGACGGTCGGGAGTCCAATGCTGTCGACTCGATACAACGCTTCGATTCGATCTTCAACATTTTTTCGCTTGGGGTGTGCGTCCAAGGCAGCTCGGGTTCTCTGGTTCTGCAGGTCGGTCCAAGCTTTGACCTCGCCGGACTCCGACTCCAAGGGTTCAAGCCAACGGAAGTCGTCTTGAATCTCATAACCGTGGATCGTCTCGGTCAAGGATTCAAAGCGGGTCGCGGGCGCAGGAGGCACCTGAAGAAGAATGGCTGGTGAAATCAAGAAGGAAAGGGCTTGCAGCATGGGTGACACTCAGGTGTTGTTTGATTCCGCAAAAGTGGTCTGCTGTCAGACTGGTTGGGCGGAGGGTTCAGGAGATTTGGGGGGAAAAGTATGAAGGCGGATGGTTTCAGGCATGGCCCCGAGCGCTTCGAAGACTGCAGGGTCATTGGTTGGATCCACATCCAACAGGACGCATGATCGGTTCGTGCTGGAGTCGAGCGCTTCGGCGTTGATGTTGAGACCAACTTGAGCAATCGTGGCATGAAGGCGGCTTAACACGCCTGGAACATTGCGGTGGATATGCAGGATGCGGAGTTGATCAGATCGATCACGAAGAGCCACCTCAGGAAGATTGACGGCGCCAACAGTGCTGCCGGTGGTTAAGAACTTGGCCATCTTTTCCGCGACGTCTCGCGCTATATTTTCCTGTGCTTCATGGGTTGATCCCCCAATGTGTGGGGTGAGAATGACGTTTTCAATGCCACAGAGTTCATGGCCAAATGACGAGTCATTTTCTGTCGGCTCTTCAGGAAAGACATCAATTGCCGCTCCGCGGAGGTGCCCGGTTCGAAGCGCTACCGCCAACGCACCAAGATCCACGATTGAGCCACGTGCGTTGTTGAGCAAGAAAGCGTTTGATTTCATCTTGCTGATCGCATCGGCATCAATGAGGTTTTGGGTCAATGGAGTATCCGGAACATGGATGGTCAGAACATCAGACACTTGAAGCAACGTGTCAAGAGAATCAACTTGAATGGCGTTGCCTAAAGGAAGTTTGGGTTGATGATCGTGATAGAGCACCCGCATGCCCATGGCTTCAGCGAGGATTGACACTTGAGCTCCAATGTGTCCATATCCCAAGATGCCTAAGGTTCGCCCCCGAATTTCGTGGGCTCCGCTGGCAGTTTTTTTCCAGCGGCCTTGATGCATTCCGGATGACCGGTCGAACAACTTTCGGTGCAAGCAGATGATTTCCCCCATCACCAGTTCGGCCACACTTCGCGTGTTGGAAAATGGAGAGTTAAATACGGGGATACCAGCGTCAGCGGCACAGTTCAGATCGACTTGGTTGGTGCCAATACAAAAGCATCCCACGGTGCTGAGGGCGGGCAGCTGTAGGAGGGTGTCGGCGTCCAGATTGGTCCGCGAGCGAATCCCCATGCTCATGGCTGTTTTCAGGACATCAGCATTGGCGTCTGAAATCCTCGGGGCCCGTTGAACATCGATGAAGTCGGCTTGCAGACGAATGTCCGCTGCGTCATGAATACCTTCGAGTAGGAGTGCATTGGGGGGCATGGAACGTTGAGGATACCGGGCACAGGATGATAGGACCGCGGAATTCTCGACCGACAATCAATAGCGACGCATGACTCCGATCACCACCCCTTGAATGACGCATTCTCGAACCAAGATGGGCTCAAAATCAGGATTGGCTGGCTGCAAGCGAATCATGCCGTTTGGTTCTTTAAAATATGTCTTCAGCGTGACTTCGTCTTCACCAATCAGCGCGACAACCCGTTCGCCGTTTCTCGCGATCTGCCGGCGCTCCACCAGCACGTAATCGCCGTCAAGAATCCCTTCATCACGCATGGATTCCCCTCGCACTTCCAAGGCGAAAGTGCCATGCCGCTCTCCGACCCGTGGACCAAACAGATCTTCAAGGTCCAACTGCTCGGCTTGGGCACAAGCTTCAATGGGCAGCCCGGCGGCCACTCGTCCCACAAGAGGAAAGGACAGCGATCGCTCTTCATCAGGAAGGACAACGTCCTCAGCGAGAGCCAAGGAGCGGGTTCGATTCGGTTCCTGTGTCAGGACCCCCTTCGCGACGAGCAACTTCACGTGCTCGTGCACGGTGACTTTGCTGACGCCCAAGACGTCGGCCAGTTCCTGCATTGTCGGTGAACAGGCATGGCTCATTCGATGGGTCCGAAATGCCCGAAGCAGATCGAGCTGCCGCGGTGTGAGATTGAGTGGTCCTTGTGCGTGTGAGCCCGTCATGGGGAAGAATCTCCGTAAAGAGGGAAGGGGTGACGAATCCTGGTGCAGAGCGCTGTTCGCGTTCTTGTTTCTGATTCAGTGGGTGCGATGGTTGAGCATGCGGGATGCGGCGAATACGCTCGGCACGGCGTCTCATTTGAAGCAAACTTACCCGGTAACGTGCCAAGGCATTGGAGATACTGGTACCGGGGGGGGTCGCGACCGCGTCTTCATGATCAAAGAAGCCCAGCCAGCGCGCCAATCGTCCCCGTGGCCGCCATCTTCGGATCACATCGAAATGATTGTGTGATGAATCTTGAATTTGGCTTTTGCGGGAGCGCCCGAGACGACGGGTGGAATCGCCGTCTCGTTTGCTCTCGCACTGATCATGTTGACCTTCGCCTTCGCTCAAAGTGCCATCATGATCTTGGGTGAATGCAGGTCTCCGGCGTCGCTGTTCGTTGCTGGCAAAACGAGTGGCAGCGACTTCCGAGACCACTCGGAGGCCGTTAGGGGCTTCGGACATGTGCTTGGGATCATCTTCGGCCACGATGTGGGTGCGATACCCAGCGCCGGGACCAAGACTGACAAGAGGGTGGGACATTGCAAGACACTCCATTCGCTTCCCGAACATCGGCCGAACGGTAAGGGTTTCGTGAGGGCTTGTGCGTTCAATTCTGGCCCAGACTGACAAATCGTGGCAGTTTGGTCGAAAAATCCTCCCTCCCGATATCCGCAGGACATCAAGTCATACTTCAGTTATGCATGTGTCTCATGATTGGAGCCATCCCTTGCGTCGTTGGTGGGACGATTCTCAGATTCCTCTCGAACTTCGGGGACGGGCTGGCCTGCACCACTGGTCGTTGGCTCCGGAATCTCGATTTTTGAATCATGGTTCGTATGGCGCGCGTCTCCGCCGGACCGTGGCATGCCAACAACGTTACGCGTCGGGTGTTGAAGCCGATCCCATGCGTATGCTGACCGACCAGCTGGAATCCAAGTTGCACGAGGCTCGCTGTGGGATGGCACAGCGGCTTGGGGCTGACCCTGAGGGATTGGTTTTTTGTGAAAACGCGAGTACGGCCATTGAGTCGGTCTTGCGAAGTGTCCCACTCAGACGCGGTGATCGGGTGGTGTGTCTGGGGCACGTGTACAACGCGGTTCGACAAGCCCTCAAGCGACGCTGTCTGGAAACTGGGGCGGTTCCGGTGGAAGTGCCGGTGTCGCTGCCTTTTGATTCCGTCGCTTTGGAACATGCGGTCCTGGCGGAGATTCAGGCGGGTGCGTCACTTTGCATTTTGGATGCGATTACCAGCGGCTCAGCCCTTCGCACGCCTTGGACTTCTTTGGCAGCAAAAATCAAAGCGTGTGGGGTTCCAGTGCTTGTCGACGGAGCTCATGTGCCAGGTCAAGACCCTTTGGTATTGCGAGAACTTGACTTCGACTGGTTTGCGGGAAACCTTCACAAATGGGCTGGCGCTCCGCTTGGCGCAGCGGTGCTGTCTGTGGCACCCGAGCGTCGTGAGCAGACCTTTGCTTTGCTTACAAGTCACCACTGGGACGAAGGGCTTTCGCGATCTTTTCACTGGACCGGCACCAGGGACTGGTCGCCTTGGTTGGCAGCCCCGGAGGCTTGGGATCACATGGAGGAATTCTCAGGCGGCTGGGAGACGCTTCGTGCTTATCAGAGGGCGGGATCAAAAGCCCTCGACGAAGCCTTCACGATGGCTTTCGGAACCCAGAGCATCACCCCAGATTCCGCTCGAACTGCGATGTGCTCAGTGCCTTTGCCTGAATCGCTGCAGGGCATCGATTGCTTGAAGTTCGAGCATGAATTCGATCAGCGCTTTGGATTTCGGGTTCCCATGCATGCCCTCTCCGATCAAACCATGGTCAGGGTGAGTATTCATTTGCATACCGAACTCGAAGATATTCTCGCCTTGGGCGAAGCCATCTTGGCCTGCGCCAACAAGTAGGCCCAAGAGAAGTTTTTCGACATCGCATCCCTTGGGTCGCTCCCTTTTTATTCTGGCAACTTGGCCAGTTGGTCATGGTTGGCAGTCGGAGAGTGAAATTTGGTGAGCGTGTGGTTGTTGGGCGGGGTTTTTTGGTCTGTTTGTTCGGACATCGAGACGGCAAGCGGGCAATCAAGATCTTGGGTGGTGATTGATGTGGCCTCTCATCCTGAGAGGCCCGAGGTTCTGCTGCAGAGCTTCAGTGCCGACCAGGGGCAGCATGCGCTCGTTTACAACGGAGAGGTCTTGCTGTGGAACCTGGGTTCTTTGGGTCAATCTTCAGGCCGCCAAGAGGGGCATGAGCTGAAGCTGAACCAGCAAGCATCAGACCTGCAGGAGGCGGGTTTCTGTCAACTCGAGTGGATGGGGCAACAATGCTCAGGGCCATTCACTTCGCTTGCGGTTCTTGACGAAAACACCTTGCTCGTGGTCGGACGGCGGAAGTCTGGAAACAGCCGATCTGAAGTCATGTTTCTTCTGCAACCTGTTGCATCTGAATGGCGATGTTGGCCCTTGCTCACCGAGGGGTTTGAGAAAGAGGGGGTTGTGCTTCGCAGTTTTCGAAGTGTGTGGAACGCATCCGGAGAGGAAAGCCACAGTGGTGTCGTTCGCAACTCGTGTTGGATCTGGGGGCTGTGCTCCACTGCGACCGGCTGGCAAGATCGAAGATGGAAGCTGACGTGGAATGTCTCAGTCCGACCCATAGAGGTCCAAGTAGAACTCACGGATTTGCACACCGGCGGATTCGCGATTCCGACTGAATTGAAACCCTTCTCTCTCGAACAATTGCACGGCCGCGGTCTGCTCAAGCCGAGCGTCCAGCAGGACTTTCAGAAAGCCTTGATCCCGGCAGTGGGCCAAAGCCGCCCGAAGCAATCTTCCGGCAATGCCTTGGCGGCGAAAACTTGGGGTGACTCTGAGCCGGCGCATCTCGGCCACGTCGGTCTTGGTTGCGACGACCCCGACCATACCGATGACTTGCTCGTTTGGCCCAGAAGTTTGCTTCATGGTTGAAGCAGACGTGAACTGTTCGGGCACAACCGCAACCCAAAATCGGTTGTGGATGGAGCCGATGTATGTGCTTGAAAAGTGTTGCAAATCCGCAGGAACTTCCAAACCTGCGGCCTCCAGCGACTTTGAAGGATCGTGGTCGTTGATGCTCTCTTGGTGCAAGTTCAGAACGGCGGAGGCGTCGTCTGTTGTGGCTGGACGGATGATCACTTGTGTGCTTTTGACGTTGCCGGATTGGGTTGGATCTTCCAGATCGCGCATCGGTCGAGACTACCGATGATCGAACGCTTCTACCAGTCAAAGAAATGGCGAGTTCCGAGAATTTTGGCCAAAAAGGGCTTCTCAGCTCGTCAAGTCGCGAATTTTTTCTTTGTAGGCGGCTTTGAGTTCTTCCAGATCACCGAAATACGCGATGGCGGCCCAGCGGCCCAAGTGGGCGTTGCGTCCTCGTCCGCCACGGGAAATGACGGCGGGGTGGTTCATGACTTTTCTGCGAAATCCGCCGTTGGCCGCATCTTGCAGCATTTGTTCAAAGCCATCTCGGTAGGGCCCGTTCTGATCCGCAAGCAGCAGGGCCAGTGCCCAGACCTGGGCGTAATACCCGAGCAATTCTTGGTTGCGACGGCTCCCGATGAACGACTGCACCGGTCGATCCAGCAAATCTTCCAAAGGAATAAGTCGACCTGAGCGGGCCGAATCTCGGAGTCTTCGTCGACGCTGCCAATTGTCCCACGGTCGAAATGCAGGGTTTTCGTCCAGAGGTACGAAGCGCAGACCTTCCATGTAGGTGGCGACTCCTTCGTCCAGCCACGATGGAATGTCTTCGCGAAACGTTGACTGCACATATTGATGCCAGCCTTCATGAACGGCAATGGCAAACGTATCGCGGTCTCGACCGGCCCAATCGATGTAATAGAGGTACCCCGTGCCGTTCACGGCAAATCCGCCTCGACCAATAGAAGCCAACGACTCGGCCTGCTGGGGCAGCACCTGGCGGGTCTTGGCCAACCACTGGTTGCGGTCTCCAAGCACGTACGTGTCCAAGGTGGCCTTGGGTTTGGGAAGGGTGCCAAAGGCGGTTTGATACCTGAAGATCGCGTGTTCAAGCAGGACGGGCAACCGGTCCATCACTTGTTCAAAACGAATATTGCTGTGAATCAAATAGTGCTGGGTGGACATGACCCGTCCAGGCTTTCCAGCAAAGGACCATGGGGCAATTGTGATGTCGGTGTTGATCTCGTTCAACACGGCCATAGGGACTTGGCTCACGCTGGCCCGGGCAGGGTTGACGTTGGAGATCTGGGTTGCGTTTAGGGCTGAAGCTGCAGGTTGAGAAGATGGCTTCTCTTCGGTCAACGGTCCGCTTCCGCAGCCGGCCAAGAGCAGCAAGATCCATTTCATACGCATGCCCTGAGCATACGCGTTTGGAGATCAGGGCGTCGGTGCTGGCCGCATTTGCCTCAATTTTGAACCGCGGCCAGTGCTGCTTCAGCCGCTGTCAGATCTCGCTTCGCTTCCTCGAACCGCTTTCGAGTCTCGGCCACCACCGCTTCGGGCGCGTTGTCCACGTAATTGCGGTTGCCCAAGCGCTTTTCGAATCCGTCAACCGATCGCTTGGCTTGGTCGACCGCTTTTTGCAATCGGGCTCGTTCTGCAGCCGGGTCCAAACCGCCTGAAGTGTGGACGGCGAAGCTTTGGCCTTCGAAGGTGGCTGCAGCCGCAGTGGCAGGAGCAGGATCTGCAGAAATTTCCGAGACACCTGCCAAACGCTCGACCAATCCATCAAGCGCCGTGATCAACGCCAACGCTTCACCATCCAAGTGCAAGATCACTTCGTCGCGTGGCTTCAGTTGTCGTTCGGCGCGTACACGACGGATCTCATCAATCAGAACTGTGCCCCGCCGCACCAGTTGGTCCAGTGACTCTGCCAGTGGTGGAGCGTCTGGCGCTTGTGCAGTTGCCATGGGCCCGTCATGGTGCGTTAAATCGAATCCCGAAATTGATGCATCGCCACGGGGGATGGATCCCCCAATGGTTTCGGTGACAAAGGGGCAAATGGGATGCAAGAGCCGAAGAATGGCGTGCAGACACTCAGCCAAGATGCATTGCTGGGCGGGGTCGTCTTTGGCAGTTCGGTTCACGGCCTCCAAGTACGTATCGCAAAAGTCACGCCACAGAAGGTCGTACAACGCATCGGCGAGATCGGCGAAGCGGTATTCCTGCACCGCCTGATCGATGCGTGCTCGAGCACTACCGATGCGACCCACCATCCACCGATCGATCGGTGGGCGTTGGTTCAAGTCAATGCTGGCTGGCGCTTCAGAGAGTCGATCGAGTCGGCTTGCGGTGAACCGGGCCGCGTTCCAAAGTTTGGTGCAGAAATTTCGTCCGGTGTCAAAGCGACTGGAGGTGTTCCTGGCCAGAGGCGTTTCTTCGCTTGGGGTCGCCAGACCAGCAGCGTTGCCGTACGGGCTGACCAGTGTTTTTCCAGTGTCGGGGCAGATCTGGGTGGGGGCCGCCACCAGATAGCCGGCTGGGGAAGTGATCTCTTCTGGTTTAAAAGTATTGCCTGAGTGGGGGGAGACCATGTCTACAGGGAGACGGGCGTCTTGGGTTCCAGTGGCAATTTGCGCCAGCGTGAAACGCAGGGCATCCGCACCGTGAGAATGGATAATGTCACGTGGGTCCACCCCGTTGCCCAGACTCTTGCTCATTCGTTGGCCGTGCCCGTCTTGGATCATGGGGTTGATGCAAACATCTTGGAAAGGCACTGGGCCGGCCCCGTCCAAGAAGTATCGATTGAACATCACCATGCGGCTGACCCAAAGGGTGATGATGTCGCGCCCGGTGACCAGCACGGACGTTGGGTTAAATTTTTCAAGGAGTCCGCGGGTGGACTCGTCTTGGTTTGGTTCGGGCCAGCCCATCGTGTTCAACGGCCACAAGGCGCTGGAAAACCAGGTGTCCAAGACATCCTCGTCTCGAGCGAAGCCTTCAGATTCCAACGCGGGCACAAGGTCATCAACTTCTGGACACACGTGTACCAGCGCAGCGTTGCCTTCGGGTTCTTGGACCTGAACCGCCATCCCGCGGCCACGCCAATGTTCGGCGACTGCTTCAGCTTCTGCGGTTGGAACGGCTTTTGACCACACCGGAATTTGGTGGCCCCACCAGAGTTGACGGCTGATGCACCAATCGCGCAGTTCAGCGTGCCACGATTCGTACGTCTTCGCGAACCGGCTGGGATGGAAGGCCAGGGCCTCATCTCCTTCGGCTGCAGAGGCCGCGCCACTCTTGCGGCTTGGGCTTGGTTGGGTGTGTTGTTCAGGCTGCAACGCACGCTGAGCTTCTCCAACCAGTCGGTCGTCGCTGACCCGGACGTACCACTGGTCGGACAGGCGCGGCTCGATGGGAACGTGGGATCGGTAGGAGTGCCCAACCGCGTGCTGGTGGGGCCGGACATTCTCCAGAAGTCCTCGTTCCCGGAAGATCTCGATGAGTTTGTCTCGAGCGTCAAATCGATCCAATCCCAGCAACACTTGGGCTTCGGGTTCCATGCCCGCGGCGTCGCTCCAGCCATAGTCCGCGTTGATGCTTCCGTCTGGCGCCATCACATTGATGGCTTCGAGGCGGTGTCGCTGCCCAATGTCCCAGTCGTTGGGGTCATGGGCGGGGGTGACTTTGAGGAAGCCGGAGGCCATGCGTGCTTTGGGGTCCTCGCTGTTCGCATCCGGCTTCACCACATAGTCGTCGGCGATGATGGGGATGATGCGGTTGGCCAAGGGCAGCTTGACCCGTCGGCCGACCAAAGCAGCCCGCTCCGGATCGTCGGGGTTCACCGCGACGGCGGTGTCTCCCAACATGGTTTCTGGACGCGTGGTGGCCACGGTGACATGCTCACCGGTGGCCGCTCCGTTGTCGTCCACGAGGGGATACCGGAGGTACCAAAAGTGGCCGTCGACTTCGCGGGACTCGACTTCGTCGTCGGCCAGTGCGGTCTGGCTGACGGGATCCCAGTTCACCAAACGCTTGCCTCGATAAATGAGGTCGTCGGCGAACAATTTGGCGAAGGCCACACGCACCGCTTTGGCGCAGATGGGATCCATGGTGAACCGTTGCCGAGCCCAGTCTGCGCTGCATCCCAAGCTTTGCAGTTGCTCGGTGATCGTGGCTTCGTATTCGTCTTTCCACTGCTGCACCAGATTCACAAAGGCCTCGCGTCCCAACTCCGTGCGATGCTTCCCTTGGGCCAACAGTCGCTTCTCCACCACGGTTTGGGTGGCGATCCCTGCATGATCCGTCCCAGGCATCCACAGAACTTCGTACCCCCGCATTCGGTGGTGCCGGGCCAAGATGTCTTGGAGGGTGTTGTTGAACGCGTGTCCAAGGTGCAGGGCCGCCGTGACGTTCGGGGGCGGCATCAGCAGCGTGTACGCCGGTCGGTCTGTGGTCGGATCGGCATGTCCCACTTTCGCGGCATCCCAGGACTCACGAACCGAGGGTTCATGTTCACTGGGAACGTAAGTCTTTGGCAATTCGGCAGCGGGGGGTGACGCGTCAGTCATGGATCGAGCATGATACGCGGGCATGCGATGGTTCCCGAACGCCAAGATGTCCTCTTTTTCGCTTCCGCTGCTGGCTCTTACCTTGGCATGGTGTTCTGGATGTGGGAGTGATGCTTCTCCCTCCGTGGATTCTGATGCGAAGGCCGACCCTGAAGCCTTGCGTGCAGCCTCGGTCTTCTTGGACACTGGCAAGTACGACGAGGCCCAGGCCATCGTGGTCCGTGCTTTGGAGGTCGCACCCCGCGATCCCAACGTGGTGGCATTGCGGGCCGAGATCAGCCTGGCCCGCTGGAAGCGAGACCGGGTTTCCGGCAAAGCCCAATTGGCCATCGATGGATTTTTGCGGGCCGCGGAACTGAGCGCAGATCCTGTATCCCGCGCGGCGTACCAGCGCAATGCGGCGGTGGTGATGTCCGAACTGGGACAAACCGAACAAGCCGTGGTCACGCTTCGTGCCGCCCGAACCGCGGTGCCCGAGGATTTGCAAACGGCGTTGTTCCTGGCTCAAGTTTTGTCGTCATCTCCCGACGCCGACCAAGAGGAGATTCGAAGCCTTTACGAATCGGTTCTTGCTTTGGATGCCGAGGCGTACCCTGCAGAGGTTGGCTTGGCGATGCTTGACCTTCAAGCAGGATTCTTCATGGCGGCACGTGATCGCATCGCCAGTTTGCGCGCCTCAAGACCCAACGACCGGGACCTTCGGTTGTTGCATGCCCGAATAGAACGGCTTTCAGGTCGACCAAGTGTGGCGGTGGGGTTGTTGTCCGTGGTTTCAGAATCAGATCGAGTGGCCTCCAACATGACGTTTGAATACGCCGCCGCGCTTCTGGCCACCGGTCGATGGCTTGATGCCGAACTGGCGTTCGATTTTCATTCGGCCTCGAACCCCGAGGACCCTCAGCTGTTGGATTGGGCCCAAGCGCTGCACGGCTTGGCCATCGGTGAGGCGCGACGCAACCCCGCCGCCCAAACTTCAGCGGATCGCTGGGCGGGTCGGGTTGCGCGGCAGCGGGGTGGAGCCTGAAGCTTCAGATGACCCGGTGGTTTGCTTGGTCCTAGGAACGCGAGCGGCGATGCAGGCGTCTCCCTGATTCTCGCCACGGATCGCCCGGGAAAATGGCATGCCGACGTGGTTTGAAGCGAAGACGGCTGCTTCGGACGAATCGAGTCACGGCCAAGGTGGCCGTCCCGAGGAAAATCAGTCCCATGACCAGCGTCACGAAAGCCAGAATGAGTTGGGAAGCATCCGACATCAGGGTCATTTTGCGCCAAACTTTTCAACTTCGTTGGAGGAAGTTGCCAAATCTCGAACCCCAACCGATTCAATGCGGTAAAAATGCTTTAACTGGAGCCTTGCATGCTGCGATCGATCGATTCCATCCGCCTTCTATTTTTGTCAGATCTCCCGATAGGGCCCTCTCTCCTTGGGCGCGTGGCGGCATGTTTGCTGTTGGCAAATTTTGGCGAAGTTGCAACGGCCGAGGATGCCACCTCGGCGAGTCGCCCGGATACCAATTGGTCCCAAGAAGTCTGGAGTGAAGCGCTGGCCGGCAATGCTGACCACTGTCTGGAGTTGTTGCAACAAGTACCTGCTGACCTCACGGTTGCCAATCCATCCCTTGCTGTCGCCTTGCAGCAGTACAACCAAAATCGATCTCTCGCCGAAGCCGAGGTCCTCGCGGACCGGGCGTGGGCTTGGGACCGAGTGCAGCAAGACATCACCGATAAGCATCCCATTCTGGCCCTGCAAGATCTCATCCGGGTGCAAACCACTTGGGTGGATCCATCCGAAATACTGAGCGATGAGAGGGCGATTGCTTTGATTGATGAAGTTGAGAATTTGGCCGCCGGACACGAGGCCGAAGGCGATCTACTGAACGCCCGTCAGGCGTTGTACCTGCTGAACACCATCTATGACGGCGTCCAAACAGGTGATGCCGAGGATGGGACGTCCGCAACAAGACGTCGTGACGGGTACGAGCAACGCCTCCGAATTCTTGGACGCAAGGTGCAAATTCTCAGTTTGTACGCACCCGCCCAGTTCCACGAAATGCGTAAAGATTGGGCATTCTCGCTTGGGGAGGGTGAAGATTTTCCAGACTTCAATCCCAACACCGTGCTCGATTGGCAGGAAGTCACCCGAGGCATCACCGAAGTCCCTTTGCTGTTGGGGATGCGTCGGGCTGTCAGTTCCCACATGGACAGACCCAGTTGGCGGCCGATGTTGATGGAAGCCTTGAGGACGGCCCGAGAGTTTTCTGCTCTTCCCCGCTTGGCCACCGTCGAAGCTTTTTCCGGCCTTGGTGATGCTGAAAAGGTTGCCGTATGGGAAGAAGTCATTGACAGTCTGATGGCGTCGATCGAGCTTGACGAGCGTGTTGATTTTCGCCGGGCTCGTGAAATCATTGGGCAATTGTTGGACACCAACACTCGATCCGTGCAAATTCCGACTTCAGCTCTGGTCAAGGAAGTCGGCGATGCCGTCTTGACCAGTCTCGATGATTACACCGGATTTATCTGGCCCGACGAAGTCCGGCGCTTTCAGCAAAATACGGAAGGAAATTTTGTTGGCATCGGGGTGCAGATTCGGAAAGCCGAAGATGGCGGCATCCTTGTGGTGGCTCCTTTGGAGGAGTCCCCAGCTTGGAAGTTGGGGATTCAAAACAAAGACGTCATTGTTTCCGTCGACGGCGCACTGGTTGCGGATTGGAGTTTGAACGACGCCGTTGACCGCATTACTGGTGCTGAAGGCACCACGGTCCGGCTGGAAGTTCAAAGGCCAGAGGTCGAAGAACTCCTGGTGTTTGATGTTCCGAGGCAGCGCATCGAAATTCCCTCGGTGAAGGGATTTCAAATTTTGGAGCGAGATGAAGACGGCAAACCAACTTGGGATTGGCGTCTCGACTCTGAGTCAAAGATCGGATACTTCCGACTCAACCAATTTGCTCGAAATTCTCATTTGGATTTGATCAAAGCATGGAACACGTTGTGCACCCAGTTTGATTCTGAACCAAATGGTGTCGTGCTAGATCTTCGGGGAAACCCTGGAGGACTGTTGGAGAGCGCCGCGGCCATTACCAACCTCTTTCTGCGTGAGGGCACCGTCGTGACACAAGAAAGCCCTGGCGGCCGCATCGAGCGTCGGGTTTGGGCTCGACCAGACGGAAATGTCTTCGGGGAGGTGCCGGTGGTGGTGCTGGTGGATGAGGGATCAGCCAGCGCGAGCGAGATCGTCTCGGGTGCATTGCAAGCCCATCGCCGGGCGGTGGTGGTGGGTGAACGCACTTTTGGGAAAGGTTCTGTGCAAACCGTGCAGCCGGCGGGGCGTGAGACATTTGCAAAAATCACCGAGCAGTACTACCGACTTCCATCGGTCGGTGACCAACCTGGCCGCATGGTGCACAAAAAACTCAACGCCAAAGTGTGGGGGGTTGATCCTCAAGTAGAGGTGTGGTTGCCCGAGGGGGCAGAAGAACGTCGTCGCGGAACTTGGCGTAATTCTGATCTTCGCTACTCGCCGACGTTGAATGCCCCTGAACTTCTGAACGAAGAGTCGGAGCTGGATCCCGAAAGAGTGGACAGTCCGGATGAGCCCGCAGAAGTCAAAGAACCTGCCTCGCCCCAAAGCCCCTATGCGATGAAGGAAATTGAACCGGGATTTGATCCCAATCGGACCCTTCAAGAAGGCCTCGATCCCGCGCTGGAGTTTGCGAGATTGTTGCTTCTTGTGCGGGGCAGCGAGGCCTGACCCTAAGAAGTCATGCCGATACCCCTTCCACTCGGGGAGATTCGGTGCCCGTCTTACAACTCGATACCTTCAATCAGCCGGGCAACCTCGGTCATGTCTTTGTCACCCCGGCCGGAGAGGTTGATGACCAACTCGGCACCCTTTCCAAGTTCGGCCGCCAGGCACAACGCAGCACTGACCGCGTGTGCGGTTTCGAGCGCACACAAGATGCCTTCGGTGCGGGCCAACAGTTGCATGGCTTCAAGAGCGGCTTCGTCGGAGACGCTGGAGTATTCCACCCGTTCGGCGGCGTGCCAAGCGGCATGCTCCGGGCCAACGCCCGGGTAATCCAAGCCCGCGGAGCAGGAATGGACATCGGCGGTTTGTCCCCATTCGTCCTGAAGCACAAATGATCGTGAGCCGTGCAAGACCCCCGGTGAGCCGTGGGAAAGGGGGGCGGCGTGCTCGCCTTGTTCCGGCCCGCGTCCCCCCGCCTCGACCCCGATCAAACGCACCTTTTCGTCAGACAGAAAGGGGTGAAAAATCCCCGCGGCATTTGAGCCGCCACCAACGCATGCGACCACCGCTTCGGGGAGGCGTCCGCGCTCATTCAGGCATTGTTCACGGCATTCCTTCCCGATCACGCTTTGGAATTCTCGAACAATCCAGGGGAAGGGGTGCGGCCCAACCACCGACCCCAAAATGTAATGCGTTTCACCGACCGAACCCATCCAGTCTCGCATGGCTTCGTTGGTGGCATCTTTGAGGGTTCTTGACCCAGAGTTCACTTCATGGACGGTCGCCCCGAGTATGCGCATGCGGAAAACATTGAGTCGCTGGCGGCGGGCATCCTCCGCGCCCATGTACACCTCGCACGGCAGCCCAAACAAGGCGCAGGCGGTCGCGGTGGCCACGCCATGCTGACCCGCGCCGGTTTCGGCGATGATCCGCTTTTTGCCCATGCGTTTGGCCAACAAAGTTTGCCCGATGGTGTTGTTGATTTTGTGAGCACCGGTGTGGGCCAAATCTTCCCGCTTCAAAAGGATGGTGGCCCCTCCTGCGGAACTGGACAGTTGGGGGCAAGGGGTGAGCGGTGTGACTCGACCGACGTAATTCTGCAGAAGCCGATCCAGCTCGGACCGAAATCCTTCGTCTGCCAATGCTTCTTGGAAAGCGCTGTTGAGTTCTTCAAGGGCTGGTATCAGCGTCTCGGGAACGTAGCGTCCGCCGAATTCCCCAAATCGTCCGGCGGCATCAGGTTGGGTTGGCGTGAACTTCGTCATGGCGTTGTCTATTCTCGGCTGTTTTTCCCAAAGATGCGAAGAAGAAAATCACGGCAAAGATCCTTGGCTTGCGCGCCATGCTTTCCAAATCCAATGTGCTCTTTTGGTGCACCGGTTTGATCGTAGGCTTGAAGTTCTACGGGGTGATCTGCGTTGCGTTCGCGAAGCGCATCCAAAAACTCGCATTGGCCTTCAAATCGAATCCATTCGTCCAAGCGGCTGTGTTGGGCCAGCACTGGAATGGGGGTCCAGGTGTCCAAACGAGCCATGGGGTCTTGGGATTGCAACGCTTCCGGAGTGAGGCCTTGGAACATGGGGCGGTGGGCTTGGGCGGCCCAATTTCCCGTGGAAGCTTCCATCAGCATCCCCCGATACGGATGCGGCGTGACCAATCGGTGGGCGGCCGCCATTCCTCCGGCACTCATGCCTCCGATGGCGATCTGTTCCGGATCCACCGGCAATTCGGCCACGACGGCCGCATGCACATCGTCCAATTCTTGGCTCATTTCCAGAATGGTCTGCAGCGTCCCCTCCACCGATTGGTAAGACGCTTCCGCGCGCTCGCCGTGTCCCGGCAGGTCCACTCCGATAAATCCAATGCCGGCGCGCAACAAGCGAAGGGCGCGGCCAGGGTCAATCTCTTTGTTTGCTTGCCGTCCGTGGAGCCAAAGAAGCACTGGCGGGGGGGAGGAAGGGGATTCTGGAAGCACCACCAGCGCAGGAGCGGGTCCAAGTGTGGTCAGTATCGCTCGTTCACGTACCGCGGAGGGGAGTTGTCCTAAGTCGGGCATGGGATCGAGAAGGGTATCCTCTACGAGGTATGAGTTTGCGCATTATTGCAGGTGATCATCGGGGACGGATGCTGAAGACCCCTCCGGAATCATTGGCCACCCGGCCGTATCCCGCTCGCGTGCGCGAAGCTTTGTTTTCCATTTTGCGTGGCTGGTGGGAAGACGCCAAGGTGGTGGATGTCTTTTGTGGGGTGGGATCGGTTGGGCTGGAAGCCATCTCTCGGGGCGCTCGCGAAGCTTTCTTTGTCGAGCAAGACCGAAGGGTGGCCAACTTGCTCCAAGACAACATCGAATCCATGGGTTGTTCAGACCGCGCCGAAGTGCTTCGGGCCGATGCATTCAGCCCTTTGGTTCGGCTGCGTTTGGGACAAGACTGCGACATTGTGAGTTTGGATCCGCCTTACGCCATGATGCAAGAAGTCGAGACTTTGGCCAAAGTGCTTGAGGCGTCGGTGGGCTACGCCTCCTGTTTGCGACCAGGCGGATGGTTTGTGCTGCGTACTCCGGTGGATCCCGAGCGCACTTCGCATGACATTGATGGGCTTTTGGGCCCAGAAGTGCACACGTACGGACGAGACATGTTCGTTTTGTTGTACCAGCGGCCACCTGAGGGCGACAATGGTGAAGGTTGAATACCAAGCCGCATGCCACATTGTGCGTGTGTTGAAAGCGGCCGGCCACGAGGCCGTGCTTGCCGGAGGATGTGTCCGTGATCGTTTGTTGGGGATCGTGCCCAAAGATTACGACGTGGCCACCTCAGCGTTGCCCGCGGAAGTGAAGGCCGTCTTCCCCGGCTCCAAGGGGGTGGGGGAGGCGTTCGCGGTGGTGCTTGTTCGTCACGAAGAAGTGACCACCGAAGTGGCCACCTTCCGCAAAGATGGGCCCTACGCCGATGGCCGACGTCCCGATTATGTGGAATTGGACGGGGCCACGATGGAAGAGGACGCGGCCCGCCGAGATTTCACCATCAACGGGCTGTTCGAAGATCCCGATGGCGGCGAAGGATGCAAGATCATCGACTTCCACGATGGCGTTGCTGATTTGATTGAGCGTCAATGTGTTCGAGCCATTGGTGATCCCGCGGCACGAATTGCCGAAGACCGCTTGCGCATGCTGCGGGCCGTTCGGTTTGCCGCCCGCTTCGGATTTGAAATAGCAGCCGACACCCACCAAGCCATTGTGAAGCACGCCCCAGAACTCGGGGCGGTCAGCCGCGAGCGGGTGGGCGGGGAGGTGGTGATGATGCTGGGGCACCACACTCGGGCCCAAGCCGCAGGGATGCTCCAAGAGTTGGGATTGGATGTGGTCATCTTGGGGTCTGCCGCAAATACTGATTTCCCACGGTTGGCCAGCTTGTCATCCGAGGCCAGCGATGCCGCTGCCCTCGCGGCCTGGGCCTTGGACCGCGGGATGTCTGGTGATGTGGCGGGCCTGCTTCGGGAAGCCTTGCGGCTTTCCAACAGCATGGAAGAAGCCATCTCTGACGCGATCAATTTGCTTCCTCGGCTGTTGAACGAGTGGTCTGCCGTCGGCGTGGCGGCGAAAAAGCGTATGGCAAGCCACCGCGGCTACCAAGCGGCGTGGCGGCTGCTGCAGGCCACGTCTCCCCAATCCGCCCAGGCCATCGCAGCCGAAGTAGATGACTTGTCGCAAGGCATTGGCCTCGCCCCGGAGCCACTGCTGAGCGGGGATGACCTTGTCTCCGCGGGGCATCATCCGGGGCCACACTTTGCGGTGGCCCTCGATGCAGCGTACGACGCTCAATTGGCCGGACATATTTCCAGCCTTGAGGAAGCCATGGCCATCGCTGAGCGAACAATTCGTGATGATCTGGCGTAATTGACCGGTCGGTTTGGGCATTTCTGGCCTGATCTCCCCGGATCCTGGGATGGAGTGGGGTAGGATATGGACTTACAAAAGACTCGAACCAGGAGTTCATCATGCCTCGATTGTTCATCACTTCGCTTTTGACCCTCATCGCCACGACTTCGGCCTTCGCCGAGGACCAGATCGTGAAGATCAATGGTGCGATTATTTCGGGTCAGATCATCTCTGAAGACGGGGATGCTGTGGTGCTGTCCATCCGTGGGATTGAACTTCGAATCCCCATGTCCGAGATCCGTGAAATCGTTCGGGACGAAGAAGATGCTCCGGCTTCGGCTGAGGCATCAGAACCATCTTCATCCGCCCCAATGGGAGAAATGCAAAAGGCTGAGTTTTCCAACAAATGGGAACGCCGAATGGATGCTTCGGGCAATCCAGTTCCACTGGTCGCCATCATCCCGGTGGGCACCGAAGGTCGAGAGCAAGTTGGCACCGACATTGTTCCTGAGGTCTACGAAGCCATGATCCCTGTCTTGCGGGACATGCAACCTGACTATGTCGTGTTCCGTGTGAACTGCAACGACAAGCGAGAGAATGGGTACTGGTACCAAGTCAAGCGGGAAGAGGCCTCCATGCTGAACGACTTTGACCTCTTGGGCGAGATCGCTGATGTTTGGCACAATCGCTTCGAAGACGAAGGCATCTATGCCCAACCCATCTGCTGGGTTGAAGATGCCGTCGGTTCTTCGGCGGTGTTGTCGTTGAGCTTCTGTGACCTGTACACCTCTTCTGAAGCCACCATTGGTGGGTTGCAAGGCGCAGCCCAGATGTTCGAGCGGGTTCGGAGCGACGAAAACACCTACGGCAAGTACCGCGAAGCTTTCCTGGGCATGTTCCGGGGTCCATTGGAACTTGGCCGCATCCGCTGTGATGGCGCTGGCCATGACAATGCACTGCTTGATGCGTTGGTGTACCCCGACATGCGGCTTTCTGCGACTTGGCAGGGACGTTCGGTGAAGTGGGAACTCAACCGCAAGGGTTCCTACATCGTGGATGACAACGACAAGTCAGCGGTCGAATTTTCCGCCAAGGAAGCCGGCGACTTCTTGATCTCCAAAGGTATGGCCGATGACCTTGATGATCTGCTTCTGCTTCATGAATTGGTTGACTTCGACCTGGATGACACCTCATGCCAAGAAGTTTTTGACGACTACTCCGAGGATTGGCGCAAAGCCTTGGCCGAATGCAAAACCGCCATCGAAGAGATGCAAGAACTTCAGGCCGGGGTTGGGCCTTCTGACGCGATGCGTCAGGCCCAGTTCCGTTTGACCCGCATGAAGAAAATTCTCCGCATGATGAACCGGTATTCAGCCGTTGCGCTTCGCTGTCAAATGGAGTTTGGTTTGAGCAAACTGGGCTTAGAAGTGCAGATTGAGCAACTCGAAGAGCAGATCCGAGCCATGCGTTCCAATGACCGTGGTCGCCAAGGTGGGCGTGGTGGTGCCCCCAGGGGTGGCGGCCGTGGCATCGGGGGCCGCTGAATCACGCTTTATCGCGAGAACACGTTGAATCTGCACTCAAATTGATCAGAATTGAAGCAAACGAAAGCAACAGCATGAACAACAGACTTGCCCATACCATCCTTTTCATTGCCTTCTTTGCGGCCTCCAGCTTTGCCGAGGACATCCGCTTCCAGTTGGCCAATGGTGGCAGCGCCGTGGTCGACGTGGCTTCGAGTGTCGAAGTGACCGTCCTTGAGCAGGGTGTCGAACGCACCTACGCCGGCCGAATCGAAGGATTGAAAACCAAAGCCGGAAAGCCCGATGGGCAGTACTTCATGCTGGAAGGTGATTTCGGCCGCAAGCTCATCATGATTCGTGACGTGGCCGCCATTGCGTCCACCGGATCCCGCGGCTCTGCTCAAGCCAAAGATCCAATGTTTTCCGATCGCTCGCCAACCTCTGGACAAGCTGCAGATGCTGAGGCGGATGCTTCCGGAAAGCAGGTGGTGCTGTACCTTCCTCTTGAAGGCGGAGTCGGTCAAGAGTTCCGACACCAAGAAATCGTCAAGATTGGCGAGTATGCCGACGAGCTCTCTCCCGGTGGTGGCGCGATCATCGTGCTGAAGATCAACTCCAACGGTGGTTTGGTGGCCGAGTCCATCAAAATCAATGACACCATTCGGGAAATCAAAAGCCGCGGGCACCGGGTGGTCTCGTGGATTCGCAAAGCCATCTCCGCGGGTTGCAACACCGCAATGGCGTGTGATGAAATTGTCTTTAATCCGCTGGGCACCGCTGGTTCGGTCACCACCGTCCGTGGTACGGCTTCCGTCGATGAGTCGCAAGACCCGGCAGTGATGGAACATTTGATCATGACGGCCAAGGAGTCTGGGTATTCCGAGCACGTGGCCCGGTCCATGAAACTCAACCGGTACATGACCGCCTATGTCAAGGACCCCGAGACTGGGAAGGTCGAGTGGTATGGCGGTGTCGACGGCAACTGGTACGAGCCCCTCCCTGAGGGAGCGGTGGTGATTTCCACCAAGGATCAGAACCTGTCCTTCAATGCCAGCAACGCCTTGGCCTGTGGCTTCTCACGGGGCACCTGTCGGGATCTTGACGAAGTGGCTGAATACTTGAACTTGCCCGATGGCGAGTGGTACGTCACCGATACCCGCGGTGAGAAATTGGCCAAGAATTGGGCGGACACTTACAAAGAATGCACGAGCCGCATGCAAATTCTCTCGCAGCGGTGGCAATTCAAAGGTTCTGCTGAGGGTGCTGAAGCCCAATTGCAGGAGCGTATTAAAATTCTTCGTGAATTCCTTTATTGGGCCAGAAAGGCGCCCCTCGTGGTCGCGATGAACGGACCCTTTGGCATGGACGAAGAAGAAATCGTCAAGAATATTCAGCGTCAGATCAAGCTGCTCGAGCAGCAACTGCGTGACCTACGTCGCGGCTGATCACCTTTTTCGTTCAACCTTTGTGCATCGCTTGGGGCCCTCCGTTGCCCAGAAGCCCTGCAACGTCTACACTTGACGGCCCTCCACTTTGGAGGGCTGTTTTGTATACCTCCTTACACCTCCATCTCCGGAAACCCCTATGAGCCCTGCTTCCGAATCGTTCACCGGTCCCTTCGTCGACAAAGGTCTTGCCAATGTGGTGGTGGCCGACAGTGTGATGAGCTTTATTGATGGTGAAAAAGGAGTGTTGGAATACGTCGGGATTGATATCGACACGTTGGCCCGCAACTCCACCTTCGAAGAGTGCTGCTTCCTCCTGTGGAACCAGTGTCTCCCCAATGCTGACGAGCTGGCGTCGTTCACCAAAGAACTTCAAGCTGCGATGGCCATTCCCGATGGCTTGATGGACATGGTGAAGGCCTTGCCGGCCGACACCAGCCCCATGCACGCCGTTCGAACCTTGGTGTCCGCCCAAGCCCACTTTGACACCGAGTGTGACGACGGATCCCCCGAGGCGAACTTGCGGAAGGCGTTGCGTCTGACCGCACGGACGCCCTCTTTGATCGCCAACTTCGATCGACACCGCAAGGGGCTTGAACTCATTGCCCCCGACCCCTCCAAAACGGTGGCCGGCAATTTCTTGTCGATCTTGAATGGCAAGGCCCCCACGGAAGCGATGGAGCGTGGCTTTGACATCTGTTTGATTCTGCACGCTGAACATGGTTTTAATGCTTCGACCTTTGCATCGATGGCCACCATCTCCACGCTTTCCGATCTGTACTCCGCCGCCACGACCGCGGTGGGCACCCTCAAGGGGCCACTGCATGGCGGTGCCAACGAGGCGGTGATGAAGATGCTCAACGAAATTCCTGGTGAAGAAGACGTCGAGCCATTCATCAAGGCCCGTCTCGCCGCCAAGGACCGCATCATGGGCTTCGGCCACCGGGTCTACAAGGTGTACGACCCACGGGCGACATACCTCAAGACGTACGCCGAAGATATTGCCAAAGACACTGGCAATGATCGCCTTTTCCGGATGAGCAAGAAGATCGAAGACATCATGTTTGAGGCGGTCGGTGCCAAGGGCATCCACCCCAACGTCGACTTCTACTCAGCAACCACCTACCACTGCCTCGGCTTGGACCTGGATTTGTTCACGCCGATCTTTGCGATGGCCCGGATGCCGGGTTGGGTGGGGCACTGCATTGAGTACTTGCAAGACAACAAACTCATGCGGCCACGCTGTGAATACGTTGGACCTCACGGCGTGCCGTACACCGATATCTCCGATCGCTGATCCGATCGTTTGCCGCCATTGATCCAGGAGGCGTGCTTTAGGCGTCTTCTTCAGGGGCGGTGCTGGACACAAACAACTCTTCGAGTTGCTCGGCGTCCACCGGACCGGGGGCATTCGACATGAGGTCTTGGCCCGTCTGGGTCTTGGGGAACGCGATGACGTCGCGAATGTTGTTGGTGCCAACCAAAAGCATCACCAGCCGATCCAGTCCGAAGGCGATTCCGCCGTGGGGCGGGGCACCGTATTGCAAGGCGTCCAAAAGGAAGCCAAACTTGAGTTTGGCGGTGTCTCCATCCAGTCCGAGGAGTTCAAACACCTTGGCTTGAATGGCTTGGTCGTGGATCCGCACGGAACCACCAGCAATTTCTGACCCGTTGCAGACCAAGTCGTAACCGGCCGAGATGGAATCGCCAGGAGCCGTTTCCAACTTGGACTCTTCACCCGGCATGGGACTGGTAAAGGGGTGGTGGATGGCTTTCCAGCGACCGGCTTCTTCGTCGCGTTCGAACATGGGGAAGTCGACCACCCAAAGGAATTTCCAAGCGGCGTCGTCGATGAGGCCGAGATCGCGACCCAGTTTGAGGCGAAGCTCACCCATGACCTTGAGGCAGGTGTCAAAGGTGTCCGCGCCAAACAGGACCAAGTCCCCGTCTTGTGCCCCAAGGGCTTCCCGCACGCGTTCGGCGTGGGGGGCCAAGAACTTGGCAATCCCAGTGGCAAAACCATCGGCTGTCACTTTGGTGACCGGCAGTCCGCCCGCGCCGAATTGTTTGGCCAAGGCGTCGAGTTCGTCGATTTGCTTGCGGGTGATTTTTTCCGCTCCACCGGGGATGACAATGGCTTTGACGCGGGGGTTGGGCTTGGCCAAGGCATCATCAAATACCCGGAAGCCGATGTCACCGGCCCAGTCGCCACAGTCAACCAGTTTCAGGTCAAAGCGGAGGTCAGGCCGGTCAATGCCGTAATCCTCCATGGCATCGTGCCAACTCATCCTCGGAATGTCGCCGATGTCGACCCCAAGGATCTCTTGCCACAGTCGAGTGGCGAATGACCCCATGATGTCCATCACGTCTTCTCGATCCACAAAGCTCATCTCAAGGTCAACTTGGGTGAACTCGGCTTGACGGTCGGCCCGAGGATCTTCGTCCCGGAAGCAGCGCACAATTTGGAGATAGCGATCACAACCAGAGATCATCAAGATTTGTTTGAAGATCTGTGGACTTTGGGGCAAGGCGTACCACTGGCCGGGGTACTGGCGACTGGGCACGATGAAATCCCGAGCCCCTTCGGGACTGGATTTGATCAGGAACGGAGTCTCCACTTCAAGGAACCCCTCGTTGCCGAAGTGGTCTCGAACGATGCGTGTCACTTGGGAACGGGTTTGCAAGATTTTCTGCATGCTGGGACGCCGAAGATCGATGTAGCGGTACTCCAAACGCTTGTCTTCGGAGATTTTGTCCGCCTCGTGGTCGTCGGGCAAAATGGGTGGTGTCTTGGACTTGCTGAACACCTGGATGCGTTCGGCCACCAACTCAATTGCGCCGGTTTCCAGCTTGTCATTGGCCCCACCGTCCCGCATGCGAACTTTGCCTTCCACGCCAATACAGTCTTCGCGGCGAAGACCTCGGGCGATCTCCACCAGCTCGCTGTCTGAATCTTCCAAATCGCACACCACTTGGGTGAGTCCCGCTCGGTCGCGAAGATCGAGAAAGACCAAGCCTTTGCCTTGCTCTCGGTAGGTATTGACCCAACCACACAGCCGGACGGATGCGCCGGCGTCGGAGTCTCGAAGGTCGCCACAGGTATGGGTACGTTTGATCATGGTCTTGGGTGTCCCAAAATGGGGGGTGAAAATCAATCTGAATCGAACACTCTATCGGCAAAGCCGACAATCTCACTCCCCTGATACCTTGGAAGCGTGACAACGGTCCTCTTCACCGCGTTTGAGCCTTCTGGTGACCGCCATGCGGCGCCGGTGGTGGCCGAGTTGCGTCGTCGCCATCCGGAATGGCGCCTTCTTGCCGCGGCGGGTCCCTTCACGGAACAGGCGGGGGCGGTGTTGGTGGCTGAGACTGCATCGGCTGGAGTTATGGGGCTTGAAGCCGCGCGGCGTTTGCAAGAGTTGCCGGCGTTGGTGGGGCAACTTCAACAGCTCTTGCCCGATCAAGGCCCGGTGGTCCATATCCCGGTCGATTCGCCCGCGGCTCAATTCCGCATCACCCCGGCCTTCCGGGCCCGAGGGGCCAAGACGGTCCACTGGGTGGCCCCCAAAATCTGGGCCCGGCGGTGGGATGGGCGTTTGGCCAAACTTCGC